>NZ_JBVJNO010000019.1:0-40848 GCF_055583645.1 Amycolatopsis sp. NPDC104587
GAACCCTCACCCGAACCCCCCAAGGCGGCCTTGGGTGCGTCAGACGCACCGAAGGCCGCCTTGGGTGCGTCTGACGCACCGAAGGCCACATTGGGGCGCTCGGGTCAGGGGCGCAGCGGGCGGCCTTCGGCGTCGAGACCGCCGTGGGCCAGCAGCGCGATGCCGTCGATGATCGGCCAGATCACGCCGAAGCCGAAGGTGATCATGCAGACGAACAGCTGCAGCAGGCCCAGGCCGATCTGGCCGGTGTAGAACCGGCCCACGCCGAAGGGCAGCACGATCTGCAGCACGCCGGCGACGGTCTTCGACCGGTAGGAGTAGGGGACCGGCATCGGCTGCGAGTAGGGCATCGGCATCGGGGGCTGGGTGTACATCGGCACGGGCATCGGCATCGCGGTCGATGGCGGCCCGAAGAACCCCGGGTGCGGCTGCGGCAGGTCGGCGAACAGCGGCCGCAGGTCGCCCAGGGTGGCCGCCGCGTAGGCGTCCGTCACCCGCGTCTCGTACTCGTCCGGCGTGATGCGGCCCATGCCGAAGTGGTCGGCGAGCAGCCTCGCCGCTTCTTCGCGCTCGGCCGTGCCGATGCGGAGCTGGTCCGACTCCATGAATCCAAGGTAACCGCGTCAAGCTGAGAACGGGGTTTCTGCCGGGTCACAGGTCTCGCGCGGCCTAAGGTGTCCGACGTGGCAGTCGCGGGCAGCACGGCCGAGGCGATCGCCGCGTACCTCGACCACCTGGTCGTCGAACGCGGGACCGCGCGCAACACGCTGGACAGCTACGCCCGTGACCTGCGCCGGTACGCCGCGCACCTCGACGGCGCGGGCATCGCGAAGATCGCCGACGTCACCGCCGCGCACGTCACGTCCTTCGGCGCCGCTCTCCGGGAAGGCGACGGCGAGCACAAGCCGCTGGCCGCGTCGTCGGCCGCGCGGGCGCTCGTCGCCGCGCGGGGCCTGCACAAGTTCGCCCACGCCGAGGGCCTCACCGAGCACAACCCCGCCCGCGAGGTCCGGCCGCCGACCCCCGCGAAGCGGCTGCCGAAGGCACTGCCGGTCGACGACGTCCTGCGGTTGCTGGAGACCCCACCGCCGGACGGCGAACGGCCGTTGCGCGACCGGGCGCTGCTGGAAGTGCTCTACTCCACCGGCGCCCGGATCTCCGAGGCGGTCGGCCTGGACGTCGACGACGTCGACGACACCGAACGCACCGTGCTGCTCGACGGCAAGGGCGGCAAGCAGCGGCTGGTCCCGATCGGCCGTCCCGCGCTCGCCGCGTTGCACGCCTACACCGTCCGCGCGCGGCCCGCGCTGGCCGCCCACGGCCGCGGCACCGCGGCGCTGTTCCTCAACGCCCGCGGCAGCCGGCTTTCGCGGCAGAGCGCGTGGCAGGTCCTCAAGGACACCGCCGAACGGGCGGGGATCGTCGCCGCGGTCTCGCCGCACACGCTCCGCCACTCCTTCGCCACGCACCTGCTCGAAGGCGGCGCGGACGTCCGTGTCGTCCAGGAACTGCTCGGCCACGCTTCGGTGACCACGACGCAGGTGTACACGCTGGTCACGGTCAACACGCTGCGCGAGGTGTACGCGACGGCGCATCCGCGGGCGTTGGGCTAGACGGCCCTATAGAGGGCGAACAGCCTTCCTACGCTGGACCGACGGTCGAGTGACATTGCCCCCTCGGGTCCGGCGCGTTGCTTTGCCGGGGCTCCGGCTCCGCGCATAGGCTGCGGCGGACTCGACCAACAAGGAGCTTTCCCGCCATGTCGACACCGAACCAGCCGGCCCACCCGGCCGAGTCCGCCGGGTCGGCGGCGGCGAACCTCAACGACATCAAGATCGCGACCCCGGCCGTGCACGACGGGGACGACCCGGGCGAGCGCAACGGCAAGAAGGTGAAGCTCGAAGGGATCGGGCCGACCGGCCGCCCGATCCGCGAGCACGCCGATCCGGCGCCGCTGGAGCGGCACGGCCCGGCCAAGATCATGGCGATGTGCAACCAGAAGGGCGGCGTCGGCAAGACGACGTCGACCATCAACCTGGGCGCCGCCCTCGCCGAGTACGGCCGCAAGGTGCTGCTCGTCGACTTCGACCCGCAGGGCGCGCTCGCGGTCGGTCTCGGCATCCAGCCGCACGAACTGGACCAGACGGTCTACAACGCCATCATGGAGCGGTCGGTCAGCGCGACCGACGTGCTGATGAAAACCCGCGTCGACGGCGTTGACCTGCTGCCGAGCAACATCGACCTGTCCGCGGCGGAGGTCCAGCTCGTCGCTGAGGTAGGGCGCGAGCACACGTTGTTACGGGTCCTTCGTCCGGTCATGAACGACTACGACTATGTTCTTGTCGACTGCCAGCCCTCACTCGGCTTGCTCACGGTGAACGCGCTGACCGCCGCGGACGGCGTGATCATCCCGCTCGAGTGCGAGTTCTTCAGTCTCCGAGGCGTCGCGCTCCTGATCGACACGATCGAGAAGGTGCAGGAACGCCTCAACCCCAAACTGGACATAGTCGGGATTCTCGCCACCATGTACGACCCGAGAACCCTGCACTCGAAGGAGGTCATGGCTCGCGTGGTGGAGGCATTCGGCGAGACCGTGTTCGACACGGTCATCAACCGCACGGTGCGGTTCCCCGAGACGACGGTCGCGGGTGAGCCGATCACGACCTGGGCGCCCAAGTCGGCCGGCGCCGCGGCGTACCGCCAGCTTGCTCGCGAGGTGATCGCTCGGTGAGCAGGCGCGCCTCCCTGCCCGGAGCGTCGGAGCTCTTCCGCCTCACCTCCAGTCCCGCTCTCGACCTCCCGCCCCAGACGCCACCGGCGCCCGCCGAGCCCGTCGAACCGGCGGGCAACGGCCGGACGGAGCAGCTCGCCCGCAGCGCTGCCCCGCACGGGTCCGGCCGGACCAAGCACGACGCGAAGATCACCGTGTACGTGTCCGGGGACGAGCTCGTGGCCATGGAACAGGCCCGGCTGACGCTGCGGGCCAAGCACGAGCTGGTCGTCGACCGCGGCCGGCTGGTCCGCGAGGCCGTCGCGGTGCTCCTGGCGGACTTCGACCAGAACGGCGAAGAGTCGGTGCTGGTGCAGCGGCTGCGGGTGGTCGGCTCAGACGGCGGCGAAACCGAGGGCTGATGGACGAGTCGGCACCGGCCCCGGCTGACGCGCCGGAGGCCCCGGAGCCGCATCAGACGGTGCACGGCGGGATGATTCCCGAAGGCGTGAACACCGAGGAACTGAGCACGTCGAAGTTCAAGGTGCGGCTGGCCAACTTCGAGGGGCCGTTCGACCTGCTGCTGCAGCTGATCTCGCAGCACCAGCTCGACGTCACCGAGGTGGCCCTGCACCGGGTCACCGACGACTTCATCGCGTACACCCGGGCGCTGGGCACCGACTGGAACCTCGACGAGACGACCGAGTTCCTGGTCATCGCGGCGACGCTGCTGGACCTCAAGGCGGCGCGGCTGCTGCCGTCGGCCGAGGTGGAGAGCGAAGACGACCTCGCGCTGCTCGAAGCCCGCGACCTGCTGTTCGCGCGGATCCTGCAGTACCGCGCGTACAAGCAGGTGGCGGCCCTGTTCGGCGAGCTGGAGCAGGGCGCGCTGCGGCGCTACCCGCGGTCGGTGGCGCTGGAGGAGCGGTTCGTCGGGCTGCTGCCCGAGGTCATGCTGGGCGTGACACCGGCGAAGTTCGCGGAGATCGCGGTGGCGGTGTTCCGGCCGAAGCCGCCGCCCACGGTGTCGATCGCCCACATCCACATGGGCCGCATCTCGGTGCGCGAGCACGCGGCGATCCTGCGGGTGATGCTGGCCGAGCGCGGCCAGGCGACGTTCGGCGAGCTGGTCGACGACTGCGAGCACACGGTCGAGATCGTGGCGCGGTTCCTGGCGCTGCTGGAGCTCTACCGCGAGGCGACGGTCCAGTTCGAGCAGACCGAGGCACTGGCCGAGCTGCACGTCCGCTGGACGGGCGGCTCGAAGGAAGAAGCCTCCGCGGCGGCCGAGCTGGACCGTGCTGCCGGAGACGAAGAGGAGTACGGGTGACCTCCGAAGAGAACGAGCCGTCGGCTGAGCCGTCGGCGACGGCGGCCGAGGTGGCGCTGGAAGAGGCCGCGGCGGAGCTGGCACTGGACGAGGCCCTGTCCGGCGAACCGGTGACCGAAGACGGCGACCCGGTGGAGCCCGTGGCCGAGGTGTTCGCCACCGAGCCCGCACTTTCACGTGAAAGTGCGGGTCCCGAGGTGGACCTTTCACGTGAAAGTGCGCCCGCGGGGGAGCCCGAGGCCGCCGATGACCCCGCGTCCGACCTGGTCGCCGCCGGGGACGCCGACGCCTTCCCCGACCTCGCCGCCGACGAGGCCCTCGAAGCCGCCCTCGAGGCCCTTCTCCTGGTCGTCGACTCTCCCGCGAGTGAAGAGCTCCTCGCCGAAACCCTCGGCCAACCCAAGTCGCGCATCGTCGTGGCCCTGCGGACCATGGCGCAGAAGTTCACCGACCGGACCAGCGGGATCGACCTGCGGCGCGTCGGTGAAGGGTGGCGGTTCTACACTAGGGACGTCCATGCCCCGTTCGTGGAGAAGCTCCTGCTGGACGGCCAGCGGTCGAAGCTGACCCGGGCCGCGCTGGAGAGCCTCGCCGTGATCGCCTACCGGCAGCCGGTGACCCGGGCCAGGGTCGCCGCGGTGCGGGGTGTGAACGTGGATGGCGTCATCCGGACGCTGCTCGCGCGCGGCCTCATCGAAGAGATGGGGACCGACCCCGAGACGACCGGGACGCTGTACGTGACGACCGAGCTGTTCCTGGAGCGACTGGGGCTGTCGTCACTGAACGACCTGCCCGCGATCGCTCCGTTGCTACCCGAAGTGGACACCATCGATGACATCCAGTGAACACCCCGACGGCATCCGCCTGCAGAAGGTGCTGTCGCAGGCCGGGGTCGCCTCCCGGCGGGCGGCGGAAGACCTGATCGTGGCCGGCCGGGTCGAGGTGGACGGCCAGGTCGTCACCGAGCTGGGTCGCCGCGTCAACCCGGACGAGGCGGTCATCCACGTCGACGGCACCCGCGTGAACCTGCGCGACGACCTCATCTACCTCGCCCTGAACAAACCCAAGGGCGTGCACTCGACGATGTCGGACGACCGCGGCCGCCCGTGCGTGGGCGACTACCTGGCCGGCCGCTACGAGGAGACCCCGGGCGTCGTCCACGTCGGTCGGCTCGACGAGAACACCGAGGGCCTGCTGCTGCTGACCAACGACGGTGACCTCGGCCACCGGCTGATGCACCCGTCCTACCGGGTGCTCAAGACCTACCTCGCCGAGGTCGACGGCCTGGTGCCGCGCGGGCTCGGCAAGGAGCTGCGGGGCGGCTGGGAGCTGCCGGACGGCATCGTCAAGGTCGACCAGTTCCGGGTCAAGGACATGCACTCCGGCAAGTCGCTGGTCGAGCTGGTCATCCACGAGGGCAAGAAGCACATCGTGCGCCGCCTGCTCAAGGACACCGGCCACCCGGTGCTGAAGCTGGTCCGCACCGCGGTCGGCGACGTCCAGCTCGGCAACCAGCGCGTCGGCTCGATCCGGCGGCTGACGAAGGGCGAGGTCGGCGCGCTTTACCGCAACGTGGAGCTCTGACCGCTTTTCGGGGGTCCGGGTGGCGAAGCCCCGGTTGGCACAGTCCCGACTTTCCGCCGTGGCGCGCGCCCGCCGCCACTGCCAGCGTGGAGCCATGCGACCCGGTCTGGCACTGCTCGCGCTCATCCTCTTCACGACGTTCCTCCCCGGGGTGGCGCACGCGGCGCCCAGGGCGAGCGAACCGGTCTACGACTACACGAAGGCGATCCGCGAGACCGTCTGGGTGGACATCGGCCACGACGGGGACGGTGACGGCAAGCCCGACCGCGTCGCCGCCGACATCGTGCGGCCCAGTGAAGCGACCGGCCGCGTCCCGGTGATCATGGACGCGAGCCCGTACTACTCGTGCTGCGGGCGCGGCAACGAGAGCGAGCTGAAGACGTACGACAGCGCCGGGAAACCGGTGAAGTTCCCGCTGTTCTACGACAACTACTTCGTGCCGCGCGGGTACGCCGTGGTGCTCGTGGACCTCGCCGGGACGAACCGGTCGGCCGGCTGCGCGGACGTCGGCGGCAGCTCCGACGTCGATTCGGCGCGCAAGGTCGTCGACTGGCTCAACGGCCGCGCGACCGGCTACAGCGCGAAGACCGGTGGCAGCGCCGTGAGCGCGGGCTGGAGCACCGGGAACGTCGGCATGATCGGCAAGTCCTACGACGGCACGATCGCCAACGGCGTCGCGGCGACCGGGGTCGCCGGGCTGAAGACCATCGTGCCGATCTCCGCGATCAGCTCCTGGTACGACTACTACCGCTCCGACGGCGCGACCTTCGGCTTCAACCCGGACGGGCTGGCGCAGACCGTCGAAGCGCGCAACAGCGGCCAGAACTGCTCGGCGCAGAACCAGGTGCTCCGGCAGGGCGCGACGGCCAACGGCGACTACGGGCCGCTCTGGGCCGATCGCGACTACGTCACCCACGCGGGCACCGTGCGGGCGAGCGTGCTGCTGTCCCACGGGGTCAACGACCTCAACGTCAAGACGATCCACTTCGGGCAGTGGTGGGACGCGCTGAAGGTCGAGAAGAAGATCTGGCTGTCGCAGACCGGGCACGTCGACCCGTTCGACTACCGCCGCGACGGCTGGGTGGACCTGCTGCACCGGTGGTTCGACCACTACCTGCTCGGCCTCGACAACGGCGTCCAGAACGGGCCGCAGGCCAGCGTCGAGCGGCAGCCGGACCAGTGGGTGGACCAGAGCGCCTACCCGGCCGCCAACGCCGTGACCACGGCACTGCGGCCGCACACCGGTGGCACGCTCGGGACGGCGGCGGCGAGCGGGACGGCGTCGTTCACCGACAACCCGAACCTCGGCGAAGACACCTGGGTGACGAACCCGGGCACCGCCGCGCTGACCTACTCGACCGGGACGCTGGCCTCGGCCCTGCAGGTGTCCGGGACGTCGAAGATCACGGTGACGGCGACGCCGAGCACGGCGTCGGCGCGGCTTTCGGCGCTGCTGGTGGACCTCGGCCCGGCGACGATCCGCAACTTCGCGGGCAGCGGCGAGGGCATCAAGACGGGGACGACGGAGAACTGCTGGGGCTCGTCGACGACGGGCGACGACGCCTGTTACCGCGTGGCGTCCGCGGACGTGAAGAAGGTGAACTACACCATCCTCAGCCGTGGCTGGGCGGACCTGGCGAACTACGCTTCCCTTTCCCAGGAACAGGTCCTGACGCCGGGCACGCCGTACACGATGACGTTCGACCTGGCTTCCACGGACCACGTCGTGCCGAAGGGCCACGCGCTGGCGTTGGTCATCGGCGGCACGGACGGCAGCTTCATCCGCGGGCCGGCCCAGCCGGGCCGGGTGACGCTGGACCTGGCGAAGACGTCGGTGTCGGTCCCGCTGGCCGGAGTCGTCCCGGCCGCCTCGACCCACCCGTCCCTCGGCGGTGGCGTGTTCGTGCCGTCGGCGGGCCGGGCGGACCTGCGCTAGTCGTACTCGCGGGAAAGGACGTCGACGCGGCCGGTCGCGTGGTCGGCCCGGACGGTGTCCAGGCCCATGCCGTCCAGCTCGGCGATGGCCGCGGCGTGCGCCGTGGTGTTCACCGGCAGCATGCCCACCGGGCCATGGCTCCATCAGCCGGCTCGCCGACGCCGAGGGCAGGTCCTCGTCGACGGCGATGTGCACCAGCAGGTGTTCCCTCGCCGTGTCGAGCCGGCGCGCGTGGGAGACTCAAACCGTGCGGACCGCCGGGAACTCGCGGATCCGGCGCATCGCGGCGTCGCGCAGGGCCACCGCCGCCGGGTCGCGCGACCAGGTGAGCTCCAGCCGCTCGCCGGGGAGCTCGGGCCCAGCCGCCCGGCGAGTGGAGCGCCAGGGTCTCGACCCCGGTGTTCAGGACGATGTCCAGCAGCCGCACTGCGTCGCAGAGGACGGCCCCGGTCGCATCGGAAGCCGGTCCGCGCAGTACGCCTCGCTGACGAAGCCCGGGATCGCGGGCGTGCTGGGCGGACCTGCGCTGACCCCAGCACCCCAAGGCGGCCCTGGTTGCGTTCAACGCACCGAAGGCCGCTTTGGGTGCGTTGAACGCACCGAAGGCCACATTGGGGCGCTCGGGACCTGCGTCAGCTTGCCTCGGCGGGAGCGGTCTTCGCAGCCGATTTCCGTTGCAGGGCGCGGGAGACCGGCTCGACGACGCGCGCGGCCGTCGGGCCGAGGATGGCCATCAGCAGGACGTACGCCGTGGCCAGCGCGGCCAGTTCGCCGTCCACCGCGCCCGCCGTCACCGCCAGGCCCGCGATCACGATCGAGAACTCGCCGCGGGCCACCAGCGCCGCTCCGGCGCGGGCCCGGCCCATCTTCCCGATGCCCTGGCGGCGCGCGGCCCACCAGCCGGTGCCGACCTTCGTCAACGTCGTCACCACGGCCAGCACGACGGCCCAGCCGAGCACCGGCGGGATCGACGCCGGGTTCGTGTTGAGGCCGAACACCACGAAGAACACCGCGGCGAACAGGTCCCGCAGCGGCTCGAGCATGTGCGTCGCGTTCTCCGCCGTCGAGCCGGAGATCGCGATGCCGAGCAGGAACGCGCCGACCGCGGCCGACACCTGCATCGCCGACGCCAGCCCGGCCACCAGCAGCGCCGCGCCGAGCACCTTGAGCAGGAACACCTCGCGGTCCGGGCTGTCGACGGCGGCCGAGACGTACCGGCCGAACTTCAGCGCGATCACCAGCACGACCGTGATCACCATGAGCGAGATCCCGACGGCTTCCAGGCCGCCGAGGAAGCTGACGCCGCCCAGCACCGCCGTGAGGATCGGCAGGTAGAGCGCCATCACCAGGTCTTCGAAGACGAGGATCGACAGCACCACCGGCGTCTCGCGGTTGCCGAGCCGGCCGAGGTCGCCGAGGACCTTCGCGACGATCCCGGACGACGAGATGTACGTGACACCCGCCATCACCATCGCGCCGACCGGGCCCCAGCCCAGCAGCAGCGCGACGGCCGCGCCGGGGGCGGCGTTGAGGACGATGTCGAGCACCCCCGCCGTCCAGGAGCGGCGCAGCCCGGTGAACAGCTCGGCCGCGGAGTACTCCAGGCCCAGCAGCAACAGCAGCAGGACAACGCCGATTTCGCTGGCCAGGTGCGTGAAGCCGCCGATGTCGGTCAGCGGGATCAGCCCGCCGGAGCCGAAGCAGAGGCCGCCGAGCAGGTAGAGCGGGATGGGGGAGAGGCCGATCTTCCCGGCCAGGCGCCCGAGTGCGCCCAGCACGAAGAAGACCGCCCCCAGTTCGATCAGGGACAGCGCGGTGTGGTCCATCGTGCGCTCAGCCGTACTTCAAGATCTTGACGGCGGCCTCGAGACCCTCGCTCGTCCCCACCGCCACCAGCAGGTCGCCGCCGGTGAGAGCGAAGTCCGGCGTGGGCGAGGGGTGGACCTGACCCGCCCGCGCCACCGCGACCACCGAGACGCCGGTGCGCGTGCGCATCGCGGTGTCGCCGAGCGTCCGGCCGTCGAACGGGCCGGACGGCTTGATCGGCAGCTGCTTCGTGCTGATCCCCGGCAGGTCCTGGTGCTCTTCGGTGAGCTGGGCGACCAGCTGCGGCGCGCCGAGCAGGTTGGCCAGCGTGCCCGCCTCGTCCGCGGTCAGCGGGATCGAGGCGGCGCAGGCGTCGGCGTCATCGGCCTTGGACACGATGAGCTCGGTGTGGCCGTCCCGCTGGGTCACGACGCCGATGCGGCGGCCGGTCCGGGTGCTGAAGTCCTTGCGGACCCCGATGCCGGGCAGGGGGGTTACTTCGACGTTCACCCAACCACCGTAACCCACGTGTCCGATTCGCGACGTTCAGCCGAGCAGGAGCAGCAGTGCGGCGACGATCATCACGACGGAAGTCAGGCCGTGGACGCCGAAGGCGATGACCTTCTTCCCGTGGTGGCGCAGGACGATCAGCATGTCGAAGAGGGGCCAGGCGGCCGCGACGAGGAAGGCCCAGCCCAGCGCGTGCGGGTCGCCGTAGACCATCAGGGCCAGCGGGACCAGGCCCGCGCCGATGTCGCGGCCGCCCTTGACGTTGAGGAAAGCTTCGGCGTTTTCGGGGACGTCGGTGAAGCCGAAGCCCGCGGCGAACTTCGTCGGCGCGAAAAGGTAGTTGAGGCCGACGTAGATGATGCCGAGCGAGACGAGCGCGACGAGGACGTAACCGGTGACGATCATGGTGTTCCCTCCAGTTTTCTAGCGTTGCTAGCGATACTAGCAACGCTAACCTAGCGGCGCTAGTTTGTCTAGCGGTGCTAGTATCACCGGCATGACCCAGCGACAGCGCCGAGTGCGCGACCGGACCGAGCGCGGGCAGCGGATCGTCTCCGCGGCCCGCGAGCTCGCCGAAGCGGAGGGCTGGGACGCGGTCACCACCCGGAAGCTGGCGGCGCTGATCGAGTACAGCCAGCCGGTGCTCTACAGCCACTTCCCCGGCGGCAAGGACGCGATCATGACGGCGGCCGCGCTGGAGGGCTTCGGCGAGCTGGCGACGGAGCTGGCTTCGGCCGGCGACGGCGGCGTCGCGGGGGTGTCGGCGGCGTACGTGGCGTTCGCCGAGGCCAGGCCCGCGTTGTACGACGCGATGTTCACGCTGGCTTCGGAGCTGCCGTTCGCCAGGGACGAGACCCCGGACGTGATGAAGGCCTGCTTCACGGGGCTGCTGGCGGTGATCGAGCCGGTGGCGGACGGCCAGGACGCGGGCGCGCTGACGGAGGTGTTCTGGAGCACCCTGCACGGCTTGGTGACCCTGGACCGCGGTGGCCGCCTGTCCCCGGAGTACCGGAAGGAACGGCTGGCGCTGGTGGTCACCCGCTTCGGCGCGCGGGGCGACTGATCTCCTCCGCGGCCCGACCGGCAGAATGGACCCCGGCGGAGACCAGGACGAGTACGCGAGGAGAGTGCCGGTGACGGGAGCCCTACGAGGTGTGGTCGCGCTGGACGGCCCGTCGGGGACCGGGAAGACCACCGTCGCCCGCAAGCTCGCCCAGCGTCTCGGCGCCGGGTACCTCGACACCGGCGCCATGTACCGGATGGTGACCCTCGCCGTGCTGCGCGCGGGCGTCGACCCGGCCGATCCCCAAGCCGTCGCGCAGCTCGCCGACACCGCCGACTTCGCCATCGGCACCAGCCCCGACCGGCTCGAGATCCGGCTCGCCGGCGAGGACGTCGCCGCCGACATCCGGGGGCCCGAGGTCACCAAGGCCGTTTCGCCCGTCTCGGCCGTGCCGCACGTGCGTGAGCTGCTGGTCGCCCGGCAGCGGCGGATCATCGGCGAGGTCCTCGAGGGGCTCGGCGGCATCGTCGTCGAAGGCCGGGACATCGGCACCGTCGTCGCGCCGGACTCGCCGCTCAAGGTCTACCTGACCGCCTCGGCCGACGTCCGCGCGTCGCGGCGCAGCACCCAGGACAGCGCGGCCGGGCGGAAGTCGTCCGTGGCCGACGCCCTGGCGAGCGTCGAGCGCCGTGACCACCTCGACTCCACCCGCGTGACGTCGCCGCTGCGCGCGGCCGACGACGCCGTGCACGTCGACACCTCGGAACTGTCCATCGACCAGGTGATCGTCGCGCTCAGCGAACTGGCCAGCCACCGCGGCCTGCTGGCGGGGTGCAACGCCGAGGTCGCGCGATGAAAGCTGACGGACTGCCGGAAGGCTCCGTCGGCGCACTCCACGACGCCGGGCGGACTTTCGCCCGGTACCATCTGCGGTCGGCCTTCCGCATCCGCGTGCACGGTCGTGAGCGCATGCCCGCCACCGGGCCGGTGCTCGTGATCGCGAACCACAGCTCCATGGTCGAACCGCAGCTGATCTTCGGAATGCTGCCGCGGCGTTCGGCGTTCCTGGTCAAGGCCGAGCTGTTCAAGGGCCTCGCCGGGAAGTTCCTGGTGGCCATCGGGCAGATCCCGGTCAAGCGCGGCGAGATCGACCGCAAACCGCTGATGACGGCGGTCGGCGTGCTGAAGGACGGCGGTGTGGTCGGGATCTTTCCCGAGGGCACCCGCGGCGCCGGTGACGTCGGCGCGGCCGAGCGTGGCGCGGCGTGGCTGGTCCGGGCGTCCGGCGCGGTCGTGCTGCCGGTCGCGACCCGCGGGACGCTCAAGCCCGCGGACGGCAGGCGGCGCTGGCGCCCTCGCGTGGACATCCTCGTGGGGGAGCCGTTCTCGCCGAAGGTCGGCCCCGGCAAGACCGGGCTCGACCAGGGCACCGAAGAGCTCCGCGGGGAGCTCGCGGCGCTCGTGAAGACTTTGGACGATTGGCGTGGCGAAAACGGATTCGCCACGCCATAAGGGAAATTGGGTTCTGATGGATGAGTTGGACGGCGTCGGCGAGATCGACGGCACCTGGTCGGACGAGACCGAGTTCGCCAGGCTCGACGCGCAGGTCGAGGCGGCGGAAGCAGCCGAAGAGGCGGCTCTCGCGCAACCGGTCCTCGCCGTGGTCGGCCGGCCGAACGTGGGCAAGTCCACGCTGGTCAACCGCATCATCGGCCGCCGCGAAGCCGTGGTGCAGGACGTGCCGGGCGTGACCCGTGACCGCGTCGCCTACGACGCCTTCTGGGGCGGGCGCAAGTTCACCCTGGTCGACACGGGCGGCTGGGAGCCGGACGCGACCGGGCTGCAGGCCTCCGTCGCCGCCCAGGCCGAGCTGGCCATGCAGACCGCGGACGCGATCCTGCTGGTGATCGACGCCTCGGTCGGGGCCACGGCCACCGACGAAGCCGCTTCCAAGGTGCTGCGCCGCTCGAAGAAGCCGGTGCTGCTCGTGGCGAACAAGGTGGACGACGACCGGCTGCTCGCGGACACCGCGTCGCTGTGGTCGCTCGGCCTCGGTGAGCCGCACCCGGTCAGCGCGCTGCACGGCCGCAGCTCCGGCGACCTGCTCGACGCCATCCTCAAGACCCTGCCCGAGGCGCCGCGCGAAGGCGTCGCCGCGACGGCGGGCCCGCGGCGCGTCGCGCTGGTCGGGAAGCCGAACGTCGGCAAGTCGAGCCTGCTGAACAAGCTCTCCGGCGAGCAGCGCTCGGTCGTCGACTCGGTGGCGGGCACCACCGTCGACCCGGTCGACTCGCTGGTCGAGCTGGACGGCGAGACCTGGCGGTTCGTCGACACGGCGGGCCTGCGCAAGCGCGTCAACTTCGCCGCCGGCGCCGAGTACTACGCCTCGCTGCGCACCAAGACCGCGATCGACGCGGCCGAGGTCGCGGTCGTGCTGCTGGACGCGGGCGAGCCCATCTCGGAGCAGGACCTACGGGTGCTGACCATGGTCGTCGAGGCCGGGCGCGCCTGCGTGCTCGTGTTCAACAAGTGGGACCTGGTCGACGAGGACCGGCGGCACGCGATGGTCCGCGAGCTGGAGCGCGGCCTGGTCCGCGTGCCGTGGGCGGAGAAGGTCAACGTCTCGGCGCTGACCGGTCGTTCGGTGCGCAAGATCGCCCCGGCGCTGCGGACGGCGCTGGCGTCGTGGGACAAGCGGGTGCCGACCGGCCAGCTCAACGCGTGGCTGTCCGACCTGATCGCGGCCACCCCGCCGCCGGTGCGCTCCGGCAAGCAGCCGAAGGTGCTGTTCGCGACACAGGCGGGCATCCGGCCGCCGACGCTGGTGCTGTTCACCACCGGGTTCCTCGAGGCGGGCTACCGCCGCTTCATCGAGCGCAAGTTCCGCGAGCGGTTCGGCTTCGAAGGCAGCCCTGTTCGGGTGAATGTGCGCGTCCGCGAAAAGAAGGCAAAGCCGAAGGTGGGCGGAAAAGCGGCGCGGCCCGCCAAATCCCGGTGATTTCCTGACGTCCAGCCTGACGCCCTGGCCTGCGTGCTCTCCGGTGCGACCTGGATCACGCTGGTCAGGGCGGTCTCGGTGAGGTCCGACACTCCATCGTGATCTGGCAGATATGTTTCCTTCACCCGGGAGTATGGTGGAGGGTCGTTGCGGGCGCCTCATTCAGGAGTGCAAGCCCGGTGAGGCTTGCGGAAGGTGAGTGATGGGCTTGCGCGCCCATAGTTCGTCCCTGTTCGTCTTCGTCGCGGTCGAGGTGACGGCCCGATGACGGTGACTGTCGAACCTGCTGAATCGGCCGCGGAAATCACCGCGCCGCTCGCGTGTGTCGCGGAGGTGACGCACGCGCCCTCGACGGCCCCGGTCGCCGACCGGGCCCTCTTCTGGTCCGGTCTCGGCGCGAGCGAGCGCACGCTGCTCGACATCCTCGCCGCCACGGCCGAGCGCCACCCCAACGCCGCCGCGATCGACGACGGCGCCACCTCCCTGACCTACCGCCGGCTCCTCGAAGAGATCGACGCCTACGGCCGCCGCCTGCGCGGGTACGGCGTCGGCGTCGGGGACCGCGTCGGCATCCGGATCTCCTCCGGCACCGCCGAGCTGTATGTCGCGATCCTCGCCACCCTGTCCGTCGGCGCCGCCTACGTGCCGGTCGACGCGGACGACCCGGACGAGCGCGCCGAGCTGGTCTTCGAAGAGGCCCAGGTCGCCGCGGTGGCCACCGACGGCAAGATCACCGTCCACAGCACGCCCGGCGGCCGTGAGGGCACCCCCGGCCCGGGCGAGGACGCCTGGATCATCTTCACGTCCGGCTCGACCGGCAAGCCCAAGGGCGTCGCCGTGAGCCACGCGAGTGCCGCCGCGTTCGTCGACGCCGAAGCCGAGCTGTTCCTCACCGAGGAGCCGATCGGCCCGGGCGACCGCGTGCTGGCCGGGCTGAGCGTCGCCTTCGACGCCTCCTGCGAAGAGATGTGGCTGGCCTGGCGCCACGGCGCCTGCCTGGTGCCGGCGCCGCGCGCGCTGGTCCGCACCGGCGTCGACCTCGGCCCGTGGCTGGTCGCGCAGCAGATCACCGTCGTCTCGACCGTGCCGACGCTGGCCGCGCTGTGGCCCGCCGACGCCCTCGAAGACGTCCGCCTGCTCATCTTCGGCGGCGAAGCGTGCCCGCCGGAGCTGGCCGAGCGTGTCGCCGTCGAAGGCCGCGAGGTCTGGAACACCTACGGCCCCACCGAAGCCACCGTCGTCGCCTGCGCCGCGCAGCTGACCGGCGAGGGCCCGGTCCGGATCGGCCTGCCGCTGTCGGGCTGGCAGCTGGCCGTCGTCAACGACGAAGGACAGCCGGTCCCCATGGGCGAGACCGGTGAGCTGGTCATCGGCGGGGTCGGGCTGGCCCGCTACCTCGACGCCGCGAAGGACGCCGAGAAGTTCGCGCCGCTGCCGTCGCTGGGCTGGCAGCGTGCGTACCGCTCGGGTGACATGGTCCGCGCGGAAGCCGACGGCCTGCTGTTCCTCGGCCGCCTCGACGAGCAGGTCAAGCTCGGCGGCCGCCGCATCGAGCTGGGCGAGGTCGACGCCGCGCTGCAGGCCCTGCCGGGCGTGCAGGGCGCGGCCGCCGCGATCCGCCGCACCAAGGCCGGCAACCAGGTTCTCGTCGGGTACGTCGTGCCCGCCGCGGGCGTGCCGTTCGACCACGAGCAGTCCGCGACCCGGCTGCGCGAGCACCTGCCCGCCGCGCTGGTGCCGCTGCTCGCCGTCGTCGAAGACCTGCCGACCCGCACCTCCGGCAAGGTCGACCGCAACGCCCTCCCGTGGCCGCTGTCCACTGTGGACGCCACCGGGCTGTCGCCGACCGAGACGTGGCTCGCCGAAGGCTGGGCCGAGATCCTCGGTGTGTCGGTCGACGACCCGAAGGCCGACTTCTTCACCCACGGCGGCGGCAGCCTGACCGCCGCCCAGGTGGTCGCGCGCATCCGCACCCGGCACCCGCAGGTGTCGGTCGCCGACATCTACGCCCACCCCAGGCTGGGCGCGCTGGCCGCGATGCTGGACGCGCTCAGCGGCCAGGCCACCGAACGCCGCGACATCGCGCCGGCCCCGCGTCGCGCCGGAGTCATCCAGACGGCCCTGATGGTCCCGCTGATGGGGCTGGTCGGCCTGCGCTGGGCGTCGCTCGCCGCCGCGCTGTCGAACATCCTGGCGCTGCTCGGGTTCGCCTGGGCGCCGACGCTGAACTGGGCGTGGATCGGCCTGGCCTGGGTGGTGCTGTTCAGCCCGGCCGGCCGGATCGCGATCGCCGCGGGCGGTGCGCGGGTGCTGCTCTCCGGCGTGCGCCCCGGCACCTACCCGCGCGGCGGCAGTGTCCACTTGCGACTGTGGACGGCCGAGAAGCTCGCCGAGTTCAGCGGCGCGGACAGCGTTGCCGGCGCGTCCTGGATGACGACGTACGCCAAGGCGCTCGGCGCGCGGATCGGCAAGGACGTCGACCTGCACTCGCCGCCGCCGGTCACCGGCTTCCTCAAGCTGGGCCGCGGCGCCGCGATCGAGCCCGAGGTCGATCTCACCGGCCACTGGGTCGACGGCGACGTCGTGCACATCGGTAAGGTCCGCGTCGGCGCGGAAGCCCGCATCGGCGCGCGCAGCACGCTGTTCCCGGGCGTGCGCATCGGCAAGGGCGCGGAGATCGCGGCCGGCTCGACCGTCCGCGGCGCCGTCCCGGCCGGGCAGCGCTGGGCCGGTTCGCCCGCCGCCCGTGTGGCCAAGGACGAGCGCGACGCGCTGAAGTGGCCGTCGAGCCGCCCGCCACGGTCGCACTTCTGGGCCACCGTCTACGGCGCGACCTCGCTGCTCCTCGGGTTCCTGCCGGGCATCGCCGCGCTGGCCGGTGTCGCCGTGCTCGGGTCCGCCATCACCGGCGCCCCGACGCTGCTCGCCGCGTTCACCCAGGCGCTGATCTTCGTGCCGGTCGCGACCGCCGCGTACTTCCTGGCCTACATGCTGCTGGTGCTCGTCGGTGTCCGGTGCTTGAGCATCGGCATGGTCGAGGGCTACCACCCGGTGCATGGCCGCGTCGCGTGGCAGGTCTGGGCCACCGAACGCCTCATGAGCATGGCCCGCGAAGGTCTGTTCCCGTTGTACGCCAGCCTGTTCACGCCGGTGTGGCTGCGGCTGCTCGGCGCGAAGGTCGGCCGCAACGTCGAGGCGTCGACCGTGCTCGCGCTGCCGAAGATGACCAAGGTCGACAGCGGCGCGTTCCTGGCCGACGACACCATGGTCGCCACCTACGAGCTCGGCCACGGCTGGCTGCACGTCGCCCCGGCCCGGATCGGCAAGCAGGCCTTCCTCGGCAACTCGGGGATGACCGCACCCGGCCGTTCGGTGCCCAAGCGCGGGCTCGTGGGTGTGTTGTCCTCGACGCCGCTGAAGGCGAAGAAGGGCTCGTCGTACCTCGGCATGCCGCCGCTGCCGGTGCGCCGCGCGATCGGCGACGCCGACACGAGCCGCACCTACACCCCGGCGCTGCACCTCAAGGCGGCGCGGGCGCTGGTCGAGCTGTGCCGGATCATCCCGGTCATGTGCGGGGTCGCGCTGACCGTCTCGGTCGCCTTCGGGCTGCTGTGGGTCGCGTCCGTGCTCGGCTTCGGCGTCGCGTTGCTGCTGGCCGGGCCCGCCCTGCTGGCCGCCGGGATCGTCGCGGCGCTGACCGCGACCGTCATGAAGTGGCTGCTGGTCGGCAAGTTCCGCGAGGTCGACCACCCGCTGTGGAGCTCGTTCGTCTGGCGCAACGAGCTGGCCGACACCTTCGTCGAGGCCCTTGCGGTGCCGTGGCTGATCGGCTCGATCGGCGGCACACCGCTGCTGAGCGCCTGGCTGCGCACGATGGGGGTCAAGATCGGCCGCGGGGTGTGGCTGGAGACGTACTGGCTGCCCGAGGCCGACCTCGTCGAGCTCGGTGACGGCGCGACGATCAACCGTGGCTGCGTCGTGCAGACGCACCTGTTCCACGACCGGATCATGAGCATGTCGCGGGTGGTGCTCGGCCAGGGCGCGACCCTCGGCCCGCACGGCATCGTGCTGCCGGGCGCCGGCATCGGCGCGCGCACCACGGTCGGCCCGGGGTCCCTGGTGACCCGTGGCGACGAAGTGCCCGCCGACACCCGCTGGCTCGGCAACCCGATCTCCGCGTGGACGGGTAAGTAGAAGGTCACGAAGTATCCGCCTGGCTCGCCGGACTCACCCGTGGCGTGCGAGCCTGGTTTGGTACGTCGGCACGAGGAAAGGTTCGACACGGGTGATTGCGAAGGCTCCGGCACCGGCACCCGGCGCGGACACCTCCGGTGATCCCTACCTCCCGACCCACGGCAACGGCGGTTACCGGGTCCGGCACTACGACCTGACCCTCGACTACAAGGTGGCGCCGAACCGGCTGTCGGCTTCGGTGGTGATCACCGCGGAGGCGACGCAGGCGCTTTCCCGCGTCAGCCTGGACTTCGGCGAGTTCCGGATCAACCGCGTGCTGGTCGACGGGAAGCCCGCGAAGTACCTGAAGCGCGGGGTGAAGCTGCACGTCCGGCCGGCGAGGTCGATCGCGGCGGGTGCTGCGTTCACCGTCGAGGTGAACTACGTCGGCAACCCGCGCCCGGTGCACAGCCGCTGGGGCGACGTCGGCTGGGACGAGCTGACCGACGGGGTGCTCGTGGCGAGCCAGCCGGTCGGGGCGCCGTCGTGGTTCCCGTGCAACGACCACCCGTCGGACAAGGCGACCTACCGGGTGAGCATCACGACGGCGTCGCCGTACCTGGTCGCGGTGACCGGCGACCTGGTCGGCCGGTACACCTCGGCGAGCACCACGAAGTGGGTCTACGAACGCTCCGAGCCGACGGCGACGTACCTGATGAGCGTCCAGATCGGCCGCTACGACGACGTCGACCTCGCCGGCGGGGGCTGGTTCTCGCGCGTCGGGGCGGCCGCGCGCCGGCTGAGCGTCGACATCGGGCGCACGAGCGGGCAGGTGGAGGCGGTCCACGAGACGGTGCCGCAGCGGGCGGCCGTGCCGCCGCGGCTGCGCCGGCTGTTCGACCGCGACTTCGGGCGGCAGGGCCGGATGATGGAGGTCCTGCAACGGCTGTTCGGGCCGTACCCGTTCGGCGAGTACGTCGTGGTGGTCACCGACGACGACCTCGACGACCCGATCGAGGCCCAGGGCATGTCGATCTTCGGCGCCAACCACGTCGACGGCCGCCGCACGCACGAGCGGCTCGTGGTGCACGAGCTGGCCCACCAGTGGTTCGGCAACAGCCTGACGGTGGCCGACTGGCGTCACATCTGGCTCAACGAGGGTTTCGCGACGTACGCGGAGTGGCTGTGGTCGGAGGAGTCCGGCGGCCAGTCCACGCAGACGCTGGCCCGCGGCTGGCACACCCGGATCAAGGCCAAGCCCGCCGACGTCCGCATCGCCGACCCGGGGGTGTCGCGGATGTTCGACGAACGGGTCTACAAGCGTGGCGCGCTGACGCTCCACGCGTTGCGCGCGGAGATCGGCGATCCGGCGTTCTTCGCGCTGCTGAAGGCGTGGACGGGCGAGCACCAGCACGGCCTGGTCACGACGGACGCGTTCGTGCTGATGGCGGAGACGTACGCGGGGCGGTCGCTGACGCCGTTCTTCACCCGCTGGCTGATGACGCCGGCCTTGCCGCCGCTGCCCGGTCCGTAGACCTCAGGTCGCGCAGCGGAACAGCGAGCCACACGTGCAGCAGCGGACCCGCACCCGCCGGTCGACCGGCACCCGCGTCCCGTGGCCGCAGGCCGGGCACGGAAACGTGACCTGGCCCGCCTCGAAGCGGTAGTTCTCGGTCGGCCGGCCCACGCGCTTGTGGTGGGCGTACCGCTCGCGTGAGGCTCCGGCCAGCGGTGGGCGTGCGTAGTCCGCGAGAGCCAGCTGGTGCCCCAGCCGGTAGGCGCTGTCGGCCGCGCCGGTGAACGGGGGGACCTCCTCGCCGAACGCCAGCGACCGCTTGGCGAGCACGTACCCCATCTCCGGCGGGGACAGGTACCCGACGCGCGATGTCGTCCGGCGGCGTGTGTAGCTGCTCTGCAGCACCTCGACGCGGTACGCGGCCAGCATCGCGCGGCCGATGCCGAGGTAGAGCGTGGCCGTGTCGGTGAAGATCTCGTCCTGACGGAAGCCGTGGCGGTGCAGGAAGACGTGCATCACCTCGTGCGCCAGGATCGCCGGGACGTCGCGCGGGTCGTCCTGGTAGTGCGCGCTGAGCGTGACGAAGTACTCCGGCCCCGGGCCCAGCTCGACCTCGCCGACGTGCGTGCCGAGCGTGCCGAACCCGACGATCACCCGCGCGTCGCCGATGCCGAGGTGCCGGGTCAGCGCCGGGGCTGCCTGCTGGGCCTCCAGCAGCGGGTCGCGGCCCGGCAGCGGTGGCAGCTCCAGCGGGCCGAACGCCTTGACCACCGGCCCGGACAGCTTCGTGTAGAGCTCCCGGATCGAGCTCCGGACGTCGTCGATCCGGTCGAACGTCCCCGGTGGCGCCACCGGCCGGGGCCGCCGGAGAAAGGCCATACCGGGAGGACGTCCGGCGCGGGCGACGAGTTCCCTGCCGGAGATACATCGGATGTCTCTGCCGCTTTCTGGGTGAACAACCCTGGCCTTCTAGGGCACCGTCTGCAAATATGGCCGCACGCCGCCTGTGGATCTCGTGAAACGTAGTATGAATGCGAAAGGACGCTTCATGGACGCAGTGTCGCGGCGTACCGTGCTCCGCTCTGCCTCGGTCGTGGCGGGCGCCGCCGCGTTCGGCGGCCTGTGGGCCCGGGCGGCCCCGCCGGCGCTCGCCGCGGCGAACCCGCACCGGGACGTCGCCGTGGACGCGCGGATGGTGTGGAAGCGGCTGCCGAAGAACTGGCGCGAAGGGCCGTTCCTGGCCAACGGCTACCTCGGCGCGCAGGTCTACGCCGGGCGGACGCCGCAGGAGCTCAAGGTCATGCTGAGCCACACGCAGGTGCAGGACCAGCGGGTCCAGTGGGAAGCCGGGATCGGGCTGTCGCGGCTGCCGATCGGGTTCCTCACCCTCACGCTCGCCGGCGCGGTCACCGCCGTCGACTGGACGCTCGACCTGTACAACGCCGAGCTCGGCGGCACGATCACCACCACCCAGGGCTCGGTCGCGTTCTCCGCCGTCGTGCACAACGACCTCGGCGTGCTGCTCGTGTCGCTGACGCCGAGCGCGGGGGAGACCGGGGCGGCGTGGGCGTTCCAGCCGCTGGAGTCGGCGACCACCCGGACCGTCCGCAAGCCGCCCGAGTACGTCGCCAACCCGGCGCCCGGGATCGGCGACGGGTACTGCGCGCAGCCGATGCTCGCCGGCGGCGGGTACACCACGGCCTGGCGCGAACGCACGATCGGCGCACGACGGCTGTTCGCGGCCGCCATCGCCTACAGCTTCCCGGGCACCACGCACACCGCGGACGCGCTCGCCGCCGTCCGGAAAGCGCTTGCGGCGAACCCGGACGCGCTGCTGGCCCGCCACCGCCGCTGGTGGAACGACTTCCACCGGCGCAGCTTCGTTTCGGTGCCGGACAAGCAGGTCCAGCGCTTCTACTGGATCCAGCTGTACAAGATCGCGGCCGCCACCCGCGCCGGTGGCCCGGTCGTGTCCGAGTGGGGCCCGTGGTTCCCCGAGGTCGGCAACAGCTGGACCGCGGTGTGGTGGAACCTCAACGTCCAGGTCACCTACCCGATCGTCAACAGCAGCAACCACCCCGAGCTCGACGCCGTCACCGAGACGTTCCGGCGCGACCACGCCAACCTCGAGACGTCGGTCCCGCCCGCCTACCGCGACGGCGACACCTACGCGCTCTCGCACCCGGGTGACTGGCGGCTGCGCCCCGGCGGCACGCGCTCGGTCGGCGTCCCCGGGACGACGTCCAAGACCGACCAGACCGGGAACCTGCTCTGGGGCCTGCACAACGTCTGGCTGGCCTACCGCCACCACCTGGACCGGCGCGTGCTGCGCGACGTCCTGTACCCGACGCTGGCGAAGGCGCTGAACTTCTACCGCCACTTCCTCTTCACCGGCCCCGACGGCCGGCTGCACCTGCCGCTGACCCGGTCGCCGGAGTACGCCGACGCGCCCGACTGCACCTACGACCTCTCGCTGATCCGGTGGGCGGCCCGCACGCTCGTCGACTCGGCCCGCGTCCTGTGCCTCGACGAGCCGCGCGTGCCGATCTGGCGGGAGATCAGCGCAAAACTGGTGCCCTACCACGAAGATCCCGCGAACGGCGTGCTGATCGGTGACGGCGTGCCGCTGGCCGAATCGCACCGGCACTTCTCGCACCTGCTGTGGCTGTACCCGTTGCGGGAGAAGGTCTGGGACACGCCCGCCGACCGGGACGTCATGACCCGGACGTTCGCGCACTGGGTGGCCGACCAGAAGGCCTGGCACGGGTACAGCTACGCGGCCGCGTCGTCGATGAGCTCGGTGATGGACGCGCCGGAGGAGGCGTTGCGCTACCTGAAGTTCTTCCTCGACCGCAACGTCGTCGCCGACACCGAGCTGACCGCGAACACGATGTACCGCGAGGGCTCCAACTTCGCGATCGAGAGCCCGATCACCGCCGCCCAGTCCGTTGTGGACATGCTGATGCAGGGATCCGGTGGCGTGCTCAAGATCTTCCCGTCGGTGTCGGCTACCTGGCGGGATGCCTCGATAGCGGGCCTGCGCGCGGAAGGCGCGTTCCTCGTGGACGCTTCCCGTCGCGACGGGAAGACGGATTTCGTCCGCGTGCACAGCGAAGCCGGTGAGCCGCTGGTGCTCCAGCACGGTGTCGCCGGCGACGTCGACGTCCGCGACGAGCACGGCCGGCGGCTGCCGTGGCGCCCGGCCGGGCCCGGCCGGATCGCGATCGGGCTGCGTCGCGGCGGCACCGCCGTCGTCACCCCGCGCGGCGGGCGCCCGGACCTCGCACCCCGGAACGTCCCCGCCCTCGGCCCGGCTCCGGCGTGGGGCCTGCCCAGCTGAACTTCGACAAGGAGGCCGGAATGGACATCTCGCGAAGGACCGTGCTCGGCGGGGCGCTCGCCGGGATCGCGGCGGCGAGCGTCACTCCCGCGTTCGCCGACGAGCCGGGTGGCGACGACTTCGGCTGGGCCGGGTTCCTGGGCACCGCCGACCTGCGCTGGCGGCGCATGCCGGCCACCTGGTACGAGGGACCGTTCCTGGGCAACGGGTTCCTCGGCTCGGGCAGCTACGCCGAGCCGGGGCAGAACGCGATCCGGTTCACCGTCCAGCACAGCCAGGTGCAGGACCACCGCCCGGAGTTCGGCTCGCTCTTCGGCCTGGCCCGGCTGCCGATCGGCTACTTCACGCTCGAGCCGGTCGGCGCGATCACCGCGCTCGACTGGCGGCTGGACCTGTGGAACGCCGAGCTGACCGGCACGATCACGACGGCGTCCGGCAGCCTGAGCCTGTGCGCGATCGTCCATACCGGACAGTCACTGCTGGCCGTCGAGATTCGCCCGTCCGAAGGGGAACGCGGCTTCAAGTGGGTGTTCCACCCGGCGGTGGCGGTGAGCCCGCGGGCCGACCCGGTGTGGAACAAGCCGCCGCCGGACGGGTACACCGCGAACCCGCCGGTCCAGCTGTCCGGCAGCGGGGACGCCCGGCTGGCCGTGCAGCCGCTGCTGGCCGGCGGTGAGCACGTGACGGCCTGGCGCGAGGTCACCCGCGGGGGCGCGCGGACGCTGTACACCTCGGTGGCCTGGTCGCACCCGGAGAAGACGTCGGCGGCGCGGGCGCTGGCCACGGTCCGCCGGGCGCCGGCGTTCGACGCGCTGACCCGGGACCACCGGCGCTGGTGGCACGGCTACTACCGGGCGAGCTTCCTGTCCGTCCCGGACACCCGGCTGCAGAGCTTCTACTGGATCCAGCTGTACAAGGTGGCGTCGGCGGCGCGGCGGGAGGCGCCGGTGATGGCGACGTCCGGGCCGTGGCTGGAGAACACGCCGTGGCCGGCGACCTGGTGGAACCTCAACGTGCAGCTCGAGTACTGGCTGATCCACGGCTCGAACCACCTGGAGCTGGACGCCGTCAGCCACGCCCTCGGCAAGTACCGCGCCAACTTGACCGGTCAGGTCGCGCAGCCGTACCAGGCCGACTCCGCGGGCATCCCGCGCACGACGGACATGACGCTGCTCAACGGCGTCTCGAACGCCACCAGCGGGTTCCCCGTCGGCATCCCGGGGAAGGACACGCCCACGCCGGAGGTCGGCAACCTGACCTGGGCGCTGCACAACGTATGGCTGTCCTATCGCCACACGATGGACGCCGGGCTGCTCCGGGGCACGCTGTTCCCGTTGCTGCGCAAGGCGGTCAACTACTACCTGCACTTCCTCGCGCCGGGCCCGGACGGCAAGCTGCACCTGCCGCCGACGTTCTCCCCCGAGTACGGGGTCAACGCCCCGGACTGCAACTACGACCTGTCGCTGATCCGCTGGGGCTGCAAGACGCTCCTGGAGATCCAGCGGGACGACCCGCTCGCGCCGAAGTGGCGGAACGTGCTCGCGAACCTCGTCGCCTACCCGGCCGACGCCAACGGCTACATGATCGGCGCCGGTGTCCCGTTCGCGAAGTCGCACCGGCACTACTCGCACCTGCTGCAGATCTACCCGCTCCACGACGTCACCTGGGAGCAGCCGGAGCACCGGCAGATCATCGAGACGTCGCTGAACCACTGGGTCGGCTTCGAAGGCGCGCTGCAGGGCTACACGTTCACCGGGGCGGCGTCGATCTCGGCGCAGATGCTGCGCGGCGAGCAGGCGGCGTTCTACCTGGGTGAGCTGCAGCAGCGGTTCATCCAGCCGAACACGATGTACAAGGAGTCCGGGCCGGTCATCGAGACGCCGTTGTCGGCGGCCAAGTCCCTGCAGGACATGCTGGTGCAGAGCTGGGGCGGGGTCGTCCGGCTGTTCCCGGCGGTCCCCGCCGCGTGGGGCGACATCGCGCTGCGGGACTTCCGCACCGAGGGCGCGTTCCTGCTCAGCGCGTCGCGGGCGGGCGGGAAGACGCGGTGGCTGAAGGTGCACAGCGAGGCCGGGGCGCCGTGTGTGCTGCGGCCCGGCATCGAAGGCGACCTGGCGGTGACGGACGCGCGGGGCCGCGCCCGGCGCTGGCGGCGGCTGCCCGGCGGCGACGTCCAGGTCGAGCTCGGCCGGGACGAGGACGCCTTCGTGTACCGGAAGGGGGACAAGCCGGACTTCGGCGTCCGGCCGGTCACGCCGGCCGGGCCGAGCGCGCCGTGGGGGATGCCCTGATCGGGCGTTCCCACCCGGGCCGGCGGTCTTCGCGGCAGAATGGTGCTCTCGACGAGGGGAGCGCTGATGAGCGAGCCGGGGGAACGGCCTGACCAGGGCGGCGGCCACCCGTACGAGTACCCGCAGTGGCAGCCGCCGGTGCCGCCGAAGAAGACGTCACCGGCGGCCGTCGTGCTGATCACCGGCTCGGTCGTCGTGGTCGTCGTGATGGCGCTGGCCTTCCTGGCCTGGGGCTATCCCGGCTTCTTGCGCGAACCGGACGCCAAGGCCGGCGGCGGGTTCTTCCCCACGTCGTCCTCGCCGACGTCGTCCGCGCCGCCGTCGGTCACCCCGAGCGCCCCGGTGTCGATCGCGGGTGGCCGGGCCCCGATGCCGACCCGGCCGCGGCCGCTCGCCGACCCGATCGGGTGCGCGTTCACCCCCGCCCCCGGCTCACCCGCGCCGAAGCCGGCCACCCCGCCACCGGACGGCCCGGCGCCGTCGTCGGGCACCGTGAACGTGCAGCTCGCGACCAGCGCGGGCGCCATCGGGCTGACGCTGGACCGCGCGCTGGCGCCGTGCACCGTCGTGAACTTCCTGAGCCTCGCGAAGCAGGGCTTCTACACCGGCACGTCGTGCCACCGGCTGTCCGTGACGACGGGCCTGCAGATGCTGCAGTGCGGCGACCCGGTCGGCGACGGCACCGGCGGCCCCGGGTACACGATCAAGGACGAGACGTTCGCCGAGCTGACCTACGGCCGTGGCATCCTCGCGATGGCGAAGACGGCCGAGCCCGACAGCGGCGGCTCCCAGTTCTTCCTGGTCTTCGGCGAAACCCAGATCCCGCCGGAGTACACGGTGTTCGGCCGCATCGACGACGCAGGCCTGCAGGTCCTCGACACGGTGGCCGAGGGCGGCGTCGACCCGTCCAAGCCCGCCATCGGCGACGGCAGCGGCCCCCCGAAGATCCCGGTCACCTTCACCGCCGTCACCACGCCGTAACTCGCGTGTTCCGAGGGGCATCACGCGTGACCAGAGGGGCATCACGCGTGATTGGCGGGGCATCGCACGTGATGCCCCGCCAATCACAGGTGATGCCCGCTCAATCACGCATGATGCCCCTTCAATCACGGGCCAGGAGCGTGGTGAGAGCCTCCAGGAGGGACTTCGCCGCTTCAGGAGCGGCCGTGCCGTGGCGCCAGGCGACGTAACCGTCCGGGCGGACCAGGAGGCAGCCGTCCTCGTCGATCCCGCTCAGGCGGGACCAGTCGCCGTACGCGTCGCGGGTGCCCGGCTCGCCGACGCGCACCGCGCGCAGGTCGAGGCCCAGCTCGGCGCCCACCTTGGCCGCCGCGTCGCGCCAGGCCGTGCCGGTGAGGCCGGTCAGCACCGTCCAGCGGCCGCCGCCCACGAGGTCCAAAGTGGACACCCGGCGGCCGTGCGGGCCGACCAGCCACGCGTGCGGCAGCTTCGCGCCCGGCTCGGTGCTCGGCCGGTGGAACAGCTCGGGATCGCGGTCCGACGCCGCCACGACGCCGTCCGGCAGCACCGCTCCCGAGACGTACCGCTGGTCCAGCTCCACGCCGTGCGCGTTGAACTCGTAGTGCTTCAGCTCGATGGCCTTCTCCAGCTCACGCCGTTTCAGCGCGCCCTCGGCCGTCGGCGCGAGGCAGGTCTCGAGCCCGGCCGTGATGCCGTCGGCGTCGGTGTCCCCCGCGATCCCGAGCGCGGCGAAGATCGGCCCGAACTGGTCCCGGCTGAGGTTCGCCCGGTCGACGATCTGCTTGCCCACCGGCGCGCGCTCGGCCGTGTAGCTGTCCAGCAGCCCTTCGCCCGCCTCACCCCGCAGCACCATCGCGAGCTTCCACGCCAGGTTGTACGAGTCCTGGATCGACGTGTTCGACCCCAGCCCGTTGGACGGCGGGTGCCGGTGCACGGCGTCCCCGGCGCAGAACACCCGGCCGCTGCGGTACTCCGTCGCGTAGTTGTGGTTGACCGTCCACAGTGACGTCGAGGTGATCTCGACGTCCAGCCCGGGATCCCCGACGAGGTCGCGCACCAGCCGTGTCGCCTCCTCGACGTCGACCTCCGGTGGCTCCTGCGAGATGTCGTAACCCCAGGTCAGCAGCCATTCGTTCCACGGCCGCACCATCCGGACCAGGCCCATCCCGATGCCGCCGAGGTGCGCGCCCGGCCGCATCACCCAGTAGAGGACGCTCGGCCGGTGGGCCACGTACGGCCCGAGGTCGGCGGTGAACGTGATGTTCATGCTGCCGGCCTTGCCCGTCTGCCCGGCGATCGGCAGCCCGGCCTGCTCGGCGACCCGGCTGCGGGCGCCGTCCGCGCCGATCAGGTACTTGGCGCGCAACGTGAACTCGTCACCGCGGACGCGGTCGAGGAACCGGGCCGTGACGCCGTCGGCGTCCTGGGTGAAGTCGAGGAACTCCGTGTCCAGCCGCAGTTTCGCGCCGCGCGCGGCGGCCTCGCTCGCGAGGATCGGCTCCAGGTAGGTCTGCGGCAGGTCGATCATGTGGCACGGGCTCGCCGCGGTGTACTCCGACGCCGACCGGTCGCCGGTGCCCCAGCTCGCGATCCGGCCGATCTCCGGCCCGGTCAGCGACGTGCACAGCACGGTGTCGCCCATCAGCTCCGGCGGGGTGCCGACGGCGAGGGCCTTGTCTTCGACACCGACGTCGCGCAGCACCTCCATGGTGCGCTGGTTGGTGATGTGCGCGCGGGGTGTGTTGGCCATCCAGCCGTACTTCGTGGCCAGCACGGTCGGCACACCGTAGGTCGCGAGCAGCAGCGCAGCGGAGCCGCCGGCCGGGCCGCTGCCGATCACGAGGACGTCGGTGTCGTAGCTCATTCGCTGCTCCCTGAGATCCGGAAGGTGAACTCGAGCCGCTGGTCGGCGAAGTCGACGATCAGGCCGTCCTTGACGCCGAACACGGTGTCGGAGTCCAGGTAGTCACCGCCGGCGACGAACAGCTGCGTGATCAGCGTGCGGTAGCCGGGCTTGGCGATCATGAAGTGCACGTGCGGGGCCCGGTACGGGTGCCGGCCGACGGCGTTCAGCATCTCGCCGACCGGGCCGTCGGCCGGGATCGGGTACGCGCTGGGCACGATGGTCCGGAACCGCAGCCGTCCCTCGGTGTCGGTGCGGAACCTCGCGCGCAGCACCGGGCCGTCCAGGTCGGGCAGCTGGACGTCGTAGAAACCGTCCTCATTGGACTGCCAGACGTCGACGATCGCGTCCGCCACGGGCTTGTCGTCGGTGTCGGTGACCCGGACGTCCGTCCACAAGGGAGTCCCCGGCAGGCCTTCCGCGATGTCGGCGCCCTGCGGGGTCTCCGGCGGTCCCTCGACGTAGAACGGGCCGAGCACCGCCGACGGGGTCGTGTCCGGCGTCCGCGAGTTGGTCAGGACGTCGACGACACTCGACACACCGAGCGTGTCCGACAGCAGGATGAACTCCTGCCGCGTGTCGGTGGTGATGTGCCCGGCGCGGGTCAGGAAGCCGATCGCGTACTCCCACTCGTCCTGGGTGAGGTCGGTGCGGATCGCGTACCCGTGCAGGGTTTCGACGAGGTCGGTGAGCAGCTCGCGGACGCGGTCCGGGGCGCCCGCGAAGCTGTCGACCACCTGCTTCGTCAGCGCCTTGAGGCTCGGGCGTGCGGCCGGGCGGGCGCCGGTCAGCGCCTGGCGGAGCAGGTCTTCCTCAGGCTCACCTGCGATGTCTGCCTCGGTGAGGCCCAGTTCGGCCAGCGAGTGCGGGACCGGGAGGTTCGCGGTGAGCTCGAAGACGTCGTCCGCGTCGTCGAGGCCCTGGTGCGCCATGACGTACGGCAGCAGGACGGCATGGGTTTCGGCGTGCGGCAGCCCGAACTTGCCGCCGAGGTGGTGGCACAGTTTGTGGTGCAGGCCCATCGAAACGCTGTCGAGGCAGGTGCCGGCGAGCCAGGCGCCGCGCAGGGCGTCGGCGCGCGCGTCCCGATCGGACGGATCCGCGGCGATGCGGGGCAACGCGCTCATGAGCAGCCTTGTCGCCTCCGCGGCGAGCAGGTCGGTCAGCGGGTTGGCGTCCGGCGCGTACCGGGCTTCCACGGCGTGGGCGAGCGCGTTGAGGCCACTGGCCGCGGAGACGTCCGCGGGCAGCGACAGGGTCAGGCCGACGTCGTAGAGGACGGTCTCGGGCCGGACCTTCGGGGACTTCTGCGTGGTCTTGCGGCCGTCGGCGGTCTGGCCGAGGACCGACGTCAGCTCCGAACCCGCGTACGTCGTCGGGACGATCAGCTGCGGCAGGTCGGTCCGCAGCGCGATCGCCTTGGCCAGCCCGGTGGCCGAGCCGCCGCCGACCGCGACCACACCGTCGACGTCGTGGTCGGCGACCACCTTGAGCGCGTGCTCGGTGACGTCGACGGGCGTGTGCATGGCGGCGTCCTCGAAGCGCGCGGCCAGCCGCGGGCCGAGCGCCTCGGCGGCGCGGTCGGCGTACCGCGGGCGGCCGACCAGGAGGACCCGGCGGAGGCCGAGCCGATCGGCTTCGGCCCCGACGTCCTCGAGGGAGCCGAAGACCACCCGGACGGGGTTCGCGGCGTAGCTGAACGAGGTCATGCGGGGGAGTATCCGGCTCCCGCGTGGCCCGGGTCCTGCACGAACGCGGCGTGCGACGGCACAAAACGCGCGTCTGTCAGCCTGCCCGGCGCAGCGCCGCCGGGGTGGTGCCGAGCTGGGCGCGCAGCACCCGCGTCAGGTGCTCCTGGTGGGAGAAGCCGCAGCGGAGGGCGATGTCGGCGATCGGGTCGTCGCCGGTGCGCAGCAGGAGCCCGGCCTGCTCGACGCGCAGCCGGAGCAGGAAGCGGTGCGGCGGCAGGCCGGTGCGGGCCTTGAACTGCCGCGAGAACTGGCTGACGCTCAACCCGGCGAGCGCGGCCAGCTCGGTCAGCGGCACCGGCTCGGCGAGGCGTTCGGCCATCAGGTCGCGGACCCGCGCGAACTGCTTGTCGGAGAGGCCGCGGGCCGGGGCGGGCCCGGCCGCGCGGCCGGCGCTGTGCCGGCGGACCAGCTGCGCGGCGACCAGCGCGCCGAGCTGGTCGGCGTAGGTGCGGGCGCTCGGCTCCCAGTCGCGGACGACGCCGTCGAGACTGAGGACCAGCTGTTCGAGCAGGGGATCGGTGCTGCCGAGCTCCTCGGCCAGCCGCACCGGCGTCCGCCCGCCGGCGGCTTCCTGGACGGCGTCGTCGGCGAGGTAGACGTGCACGGTGTCGAGATCCCCGCCGAGCTCGACGGACAGGTCCGCGTGCGACGGCTGCAGGAACAACCCGCCCGCGGGCATCCGCCGGCTCTGCTCGCGCGGGGTGCCGACCCCGCGCCGGACGGTCACCGGCCCGTCGAGGTGCAGGATCAGCAGGTGGCTGCGCGCGGCCCCGAACTCGGCGCGGTAGGGACGTTCGCGCTGCTTGGAGAGGTAGAGCCGGTCCCAGCCGAGGCCGGCGCTGGTCCGGTCCGGGCGGACCCAGGGCAGCGCGAGGATGCCGTTGGTGTCGGCCAGCCCGAGTTCGCCCACGCCTGCCTCCTCGACGTCGAGGCTTCCCGCGATGGTACGCGACCCGACCCCCCGAACGGACGACTCGCGCACCCAGCCCGTCGGGGTCAGCCGGGGGAGGAGCGGCCGTGGCGCCAGTAACCCAGGAACGCGATGTCCGGCTTCGGCCAGCCGCGGTCGCGCACGAGGTGACGTCGGACGCCGGTGGCGAGCGCGGCCTCTCCGGCGACCCACGCGTAGGCCCGGCCACCCGGCAGTTCGGCGTCGCGGACCGCCGAAAGCGCCAGCACGCCCGGGCGGCCCGGCCGGGACCGCGGCAGCCAGTGCGCCCGCACCCCCGGCGGCGCGCAGCCGCCGGACCGGACGTCCGCCGCCGACGGCACCTCCAGGAACACCTCCGCCACCAGGTCGGCCGGCGCGTGCTCCAGGATCGCCGACACCGCCGGCATCGCGCTCTCGTCGCCGACCAGCAGCTGCCACGACACCTCGGCCGGCGGCAGGTAGCTCACGCCGAGGTCGAAGATCCCGGCCGGGTCGCCGGGGCGGGCCAGGCGCGCCCAGTCGGCGGCCGGGGCGTCGCCGTCGTGCAGGGCGAACTCGATGTCGATCTCCCCGGGCCGCGCTCGCCGGACCGTGTAGTTGCGGACCCACGGGCGGCGGCTCTTCGGCATCATCAGCACCTCGGCCATCCAGCCCTCGTGGTCCAGGGTCGGCATCCGCAGCCGGTCCTGCCCGGCCCGCGGGAAGAACAGCCGGACGGCCTGGTCGTCACCGACCGGCTCGAAGTCCGCCAGCCCGGGCCCGCCGAGCGTGACGGTCCGGAACGCCGGGCTCGGCGCGGTGTTCGCCCGGACTTCGAGCGTGATCATCTTCCGGGTCTTCGCCCGGCGCACCTTCGGGATCATCAGACGTCCAGCACCAGCCGCGGCGACGTCGCCCGCGACACGCACGGGTACATCCGGCCCGCCGGCGCCCCGATGTCGTCGCGGTGCTCGGGCTCGCCGGCCAGCACCGTCAGCTCGCAGCTGCCGCAGACGCCTTCGCGGCAGCCCGAGGGCACCTGCCGTCCCGCGTGGTTCAGCACGTCGAGCAGGGACTCGTCGGCCGGCACCTGGATCGTCTGCCCAGACCGGGCGCACTCGACCTCGAACGCCGTGTCCGGCCCGAAGACGCGGCGCGTGGGCTCGAAGCGTTCGGTGTGCAGACGCGGAAACACCGCCTCGGCGGCGGCCAGCATCGGCGCCGGGCCGCAGCAGTAGACCTCCACGTGCGGGTCCAGCTCGGCGAAGTCCGGCCGGCCGCGTTCGTCGGTGGGGTACAGCCGGACGCGGTCGCCATACGTGGCAAGGAGTTCCGCCGCGAACGGCATGCTCGAAGCCGACCGTCCCACGTAGACGAGCGAAGCGGCGGCCCCGCCGGCGACGGCCGCCCGCAGCATCGGCACGATCGGCGTGATCCCGATGCCACCGGCCAGGAAGAGGTACTCCGGCGCCGGCACGAGCGGGAAGTGGTTGCGCGGTGAGGAAACTTCGAGCGCCCGGCCCGGGCTGAGGTACCAGTGGACGTACTCGGACCCACCCCGGCTCAGCGGGTCGAGCCGGACCGCGATCCGGTACGCCGAGAGGTCGCCGGGGTCGCCGCACAGCGAATACTGCCGCGTCAGCCAGTTCGGCAGCGCGAGATCGATGTGCGCACCCGGCTCCCACGCTTCCAGTGGCCCTTCGTCACCGCGAAGCACGAGGGAGACGACGTCGTCGGTGACCCGCTCGATGCGGTCCAGCAGCGTTTTCTGCATGGTCAGTACAACTTCCGGTAGCTGTCTTCGAGGAGCTGCTCGAACACCGCCGGGTCGACCGCGACGCCCAGCTGGTCGGTGACGATCTCGCCGGCCGACGGCAGCTCGTCCGCGAGCGCCTGGCTCGCCGGATCCCACAGCCGCGACCGCAGCAATGCCCGGCCGCAGTGGAAGTACGCCTCGGCGACCTCGACGATGATGGCCAGCGTCGGCGCCTTGGCTTCGGTCCGCATCCGGGCGAGCACGTCCGGGTCGTCGGTGACGTACGCGCTTCCGTTGACGCGCAGCACTTCCCGCACACCGGGGACGAGGAACAGCAGGCCGACGCCGTCGTTCTCGGCGATGTTGCGGAAGGAGTCGGCGATCTTGTTGCCGGGCCGGTCGGGCAGCGCGAGCGTGTGCTCGTCGAGCACCTTCACGAAGCCGGGGTAGTCGCCGCGGGGGGAGCAGTCCCCGCGGCCCGTGGCGTCTGAGGTGGCCAGCGCGAGGAACGGCGCGTGCGCGATGAAGCGCCGGGCGTGCTTGTCGACGTGGTCGAGCTTCTTGTTCTCGAGCATCTCCTCGGGTGCGCCCAGCCGGCTCCTGACCTCGGCCATGGAGACCCGCCGGTACCGAGTGCTCAGCGTGTTTGTGCTGGTCATGCCATAATTATGAGCAAATACTCAGATCTTGCGCTACTCGCTTTTCGGGCCGCGCGGAAGGGAGCGACGTGACCTCTGACCCGCGCCGCATCCAGCCACGTAAACAGCCGCGCCAGGTCCGCGCCGAGCTGACCCGGCAGCGGATCCTGACGGCGGCTGCTCACGTTTTCGGCGAGCAGGGGTACGCCGCGGGCACCACCAACCGCATCGCCGAGCGGGCCGGGATCTCCATCGGCTCGCTGTACCAGTACTTCCCGAACAAGGACGCGATCCTCGCCGAGCTGCTCGTCCGCCACCTCGACGACGGCGCCGCGATCGCCGAGCGGGTCCAGCGCGAAGAGCTGCCCGGCCCGATCGAGGAGATCTTCCGCCTGTTCGTCCGCGGCGCGATCGAAAGCCACCTCGACGAGCCTCGGCTGCTGCGGGTGCTGCTGGAACAGGCCCCGAAGTCGACCGACGTCCTCGAGAAGGTCGAGCGGCTCAAGAAGAACCTGGTCGCCTACATGCGGGAGCTCCTGGACGAGCACCCCGAGGTCCGGGTCACCGACACGGAGACGGCGGCCCGGCTGATCGTCACGACGGTCGAGCTGGTCATCCACCAGCTCGTGGCCGACCACGAGCCGGTGGAACTGGGCAGGCTGGAGGACGAGCTGGTCGCGATGCTGACGCGGTACGTCCGGGCGTGAACGGGCGAGCCCGGCGCCTCGGCATCACCGTCACGGGGACGCGGCCAAGCAGGAGGGGTCCAGGATGGACTACACATCGGAGATCGCGGAGTTGCTCTCACGGCACGGGTTCCGCCGGTTCCGGATGTCCCGGACCGGTGTGGGACACCTGGTGCTGGCCGGGCACCTCGACGACCGGCCGATCGACATCGTGCTCGACACCGGGGCGAGCAAGACCTTCGTCGAGCTGGGCTACTGCCGATCCGAAGGAATCGCCGTGACCGACACCGGGCAGCCCGGTGCTCCCGCAGCCGGGGCGGGAAGCGACACGGTCTCCACCGTCCACATGCTGGGGGACGTTCGGTTGACGCTCGAAGGGCTGCCAGTGCGGTCCGAGGGCATATTCGCGATCGACATGACCCACACCAACCAAAAGCTGACGATGAGAGGGTTCGACCCCATCCGCGCTGTCATCGGGCAGGATGTCCCGCGCTACCACCAGGCGGTGATCGACTACGCGACGTTGGGTCTTTTCCTCAAGGAGGAACCGGCTCCCTGAGGTGGACCGCCGTCAGCAGGCCGGGCAGCCGATCACGCCCCCGCGCGGCGGAGCCGTTCGGCGGCCTGGGCGCGGACCGCGTTCCCGGACACCGGGGGATCGCCGTGCAGGGCCTCCCACCGCGCGTTGTGCGCCGCCGCCCACAGGCTCGCCGCCCACGCGATCTCCAGTTCCTCGCCGGTGAACCGGCGACCGCGACAGTCCTGGTAGGTCACCAGGAACACCTCGGAACCGGCGATCGAGGGCAACGTCGGCGGTGAGGCGCTCACGAAGGCGCCGGAGGCCGCGCCGGCGAGCGCGGCTTCCGGTTGCCACGCCAGGCTGTCCCAGTCGTGCACGGCCCAGATCTCGCCGTCGCGCCACCGGAGGTTCTGCGCTTCGAAGTCGGCGTGGCCGAGCACGCACGGCAAGCTGGTGGCCAGCAACCGTTTCCGGGCCCGCGCCGCCGTCTCGACCACCACGGCGGGCACGGCGCTCTGGTCTTTTTCGTCGAGGAACCCGATCGACGGCCACCGGCCCGGATCCGCGTGGTCCCACCGGGCCCAGCGCGGGTTCGGCACCGGCGGCGGAACGTCGACGCCGGTCAGCTCCGCCATCAGCCGGGCGAACACCGCCGCGTAGCGCTCAGCGACGTCCGGGGCGTCGCCGAGCAGCAGCTCCCCGCCGGGCCGGGACTCCTCGGCGTGCACGGCCAGCGCGCCGACGACGGTCACCGGTGTCACCGGCCGTGCGCACGGGAACCCGCGCTCGGCCAGCCGGGCCTGCGCGGCGACGCAGGATTCCGCGCGGCCGTCGTCTTCACGGGCCTTCACCACGACCTCCCGGTCGTCGGCCAGGCGCAGACCCCACACCGACGAGAGGGACCGCCGTTCGAAGAGCACCTCGACCGGAGTGCTGCCCAGCTGCGCCGCGCACCAGGGCGAAAGCCAGCTCACGACAGCCACGGCTCAGAGCGGGTTGAACACACCGAGCGGAGCGGTGCAGAACGGGCCACCGACGTACTCGGCCGCGATGCCCGTCGGGGCCGGCTTCGAGGCCAGCTGCTCCGCGTACACCTCCGCGTCGTCGTGCGACTTGTAGCCCAGCGCTTCGGCCTCCTCCAGGGAGTAGATCCGGCGCGTGTTGTCGGAGACGCCCCAGATCAGCCGGTAGCCCGGCGACGGCGCCGACAGGCACGCCTCGAACAGCCGGGCGCCGTCGTCGGGGGAGAGCCACGTCGTCAGGCCGCGGGGGCCCAGTGGCAGCGGTGTCTCGAAGCACGAGCCGATGCGGATCACGATGACGTCCATGCCGAACCGCGAGTGGTACAGGCTGCCGAGCGCCTCGATCGCCGCCTTCGAAACGCCGTAGTACGTGTCCGGGCGCGGCGACGAGTCCGCCGGGAGGTCCGAGTCGTTACGGCGGAAACCGACCGCGTGGTTGCTCGACGCCAGGATCACCCGGGAAACCCCCGCCGTCCGCGCCGCCTCCAGGACCGTCTGGGTCCCGTTGATGTTGACGTCGAGGGTGGCTTCCCACGAGTTCTCGCGGCTGTGCCCGCCCAGGTGGATCAGCGCGTCGACGCCTTCGCACGCCTCGGCCATCGCCGCCGCGTCGGTGACCGACGCCGTCACGACCTCTTCGGACGCGTCCGACGCCGTCTGCGGCGCGAGGTCGAGCAGGCGCAGCACGCGGCCGTCGCGCTTCAAGCGGGGCCGCATCAGGGTGCCGACGACACCCGCCGACCCGGTGATGAGCACACGCTGGTCCGTCATGGGTTTCCTCTCGGTAAGGGCGGCGGTCAGCGAATACCGGCGCGGCGCAGCTGCTGCCCGAGCTCGGTGGTGGTTTCGGCGAGCAGCTCGCCGACGCGCTGGGCGTCGGCGTCGGTCACCTGGGAGATCGGCATCGAGCAGCTGATCGCGTCGGTGCCCGGGATCCGGTAGGGGATCACCGCGGCGACGCAGCGCACGCCCAGCGTGCCCTCCTCGACCTCGGCGGCGTACCCGCGTTCGCGGGTCGCGGCGCACTCGGCGTGCAGGGCTTCGAGCGTGGTGATCGTGTTCGGGGTCAGCGCGGTCAGCGACGCCGGCATCAGCGTGTCGATCTCGTCCTGGGTCAGCTCGGCCAGCAGCGCCTTGCCCAGCGCCGTCGCGTGCGTGGGCAGCGTGCGCCCGACGCGGGAGACGAGGTGCGTGGACCGCTGCGACTCGCGCGTCTCCAGGTAGACGACCTCGGTGCCGTTGCGGCGCGCGAAGTGCGCGGTGAAGCCGGTCTTCTCCCGGATCCGCTCCAGGGCCTCGGTGGCGAACGGGACGACGGCGTCGCGGTCCAGGTAGGCCGTGCCGCAGATCAGCGCGCGGACGCCGAGGCGGTAGCGGGCGGTGTTGGCGTCCGCCTCCAGCCAGCCGGCCTCCAGCAGCGTCCGCAGCAGGCCGTGCAGGGACGACCGGGGGAACCCCGTGCGCGCGTGGAGATCGGAGAGGGACAACCAGACGTCGTTCGCCGCGAAGGTCTCGATGAGGTCGACCGCGCGGCGCGCCGACTTCACTCCCGAGGACTCGGCGGGAGCGCCGTCGGCCACCGCCGGATTGTCCACCTTTTGCGGCATTTGCTGGCCTCCGTCCGGCCGTTGACTTGTGACTCCGGCCATATTAGCGTCCCGAACAACGTTCTTATGGATGAACATAATCACTATAACAGACTCCGTTCATGGATGTGAACATCTCGTTCGAGACCGCATCACTGTGGACGCGGAAAGGAGCCTGCGGTGCACGCACTCGACTGGGCGATGGTCTGCGCGTACTTCGCGCTGATGATCGTGATCGGCTGGTGGTCGCACAAACGGGTCAGCGACGTGAAGGACTTCTTCACGGCCGGCGGCAAGATGCCGTGGTGGCTGGCCGGCATCTCGCACCACATGTCCGGCTACAGCGCCGTGCTGTTCGTCGCGTACGCGGGCGTCGCGTACACCAGCGGCGTCACCGTGTACTTCTGGGGCTTCGCGAGCATCGGCATCGGCGTGGGGATCGGCAGCTGGCTGTTCGCCGCCCGCTGGAACCGGTTGCGCTCGAAGCTCGGTGTCGCCTCCCCGCTGGAATACCTGGCCAAGCGGTACAACGTACCGACGCAGCAAGCGCTCGCCTGGAGCGGCAGCATGCTGAAGATCTTCGACATCGCGGCCAAGTGGTTCGCCGTCGCGACGCTGCTGCACGTGTTCGCCGGCCTGGACTACAACCTCGGCATCCTGATCACCGGCGCGGTCACCCTCGTCTACTGCACCATCGGCGGGCTCTGGGCCGACGCGCTCACCGACTTCGGCCAGTTCGTCATCCAGGGCATCGCCGCGATCGTGATGATCGTCGTCGTGCTCGGCAAGCTGGGCGGGATCTCCGCGCTCTGGACGATGTGGGACAAGCTGCCCGAGAACCACATCGACCCGGTGACGTCCAAGTACACCACCATCTTCTTGCTCGTTTACGTGCTCGTGAAGACGCTGGAGTACAACGGAGGCATGTGGAACCTGGCGCAGCGCTACATGGCGGCGCCGAACACCCACGAAGCCCGGCGCGGCGCGCGGCTTTCGTCGGCGCTGTACCTTTTGTGGCCGCTGGTGCTGATGTTCCCGATGTTCGCCGCGCCGCTGCTCATCCCCGGCATCAAGGACCCGACGCAGTCCTACGCGATCATGACCACGACGTTCCTGCCGCCGGGCCTGGTCGGCCTGGTGCTGGCCGGGATCTTCTCGCACACGATGGCGATGGTCTCTTCCGACGCCAACGCGATCTCCGCGGTGATCACCCGCGACATGATCCCGGCGATGGTCCGCCGCACCCGGCAGTGGACCGACGTCCAGGGCCTGAAGGCGGCCCGGATCACCACGGTCGTGTTCGTCGCGCTGACCATGCTCGTGGCGACGCAGGCGCAGAACCTCGGTGGCGTGCTGCAGATCGTCGTCAACTGGGTCGCCGCGCTGATGGGCCCGATCTCGATCCCGCTGCTGCTGGGCATGCTGCCGTGGTTCCGCAAGTGCGGCCCGCGCGCGGCGCTGGTGTCCTGGGCGGGCGGGCTGATCGCCTACGGCCTCTGCTACTACGTCTTCAACGCGAACCAGACGGTGCTCATCGCAACGCCGATCCTGGTCTCGCTGGCCCTCTTCACCGGCCTCGGCCTGATCGCGCCCGAGCGCAGCGCGGTCGCCGATGAGATCGTCGACACCGTGAACACCGACGACGACGTCGACAGGATGAAGGAAGGCACGACCGTGCCCGCCTGACCGAGGCCACACCCGGCCGAACCGAACAAGGACGAGAGAGCAGAAAACTGATGGCACAGACCGAGATCGAGCTGGACGGCCTGCTGGCGTTCCCCCTCACCCCGTTCACCGAGGACCTCGAGGTCAACCTCGACGCGCTCGCGGAGAACGTGGAGAGCCACATCGCGGCGGGCGCCGGTGCGCTGTTCGTCGCGTGCGGCACCGGCGAGTTCAGCTCGCTCTCGCCCGACGAGCACGCCGCGGTGCTCGCCAAGTCCCGTGAGGTGGCCGCGGGCCGGGTGCCGGTCTGGGTGGGCGCCGGCGGTGGCGCCGCTTCGGCGCGGGCCGGGGTCGCGGCGGCCGAAGCCGGTGGCGCCGACGGTGTCCTGCTGCTGCCGCCGTACCTCGTTTCCGGGCCGCAGGCGGGACTGGTCGACTTCGTCCGCTACGCCGTCGGCGACACGAGCGTGCCGGTGATCGTCTACCACCGCGGCACCGGCGTCTTCGGCGCGCCGGCCGCGGCGTCGCTGCTCGACATTCCTTCGGTCGTGGGACTCAAGGACGGGTACGGCGACGTCGAGGTGATGACCCGGATCGTCACCACGATCCGCGCGCTGGACACCGAGCGGTCGCGGAACTTCCTGTTCTTCAACGGCTTGCCGACCGCGGAGGTCTCCGCCAAGGCGTACGCCTCGATCGGCGTCTCGCGGTATTCCTCGGCCGTGCACTGCTTCGCGCCGGAGATCGCGCACCGCTTCCACCGCGCGCTCAGCGAGGGCGACACCCGCGTCATGGACGCCCTGCTGACCGGCTTCTACCTGCCGCTGGTGGCGTTGCGGGACGAGACACCGGGCTTCGCCGTCTCGCTGGTCAAGGCCGCCGCCCGGCTGCGTGGTGACAAGGTCGGCCCGGTCCGGCCGCCGCTGGTCGAGCCGACGCCGGAGCAGGTCCACCGGCTGGAGAAGATCGTGGAGGACGGCTTCGTCACGCTGAAGGCGCTCGGCTGATGAAGATCCTCGATGTGGTGCTGACCCCGGTCGCGTTCGCCGACCCGCCGCTGCTCAACGTCATGGGCGTGCACGAGCCGTTCGCGCTGCGCAGCGTCGTGCAGGTCCGGTGCGAGGACGGGGTCGTCGGGCTCGGGGAGTCCTATGGGGACGAAGCGTTTCTCGGCGAGGTCCGCAAGGTGCTGCCGCAGCTGCGGGGGCACGACGTCTTCGACCTGCCCGGCCTGCAGCGGCTGGTCGCCGAGGCGCTGTCGGGCACCGTGCTGACCGACGCGCACGGGCTGATCGGCGGGTTCTCCATCCGCAAGACCATCGCGAGCGTGTACTCGCTGTTCGAGGTCGCCTGCCTGGACGCGCAGGGCCACTACCTGGGCCGGTCGGTCACCGACCTGCTCGGGGGCAAGGCCCGTGACGCCGTCGAGTTCTCCGCGTACCTGTTCTACAAGTACGGCAAGCACGTCGACGGCCGCGAGGACTCGTGGGGCGAGATCACCACACCGGAAACCCTGGTGGGTTCGGCGAAGCGGATGATCGACGAGTACGGCTTCCGCTCGATCAAGCTCAAGGGCGGCGTCTTCGAGCCCGGCCAGGAGGTCGACGGGATCCGCGCGCTGGCCGAGGCGTTCCCGGGCCACCCGCTGCGGATCGACCCGAACGCCGCGTGGACGGTCGAAACCAGTCACCGGGTCGCGGCCGAACTGGACGGCGTCCTCGAGTACCTCGAAGACCCGACACCGGGCATCGAAGGCATGGCGCAGGTGGCGTCCGAAGCTTCGATGCCGCTGGCCACCAACATGTGCGTGGTGAACTTCGGTGACGTCGAGCCGGGCTTCCGGGCGCGCGCGATCGGCGTGCTGCTCTCGGACCACCACTTCTGGGGTGGCCTGCGCGCGACGCAGTCGCTCTCGACGACGTGCGAGAGCTTCGGGGTCGGCCTGTCGATGCACTCCAACAGCCACCTCGGGATCAGCCTGGCCGCGATGGTGCAGGTCGCCGCGGCGACCCCGCACCTGACCTACGCCTGCGACACGCACTGGCCGTGGAAGGTCGAAGACGTCATCGAACCCGGCGTGCTGGAGTTCCGGGGGGGGGGGGGGGGGGTGGGGGGGGGGGGGGGGGGGGTGGGGGGGGGGGGTGGGGTGGGGGGGGGGGGGGGGGGGGGGGGGGGGTGGGGGGAGGGGGGGGGGGGGGGTGGGGAAAATAGTGTCGCGAGCAGAAGACGGAGG
>NZ_JBVJNO010000019.1:40858-47938 GCF_055583645.1 Amycolatopsis sp. NPDC104587
CACCCACCCCCCCCGCCACCCCCCCCCCCCCCCCCCCCCCCCCCCCCCCCCCCCCCCCCCCCCCCCCCCCCCGGTGCCGGCGGCCCCGGGGCTCGGGGTCACGGTCGACGAGGACGCGCTGGCCCGCCTGCATGAGAACTACGTCCGATGTGGACTGACCAAACGGGACGACGTGACCTACATGCGCAAGTACGTACCCGGCTTCGAGCCGAACACGGCGAGGTGGTGACCCGGTGAAGGTGACGGGATACGCCTACCCCTGGGACGTCCTGGAGGCCGGGTTCGCCGCGCGGGCCCGCGACCTCGGTGTCGACGAAGTGGCCGTCGCGCTGTCGTACCACAGCGCCCGCGCCGCGACGCCGTGGTCGGCTTCGCAGACGGCCGTCGTCGCGAGGCACGCGGCGTTCTACCGGCCGGTGCGCGCGGAAGCCTGGGAAGGCAAACGTTTGCGGCCGTCCACGCCGGACTGGGTAGCTGCCCAGGACAGCGGTTCCGACGCCGTCCGGCTGCTCAACGAAGCCGGGATCCCGGCGGCCGCGTGGATCGTCCTGACGCACAACTCACAGCTCGGCTACGAGCACCCGGTCGTCACGGTGCGGAACTGCTTCGGCGAGAGCTACCCCTGGGCGCTCTGTCCGTCGCAGCCCGCGGTGCGCGAGTACGCCGCGACGCTGACCGCGGAAGCTGTCGCCGGGCTGGAGCTGTCGTCGGTGATCCTCGAGGCGTGCGGGCCGCTCGGCGCGGTGCACCAGCACCAGCACGAGAAAACCGACGGCGTCTGGGCGCCCGCGGTGGCCCGGCTGCTGTCGATCTGCTGCTGTGACGCCTGCGCCGCTTCGTGGGACCTCGACGCGGACACCGTGCGGGCCCAGCTGGTCGAGGAGGTCCGGCGGCTGGTGGCGACCGGCGACCTCGGTGTCACGGCCGATCGGTTGCCGCCATCGTTGACTCAGCACCTTCTGTTCACAAGACAGAAGGCCACCGACGCGCTGCGGGCCGCCGTGCTGGCGACGCTGCCGGCGGGCACCCGGGTCGTGCTGCACGGCGCGCTCGACCCCTGGGTCACCGGCGCGCTGCCCGGGCTGACGCCGTCCGCCGCGGACGACGCCGACGCGGTCGTATTGTTCGGCTGGGCGCCCGCGACGGGTGCCGAAGCCGTCGCGGCGGCCCGGGAGGCCCTGCCCGAGCGGGTCGCGATCGGCAGCTACATCACCGCGGTCGCCGCCGCGCCGGTGCCGGACATCGCCGGGTACGTGGGCGAGCTGGCCAAGGCGGGCGCCGCGGAGCTGCACCTGTACCACCTCGGCCTGGCCGGTCCGGGTCGCTGGGGCGACCTGGGCACGGCCACCGCCACCGCCCACGAAAACTGAGGAGCTGTACCCCCTATGAGCCAGGCCACCGACGCCGCCACGCTCGAGAAGATCCTGGCGGGAGCCGCCGAAGCGGCCCGTCCCGCCGCCGAAGCGACCCCGGCCGAGCGCGCGGGCTGGCTGACGGCCGTCGCCGACGCCCTCGACGCCGCCGCGGACGAGCTCGTCCCGCTGGCCCACGCCGAGACCCACCTGCCGGCGTCCCCGCGGCTGTCCGGCGAGCTGAAGCGCACGACGTTCCAGCTGCGGCTGTTCGCCGAGGTGCTCACCGACGGCGAGTACCTCGGCGCCACCGTCGACCACGCCGACGCGCAGTGGCCGATGGGCCCGCGCCCGGACATCCGCCGGGTGAAAACCGCGATCGGCCCGGTGCTGGTGTTCGCCGCCAGCAACTTCCCGTTCGCGTTCAGCGTCGCCGGCGGGGACACGGCGTCCGCGCTCGCCGCGGGCTGCCCGGTCGTCCTCAAAGCCCACCCCGGTCACCCGGAGCTCTCCGCGCAGACCGGCTCGATCGTGCGGGAGGCGCTGATCAAGGCGGGCGCCCCGGCCGCGCTGTTCACCGTCATCTTCGGCCAGGAAGAAGGCGTCACCGCGCTGAAGGACCCGCGGATCGCGGCGGCGTCGTTCACCGGCTCGATCCCCGGCGGGCGCGCGCTGTTCGACATCGCGAACGCGCGGCCGCGGCCCATCCCGTTCTACGGCGAGCTCGGCAGTGTCAACCCGGTCGTGGTCACCGAGGCTGCGATCGCCGCGCGCGGGGAAGCCGTCGCGAAGGGGTACGCCGGGTCGTTCACGCTGGGCGCCGGCCAGTTCTGCACCAAGCCGGGCCTGCTGTTCCTGCCCGAGGACCACGGCCTGACCGACACGCTGAAGGAGGCGCTCGACGGCGCCGCGGCCCAGCCGATGCTCAACGACCGCATCGCCGGCGGGTACGCCGCGCAGCTGGAGAAGCTGCGGAAGGTGCCCGGTGTCGAGGTGGTGTCCGCGTCACCGTCGGAGGCCCCGGCGTTCACCCCGACGCTGCTGGCCACCTCCGGCAAGCAGTTCCTCGAAGGCGGCGAGGCCGTGCACGAGGAGTGCTTCGGCCCGGCGTCGCTGATCGTCACCTACGCCGACCAGGCCGAGCTGCTGCGCCTGCTCGACGTCGTCGAGCCCGGGCTCACCGCCACGATCCACGGCGAGGAGTCCGACGCGGACTGGATCCGGCCGGTGCTGCCGGCGCTGACCCGCGTCGCCGGCCGGCTGCTGTGGAACGACTGGCCCACCGGTGTGACGGTGAGCTGGGCCCAGGAACACGGCGGCCCGTACCCGGCCACGACCGCCCCGACCACGACGTCCGTCGGCACCGCCGCGATCGAGCGGTTCCTGCGGCCGGTCGCCTGGCAGGGCTTCCCCGACGCGCTGCTGCCCGAACCCCTGCAGGAGGCCAACCCCTGGCAGCTGCCCCGCCGCACCGACGGCTCCCGCTGAACCGCTGACGCCGCGGGGGCGCCCCCCGGTTTCCACTTTACCGCCCGGCACCGACAGTTTCCGGTGCCGCTGAACCGAAACCCCTGACCGGCACCCCCGATCCCGCGGGGGCGCCCCCCGTTTCCAGCCTATCGCCCGGCACCGACAGTTTTCGGCGCCGACAACTGAATCCGCCGCCGCACAACCGAATCCCGTTCCCCTGACTGGGAGGCATGACCATGCCCGTGAACCGGAGAAACGCCCTGCGCGGCGGCGCCCTGGCAGCCGCTTCCACCGTGTTCCTCACCCGTCCCGCGTTCGCTTCGGCGGCCCCCTTCGCGGCGCCCACCGCGAACGGGGCGCCCGCCGCGACCGCGCCGATCGTCGCCGCGTACCGGCAGCTGCAGGCCGGCATCAACCGGCCGTCGCCGGAACGCACCGCGGCACTGGCCAACCTCGGCCGCGTCGCGAAGGCCTACAACGCGAGCCTGTCCGTCGCCGGCGGTGGCGCTCCACTGTGGACGGACCTGCCGCTCGGTCCCGGCAGCGACTACACGACGTCGATGTACGCGCGGCTGCGCGCCATCGCCGTCGACTGGGGCACCCCGGGCGGCGCGCTGTCCGGTGACCCGGCCGTGCTCGACCGGATCAAGGCCGCGCTGGAGCTGATCCACCAAAGCCAGTACAACCCGAACGTCGGCGAGATCGGCAACTGGTACACCTACGAAATCGGCGTGCCGTACTACGTGCTGCACACGCTTTCGGTGGTCGCCGACCAGCTGACCGCCGACGAGCTGGCCCGCTACGTCAGCCCGATCAAGCGGTTCGTCGGCAACCCGAACGTCCGCGCGAACAACACGTCACTCGTCGAGACCGGCGCCAACCGCGCCGACAAGGGCCTGATCTCGATCGTCGCCGGCGCGCTGATCGGCGACACGGCGTGGATCAGGACCGGCATCGACGCGCTGACCGACGTTGCGGGCGGAGGCGCGGCCAGCGTCGTCGCGAAGCTCGACCGCGCGGCCGGCGACGGCTTCCACGTCGACGGCTCCTTCATCCAGCACGACACCATCCCGTACCCCGGGCACTACGGGATCGTGCTGCTCACCGCGCTCGCCGGGGCCATCCACGTCACGCAGGGCACCGAGTTCGCGCTGCCGCAGCCGTTGAAGGACAAGATCTACGCACTGGTGGCGGACAGCTTCGCGCCGTTCGTCTACGCGGGCGCGCTCCTGGAGCCGGTGCGCGGACGGATGCTGTCCCGCCAGGGCGAGACCGCGCACGACATCGGCCACCAGCTCACGGTCGCCACGCTGGTGCTGGCCCGCACGGCTTCGGGCAAGACGAAGACCGACCTCAACGCGCTCGCGGCGAAGTGGATCACCGAGGGCACGTACGCGCCGTTCCTCAAGATCCCGGACCCCGAGCGGTTCGCGCCCGGTCCGGACCTGGTCGCCACCCCGGGCATCGAGTTCGCGCAGGACATGCTGGCCTCGCACACGCGCCCGGCCCGCACCACGGCGACGCACCGGATCTTCGGCCAGCAGGACCGCCTCGTCCACACCACCGAGGACTGGACGGCGTCGCTCGGGGTCAGCTCGACGCGGATTTCGCGCTACGAGTCCATCAACGGCCAGAACCTCAAGGGCTATCACGTCGGCGACGGCGTGCTCTACACGTTCGTGCCGGGCGCGAAGGGCCACTACACCGACGCGTACTGGCCGACGGTCGACCCGCTGCTGCTGCCGGGCACCACCGAGAACGACGGCCCGACGGACCCGGCGTTCGGCAACGTCCCGGTCGGCCCGAACACCCACACGGGTGGCGTTCGCTGGGACGACAAGCACGGCGCGTACGCGTTCGACTTCAAGTCCTGGGACGGCTCGCTCGTCGCGAAGAAGTCGTGGTTCTTCACCCCGGACGGGATCGTCTGCCTCGGCGCCGGGATCACGTCCACCTCGGACCACGCGGTGCGCACCACGATCGAGAACCGCAACCTCGGCGAAGGCGGCAAGGGCGCGCTGACGGCGGACTTCCGCCGGGTGGCCACCGATCTCGGCAAGCCGAGCACCCTGCGCCGGCCGCGGTGGGTGCACCTGGAGAACGTCGGCGGCTACGTGCTCCTCGACGACGGTGAGGTGACCGCCCTGCGCGAGGACCGCACCGGCGCGTGGCGCGACATCGACACCGGCGCCAACACCAAGGGCACCACCACACCGAACACCCGCCGGTACCAGAAGCTGGTGCTGCAGCACGGCGTGAAGCCGGCGAACGCGAAGTACGCGTACGCGGTGCTGCCGGGGGCGTCGGTCCTCGGCACGGTCGGCGCGTCGTGGGCGTGGCAGGTGCGGGCCAACACCGCGACGGTCCAGGCCGTCCAGACCGGCGACACCCTGCTGGCGAACTTCTTCGCGGCCGGTTCGCTCGGCGATGTGCGGGTCTCCGGGCCCGCGTCGGTCGCGATCGGGCGGTGCGGCTGGGGCCGGCAGCTCGCCGTGTCGGACCCGACGCAGACGCAGGACAGCGTGACGGTGACGGTCCGCGGCAAGTCCGTCGTGGTGCCGCTGAAGGGCAGCTTCGGCGCGACGAAGGTCTTCCCGCTGTAGTGATGAACCTTCTCGCCGGACCGGTGCCCCGACCCGGTCCGGCGGGGTCCCCACCTCGGTTACGCTGGCGGGCATGACCAGCGCCGAGCACGTGGACGTCCTCATCGTGGGCGCCGGCCTGTCCGGCGTCGGCGCGGCCTGCCGGTTGCGGGGCCGGACCTACACCATCCTCGAGGCGCGCGACACGATCGGCGGCACCTGGGACCTGTTCCGCTATCCGGGCATCCGGTCCGATTCGGACATGTTCACCCTCGGCTACCCGTTCCGGCCGTGGAAGGACGCGAAGGCGATCGCCGACGGCCCGTCGATCCTCGCCTACGTCCGAGAGACGGCCGCCGCGTACGGCGTCGAGGAGCACATCCGGTTCGGCCACCGGGTCGTGCGGGCTTCGTGGTCGTCTTCGGACGCGCTTTGGACGGTCTCGACGGCGCACGGAGCCACGTTCACGTGCCGGTTCCTGTACCTGTGCAGTGGTTACTACTCGTACGAGAGCGGCCACGTCGTCGATTTCCCGGGCCGGGCGGAGTTCGCCGGCGAGATCGTGCACCCGCAGCACTGGCCCGCTTGGCTGGACTACGCGGGCAAGCAGGTCGTGGTGATCGGCAGCGGCGCGACGGCGGTGACGCTGGTCCCGGCGATGGCCGGGCAGGCCGCGCGGGTGACGATGCTGCAGCGGTCGCCGTCCTACATCGTGGCGCGGCCGGGGAGTGACGCGCTCGCCGACCGGATCCGCGCGCTGCTGCCGGAGAAGCTCGCACACCGGGTGGTGCGCGGCAAGAACGTCGTGCTGGGCACGTTCTTCTTCCAGCTGCTGCGCCGGCTGCCGGACCGGGCGGCGCAGGTGCTGCGCAAGCGCGTGGCGGCGCAGCTGCCGGCGTCCATCCCGGTCGACCCGCACTTCGTGCCCGACTACGACCCGTGGGACCAGCGGCTGTGCCTGGTGCCGGACGCGGACCTGTTCCGGGCGCTGCGCTCGGGCAAAGCCGACATCGTGACCGACCGGGTGGCGCGGTTCACGGCGTCGGGAGTCGAGCTGGAGTCGGGGCGGACGCTGCCCGCGGACGTCATCGTGACGGCGACCGGGCTGAAGCTGGTGGCGTTCGGCGGGATAGCGCTGAGCGTCGACGGCCGCGAGATCGAGCCGGGAGAGCAGCGGGCGTACAAGGGCATGATGTTCGGCGGCATCCCGAACCTGGCCTGGTGCGTCGGGTACACGAACAACTCGTGGACGCTGCGCGCGGACCTGACGTCGCAGTACGTCTGCCGCCTGCTGGAGCACCTGGACCGGCGCGGGTTCGCCTACTGCGTCCCGGACCCGGTCTCGGCGGGGTCGGCGGGCCGGCCCCGCCCGATCGTGGACCTGCAGTCGGGCTACATCAAGCGCGCGGAGGCAGGCCTCCCGAAGCAGGGCGGCCGGCGGCCGTGGATGATGCGGCAGAACTACCTGCTCGACCTCGCGGACATGCGCCTCAACCGCCTCGACGACGGGGTGATGCGGTTCGGCCGCGCGCCGGTCGAAGCGGCTCGGTGATCGGCCGGGGCCGCCCGCTGACCACGCAAAACGGCCGGGGGGGGGGGGGGGGGGGGGGGGGGGGGGGGGGGGGGGGGGGGCGGGGAGGGGGGGGGGGGGGGGGTGGGGGGGGGGGGGTGTGTTG
>NZ_JBVJNO010000019.1:47948-160852 GCF_055583645.1 Amycolatopsis sp. NPDC104587
CCTCCCCTCGTGCCCTATCCCCCCCCCCCCCCCCCTCCCCCCCCCCCCCCCCCCCCCCCCCCCCCCCCCCCCCCCCCCCCCCCCCCCCCCCCCCCCGGCCGTCGTCGAGGGGTCAGCCCTGGCGGCCCTTGGCGCGCGGGTTGTCCTTGTTGATCACGAACACACGCGTGCCGCGGCGGATCACCTGGGCGCCCGGCTGACGGGCGAGCGAACGAAGCGAACTGCGGACCTTCATGGCGAGCCGTCCCTTCCTGGTCGGCGGTGCGGGCCCCGAGTGCGTCCCGCATCCGTGTGAACCATCCGAGGGTCGGTTTTAATCCACAACTCAGCTGGTCTCGCGGGCAACCCAGCCCTGGAGGTCGTCGCCGCGGACGGCGGCGGCCATCAGCTCCGGGAACTGGTCCGGGGTGCACGCGAACGCCGGGACGCCCAGCTCCGCCAGGGACGCCGCCGTCTCGTGGTCGTAGGACGGCGCGCCCGAGTCGGACAGGGCCAGCAGCGTCACCACCTGGACGCCCGCGCTGGTCAGTTCGCCGATCCGATGCAGGAGCTCGTCTTCGTCGCCGCCTTCGTAGAGGTCGCTGATCAGCACCAGCAGCGTGCGCTCGGGCTTCGCCACCAGGCCCTGGCAGTAGGCGATCGCCCGGTTGATGTCCGTGCCGCCGCCCAGCTGGGTGCCGAACAGGACGTCGACCGGGTCGGCGAGGTGCTCGGTGAGGTCCGCGATCTCGGTGTCGAACGCCACGAAGCTGGTCTTCAACGACCGCATCGAGGCCAGCACCGCGCCGAACAGCCCGGAGTACACCACCGACTCCGCCATCGAGCCCGACTGGTCGACGGCGAGGATGACGTCACGCTGGACCGCCTGCCGGCGCCTGCCGAACCCGATCAGCCGCTCGGGCACGATCGTGTGCAGCTCGGGGGAGTAGTGCTTGAGGTTCGCGTGGATCGTGCGCGCCCAGTCGACGTCGCCCGGCCGCGGCCGGTGCGTGCGCGACGCCTTGTCCAGCGCGCCCGTGATCGCCGAGCGGGTGCGCTCGGCGAGCCGTTCCTCGAGCTCCTGGACGACCTTGCGGACGACCTCGCGCGCGGTCTCCTTCGTCTCTTCGGGCAGCACGCCGTTCAGCGAGAGCAGGGTGCCGACCAGATGGACGTCCGGCTCCACGGCCGAGAGCAGCTCCTTCTCCAGCAGCATCCGCGTGAGCCCCAGCCGGTCGACCGCGTCCCGCTGCATCACCTGCACGACGGTGCTGGGGAAGTACCGCCGGATGTCGCCGAGCCAGCGCGCGACCCGCGGCGCCGACGCGCCCAGGTTCGCGCTCCGCGGCCCGCCCGCGGCTTCCTCGTCCGGCTTGTCGTAGAGGGCGGCCAGCACCGCGTCGACCCCGCTGTCCTCTTCGGACAGCTGGGCCTCGGCCAGGCCCGAACCCGGGCCCGCGCCTTCGCCGCCCAGCACGAGCCGCCAGCGCCGCACCCGATCGGTGTCCGTGCTCAAACCCCCACCCCCAGCAGTGTCGCGAGCACGGGCAGCACGCGCTCGGCCCGCTCCTCGTCCAGTTCGTCGGCCACCGGCACGACCCGCGCAGTGCCCTTCAGCCCGGCCGCGCGCCGGCCGATGGCCCGCTTCTCGGGTCCGCTGAACGCGCCGAACGTGCGGCGCAGCAACGGAAGCACCTCGGTGAAGACGTCGTCGGGGATCGCCGCGAGCCAGGCGTCGATCACCTGCAGCAGGCCTTCGTCGTGCACCAGCAGCAGCGCGCCGCCGTCGAAGAACCCCTCGACGTAGGCCGCGCCCGCCGACGGCGCGATACCCGGCGTGAGCGCCCGGCCCAGCCGCAGCTCGATGTCGAGCGCGTCGAGCAGCCCGGCGTCGTGCAGGATCCGGGTGAGCCGGCCGGCCAGCAGCGGGGGCAGTGACGGCCGTTCCGCCAGCCGCACCAGCGCGTCGAGCCAGCGGCCTTTCGCCTCTTCACCCAGCAGCGACGTCGCGTCGTGCACCCCGTCGACCAGCTTGGCCAGCCGGGCCGCGGCGTCGTCGTCGATCCCGTGGGCCGCCGGTGGCAGCCCGGCGCAGATCCGGTCGAGCATGCGGTGGGCGACCGCACGCAGCGAGCCGGTGTCGGTGCCGCGCACGTCGCCGTAGCGGGTCGCCCGGGACAGCGCGGGCAGGGCGGCCATCAGCCGCGCGACGTCCGCGTCCGCGGCGGCCCGCGCGTCGAGCGCCGCCAGCGCGTCGGGCAGCGCCTCCGGCAGGTCGGCGAGCAGGCAGTTCTCGACGGCCGTGGTGACCTCGTCCAGCGGCGGGGCGCCTTCGACGGTGCCGCGGACCGCCGCGGTGGCGGCCGAAGGCACGGTCGTGCCGTGGACGGCGGCCGCAACCAGATCGACCTCGAACGACGGCTCCCAGCTCAGCGCCCAGGTCTCCCGGAACGTGCCGCGGTTCCGCCGGGCCGACGCCTCCCGGCTGCCCCACTCGATGCCGAGGATCCGCAGCCGGTGCAGCAGCTTCGAGCGGTCGAGCCCGCCGGGTGTGCGCAGGTCGAGGTCGAGCTCCTTGACGACGGGGTCCTTCTTGAGCCGCAGGCGTTTCGCCGTCGCGGTCAGGTCCGCGGCCAGCGGCGGCTGCGGCACCCGCTCGGGCACCTCGCCGAGCCGTTCCCCGACCACGAGCCGCCGCGTGACCAGCTCGACCTGCACCTCGTCCCCGCCGCACAGCACGGCGCGGGTGGCTTCGGTGACCTCGGCGAGCCCGGCCGACGACCGCCCGCGCAGCGTGCCGAGCGTCTCGGCCAGCCGGACCGCCTCGATCACGTGCGCGGTCGACACCGGCAGGTCTTCTTCGCGTAACACCGCGGCGACGCCGGCGAGCCAGCGCGCGGTGACGTCCTCGGCCGTGGTGAAGAGGTGGTGGTACCAGCCCGGCGACCGCACCCCGGCGCCGTAGCCGCTGGTCGTGGCGAGCCGGCCGTGGGTCCACGGCACCCAGGTGCACGCGACCTTCCGCTTCGGCAGTCCTTTGAGGACGGCCTGGTCGTGCGACGCGGGCGGCAGCGGGTCGGCCAGCGCCGGCACGTGCCACGCGCCGCAGACGACGGCGATGTTCTCGAAGCCGTCCTTGCGCGTGCGGCGCAGCACCGAACGCATGTAGGCCTCACGGCGCGCTTCGTTGCCCTGCGGTGGTTTTTCGCCCTCGCGGACCGCGGTCATCGCGTCCGCGATCACGTCGAACGGGTTCTCGCTGTCCCGCCGGGACTCGACGACGTCGTCCCACCAGCGTTCCGGGTCGTCGTAACCGCCGGCCGAGGCCAGCAGCGCCAGCGGGTCGACCGGCGGCCCGGCGTGCTCGTCCGGCCCCGCGGCGAAGGTGTTGGCGGCCGGGAGGTCGCAGAACCGCACCGGGATCCCGGCTTCCCGCGCGTAGGCGAGTGCCTGCCACTCGGGGCTGAAGACGGCGAACGGCCAGAACGCGGCCCGCGAGACGTCGTCGGTCGCGTACGCCAGCAGCGCGACCGGCGGCGCCATCGCCGGGTCTTCGGTCAGCTCGACCAGGGCGTCGGCCTCGGGTGGTCCCTCGATCAGCACGACGTCCGGTTCGAGCTCGGCCAGCCGCGTCGCCACGGCGCGGGCCGAACCCGGGCCGTGGTGGCGGATGCCGAGCAGGTGTGTCGTCACGAAATCTCCTGGCCCGCCCGGTAGAAGTCGGCCCAGCCGTCGCGTTCGCGCACGACCGTCTCGAGGTATTCGATCCAGATCGCGCGGTCGGCGACCGGGTCCTTGACCACCGCGCCGTGGATGCCGGCCGCGACGTCGTGCGGGCGCAGCACACCGTCGCCGAAGTGCGCCGCCAGCGCGAGGCCGCCGGTGAGCACACTGATCGCTTCGGCCGTCGAGAGTGTGCCGGACGGCGACTTCACCGCCGTGCGGCCGTCTTCGGTGCGCCCGGAGCGCAGCTCGCGGAACACGGTGACCACCCGGCGGATCTCGGCCAGCTCGGCCGCCTCGGCGGGAAGCTGCAGTGACGCGCCCAGCTGGGCGACCCGCCGGCTGACGATCTCGACCTCGGCGTCGGCGCTGTCCGGCAGCGGCAGCACCACGGTGTTGAACCGCCGCCGCAGCGCGCTCGACAGCTCGTTGACGCCCTTGTCGCGGTTGTTCGCCGTCGCGATCAGGTTGAAGCCCGGCCGCGCCTGCACCTCGGTGCCCAGCTCCGGGACCGGCAGCGTCTTTTCCGAGAGAATGGTGATCAGCGAGTCCTGGACGTCGGCCGGGATGCGCGTCAGCTCCTCGAGCCGGGCCAGCTTGCCGTCCCGCATCGCGCGCAGCACCGGGCTTTCGACCAGCGCGGCGGCGCTCGGGCCCTCGGCGATCAGCCGGGCGTAGTTCCAGCCGTAGCGGATCGACTCCTCGGACGTGCCCGCGGTGCCCTGCACCAGCAGCGTCGAATCCCCGCTGATCGCGGCGGACAGGTGTTCCGATACCCACGTCTTCGCCGTGCCGGGCACGCCGAGCAGCAGCAGCGCGCGGTCGGTGGCCAGGGTCGCGACGGCGACCTCGATCAGCCGCCGTGGGCCGACGTACTTCGGGGTGATCACGGTGCCGTCCGGCAGGGTGCCGCCGAGCAGGTACTGGACGACGGCCCAGGGGGAGAGGTTCCAGCTGGGCGGCCGGGTCCGGTCGTCGGCGGCGGCCAGCGCGGCCAGCTCGGCGGCGTGGTCCTGTTCGGCGTGCGGCCGGAGGACGGTGGCGGCGGTCATGCGAGCTCCTCGTACATTTCGCGGCGGAAGTTCAGCGTTTCGGTGAGCGCCCGGCGCCACGGCCCGGCGTCCATGGTCAGGCGAGTGGTGGCCAGCGGGTGGCCGAGGCACGTCCGCGGGACCGCGCGGGCGATCACGACGGCGGCGTGCGAAACCAGACGGTGGTCGTCCTGGCGGGCGATCCAGTCGAGCAGCGCGGTGCCGAGCTCCTTCGTCCACGGCCGGGGCAGCTCGTGCACCAGCCGCGCGAACGACTCGACGGGCAGCCGGCTCACCAGGTGCCCGACGGTCTTGGCCTGGCTCGCCGGGCTCAGCGCGCCGAGCAGCGGCGGGGTGGTGCGCCCGCCGGGGTCGGCGCCGATCAGCGCCTGCGCCCAGGTTTCGTCGCGCTGGCGCAGGGCCGCGGTGGCCCAGGAGTCGCGCAGGACGCCGGGCGGGCAGCCTTCGACGGTCATCCGCACCACCTCGGCGGGCGGCCCGAACTCGGTCCAGAACCCCAGGGGAGCGGCCGCGACCAGCGTGCGCAGCCGGACGGTGCCCTCACCGCGTTCGCCTTGGGGCAGCGACACTTCCAGCACGCGGCCCCGGCGGCGCACCAGCGGCCGCAGCCGTTCGGCCATCTGCTGCCCGTAACGCGTGCCGGGCAGCCGGCCGAGCAGCTCGGCGGCCCGTTCGCGGACGGCGGCCGCGCGGTCGGTGAGCGCGGCTTCGAGGAAGGCTTCGTCGCCGGGGCGGACGTGCCCGGCGAGCACCCCGAGGAAGTCGGAGCGGACGTCGGCGGGTTCGGTCTTCCACGACGTGCCGAGTGCTTCCCGGGCGGCGTCCGGGTCTTCGGCCAGCCGGGCGGCCAGCCAGCGGCGGCGCTGGGCGAGGCTGCCGTACTGCCAGACGTCCGCGGTGTCTTCGGCGGGCGCGGACAGGAAGGCCCAGTCCGGGTTCCGCTGCCCGAGCCACGCCCCGAGCGGCCCGGCGACCGCGACGAGCGGCCCGCGCAGGGCGGCCTTGCTCCGGGCCGCTTCGGCCAGCAGGGGCAAGGTTTCCGGCGGGACGCGGTACGCCGTGCCCGCCACGATGCCGAGCCATTCCAGCAGCAGGTCGGGATGGCTGGCGGCCAGCAGCCGCGCGAGCCGCTCCCGCGCGAGCGGCGGCACGAAGGCCCGCTCGTCGGGCGCGGCGGCCGGCAGCGGTTTGACGTTCGACAGCGGCCGTTTCCCGGCGCGCCGGTAGGTGGTGAGCACGGCCGCCGCGGTGAGCAGCTGGTCCGCGGGCTCGGCCCGGTCACCGGCGAGCGCCTGGACGGCGGGCGGCTGCGTGGCGGGGTCGAGGGGCCGGCGGCGGGTGCCGAGCAGCGCGGTGCCGACTAGGTCTTCCCAGGCTTTCACGGGTTCACCGCCTTCCGGGGCTTGAGGTACAGGGGCATCACAGTCGCACCGCCCGGTCGCCGGTCCAGCACGTCAGGGGACGCAGGCCCGCGAGGCTCCACTCGCCCGCGACCGTCACCGGGCAGCCGGCGGACATCGCCAGCAGCGACCACGGGAACGCGTACGGCACCAGCGGCAGCGCGGTACCGTCCTCTTCGGACAGACACCAGCCGCCGGCGTGTTCGGCCGGGGTGACACCGGTGAGCAGGACCGGCCAGCGCTCCAGCCACGGGTCCGCCGCCATCGCCCGCGCATACGCCGACAGGGCGTCTTCGATCGAACCGCCGTCGGCGGCGGCCGCCGGCAACGGGATCCCGCGCTCCACCACCAGCGCGCGCAGCGGCGCCGCGCCCGGGTAGAACGCCAGCTCCGCCGTCAGGAAATGCCCCGGGGGCAACGAAGAATCCAGCGGACGGCCCGGCGGCGCGAACGACAGCACCAGCGCGTCCCGGCCCGTGCGGCCGCCGCGCAGCCAGGTGCGGCGGGTGAGCAGCCGGTCGTTCTCCTCGTCGGCCGCGCCGGTGATCAGCCAGTCGTCGGCCACCCGCTCGCCCTGCTCGAGCACCCGCGCCGTCTCCACCGAAAACCCGAGCCGCGTGCGGACCGTCTCGGCCAGCGGAGGCGGCAGCGAGTCCAGCCGGCTCGCCGCGTCCGCCAGCAGGTACAGCAAGGACAGCTCGCCCAGCAACGCCTCCGGCCAGTCGTGGCGGCCGACGATCCCGGCCGCCCGCCGCAGCCCGCCCGCCAGGCCGGACGCCTGCGCGTCGACCATCCGGGCGGCGACCGTGCGCAGCTCTTCCCCGCCGCTGCGGTCGAACCCGGCGAACCCGGCGCCGATCCGGTCGGTGAGCCAGACCTTCAGCTCCGCGACACCGCCTTCGACCCGCGCCGCTCGATCCGAAGCGCGGCGCGCGGCGGCTTCTTCGTCCTTGGGACCGGCTGCTTCCGCGCGTTTCTCCGCGCGACGAGCCCGATCGGCCCGCTCGGCGAGCCACGTGTGCACCCATTCCGGCGGCTCCCCGGTGTCGAGCCGGCCGGCCGCCCAGAGCATCAGCAACCCCAGCGCGTGTTTGCACGGGAACTTGCGGCTGGGACAGGAACACCGGAACGCGGGCTCGGCGAGCTCGACGCACGTCTGGTACGGCTTCTTGCCGCTGCCCCGGCAGAAACCCCACACGGCGTCTTCGGACGCACTCGCGCCCGACCACTTCGCCGGCGCGGCGAGCGCCCGGCCCGCCTTCTCCGACGCGGGATCCGGCGCCAGGCCGGCCACGCGCTCCGCGGTCCACGGCACCGCCGTCACCACCTGTCCCCCCACTGTTCCCCCTCGGTTCCGTTACTCGCTGAAGCATGCCATCACCCACCGACAATTTCCGGAGCCGAAGTATTCTAGTGCTAGAGTACGGCCGTGCTGACGGACGCGGAACTGACGGTGCTCGGCCTCGTGGTCGAGCGGCCGAGGCACGGGTACGAGCTGGACGAAGTCGTCTCGGAGCGCGGCTTGCGCGAGTGGACCGCGCTGGGATTCAGCTCGATCTACTACGTGCTCGGCAAGCTCCGCGACCGCGGCCTGGTCACCGAGGTCGCGGGCGAGCGCGCGCACGCCAAGGCCAAGAAGACGTTCACCGCCACCGACGCGGGCCGCGAAGCGTGCGCGCGGGCGGCGGAGGCGGCCGTCGCCGAGCTGCGTCCGGTCCACCCGCCGGTGCTGATCGGGCTGGCCAACGCGCCCGCCGTCCCGCCCGACCGGCTCGCAGCGGCGCTCGCCCGCCGGGCCGAGGCGGTCCGGGAGCGGCTGGCCGAGGTCCGCCGCGCGGCCGCGGCCGACGTCCCGCCGTTCGTGCGCCCGATCTTCGACTACTCGATCGGCCAGCTCGAAGCGGAAGCCGAGTGGCTGGAAGGGATGACCTGATGCCTTACGACGTCAAGAAGGACCTGAAGGAGCTGTACGCGCCGAAGAACCGCGACTGGGCGCTGGTGGAGGTGCCTGAGCAGCAGTTCCTGGCGGTCGACGGCCGTGGCAACCCGAACACCGCGGAGAGCTACGCGCGGGCTGTCGAAGCGCTTTATGGCGTTGCGTACACGATCAAGATGACGGCCAAGCTCGGTAGCGAGGACTTCGTCGTGGGTCCGTTGGAGGGGCTTTGGTGGGCCGACGATTATGCGGCGTTCACCGTGCGGGCCAAGGATTCCTGGCAGTGGACGATGCTGATCAGCCAGCCGTCGTGGATCGGTGAAGACGCGGTCGAAGAGGCTCGGGAAACGGTGCGGCGCAAGAAGAAGATCGAGGTCCCGGTGCGGCTCGAGAAGCTGCACGAGGGGCGGTGCGCGCAGGTGCTGCACGTGGGTTCGTACGACGACGAGGGTCCGCTGCTGGCCCGCCTGCACGACGAGTTCCTTGTGGCGCAAGGGGTGCGGCCGACCGGGTTGCACCACGAGGTGTACCTCGGCGACCCGCGGCGGGTGGAGGCGGCGAAGCTGAGGACGGTGCTGCGTCAGCCGGTCGGCTGATCCAGCTCGGCGAGGCCGCTTTCCCACCGCTCACGCCGTTGCGCGGAAGTCTGCTCCCACCACGGCTCCCCGCGTTCGCCCAAAGCCACCTTCGCCGTCTGCGTCCGCGCGCGGTCCTGCACGCGCCGCGCGGCCATCAGGTGCTTTTGCAGCCGGTCGCGGACGTCGTCCGGGATCTCCGGGTCCGTCGCGCGCCAGCGACGGCCGTCGACGACGATGTACCGGCCGTCCGGGGTGTGCTCGGGCATCAGTACTCGGACGTCGCCGGCCAGGTGTCGTCGTGCAGGAGCCTCTTCAGGATCTTGCCCGTCGCGTTGCGCGGCAGGTCCGGCACGAAATACACGTCCCGCGGCACCGCGAAACGGGCCAGGCGCTGGTGGATGTACTGGCGGATGTCCTCCGCGTGCAGCGAAGCGCCGCGCCGCGGGACGACGTACGCCGCCAGGCGCTGGCCCCACTCCGCGTCCGCCACGCCGACCACCGCCGCGTCGTGGACGCCGGGCAGGGCCACCAGCGCCTCCTCGACCGGGCGCGGGAAGACGTTCTCGCCGCCGGAAACGATCATCTCGTCGGCGCGGCCGGTGACGAACAGGCGGCCCGCCGCGTCGAGGTACCCGACGTCGCCGGTGGCCATCAGGTCCGCCGCGCGGGCCGGGTCGGTGCCGTTCGTGTAGCCGTCGAACAGCATGTCGTTGCCGACGAAGATCTGGCCCTCGCCGCCGGGCGGGACCGGCATGCGGTCTTCGTCGAGGATCGCGATGCGCGTGCCGAGCAGGCACCGGCCGGCCGTCGTCGGCGCGGCGCGCAGGTCGGCCGGGGCGGCGATGCTCGCCCACGAAACCTCGGTGGAGCCGTAGAAGTTGTAGAGGACGTCGCCGAAGGTGTCCATGAACTGCGTGACGAACGCCCCGGACATCGCCGAGCCGCTGCTCGCGACGATCCGCAGCGACGAGAGGTCGTACCGCGCGCGGATCCGCTCGGGCAGGTCCATGATCCGCTGCAGCATGATCGGCACGGCGAACAGCGCGTCGCACTTCTGCTCGGCGACCATCCGCAACGTCTCTTCGGCGTCGAACTTGCGGGTCAGCGCGAGCGACGCCCGCAGCGCCATGCCGATCTGCATCGCGGCGAGGCCCCAGCTGTGGAACAGCGGCGCCGCGACGAGGATCCGGTCGGCGGCGCGCAGCGGGATGCGGTCGAGGATCGCCGCGGCCGCGCCCAGGCCCTTCGGGGTCGGCCGGCGCGCGCCCTTGGGCGTGCCGGTGGTGCCGGAGGTGAGCACGACCAGCCGGCCCGGCCGCTCGACCGGCTTCGGCGGGTCGGCGGGCGCGGCGTGGATCAGCTCGTCGACGGTGGGGTAGCCGGTCTCGGCGTCCGGCCAGGTGCTGACCCGCGCGAAGTCGCCCGGCACGTTCGCGATGGTCTGCGCGAACTCGTCGTCGGCCAGCACGGCGGCCGGTTCGTGCTCGGCCAGCACGTCCTTGACCGAGGCCCCGGAGAGCCCGGTGTTCAGCAGGATGACGTCCGCGCCGAGCTTGCTCGCGGCGACGAAGGACTCGACCATCGCGGCGTGGTTGCGGCACATGAGCGCGATCCGGTCGCGCTCGCCGACCCCGAGGTCGGTCAGCGCGTTGGCGAGCCGGTCGCTGCGCTCCTGCACCTGGCGGAAGGTGCGGAGGTTGCGCTCGTCGTGCAGGGCGGGCTCGTCGGGGACGCGGCCCGCGGCGGCCTGGTAGCCGCCCGCGACGGTGGCGCCCCACTGCGCGAGCGAGTTGAGCTGGCGCGCCAGCCGATCCGGCCGGGCCGGGCTCAGCACACCGGCGCGCAGCAGGACGCTCGTCGTGCGCAGCTTGGTGGCCTTGTAACTGTCGTTGTCGGCGCCGGGGCCGGACTCGCCGGCCAGGTGGAGGTCGAGGCGCCGGGCCAGCGCGCGGAGGTCCTTCTTCACCGACGAAACCAGGTCGAGGTACGACGGTGGCAGCATCATCCGGACGAACAGCTCGGTCTTGCCGCCGGCCAGGGGTCTCAGCTCGAGGGAGACCCAGGTGCCGTCGTCGGGGACGCCGCACCACACGACGTGTTCGCCCGGCCGGTACACGACGGCCTGCACCTGCGACTCCAGCCTCGGCCCGCGCTCGGGGACGATCCGGATGAGGCCCTTCGGCCCGCGCCCGCGCGCCGGTGGCTCCTGGACCTCGCACCAGCTGATCTCCGGAACGAACCGCGAGTACCACTCCGGCGACCCGACGATCTGCCACACCACGTCCGGCGTGTGCCCGACCACGGCACTCGCCTCGACCACATCGTCACGCATCGTCTGCCCTCACCGAAGTGTCACCGAACACACGTTCAGGTCACGGAGGCGTCACATTAGCAGCAAACGGGTGATCAGGGATACTCCGAACGGCGAGATACCGGGGAGTAACGGACACTCGTAGTAGGTCTTCCTACTGTCCACTAAGGATGGATTAACGCCGTTCACCGAGTATGACGGGCTGGCGGCTCGTCAACAAGTCCGTCCGAAGCGGGCGGAGCGGGTGTTCCGGTGGGTGGGGTGCCGGGAGCGGCCGGGGATTTTGGTTCTATTCGGCATCTCGGTATCGAGGGATTTATCGGGCAAAACGGGCTGATGGTTCCGGCGATCGGCCGCTTCGGTTCGGCTTGGACCGACTCCGGCTGTTTTCGCAATCGGCTGATCATGACCGCTGGGGCTTGCTCATCCAGGGCGCGGGCTGTTCGGATGAAGCCTGGTGATCTTGCCGGGGGCGCCCGTGTCGGTCGAAGACGTCGCCCGTGAAGTGAACGAGGCCCTCGGCGGTCTACCGGCCGGCAGCCTGGACCAGGCCGCTCAGGCGTTGCGGGAAGCGGGCGAGGTACTTGCCCGGGCCACAGTGGGCGCGCGTGGTCAGGAGATCGAGCGGGCTGCCGGCTTTCTCGTGAGCGCGCTCGAAGACCTGGGTCGCGTGCGGCGCACGCTCCAGGCGGCGGCGAACGAGCTCCAGACCTATCTCGACACCATCGGCAAAGGCGGCCCGGCTCCTTCGGCTGACGCTCGGCGGCCGTCGGTGCCGCCACGACAGCAGGGAAAGTCCGGCAGGCTGAGCCCGGGTGATGTGGCGACGTTGCGGGCAGAGCTTCCTCCCGCGGTGCCCAGACCGAACCCTGAGAGCAAGAAGACGCACGGCCGCTGGCTGGATTCGCACGGAAGCGTCCGGACGGCCGTCAGCGGTGACGATCGGTGGTCGGCGAAGGCTTGGGAACTACTTCAGCAGGCCGGTGTGCCTGCCGGGCGTAAGCCGGTGATCACCACGCACGTCGAGGCTAAGGTCGCCGCGGAGATGACCCACGACGATCAGAGACACGGCGAGCTGGTGGTGAACAACCGCCCGTGTGTCGGGCCGATAGGCTGTGACTCTCTCCTGCCTGTGCTGTTGCCGCCGGGCTACAGCGTCACCGTGTACGGTCCCGACGGTTATGAGGAGACGTTCGAGGGAGGCGAGCAGTGGTAGCGCTCGACATCTGGTACGACCAGGCGCCGAAGGACGACGAAGGCAGCGTCGTCATCCGCGTTGACACCACCGCCGAACTGGACGAGCTGATCGACCGCATCCTCGAGGAGACCGCCGGGCACGAAGCGCCGCCGATGATCCAGGTGGCGATCTCGGGGGTGAAGCGCTCGCCCGCGCTGGAAGTGGGCCTCGGCAAGGACAAGGGCTTCATCGGCTACACCTCGCGGACGGAAGGTGGCTGGACCCGTGGCGACGGTGATTCCGGCTCGGTTGTCGACTACCTCTACATGGGCAGCCACAGCGAAGTGCCTGCCGATGCAGAAGTGTCGATGACGGTTGTGCGTCGCGGGCTGCGTGAGTTCCTCGAAACCGGGGAGCGGCCGAGCGTGGTGAGCCTCGGCTAGCCGGGGCACCGGGCGTAACGGGCCACCAGTTCGGCGCCCAGCCGCGCCAGTTCGGCCTGGACGGACTCCGGGCCCTCGACCTCGACCAGTGCGCCCCAGCCGGCGAGCTCCTGGGCGATCATGAGGGGCGCCGGGGCGGCCACCCGGGCGCGGACGCGGTCGCCGGGCAGCTCGGTGACCAGCTCGCAGTGGCGGCCGAACCGGTCGCGCAGCACGCGGAAGTGGCGGCGGGCCAGGACGACGTCCGCCGTGAGGAGGGAACGGCGCTTCTCCACCTCCTCGACGACCTGCTCCCAGACCTCGGCCAGCTCCAGGTCCGACGGCCGGTCCGCGGGCTCGCCGGTCGGGACGGCCTCGATGATCCGGTCGACGCGGAACGTCCGCCTCCCTTGGGGCGTGCCCGCGACGAGGTACCAGACGTCGTCCTTGTCGACCAGGCCCCACGGGTCGACGACCCGCTCCGACCGCTCGCGGCCCGCGTAGGTGAGGAGGACGCGGCGGCGCGCGATGACGGCGTCCCGCAGCGCCTCGACCATCGGCGGCCGGTCCTTCGGGCGCTCGCCCCAGCCCGCCTGGTCGACGACGACCGCCTCCGCCGCGGCCTCGGCGTCCGCCCGGAACGTGCCCGGCAGCGCCCCCATCAGCTTGCGCAGCGCGGACTTCACCTCCGGCGCCCTGGCCGCGGCCGGGCCGGCCAGGAGGAAGAGGGCTTGCGCCTCCTGCGCGCTCAGGCCGGAAAGGTCCGTGCGAGCGCCCCCGACGAGCTGCCAGCCTCCGCCGCGGCCCGCCTGCGGGTAGACGGGCACCCCGGCGGCCGAGAGCGCTTCGAGGTCACGCCGGGCCGTCGCGACGGAGACTTCGAGCTCCGCGGCCAGCTCGCCCGCGGTGACGCGCCCGCGGGTCTGCATCAGCAGGAGGGTGGCCACGAGGCGGTCGGCGCGCATGGGGGAAGTGTCGCAAGAAAAGTGCTCAGATGGTGCGCACTTTCACCTTGCATGATGACCGAGGACAAGAGAGAAGGAGCAGAAATGCTGCGAGGAATGGCCACCGTTTCGTACTTCGCCGACGACCACGAGGCCGCGAAGAGCTGGTACAGCGAGTTCCTGGGGATCGAGCCGTACTTCCACCGCCCGGGGTACGCGGAGTTCCGCATCGGCGACTACCAGCACGAGCTCGGCCTGATCGACCGCAAGTACGTGCCGGACATGGGCGGCGCGAGCGGCGAGATCGTCTACTGGCACGTCGACGACCTCGAGGCGACGCTCGCGCGGCTCGTCGAGCTGGGCGCGAAGGACCACGAGCCGATCACCGAGCGCGGGCCCGGGTTCGTGACGGCGTCGGTCGTCGACCCGTTCGGCAACGTCTTGGGTGTCATGACGAACGTCCACTACCTGGCGGTGCTGAAGGAGCGGTGAGTGTCGCGGATTCGCGACAGGGGCGGCCGTGCGGCGGACGGAACTGTCGGACCCCGGTGACAGAATGCGGTCATGGCGACACCCTTCGCGACACCCCGGGCGAGAGCGCTCGGCTTCGGGCTGCGCAAGTGCCGGGAGGAAAAGGACGTCGGTGTGCGGCAGCTGGCGCGGGTGATCGGGGTGCACGCGCAGGAGGTTTCCAACTGGGAGTACGGGAAGAGGGTGCCGAGGGTCGAGCAGGTGGCCCTGGTGATGGGGGCGCTCGTCGTGGCGCCGGCGGAGCGCGCCAGGCTGTTGGAGCTGGCGCGCACCGCGGCGGAGCCGAGCTGGCTCGAGAAGCAGGTGCCCGGCGTGGCGCCGAGTGCCTCCACGTTCGCGGAGTACGAGCGCGAGGCGACCGCGATGGTCGACTGGGAACCGCTGGTGATCCCCGGACTCCTGCAGACTTCGGACTACACGCGGGCCTTGCTGGGCGGCCGGGATGGTCCGCCGGGGCGGATCGAGAGGATCGTGCACGCGAGGATGGCGCGGCGCGGTGTTCTGATGAGGCGCGATCCGCTCGACTATCACGTGCTGATCGGCGAGGCCGCGGTGCGAGGGGATGTCGGCGATGCGCGGGTGATGGCCGAACAGCTCGCGCACCTGCTGGAAATGGCGCGGCGGAAGAACATTCGGCTGCAGGTGGTTCCGGAGCGATGCCAGCCGCAGGTGGTTTTCCACAACTTCGCGGTGATCGAGTTCCCGGCGCTCCCGGCGATCGTTTTCGTCGAACTCCACCAGGCGAGTGCCTACCTTTACGATGACGATCAGGTGGCCGGTTACCGCGCTGCGGCGCAATCCATGGTGGCGCTGGCGATGGATGAGCGAGAAAGCGGCGAGTTCATCGGGGAGGTGATCGCCGGCCTGGGAGGGACGACATGACCTGGCGGAAGTCCAGCTACAGCGCGACCGAAGACAAGTGCGTGGAAGTGGCGCTCGGAGCCCCGTCGCAGATCCGGGACACCAAGGACCGCTCGGGCGGCACCCTCCTCATCTCCACCCGATCGTGGCACGCCCTCCTCGCCGACCTATGTGCCCCCGCCCCACTGGATCTTCCGAACTTGTAGCTCCCGCACCCATGGCCCGCGACGCGGGTCACGCTTACCGTTCCCGTCCATGACCAGCGATCTGGACGGGCGCACCGCCCTCGTCACCGGCGGGGCCGGCGGTATCGGCCTGGCCTGCGTCCGCGCGCTCGGGGCGGCCGGGGCCAAGGTGCACGTCGTCGACGTCGACGGCGAAGGGGCCGAAGCCGCCGCGGCCGAGGTCGGGGGCTGGGCGCACGTCGCCGACCTCACCGACCCCGCCGCCGTCACCACTCTGCCCGCCGAGGTCGACGTCCTGGTCAACAACGCCGGGATCCAGCACGTCGCGCCGCTGCAGGACTTCCCGCCCGACGTCTTCACGCGCATCCAGGCGCTGATGGTCACCGCCCCCTTCCTGCTCATCCGGCACACGCTGCCGTCGATGTACACGCGTGGGTGGGGGCGGATCGTCAACATGTCGAGCGTCCACGGGCTGCGCGCGTCCCCCTACAAAGCCGCGTACGTCGCCGCGAAGCACGGCCTCGAAGGGCTCTCCAAGGTCGCTGCCCTCGAAGGCGCGGAACACGGCGTCACCAGCAACTGCGTGAACCCCGGCTACGTTCGCACGCCGCTGGTCGACAACCAGATCGACGCCCAGGCGGCCGAGCACGGCATCCCGCGTGAGGACGTCGTCGCCGAGGTGCTCCTCAAGCGCGCCGCCATCAAGAAGCTCATCGAGCCGGCCGACGTCGCCGCACTGGTGCTGTGGCTGTGCTCGCCGCACGCCGGCCACCTCACCGGGGCGTCCCTGCCGCTCGACGGCGGCTGGACCGCCGCCTGAAACCCCGTCCCCACAAGGAAGTGGAGCCCGCAGTGAGCCAACCCCAGCGGCCGGCGATCGCCAAGATCGTCGGCGCGAGCCTGATCGGCACGACCATCGAGTGGTACGACTTCTTCCTCTACACCTCGGCCGCCGCGCTGGTGTTCAACAAGCTGTTCTTCCCGACGGCGAACCCGCTCACCGGCACGCTGCTGGCGTTCCTGACCTACGCCGTCGGGTTCCTCGCCCGGCCGGTCGGCGGCCTCGTCTTCGGCCACTACGGCGACCGGCTCGGCCGCAAGAAGCTCCTGATCGTCAGCCTGGTGCTGATGGGCGGCTCGACCTGCCTGATGGGCGTGCTGCCGACGTACGCGAGTGCGGGCGTCGCGGCTCCTCTGCTCCTCACGCTGCTTCGGCTCGTCCAGGGCTTCGCGCTCGGCGGGGAGTGGGGTGGCGCGGTCCTGATCGTCTCCGAGCACGGTGACGACCGCCGCCGCGGGTTCTGGGCGTCCTGGCCGCAGTGCGGCGCACCCGGCGGCAACCTCCTGGCCACCGCCGTGCTGGCGATCCTCTCCGCGACGCAGTCCGACGCCACCTTCCTGTCGTGGGGCTGGCGGGTGCCGTTCCTGCTCTCGGGTGTGCTGCTGCTGATCGGGCTGTGGATCCGGCTGGCCGTCGCCGAGTCGCCGGTGTTCCTGGCCGCCCAGCAGCAGGCCGACGAGCGCGCCGAAAAGCACGTCCCGGTCGTCGAGGTCTTCCGCGACAGCTGGCGCCAGGTGCTGGTGACGATCGGCGCGCGGATGGCGGAGAACGTCTCGTACTACGTGCTGACGGCGTTCATCCTCGTGTACGTCACGACCGGGCTGCACCTGCCGAAGGGTGTCGGGCTGAGCGCGGTGCTCATCGGCTCGGCCGTGCACTTCGTGACGATCCCGCTGTGGGGCGCGCTGTCCGACCGCGTCGGCCGGCGTCCGGTGTACCTGTTCGGCGCGATCGGGATGGGCTTGTGGGGCTTCGCGTTCTTCGCGCTGCTGGACACGAAGTCGTCGGCGGTGATCGTGCTGGCCACGATCGTCGGGCTGGTGCTGCACGGCGCGATGTACGGCCCGCAGGCCGCGTTCTTCGCCGAGCAGTTCCCGACCCGGGTGCGCTACACGGGCCTCTCGGTCGGCGGCCAGCTGTCCTCGATCGCCGCCGGGGCCGTCGCGCCGCTGATCGCCGTGGCGCTGTTCTCCGCGTGGGGCAGCACCGTGCCGGTGTCGCTGTACGTCGCCGCGATGTGCCTGATCACGGTCGTCGCGCTGCTCGCGGCCCGCGAAACCCGAGGTCAGTCCCTGCACGATGACGACGTTCAGGCGGAAGCGGCGACCGTTTCGCCCTAGCATGACCGCCGTGACCGCACCCAGCGACGCGTTGCGCCGGCTGCTCGACCTGCTCGCCTCCGGGGCGAGCACCGAGCAGCTGGCGCACGTCGTCGTGGCCGCCCGGGCCGGGGGCGCGCTCGGCCCGGCCGACTTGGCCGCGCTGGCCAGCGCCGGTGAGCTGGCCCTGCGGATCCGCGAGACGCTCGCCGAACACCGGCGGCGTGAAGCCCAGCTGGGCGCGCTGTTCGACACCGCGAGCGAGCTCGCCGCACTGTCCGATCCGGACACCGTGCTGCGCTCGATCGTGCGGCGGGCGCGGGCGCTGCTGGGCGTCGACGTCTCCTACCTGTCGCTGAACAACGAGGCCGAGAACAAGACCTACGTGCGGGTCAGCGACGGGTCGGTGTCGGCGGAGTTCCAGCAGATCGTGCTCGGCATGGGGGAGGGCCTCGGCGGGCTGGTCGCGCAGACCGCGCGGCCGTACTCGACGTCGGACTACTTCACCGACGACCGCTTCAAGCACACCCGGCACATCGACTCCGGCGTCAAGGACGAAGGCCTGACCGCGATCCTCGGGGTGCCGCTGGCGATCGGGCCGAAGGTGCTCGGGGTGCTTTTCGCGTCCGACCGCTCGGCGCGGGAGTTCAGCGCGGACGAGGTGGCGCTGCTGTCGTCGCTGGCCGACCACGCCGCGATCGCCTTGGACAGCGCCAACCTCCTGGACCAGACACGCCGGGCCGTCGCCGAGCTCAACGAGGCCAACGCGACGATCCGCGCGCAGAACGAGGCGATGGAACGCGCCGAGGACGCCCACGACCGGCTCACCGACCTCGTGCTGCGCGGCGGGGACCTGCCGGACGTCGCGGCGGCGGTCGCGGGGGTGCTGCACGGCGACCTCACGGTGTACGACCCGGACGGCACGCTGCTGGCGAGCTCCGGCGCCACGGCCCGGCTCGACCCGGACGCGCTCGCCGCGGCCCGCGCCAGTGGCCGCGCGGTGTCCACGAAGGACACCTGGGTGTGTTCGGTGCAGGCCGGTCCCGAACTGCTCGGCAGCCTGGTGCTGGCCGGCCGCGCCGGGCTCAGCGATCCCGACCGGCGGCTGTTCGAACGCGCCGGCGTCGTGACGGCGTTGCTGCTGATGCTCCGGCGGTCGGTGGTGCGCGCCGAGGACGAGGTCCGCGGCGAGCTGCTGACCGACCTGCTCACCGCGCCGGAGCGCAACCCCCGCGCGCTGCTGGCCCGTGGCCGCCGGCTGGGTATCGACCTGTCCGCGCCGCACGCGGTGCTCGTCGCGCACGCCGACGGCGGTTCACGGCGACGCGTGGCGAGCGCGGCCGCCCGGCACGCGACGCTGGTCGGCGTGCACGCGGAGGAGGTCGTGCTGCTCGGCGCGGGCGACCCGGACGAGCTGGCCCGCCGCGTCGCGGCCGAGCTCGGCTCGGTGACCGGCCGTGCGGTCACGGTGGGCGCGGCCGGTCCGGCGAGCGGGCCGTCGGCGATCGCGGACGCCCACGCCGAAGCGGCCCGCTGCGTCCGGGCGCTGCTTGCGCTCGGCCGCACCGGCGAGGGCGCGGCGATGGCGGGGCTGGGGTTCCTCGGCCAGCTGCTGGGCGCGCACGCGGACCTCGGCGCGTTCGTCCGGCAGACGCTCGGCCCGGTCCTGGACTACGACGAGCGGCGCGGCACCGAGCTGGTGGCGACGCTGCGCGCGTACTTCGCGAGTGGTGCGCAGCTGGCGCGCACGAAGGACGTCCTGCACGTCCACGTGAACACCGTGGTGCAGCGGCTGGAACGGGTGGCGTCGCTGCTGGGGGAGGACTGGCAGGCGCCGGACCGGGCCCTGGAGATCCAGCTGGCGCTGCGGCTGCACCGCCTGCGCGACGCCTAGGCCCGGAACGCCTTCGACCGGCGCACCACGAGGGACGCACCCAGGCCGCACAGCACCGCGATCCCCACCGCGGCCGGCAACGCGCCGTGGTCGAGGCTGAACCCGCCGAGCGCGGCGCCGAGCGCGATGCCGATCTGGAACGCCACGATGTAAACGGCCGACGCGAGGTCCGGCTGGCTCTTCGCCACGCGCAGCACCGCGGCCTGCAGCACCACGCCGATTCCCGCGGCCGGCGCCGCCCAGAGCACCACCGCGCCTCCGGCGAGCACGCCCGGACCGGCGACGAGCAGCGTGAGCAGGCAGGCGGCCAGGCCGCCGGTGGTCACCAGCGCGGTGGCCCGCGGCCGTCCGTCGACGTGGCGGCCGATCAGGACCAGGCCGGCCAGCCCCACCAGCCCGTGGCCGAACAGCAGCGCCGACGTCGCCGCGCCGGTCAGGTGGACGTAGTCCGCGATGATCGCCGTGATGTAGGTGAACGCCGCGAAGTGGCCGGTCACCACGACCACGGTCGCGAGGTTCACCGGCCACAGCGACCGGTCGGCGACCACACGCCGGATCGAACCGCGCTCCGGCGACTCCGGCGGGGTCGGCCCGACCGTGAGGCGGATGCCCAGGGCCGCCAGCGCCGCGACCCCCGCGACGACGAGGACCGCGAGCCGCCAGCCGAGCGTCGTGCCGAGCCAGGAGCTGAGCGGGAGCCCGAAGAGGAAGGCCAGGGAGTTCCCGGCGAAGACCACCGCCGTCGCCCGGCCGCCCTGCCCGGGCCCGAGCAGCCGCGCCGCCATCGCCGCGACGACCGACCAGAACACGCCGTGGCCCAGCGCCGCGACGAGCCGCGCGGCCACCGCGACGCCGTAGTCCGGCGCGACGGCCAGCAGCAGGTTCGAGCCCACGACCAGCAGGATCGTGACGAGCGCGGTCGTCCGGCGGTCGCGGTGGGCCGTCCACGCGACCAGCGGCACCACCGAGACCGCGACGACCACGGCGTACCCGGTCATGAGCAGGCCGACGGCCGACTCCGGGACGCCCAGGCCGGCGGCGAGCTGCGGCAGCAGCGCCACGGGCAGGTTTTCCGAGGTCACGGACGCGAAGCAGGCGAGGCTCAACGCCCCGAGCGCGACTCCGGTGCGAGGCACGACCAGCATTGTTTAACGATACACAGCTAAGGTGGGGTCATGTCCAGCCCCGCGCGCGTCACGATGGCCGACGTCGCGCGCCACTGCGGCGTCTCGGCGATGACCGTGTCGTACTGCTACAACCAGCCGGACCGGGTCGCCCCGGAGACGCTGCGCCGTGTCCGCGAGGCCGCCGCCGAGCTCGGGTACCGCGGGCCGGACCCGACCGCGCGGTCGTTGCGCCGCCGCCACAACGGCGCGATCGGCGTCGTGCTCGGCGAACACCTCGCGTACGCGTTCGAGGACCCGCAGGCCCGCCGGTTCCTCGCCGGTGTCGCCGAGGTCTGCCGCGAGCGGGGCAGCGGGCTGAACCTCATCCCGACCACCGGGGCGGCCGACGACGTCGAGCGGGTGCGGTCGGCGTCGGTCGACGGGTACATCGTCTGGACGACCGTCGACACCGATCCTGTGCTCGCCGTGGTGACCGGGCTGGGCAAGCCCGTCGCGATTCAGGGCGGCCCCGCCGTGGCCGGGGCCCGGGTGGTCACCATCGGCAACCGCGCGTCCGCCCGCGAGCTGGCCGCCCGCACCTTCCCCGGCGCGCGGCGGCCCGCCGTGCTCGCCTTCCCCTTCGACCGCGACCGCCGGCCGCGGCTCGAAACCGGCCCGGACCCCGACGAAGTCGAGTTTCCCGTTACGCGCGAACGCCTTCTCGGCGTCTACGACCACTGCCGGGACGCCGGGCGCGATCCCGGCCGGCTGCCGGTCGCGGTGGTCGCCCGCAACGACCGCGAAGAAGCCACGGCGATGGCCGACGCGCTCTTCGACACGTGCGAAGCGGACGCCGTCGTCGCCATGAGCGACCAGCTCGCCTTCGCCGTCCTCGACGCCGCGCGCCGACGGGACCTGCGAGTGCCCGAAGACGTCGCGGTCGCCGGGTGGGACGACGATCCGGACGCGGCCCGGGCCGGGCTCACCACCATCACCCAGTCGCTGTTCGACCAGGGCCGGGACTGCGCGCTGATCGCGCTCGGCGAGCGAGTCCCGGCCCGGCCGGCCGAGTGGACCGTGACGGTCCGCGAGAGCACCGCGTCAGCACTGCCCGTCGGCGATGACCCAGTAACCCGTTGACGTCTCCCGCAGCGCGTGAATCGTGAAGGTGTTCCACAGTCCCATGGCCTGGTTGGAGCCGTTGGCGTAGACCTGCCCGCCGCTCTGGTGCGCGCGCCCGGCCTGGGTGTGGGCGTAGTTGCTGGCGTTCACGCAGGCGCCCGACGGCGGCGGGGTGGTGGTCGTCGTGGTGGTCGGCGGCGGCGGGGTGGTCGTCGACCCCGATCCCTTGTCCAGCCCGAAGAACACGCCGGTGTAGTAGCTGGAGCAGATCCCGGCGAGGAAGTACGCGCCGGTGCTGCCGCACTGCGTCGCGCCGCTGCCGGGGTCGACCGCGGTGCCGTGGCCCATGCCGGCGATCGAGTACAGCTGCACCTGGTCGCCGTAGGTCGTCAACGTGGTGCTGCCGGGCAGGTTCTGCGTGCTCGTCGGGGTCTGCGATAGGCCGTGCACCGCGGTCCACTGGTCCCGCAGCTCGGTGCCGTTGACCGGGTAGACGGTGTAGTCGCCGGTGCCCTGCCAGATCGCGACCCGCGGGTACGGCCCGCCGTAGCCGGGGTACTGCGCCTTGGCCTTCGACGCCCACTGCGCCGGGGTCAGGTTCTGGTTGTTCTGCTGGCAGCTCGTCGCCTGCGTGATGCTCGTGGCGCACTGCGCGGGGATGCCCGCCATGACCCCGCCGCCGGCGAAGACGTCCGGGTAGGCCGCGAGCAGGTCCGCGGTCATCGCGCCGCCGGCCGAGAGCCCGGTGACGAACACGCGCGAGGTGTCCGCACCGTGGTCGGCCACCGCCTTGTCCACCATGGACTTGACCGACGCCGCCTCGCCGTTGCCACGGGTGTCGTCGGCGGTGCCGAACCAGTTGAAGCACTTCAGCGAGTTGTTCGCGGTCGACTGCTGGGGGAACACGACCTCGAACCGCCAGCGGTCGGCCAGCTCAGGCCAGCCGGAATGGGCGTAGTAGTCGGCCGCGCTCTGCGTGCAGCCGTGCAGGGCGACGACCACCGGGCGGCCGGTTTCGAGGCCGGCGGGGGTGTAGGTGTACATCGCGAGCGCACCCGGGTTGGCGCCGAAGTTCGCGACCTGGACCAGGGACGACGGCGGCGGATCGGCGCTGGCCACCCCGACGGTGGTGAGCACGGCGGCGGTGATCGCGGCGAGTCCGGCGAAGACGAGCTTGCGCATGAGGACGTCCTTCTCGTCGTTGAGAGGGTTTCCAGCGACGTTAGGTCGTCCCGCGCGGTCCGGACCATGTGGCCGGCCACCACATCGCGGCGGGCATTCATGGTGGCGGCCGGGATGGTTCCCGGGCCGGGCACACGCTTGGGTTCTGTCCCATCAGACCCCGGAGGTGGACCGTGCGGAGTTGGCTGGCTGTGGTTCTGGCGGGAGCGCTCGCGACGGCGGTGCCCGCATCGGTGTCGGCGGCGCCCGGGCATTGCCGGGTCGCTGTGCCCGGCGCGGAAAAGTCCGTCGCCGTCTGCCTGGACGACCTCACGACGACCGGCACGCTCGCGTCCGGGCACACCGTCGAGGCCGATTGGGCGGGGCTCACCTCGGCGGGCCTGCCGGAGCCGGGGCGGGTTTCCGGCGTCCAGGTCGACGGGTACTTCCCGGACACGTCGACGTCGAACACGAACAACGGCTGGAACCACGACGCCCAGTTCGTGCTGCGCCTGCCGGACCGGTGGAACGGCGGCCTGGTGGTCGCCGGCTCGCCCGGCGTGCGGCGGCAGTACGCGAACGACCGCGCGATCGGCGACCAGGCGCTGGCCGAGGGGTACGCGTTCGCGGCGACCGACAAGGGCAACACCGGCGCGACGTTCTTCACCGACGGCGTCCGGCCCGGCGACGCGCTGGCGGAGTGGAACACGCGCGTCACGCAGCTGACGCTGGCCGCCCGCGGCGCGGTGGCCCGGCACTACGGGCGGCCGCCGGCGCGGACGCTGGCGGCGGGGCTGTCCAACGGCGGGTACCTCGTGCGGTGGCAGCTGGAGAACCGGCCGTGGCTCTACGACGGCGGCGTCGACTGGGAGGGGACGCTGTGGCGGGCCGACGGCCCGAACCTGTTCACGTTCCTGCCGCCGGCGCTGCGGGCTTACCCGGCTTACGCGGCCGGGTCCGAGGCGGCGCACAAATCCATTTTGGACGCCGGGTTCGCGCCCGGGTCGGAGTTCCTGTGGGACTACCACTACCGCGTCTACTGGGACCTGACCCAGCGGATCTACCGCGAGGAGGTCGATCCGTCGTTCGACGGCTCGCTGGCGGCGGGAAATCCCTTCTGCGCCAGCGGAACTCCGACTTGTGACGCGGACTACGACTATGCGTCCCGGCCGTCGTCAGTGGCGCGGGCGGTGGAGCGGATCTCGCTGACCGGGCGGATCGGCAAGCCGCTGCTGACCCTGCACGGCACGCTCGACACGCTGCTGCCGATCACGCGGGACTCCGACGTCTACGACCGGATGATCAGCGCGTCGGGACGCGGTTCTCTGCATCGGTACTACCGAGTGGTCGACGGGAACCACGTGGACGGCTTGGTGGACCAGTACCCGGATCGGCTGCGGCCGCTGGGCCCGTGCTTCCGCACGGCGTTCGACGCCTTGGCGGGCTGGCTGCGCGGCGTGCGGCCGCCGGCGTCCGGGACCATCGCCCGGCCTGCCGGAGCGACCCCGGCCGAGCTGGCCCGCAGCTGCTCGCTGGGCTGAGGCGGTCACCCGTCTTCGGTCTAACGTCCGACACGGGCGCGGCCCCGGGGAGGCACTCGAGCGCGTCGTGCAAAGAAAAGTGAACCGGACGCCGCCGGTGGCCGTACTACCTGGTGAGGGGCTCGTTCAGGCTACCCCAAAACGGGCTCTGACCAGCGGCTTCGCCCCCGGACGGGGCACCTCGTTCGGCCGCTTGCGGGAGCGTTGACCGTCGTTCATGATGGCTCCGGGGTCCGCGAAACATTCGTTCACGTCGAATACCCAGGTGTCGGCCATGCTTCGGAAGAACCGCAAGTCCGGAAGTGAACGCCATGCTGCTACCCGTCGCCGGGGCCACGTGATGTCCGTGGACCTGCCCGGTCTCGCCATCGTCGCCGGTCTGCTGCTCCCCGCGCTCGCCGCCGCGGCCTGGGCGGTGACGCTCGAACGCCGCCGGCCTCGCCGCGCGCCGGCCGTGCCGGACCCGGAGCCGGACTGGACGGTGGCCGGCATCCAGGCGCGCCTGCGGTACGAGCAGGCGTCCCGGCAGCTGGCCGAGGCGGGCACGATCGCGTTGCCGACCCTGCCGATCCCGGAGCAGCCGGGCCGCGACGCGTCCCCGGACCAGCTGCCGTGGCGGCTGCCCCGGACCGTCCCGCCGCCGCGGCCGTCCACCGGCCGGGTGCTGGTGCCGCGGCTGGCGTTCGCGGTCCCGGACACCGAGCTGTTGCACCGCATCCTCGACGGTCTTCGCAAAATGGACTGAAACCCGGCCCGCTCCGCCTAGGCTGGGGGCATGACCGACTCGAGGCGGGGTTCCGGCGAAACGCCGGAGGAGCTGGCAAGCACGTTGCGGGACCAGGCCAGGAGCGCCGCCACCACGGCGTTGCGCACGGGACTGGAAGACATCGAAGACCGGCACGGCCAGCACGTCGCCGACGAGGTCGCCGCCCTGGTCGACGTCGACGCGGTGTTCGCGGGCCTGGACGATCCCCGGAAGCCGGCCCGCCGCGTCGAGGAGGACGACGACGGGCCGTACGAGTTCAAGCCGATGACCGGTCTGTAGCGGTCACTTCCGCCAGTCGTAGCTCAGCGTGGGCGGGTGGTCGGACCCTCTAGTGATCGTGAGGTGCTCCTCGGGGTGCGCGGCGGCGAACCGGGTCATCTCGGTGTACATCCGGTCGCGCAGCTCGGGGTCGCGCAGCTCGATCGTGGCGCTCTGGGCCAGCTCGCCACGCTCCATGCCGGACTCGGTGCGGATCGCCAGGTTCCAGAAGTGCTTCTTGTCGGTGCCGTCCGCGCCCTGGCCGTCGTTGGTGAAGTAGACCTCGCCGGTTCCCTTGTTGTAGATCGTCTGGGTCACCTTCATCTGGTCATCGCCCTGAGCGGCGTTGAAGAACCCGGAACCGTAGTCGGAGTTCATGAACCCGTTGCCGTTCGGCGAATCACTGGTGTAGATCCCGACCTCGCCGCCGAACCCGGCGCCGTTCCCGTAGGTGCCCTTCCACAGTTCCACCCGGTAGGTCTTCCCGGTCTTGGGGTCGGTGAACTGCATGTTGTCACCGTCCGGCGGGCTGGTGCGGTCGAGATCAGCGCCGATGCCCTTCTCCAGCTTGTCGTAGAGGTCGCCCCAGCCGAGGTAGCTCTGCACCGAATGCTCGCCGGTGGTGTAGAAGTCGCCTTCCTCGTTGTACCGGAAGCCGAAGTAGTCGTAGATCTTCTGCGCGACCTCGGGGTTCTGCATGATCTTGTCCCAGTCCTGCTCCTTCAGCGCCTTCCACAGTTCCGGGTACTTCTTCAGCAGCGCGAGGAGGCCGGGTACCTCACGGGCCAGGATCACCCCGATTTCGCCGATGTTCCGCTTTTCGGAGCCCGCGAGCTCCCACACCTGGCCCGTCCTGAACCGCAGCTTCTGGCCCTCGATGAGCAGGATCGCGTCGTAGGTGGTCGTCACCCGCTCCAGGTCGGCCAGCAGGACCAGTGCCTGGGCCTTGACGGCCTTGTCCTGCGCCCAGGCGACCGCGAGGTCGACCTGGCGGATCCCGAAGCCGTGCCAGCCGTGGTCGAGCTTCTTCTGGAGGCCCTGGGCGTCCGCGCGCTTGTTCCGGGCGTCCTGCTGGGCCTTCGCCAGCGCGTCGCGGATCCTTTCGAACGACTTGGCCGACTCCTCGAGGTCGTGGGCCTGGTCGTCGCGGTTCTGCTTGAACGCGTCCAGGGACTTGAGCGCCGCTTCGCCGGCCCCGCCCTGCCAGGCCTCGCTCAGCTGGACGCGCACGCTCTCCAGCAGGGCCTTGGTGTCGGCGAGGGTTTCCTTGGTGGCCCGGCAGGCCCGGGCGCGGTCGTCCAGCTCGGTGGTGCTGCCCTTCTCGACCTGGTCGGCGAGCGCGTAGATCTTGTCGAACACCGCCGTCACCGGTCGATCCTCTCGAAGCTGCTGTCCAGCGCCTTCAGGAACGCGTCCCGGGCCCCGGAATCGGTGCCGTGGTAGGCCTTCGCGGCCGCCTCGATGCTTTCGACCAGGTAGCCGACCTGCTGCTGCGCGGCGTCCAGGTCGTCCTTGCGCGTCGCCAGCCAGACGTCGTAGTCCCCGGCGAAACCGCCGGCGCGGGCGGTGTTCCCGACGTTCGGCGACCCGCCGATGGAAAGCGTCGGCGGCGTCCCCGCACCGAGCTTGGCCGCCGCGGCCTTGATGTCCGCGACGTCGACCTCGAAACCCACCGGAACTCCTCCCCGCCGGCCGAGTGACAGGCCCCGTCGGCAATGTAACAGTTTGCCGCAGGTGGGACGCCCGGGTTCCGTTTTCGGTTCCCCGGTCAGTGGCCAAAACCGGACACGTCCGGGTGAGGCCGAGGCGCTCAGGAACCGAGGGCCGCGGGAGACTCCGCCTCGGGGACCAGCAGCCGGGCCGCGCCCGAGCCGTCGGACGGAACCGCCCAGACGTCCGCGTGGCCGGGCGCCCGGGGGACGCCGTACCCGATCGTGTGATCGTCGAGCCAGGCCGGCTGGTCGTCGACACTGCGGGTCTCGGCCAGCGGGGTCACCTTCGACGTCGCCAGGTCCAGCACCGACAGCCGCCAGCCCTTCGCCGGGTCACCGTCCACTGCGGACTTGAACGCCACCCGCGTCCCGTCCGGGGACAGCGACGGGCACTCGACGTTCTCGCGCAGCGTGCGGACCGTGTGCGCGGTGAAGTCGCCGGCGACGAGGTAGCGGCGCCCGGCCGTCGACATCGTCGCGTAGAAGTGGCGGTCGTCGCGGGTGAACGTGACACCCCAGAAGTTGACGTCGGCCGCCTGGTACGGCTGCCCGTCGAGCGTGACCGCGTAGTCCTCCAGCGTGCCCGCGAGGTCGCCGGTCGCCGTGTCGAGGATGCCGGCGCGGGTGGAGAACATCCCGCCGTTGTAGGAGTCGCCGGTGACGAACACCGTCCACGCGAGCATCCGGCCGCTCGCCGACACCCGCGCCCGGTTCGGCAGCCCGACCAGCGGGATCTCGCGCTTCGAGGCGAGGCCGGCGTCGAGCACCACCAGCTGGTAGGTGGTGAGGTCGCCGTCCGGGCGCAGGCAGAGCCCGGTGCCGCCGGCGGCGTACACCCGGTTGCACGACAGCGGTGACACCGTCCGCGCGCCGCCGGGGTCGGCCGCGGCCACCGTGGCGACGTGCCCGCGGTCGGCGTCGGCCGTGCTGCGGAACAGCAGCCGCGGGCCGGGGGAGAGGCTCACCACGCCGGTCGCCGTGACGTCGTGGCTGCGCGCGCTCGCGAAGCCGACGTACGCAACCGCGGCGCCGGCCAGCACGAGCACACCGGCAACGGCGATCAGGATCCGGGTCTTCACGCAGCCTTCCTCGGGGAGAGCACCACGAACGTCACGCCGATCGCGACCACCGCCGCGCCGGCCGCGACGGCGATCGCGGGCTCCGCGCCCCAGAACTGCCACGCCAGTCCGAAAAGGACGGACGAGGCGAAGTAGGCCAGCGCCTGCGCCGTCTGCACCAGCGAAAGACCCGTGGTGCGCAACGACTCCGGCAGCAGCGGCCCGGCCAGCGCCATCAGGACGCCGTCGGTCGCGGCGTAGAACGCGCCGTACAACGCCAGCGAGAGCGCGAACAGCGGCCAGCCGGACACCGGGCCGGCCAGCAGCAGGTAGACGAGCGCCAGCGCGCCGTAGCCGCCGAGCACCACCGGCAGCCGCCCGACCCGGTCGGCCAGCGCGCCCAGCGGCGCGGCGAGCAGCAGGTAGGCGAGGTTGGTCCCGACCGCGAGCAGCGGGAACCAGCCGGTGGCGATGTCTTCCTTGTGCTGCAGCAGCAGGTAGACGAACCCGTCGCCGACGGTGGCCAGCCCGAGCACGGCCGCCGCGACCAGCAGCCGCCGCACCCCGCTCCCGCGCAATAGAGCCGCCGCGGCCCGGGGCGAGACCGGGGTGGCGGGCCGCGGGGTCCGGCGGTCACGCACGAACAGCACCAGCAGCAGCACGCCGATCGCGGCGACGCAGAAGCTGACGACGAACACCGCGTCGAACGCCTCGGGGTCGGTGGCGCCGACCGCGGCGAGCACGGCCAGCGCGACGAGCGGACCGGCGAACGCGCCGGCGCTGTCCATCGCGCGGTGCACGCCGAACGCGCGCCCGAGCAGCGGTTCGGGGGTCGACAGCGTGATCAGCGCGTCACGGGGCGCGGTCCGCAGGCCCTTGCCGGCGCGGTCGAGCGTGATCACCGCGCCGATCGCGCCCGCCGACGCCCCGGCCGCGAGCAGCCCGAGCTTCGCCACCGCGGACAGCGCGTAACCGGTGCCGGCCACGACCTTGCGCCGCCGGACCCGGTCCGCGACGTACCCGCCGGCGACCCGCAGCAACGCCGTCGCGCCGGTGTAGAGACCGTCGACCAGGCCGTACGCCGCGGGGCTCAGATGCAGCCCGAGCACGAGGTAGACGGGCAGGATCGCCGTGACCATCTCCGAAGAGACGTCGGTGACCATGCTGACGGCGCCGAGCGCGAAGACGTTCGCGCCGATCGCCGAGAGCTTGCGCGGGGACGCTGCCCCGGCGTGCTCCCGGCGACCGATGGTGGAGAGGTACACGCGGCCTACTGCCAGACGTCGAGGATCGGCGACTTGCTCGCCGCGCCGCCGAGACCCGGCAGGCCGTAGGACGCCTCGATCGTGCGCAGCACGGTGTAGTGGTTGATCGATTCGCTGTAGCTGCCGACCTGGACGTGCGCGCCGGTGAAGCTGGTGAAGATCTGGTTCACCGAGGTGCCGCTGTCCTCGTCGAACGTGGTGATCAGCAGGCTGTTGTGGGTCTTCGCCCACTGGGCGTAGGCGTCGAGGTGGTTCTTCAGCCAGGTGTCGCCGGTGCCGACCGAGCAGTCGTGCATGTCGGAGCACATGTTCGGCGTGACGAAGGAGACCGTCGGCAGCTGGGTGAAGTCGGTGGGGAAGCTCGTGTAGCGGAGGTTGCTCGCGGCGGGGACGTTCGAGAAGTCCACCCAGCTGTTGTGCTTGCGCATGTAGGTGCCGCTGGAGCAGCCGGTGTAGCCGTCGGAGGGCATCGACTCGGAGTAGCCCTTGAACGTCTTGCCCGCGTCGATCAGCTGCCGGCCCAGGTTGGCCTTCGCGCCGAGGTCGGCCGGGCAGCTGTCGCTGGTCACGCCCTGCGTCGCGCCCGAGAAGAGGGCGACGTAGTTGGGCTGGCTCGGGTGGGTGATCGCGAAGGAGTTCGTGAACTTCGCGCTCTGCGAGGCGAGGGTGTTGAAGTAGGGCGCGCTGGAACTGCCGTTGATCGAGGAGTACTTCTTGTTCTCGAACATCACCAGGACGATGTGGTCGAACGCCGGCACGGTGGCGGCGGTGGGCTGCACTGCCGGCTCGTCCGTTCCGGTGACGGCGGCCGCCGTGACGGCACCGGCCGTGACCAGGGTCGTGGCGGCGAGCACGGCGAGGATCCGCTTGCGGATCATGGGTCCTCCAACGCTGACGTGGTGGGGCGCCTCATGATGCCCACGGCAGGGGGCCGGTTCGTGCCGTGTTGTCGTCCGGCTCGTGAACACCAGGAAACCTCCGGCGGACAACGGAAAGAGTGAGTGAATCGCTGTCCGGTGTCAACCTCCTTTCGTAGTGTCCACAATGGACAGCCAGGGGTTTGACAGGTCGCTCCCAGCTCGCTCAAAGGAACGGCGCCGACACTCGTTCCCATGGACCCCTACACGACCGGCGGAGCGGCCCGCCGCGAGCACGGCCGCCGCAAGGCCGCCCTGGCCACGGCGGCCGCGGCGGTGCTCGGAGCGGCCGCGGTCGGCGCGATCGGCTTCGGCTTGTCCTCCGCCTCGGCCTCCCAGACGACGACCACCACCACGGGCACGACCGGCGACCAGCTGCAGTCCTCCGACAGCGGCGTGGACTCCGGCTCGGGCAGCGCGCACACGGGCTCGGGTGCGTCATGACGGCGTTTCGCGCACTGGGAACCACGGCGGAGGTCCTGGTGACGGACCCGGCACGGCTCGAGGTGGCGGTGCTGCTGCTGCACGAGGAGCTGGCCGCGATCGACGCGGCGTGCAGCCGGTTCCGGACCGACTCGGAGATTTCACGGCTGCACGAGGTCGCCGGCCGGCAGGTCCGGGTGGGGGAGCTGCTGGCGGAGGCCCTCGGCGCGGCGCTGCGGGCGGCCCGGCTCAGTGACGGGCTGGTGGATCCGACCGTGGGGACGGCCGTGCGGGCGCTGGGGTACGACCGCGACTTCGCGGAGGTGATCGCGGGGGATCGTGGGTTGGATGGCGGCGAGTCGGCCTCGGGCGGGCTTGGCGCGGATCAGCGCATTGCTGAGCCGACCGGCGGCGCACCGGCGCCGCGCGGTCCGGGCGCGGATTCTGGCTTCGCTGCGCCGACCGGCGGCGCACCAGCCCCGCGCGGCCTTGATGCGGATCAGCACTTCCCCGCGGCAGCCGGCGGCGAGTCTCCCTCAACCGCAAGCGTCGCCGTTCTCACCCAAAGCGCCCCCGGCTGGCACCGAGTCCTCTTCGATCCCATCCAGCGGCTCGTCGTCCTCCCCCGCGACATCCACCTCGACCTCGGCGCCACCGCGAAAGCCCTCGCCGCCGACCGGGCCGCTCGGCGGATCCACGCCGCCGTCGGGTGCGGGACCCTCGTCAACCTCGGCGGTGACCTGCGCATCGCCGGCCGCGCTCCCGAGGGCGGCTGGCAGATCGCCATCGGCGACGACCACTCCGAAGCCGTCGCGCGGCCGGACACCACTGTCGCGCTCCACACCGGAGGTCTCGCCACCTCCGGGACCACCCGGCGGCGCTGGCGCCGCGGCGGCCGGGCCGTGCACCACATCGTCGACCCGCGCACCGGGGACGTCGCGAAACCGCGCTGGCGCACCGTCACCGTCGCCGCGAAGTCCACTGTGGACGCCAACACCGCGAGCACCGCGGCCATTGTCCTCGGCGCCGACGCGCCCGGCTGGCTCACCGGACGCCACCTCTCCGCGCGGCTCGTCGGCGTCGACGGCGACGTCGTCCTGACTCCCGGCTGGCCCGGAGAGCGGGCGTCATGAGCACCGCCGTCTGGTACTTCAGCCGCGCGACCGGCCTGGTGTCGCTGGTGCTCTTCACCGGCGTCGTCGTCCTCGGCGCGCTCGGCGCCGGCCGGTTCGCGACGCGGGCGTGGCCGCGGTTCACCGTCGCCGCCGTGCACCGGAACCTCGCGCTGACCAGCCTCGGCTTCCTCGCCGCGCACATCGTGTCGGCGGTCCTCGACGGGTACGTCCCGCTGAGCTGGCTCGACGTCGTCGTCCCGTTCGGCTCGGACTACCGGCCGCTCTGGGTCGGCTTCGGCGCGGTCGCGATCGACCTGCTGCTCGCGATCGTGGTCACCAGCCTGTTGCGCACGCGCATCCCGCCGCGCGCTTGGCGCGCGGTGCACTGGCTGGCCTACCTCTGCTGGCCGGTCGCCCTCGTGCACGGTTTCGGCATGGCCGAAAACGACGCCGCGTACGGCTGGATCGTCGCCCTCGACGTGCTCTGCGTGCTGGCCGCGCTCGGCGCCGTCGGCTACCGCGCCGGCGTGAAGCACGCCGACACCGAAACCCGCAAGCTCTCGCCGCTGGGAGGCACCCGATGAGCACCCTGCCCCCGCACCGGCTCGACCTGGCCGGGCACCGGCGCCGCAACGGCGTCGTGCCGTGGGTCGCCTACCACGGCGAAGACGGCCGAGACCGCCTGATCGACGCCGTCGACGCGGCCGGCGTGCGCGGCCGCGGCGGCGCGGGCTTCCCGACCGCGGTGAAGCTGCGAGCGGCCCGGGCGCGACGCTCGATCGTCGTCGCGAACGGCTGTGAAGGCGACCCGCTCAGCCGGAAGGACGCCGCGCTGCTCACGCTGTCCCCGCACCTCGTGCTCGACGGCCTGCAGCTCGCCGCCCACGCCATCGGCGCCGGCGAGGCCGTGCTCTGTGTCCACGCGGGCAGCCCGGTGCTGCCGAGCGTCACCGCCGCGCTGGCCGAGCGCGACGACCGGGTGCCCATGCGGATCGCCGAGATCCCGCGCCGGTACGTCGCCAGCGAGGAAACCGCGCTGGTCCACTTCCTGACGTCCGGCGACGCGCGGCCGCTCGGCAAGCTGCCGCGGCCCGCCGAACGCGGGGTGCGGGGCCGGCCGACGCTGGTGGACAACGTCGACACGCTGGCGCAGGTCGCGCTGGCCGTCCTGCTCGGCCCGCACCACTACCGCGCGGCCCGCACCGACCTGGTCACGGTGACCGGCGCGGTCCGGCGGCCCGGTGTGGTCGAGGTGGCGCCGGGCGCGTCCGTCGCCGAGACGCTGGCCGCGGCCGGCGGCGAGGCCGAGCCGGTGCAGGCGGTGCTCGTCGGCGGTTACGGCGGCACGTGGACGTCCGACCTGGGTGACGGCCTGACCGGAATCCCGGCGGTGTACGCCCTGCCGGCCGGCGCGTGCGGGCTGGCCCACACGGCCGGCGTGCTGAAGTTCCTCGCCGCCGAGTCGGCCCGCCAGTGCGGACCGTGCATGTTCGGCCTGCCGGCGATCGCGGCGGACTTCGCGGAGCTGGTCCGCGGCGGCCCGTCGACGGCCCGCCTGGCCCACCGCATCCCGCTCCTCACCGGCCGCGGCGCGTGCGGCCACCCGGACGGCGCGGCCCGCCTCGCGGCGTCGGCCCTGCGGACGTTCGCGTCCGACGTGACCGCGCACCTGGCCGGCGGCCGGTGCCGGGTGCTGGAGGGAGTGGCGTGAGGCTTTCGGTGGACCCGATCGGCTGCCGCGCGCACGGGTTGTGCGCCGACCTGCTGCCGGAGTCGGTGCGGCTGGACGAGTGGGGTTACCCGGTGGTGGCGCCCGGCGAGCTGCCACCGGACCTGGTGGCGGACGCCCGTCGCGCGGCGGCCGCGTGTCCCGCGCTGGCGTTGCGGCTGCGGAAGAACTGAGAGTCGGCGCCCGGCTGGGACGCGATCGAAGCCGCGGTCGCGGCGCAGGAACCCCTGCATTGGGCACGGACACCCTGCCCGGCCAGGACGGCGTGTCTTTTCGACCGGCCGGGTGTTCGCGCCGGGCCACCGCATGAACCCGGGCGGCCCGATCACCGGCTCGGCCGGCACGCGCCTCACCGCGCTCGCGTTCGACGAAGACCCGGTACTCGGCGAGATCACCACACCGCATGGCGCGGTCACGTTCCTGACTGTCTTCGGCATCACCGAAGACGAGCTGCGCGCCGCCCAGGAGACGACCACGGCCGAGGTGCTGACGGCGATCCGGGCGGACAACCCCTTGCTGGTCACCGACGCGGCCCGATAACCGGTCGTCCGGACGCGGCGGGCTCGTTAACCTCCGCGCCATGGACGAGAAGCTCCTCACCCGGATCCGCGGTGTCTCCACCGCGTCCGGGATCCCCGGCTACCCGAGCCGCGCGAACGCCTTCATGCTCAAGGACTTCATGGCCGACGCCGACGCGCTCGCACAGCTCGGCGGGCTCTTCTTCGCCGTCGGCAGCTCGCCGCAGGACGCAGACGCCGATTTTGTGGTGCGGGAAGACATCGAGACCGTCGTCCCGGACCTGTGCGACGCCGTGGCGGCCGCGTGATCCGCGAGGCCCGCGACGAAGACTGGCCGCGGATCTGGCCGATCGTCAGCGACGTCGTCACCGAGCAGCGGACGTTTCCCTACGATCCCGCGATGACCGAACCCGAGGCCCGGCGGAGCTGGCTGGTGGCTCCGCCCGCCCGGGTGGTCGTCGCCGTCGACGGGGGCCGCGTGACCGGCACCGCGAACATGTACGCCAACCGGCCCGGGCCCGGCAGCCACGTCGCTTCCGGCAGCCTGATGGTCGCGAAGGCGGCGCGGGGCAAAGGGGTGGGCCGCGCCCTCACGACCGACTTGATCGCCTGGGCGCGGCGAAGCGGCTTCGCGGCGATCCAGTTCAACGCCGTCGTCGACGTCAACACGGCCGCCGTCCGGCTCTACGAGAGTCTCGGGTTCGTCACGCTCGGCACCGCACCCGGCGCGTTCCGCCACCCCGACCTGGGTGACGTCGGGCTGCGGATCATGTGGCTGGACCTGCGTTAACGGCGTCCGCCGAAGCGGGCGGCTCGGGCGTCCGGCTCCCCGGGCGGCTCCCACATGGTGCGGCCCAGGCTGTTGCGCCACCGGCGGATCAGCACGTCCAGGTAGACGCCGGCCTGGTAGGCGGGCTCGTCGAAGGTCGGGCCGCGGGTGATCATCCGCTCCGCGTAGCCGTCCATATAGGATCAGTGCGGTCGCGGTGGTGGCAGAAGAACTCCATACCCTTCGGTCTCTCCGGCTGGCAGACTGCGCTGGTGCACGATCCCGCGTCGCTCACGGATCCGGAGAACTGGACCGGCGGCTTCTACGAGCTTTCCCTCGAACTCGACGACGAGCGTTTCGACGCCGCGGTGAGCGCGGTGTGGCGAGCCGCGGGCGCGGTGCCCGCGCTGGAGACGTCGTCCGGCCACCTGCGGGGCACGGTGACCTTCGGTGGCCCGGTGGTCTGCGGCAGTCTTGTCACCCGCTACGACGACGGCCCGGACTGCGTGACGTTCTACCTCCCGCTCACCGCGCTGTCGCGGCTCGAACACCGGATCGGCGGATTCCCGTCCGGGTCCTCGAGCGGCTCCGGGTCGCCGGCGTCGCGGGCGGCGCTGGACTCGTGGCTGGCCGGGGTGGCGGCGAAGGCGTTCCGCGAGGTCGGCTTCCGCCTCGGCCTGATCGGCTTCGAGCTGGACCCCCTGACGGCGGCCGAGGTCGGCGGGGTGGTGCCGGAGGAGCGGTGGGCCGGCTACCTGCTGCCGGTCGACGGCCGCCTGGAGTACACCCCGGCCAACCGCTAGCGCGCCGCCCGGGGTACCGGTCGCCGGAACCCCGGGGAAACCGACCTCAAGCCGACGTCAGCGGCGCCGTCGCCAGCAGGTGGTGCGCCGCGACGCTCGCGCCGTCCGCACGGACCCGGGCCGCGAACCGCCGGGCCGTCCCGGCCACGGACGGGTTCAGCGCCACGCCGAGAGCCGCCGTCAGCGCTTCGGTCGTCGGCACCCCCGGCTCGGTCGCCGCGCCGAGGCCCAGCTCGCGGACCCGGCCCGCGAAGTAGTGCTGGTCGTACATCTGCGGCACCACCACCTGCGGAACGCCCGCGCGAGCCGCCGCTGTCGTGGTGCCCGCGCCGCCGTGGTGGACCACCGCGCCGACCCGCTTGAACAGCGCCTGCTGGTTGATCTCGTCGATGCCGAAGCAGTCCGGCTGCCCGGCCACCGCGGCCAGCCCGGCCCAGCCGCGGGCGATGACCGCCCGCCGGCCGTGCGCCCGCGCCGACGCGAGCATCACTTCGGCGAGCTCGCCCGGCGCGCGCATGCTGCCGAACCCGAAGTACACCGGCGGCTCACCCGCGTCGAGGAACTCGAGCAGGTCGTCCGGCAGCGGCCGCTCGTCCGGCCAGACCCACGCGCCCGTCTGGACGACCCGCGCGTCGCCCGGCTCGGGCCACGGCGCCAGCGCCGCGTCGGCGGCGAGCCACGGCCGATCGGAGAACACGTGCGCCTGCAGGTCGTCCACCGGATCCTGGCCGGCCGCCGCGCGGCAGGCGTTCACGTGCCCGCCGAAAAGCGCTTTCCAGCGCTGCGCGTCCTCGTCCCAAAGGGCACGGTTCTCCGCCTTTCCGGGCGTCCGCCACGGCATCGGCGGCGGCGCGTGCAGATCCGACGGCAGGGTGATCGGGCAAAAACTCGCATAGACGTAGGCGGCGCCGGTCCGCTCGGCGATCGAACGGGTGGCGAACTGCAGCGCGCCCGCGGCGAGGAGGACGTCACATCCCTTCGCCGCCAAGGCGATCGTCTCGAACTGCGTCGTGACGGTGTCTTCGACCGCCTTGCGCACCTCTTCGGGTGTCGGACGGTTCCCTGTGGCGGTCCCACGCAGCTCAGGGCCGATCGGCACGACGTCGAACCCGAGCTCGTCGAGCCAGTCCCGGAAGTCCGGGGGCACGCACAGGCGGACGTCCTGCCCGAGCGCTCTCAGCTCCGAGGCCAGCGCCACGACCGGCTGAACCTCGCCCCGCGAGCCGATCGTGGACAGCAGCACACGCATGACGGAATCCCCTCCGCTGGAAAAAGGTGAGCCCGAATTGTGGACCCGCACCGGGGTCTTGCCACAAGCCCCGGGGTCGGCTATATGTTGAAGTGGGGAGAGGGAATCCCGCCGCGGTCGAGGTCGCCCGGAATCAGCCGAGGGTGAACGGATCCCGCGTCCCGCCGGTCAGCTCGACCCACACCGCCTTGTCGACCAGGTACTCGTCGATCGCGTGCACCCCGTTCTCGCGGCCGAGGCCCGAGCTCTTGACCCCGCCGAACGGCACCGACGGCGCCACTACGCGATAGGCGTTCACCCACACCGTCCCGGCCTTGAGCTTCGCGGCGACGCGGTGCGCGCGGTGCACGTCCTTCGTCCAGACGGCGCCGGCGAGCCCGTACGGCGTGTTGTTGGCCAGCCGGATCGCCTCGGCTTCGTCGGTGAACGTCAGCGCGGCCAGCACCGGCCCGAAGACCTCTTCGCGCACGACCGTCGACTCCGGCGTCACCCCGGTCAGCACGGTCGGCCGGACGAACAGCCCGCCCAGGGTCGGTTCCGCCTCGCCGCCGCAGACGACCGTCGCGCCTTCGGCCTTCGCCGTTTCGAGGTAGTGCAGCACCTTCTCGTACTGCGGCGCGTTGGCGACCGGGCCCATTTCGGTGCCGGGCTCGTTCGGGTCGCCCAGCCGGATCGCCTCGGCGCGCTCGGCGATGAGCCGCACCAGCTCGTCGTGGACGTCGGCGTGCACGATCAGCCGGGAGCCGGCCATGCACGTCTGGCCGGTGGCGGCGAAGACGCCGGCGACGACCCCGTTCGCGGCCGCGGCGAGGTCGGCGTCGGGGAACACCACCTGCGGCGACTTGCCGCCCAGCTCCAGCGTCACCTTGGTGAGGTTCCCGGCGGCGGCCACGGCGACCGCGCGGCCGGTGGCGGTCGACCCGGTGAACGCGACCTTGTCGACCCCCGGGTGCCCGGCCAGCGCCGCGCCCGTCTCGCGCGAGAGCCCGGTGACGACGTTGACCACGCCGGGCGGGAACCCGGCTTCGGTGACCAGTTCGGCCAGCCCGAGCGTCGAGACGGGCGAGTGTTCCGACGGCTTCACCACGAACGTGCACCCGGCGGCCAGCGCGGGCGCGAGTTTCCAGGTGAGCAGCAGCAACGGCGAGTTCCACGGCGTGATGGCCGCGACCACGCCGGCCGGCTCGCGGCGGGTGTAGACGAGGTAGTCCGGGTTCGGCGCCGGGATCTGGCGGCCCTCGATCTTGTCGGCCAGGCCCGCGAAGTAGTGGTACCAGCCGCCGAGCCCGGTGAGCTGGCCGATCATCTCGCGGTAGAGCTTGCCGGAGTCGTTGACCTCGAGCCGGGCGAGGCGCTCGGCGTGGTCGCCGATGAGGTCGCCGAACCGGCGGAGGAGGGCGGCGCGGGCGAACCCGGTCGTCGCGCCCCACTCGCCATCGAGCGCCGCGCGGGCCGCGGCGACGGCGTCGTCGACGTCCTCCGGGCCGCCGTCCGGGACGACCGCCCACGGCTGTCCGGTGTACGGGTTCTGCGACTCGAACGTGCGGCCGGAGCGGGCGCCGACGGCCTTGCCGTCGATCAGCAGGGAAAACCGGGGGAGCATGGGCCGTCCTTTCGCTGTGCGACCTGATCAGCCTGCACCCATCGGGGTGTCACGCGAAAGGGGGTATGCCGGAATTGATCACGCTGCTTCGGAAAGCGTTTCCGGCCCGGTCAGTTCTTCGGCGAAGATCGTGTCGATCTTCCGCGACGCGGTCCGCAGTTTCGCGACACTCGCGGCGAGCAGCAGGACGGCCGCGGCGGGCACCACGAGCAGCACCGGCGGCCACCCGGCGCCGACCACCGCGACCACGGAGAAGATGGCCATGACCAGGAAGACTGCCCGGCCGGCGACCCGCGGCCACGCGGGACGGGGCTTGGCGTGCCGGCCACGCGACGTACGCAGAACCGGCCGCACCAGGGCAGCGTGGACACTCATTCCGACCTCCGGAAAGTCGACGAACCGGCCGCGACGGGGATTCCCGGCGGTGGGTGCCGGCACCGCGTTCGGCGCGGCGGACACGGTGGATGTGTCGGAGCCGAGCCGGTTCCGGTTACCGGTCGTTATTGCTTCGAGTCCGAATCCGAGGAATCGAATTCGACGCGCATTACGGTCTATTTCACGGCGGTTCCGGGCACTAGGGCCGATGGGCCCGGTTCGTGCGGCCGGAGGTCCTCAGGACTGGTCGTGGCCGGGTCCCTTGCCTTTGCCCTTGCCACTGTTCCCGGTCTTCGGCGGCTTGGGCGGCTTTGGCCCTTTCGGCGGATGCACTGCACTCGAACGGGTGACGGCGGCGGGTTCGAGATCCGCGGCTTCGGTGACCCTCGGCGCGGGTGCGGGGTTCCCGGACTCGGCCAGCGGGGCCGAGGAAGGCGGAGCGGTCGCGGGCGCGGAGGAGTGGGGGGCAGGTTGCTGGGCGGGGGTGGTGGTCCCGGTGCCGGGAATGGTGAGCAGCACGGCCGCGAGGGTGGCAGCGGCAACGGCCGAGATTCCGACGGCGAGGGCGAGCCGACGGGGGCGGGCCGGGGGAGGCCCGACGTGCTGGGCGGGGCGGGTGTGGGGGAGGGCGCGGTTGCTGGTGTCGGCGGGGTGCGGGGCTTGCTCGGCTGCGGCGGGTTCCGGCCACGATGGGGCGGGCGTGTCGCCCCGCGGAGCTGTTCCGGCGGCCGCTGGGTGAGCTGCGGCAGCTGCCGCGATGCCCGGCGAAGCCGACCCGGCTCCGGCGGTTGCCGGGTGGTCGGCGTCGGCCGGTGAGTTCGCTGCGTGCGACGCTGCTGCCGCGATGTTTGGCGAGGCCGGCCCGGCTCCGGCGGTTGCCGGGTGGTCGGCGCCGGCTGGGGAGTTCGCTGCGGAGGCTTGGTGTGAGGCTGTTGCCGCGATGGCCGGCGAGGCCGACCCGGCTCCGGCCGGACCATCCGTCGCGGCGGGCTGGTTCGAAGCTGCTCCGGCAGTCCCGGGCTGGGCCGTGGCGTCCGCGATCTCCGAACCCACCGCGGAACCGGCACTCATCGCGTGCGGCTGGGTCGGCGCGAGCACCCCGTCAACCGCCTCCTGCCGCCGCCCGATCGCCGTCAACCCGGCGGCCACCCCGCGGCGCCACCAGGAACGACTGCTCGGCCAGGACACCACCGGCACCGGCGCGTGCAGCAGCTCCAGCACCTCCGCCGCCGTCGGGCGGTCGGTGGGCTCGCGCCTTGTCATCCGCCTCAACGTGTGGGCCAACGAGGGCGGCAAGCCCTCCGGGATCCGCGGTGGCCGCGTCAGACGGGCCATCGCCGCCTCGATCATCGTGCCCGAGTACTCGCGCCGGCCCGTCACGCACTCCAGCAGGATCAGCCCGAGCGCGTACACGTCCGCCGGTGGCCCTGCGGGCTCGCCGCCGACCTGTTCCGGGGCCAGGTACGCCGCCGTGCCCGGGACCACGCCCGTGCCCGTTATGTGCGTCGTGTCGAGTGCGTGGGCGATGCCGAAGTCGCCGATCAGCGGGCCGTCCTGGGACAGGAACACGTTGGCGGGCTTCAGGTCCCGGTGGACGATCCGCCGCGCGTGGACGTGCGCCAGCGCTTCGGCGAGGCCGGCCGCCAGCGCCGTCACCTCGGCCACCGGCATCGGGCCGCCGAGCAGGCGCTCCGCCAGGTTGTCGCCTTCGACGAGCTGCATCACCAGGAACGTCCGGCCGCTCTCGGAGCCGCTGTCCAGCAGCGCCACCACGCCCGGGTGCGTGATGCTCGCCTGGATGTCCATCTCGCGCAGCCGGCGCCGCTGGTCGAGCGCGACGACCTCGCGGTCGTAGATCTTGACGGCGACCTCGCGGGCGAGCCGCGAGTCGAAGGCGCGGTAGACCCGGGCCGTGCCGCCGCTGCCGATCAGCCGGCCGACCTCGTACCGCCCGGCCAGCAGCTCGGGCGGCCGGACGTCCCCGAGGACCGGGTGCGGCGCCGAGCCGAACTCGCTGAGCGCGAAGCGAGCACACGTCACGTCTTCCGCGTCGTCGGCCACGGCCGCGGTGTACCCCGATCCCGTGAAGCGCAAACGTCAGGCGGCCCCGAAGGCGTCCACTCCGGTCAGTTCCGCCGAGAGCGTCCACAAGCGTGCGGCCTGCTCCCGGTCGACGGCGTACGAGCGCACGCCCGAGGCGGTCATGCCCTCGGCGTCGGACAGCTCGGCGACGTCGCAGTCCTCCAGGTACAGCCCGCCGAGCCCGGCCAGCTGCGGTGACGTCGCGGCCCAGACCGTCGTCGCCGCGCCCTGCTCCGGCGTCTTGAACTCCATCAGCATCGTCCCGGCTTCGTCCATCCAGCCGCGCTCGACCATCTCCGCGCGGGACAGGTGCCGCTGCAGCGGCGTCATGATGCCGCCGGGGTGCAGCGCGAACGCGCGGACACCGCGCGAACGGGCCAGTTCGTCGAGGCGGACGGCGAAGAGCACGTTGGCCGTCTTGGCCTGGCCGTAGGCCGCCCACTTGTCGTAGCCGCGGGTGAACTGGACGTCGTCCCAGCGGATCGGCGAGTTGTGGTGGCCGCGCGAGGACAGTGAGACGACGCGGGCGCCGTCGGCGATCGCCGGCCACAGCCGGTTGGCCAGGGCGAAGTGGCCGAGGTGGTTGGTGGCGAACTGGGCCTCCCAGCCCGGGCCGACGCGGGTCTCGGGGCAGGCCATGACACCGGCGTTGCCGATGAGCAGGTCGATCCGCCGTCCGGAGGCCAGGAACCGGTCGGCGAAGCCGCGGACGCTCTCGAGGTCGCCCAGGTCCAGCTCGTCGACCTCGACGTTCCCGAGGCCGGCCAGCGCCTCCTCGGCGGCCGCGCGGCGGCGGGCCGGGACGACGACGTGGGCGCCCGCGCCGGTGAGCGCGCGGGTGGTTTCGAGGCCGATCCCGGAGTAACCGCCGGTGACGACGGCGAGCTTCCCCGTGAGGTCGACGCCCGCGACGGCTTCGGCGGCCGTGGTGGTGGCGCCGAAGCCGGAGCCGAGCTTGTGCTGTGCGGTGGTCATGACGCCGACGGTACGAGCTGGAGTGCGCTCCAGCGCAAGTCGCGCGGCCGGAGCCGAAAGAGGGGACAATCGACGCCGAGAGGCGCCGCCGACCTAGGAAGGCTCTGATGGCCGACTACTACGGGAACCAGCCCCAGGACGTCCGCCCGGGGATCGACGCGCGCCGGTTGTGGGCGGGCGGCGTCGCGACGGCGGTGATCGCGGCCCTGCTCGCGGTGGTCGGGCTGCTGATCGCGCGCGGCGTCTTCGAGGTCGAAGTGCTGGCCCCAAAAGGCGAAGGCGTCTGGGGCAACGCGAGCACCACGACGTACGCACTGGTCGCCGCCGCGGTGGCGCTGCTCGCCACCGGGCTGATGCACCTGCTGAGCGTCGCGACGCCGGCGCCGTCCCAGTTCTTCGGCTGGATCATGGTGCTCGTCACGTTGATCGCGGTGGTGCTGCCGCTGACCCTGACGGTCGCCCCGAGCGCGAAGATCGCCACGGCGGCGATCAACCTCGTCATCGGGCTCGTCATCGCCGCGGTCGTCAACAGCATGGCGGCCAGCGCCCGGACGCTGCACCGGCGCCGCAGCCAGCCGCCCGCGCCGACGCGCCAGTACCCGCAGCAACAACAGCAGCCCCCGACGACGCGCTACTACGACCAGTGACCATGGACGTGCAGGAGACGAACCGCCGCGTGATCCGCCAGTTCCGCGCGGGCGGCGAGGTCGAAGGCATGCACCGCGAGCGCCTGGTGCTGCTCACCACGACGGGCCGGAACTCCGGGAAACCGCGGACGGTCCCGATGATGCACCACCGCGACGGCGCCCGGCTACTGGTGGTGGCGTCCAACATCGGGGCGCCCAAGCACCCGGGCTGGTACCTGAACCTGATCGCCGATTCCCGGGTGAAGGTGGAGGTGGACGGCCACGAGTTCGACGGGGAGGCGCTGCCGCTGCTGGGGGCCGACTACGTGCGGACGTGGGCGGAGCTGGAGAAGCACTACCCGTTCCTCGCCGACCACCAGGCGAAGGCCAGGGAAGCCAAGCGGGTGATCCCGATCGTGGAGCTGTCCGAAGAGGACCTCGGCTGAGGTCCACTTCGGACTACTTGCTCGCCACCCGGCGGTAGCGCGCCGTCGCGAGAGGAGCGAACACCGCGATGATCGCGACGCAGCACAGGATCGCGTACAGCGCCGCGTTCTCCGCCGGCCATCCGGTCGGCGCCGGGCCGAACCGGTTGCCGAACAGATCGCGGGTCGCGTTGATCACCGCCGTGAACGGGTTCCAGTTCGCGATCGCCTTGAGGAACGCGGGCAGCGTGTCGGTCGGGACGAACGCCGAGGAGATGAAGCTCAGCGGGAACATCCAGACCAGCCCCAGGCTCTGCGCGACTTCGACGCTGCGCGCGGCCAGGCCGATCAGCGCACCCACCCAGGACAGGGCCCAGGCGAACATCAGCATCACCAGGTAGCCGAGGAGCGCGTCCCAGAAGCTGCCGCGGATGCGCCAGCCGACCAGCAGCCCGCACGCCGACATCACCACCAGCGCGACCACGCTGACGACCAGGTCGGACGTCGTGCGGCCGAGCACCACCGCGATGCGGGACATCGGCAGTGAGCGGAACCGGTCGATGATGCCCTTCTGCAGGTCGTTCGCGAAGCCGATGACCGTGAACGCCGAGTTGAACGCGACCGTCTGGGCGAAGATCCCCGCGATGAGGAACTCGCGGTACGCCGCGCCGCCCGCCTCACCGCCGATCGCGTTGCCGAAGACGTAGGCGAACAGCAGCACGAACATGATCGGCTGCAGCGTCGCGGCCATCAGCCAGTCCGGGTTGCGGCGGACGTTCATCAGGTTGCGCCACGTGATGATGCCGCCGTCGGAAATACCCTTCGCGAGCGCGTTCACTTCGCGGCCTCCTCGGCGGACTCGGCGCCGTGGCCGGTCAGGGACAGGAACACGTCGTCCAGCGTCGGCCGGTGCAGGGCGACGTCCTGGACGGTGATGCCTTGGCCGTCGAGCCGGCGCAGGGCTTCGATGAGCGCCTTCGGGCCGGTGTCGACGAAGATCTCGGCGCGGCGCGTGTGGTCGTCACCCGACGGGTCGCCGGTGCCGACCTCGCGCAGCACCGCCAGGGTGGCCGGCAGGTCCGCGGCCGAGGCGACGACCAGCTCGAGACGTTCCCCTCCGATCTGGGCCTTGAGCTCGTCGGCCGTGCCGCGCGCGATCACCTTGCCGTGGTCGATCACCACGATGGAGTCGGCGAGCTGGTCGGCCTCTTCGAGGTACTGGGTGGTCAGCAGCACGGTCGTGCCGTCGGCGACGAGCTCCTTGATCACTTCCCACGTGTCGAGGCGCCCACCCGGGTCGAGGCCGGTGGTGGGCTCGTCCAGCACGACGACGGTCGGCTCTCCGACGAGCGCGCCGGCCAGGTCGAGGCGCCGGCGCATGCCGCCGGAGTACCCCTTCGCCGGGCGGTCGGCGGCGTCCTCCAGCCGGAACCGCGCGAGCAGCTCGCGCGCCCGGGCCCGCGCCGAGGCCTTCCGCCTGCCGTAGAACCGCCCCACCATGTAGAGGTTCTCGAAGCCGGTCAGGTTCTCGTCGACGGCCGCGTACTGGCCGGACAGCCCGATCCGGCGCCGCACCTCGTCCGGCTCGGCCAGGACGTCGTGCCCGGCCACCCGCGCCGAACCCGAGTCCGGCCGCAGCAGCGTCGTCAGGATGCGGACGGTGGTGGTCTTCCCGGCGCCGTTCGGGCCGAGCAGCCCGAGCACCTGGCCGGCCGGGATGTCCAGGTCGACGCCGTCGAGCGCGCGGGTCGAACCGTAGGTCTTGACGAGCCCGCGCACTTGGACGGCGCTCTCCGGTTCCGGCATGGCGGTTTCCCCTCTCGGTGACCCCCGACAAGCTAGGCCACGGGCGTCCGCGTTGTCCTCCGGGTTTATCCCTGAGCCGCCGACAGGGTGACGGCGAACTCCGGCGGCGTCCGCAGCGACTGGAAAACGACGCAGTAGCGCTCGGTCAGCTTCTTGAGCGTGGCGAGCTGCTCTTCGGACGCGTCGGTGTCCAGGGCGAACGACAGCCGGATCGCGCGGAAGCCGACCGGGGCGTCCTTCGCGACGGCGAGGGTGCCGCGGAAGTCGAGGTCACCTTCGGCGCGCACCCGCCCACCGCGGACCTCGAGGCCGAGCGACGTCGCGACCGCCCGCAGCGTGACCCCGGCGCACGCGACGAGCGCTTCGAGCAGCATGTCACCCGAACAGGCGAGAGTGCCGTCGCCGCCGGTCGCGGGGTGCAACCCGGCTTCCACGATCGCGCGGCCGGTCTCGACCTTGCAGGAGATGCCGAGCCCGTCCAGCTCGGCGTCGGCGTGCAAGGTGACGAGCGCGCTCTCGGGGCGTTCGCGGTACTGGTCCTTCAGCGGGCCTTGGGTCGCGCGCAGCGTTTCGGCGTCCATGGCGCGATTGTGCCCCCGAAAACGGAGAAACGGGGAGACCGGTTTCCCGGCCTCCCCGTTTCAGCGGTCTAGCTTCAGCTCAGGGTCACAGCCACGTCGTCGATGACGAACGAGGTCTGCAGCGAGCTGTCCTCGGTGCCGCTGAACTTCAGCGCGAGGGTGCCGCCGGCGGCCGACGAGACGTCGATCGTCTTCTGCGCGTACCCGGTCGCCTTGTTCAGGTTGGAGTAGCTGCCCAGCGTCGCGCTGCCGTTGGAGACGGTCAGCTTGTCGTAGGCGGTCGTGGTGGTGGTTTCCGCGGTGTCGATGTGCAGGAAGAACGTCAGGCTGGCGTGGCAGCCCGCCGGGATGCTCACCGACTGCGCGACGGACTCGGTGTGGGTCGAGCCGTAGCCGTCGAGGTAGGCGGAGTAGGTGCCGCCGTGCGCGGCCTGACCCTGCGAAGCCCACTGGCCGATGGCGCCGGTGGTGCCGGTCCAGTTCGCCGCGCCCGACTCGAAGCCGCCGTTGGCGATCTTCTGGCCGGAGCAGCCGCCGGTGGTGCCGACGGTCCACGAGAACGACGCCGTGCCGGTCTTGTTCGCCGCGTCCTTCGCCGTCACCGTGACGTTCGAGGTGCCCGCGGTGGTCGCGGTGCCCGAGATCGTGCCGGTGGAGGCGTTGATGGACAGGCCGGCCGGGAGGCCGGTGGCGGTCCAGCTGTACGGCGCGGTGCCGCCCGAAGCCGACAGCGGCAGGTTCACCGAAGCGCCGGTCACGGTCGACTGGTTGCCCGGGTTCGAAACCGTGACGGTGCCGGTCGCCGAGCAGGTCGGGTCGGCCGACTGGGCCGGGACGGAGATCGCGTCCCACGCCGCCTTGACGGTGTTGAACTCGGTGCAGCTGCCCGGGAACAGGTTCTTCGCCGCGGTCAGCGTCCAGGTGCGGTACTTCAGGTACGAGCTGCTGGAGGTCTTGAGCAGCATCGCGTTGTAGAAGATCTTCACCGCGTTCTGGACACCGATGCCGGTGACGCTGGAGCTGTTGCACGTCGTGCTGGTCGGCTGCCCGTTGGTCGGGTTGGTGCCTTCGGCCAGCAGGTAGAACCAGTGGTTGCCGGGGCCGGCGGCCGCGTGCACCTCACCGTTGGGGACCGAGCTGTCGTAGCAGTTCTTGTCGCCCAGCGCCGACGGGTTGTACATGTTGCGGATCGGGCCGGAACCGACGAGGTTCACCTGCTCGCCGACGAGGAAGTCCGGCTGGTCGTAGGGAGCCGGCTCGTTCGCGAACCACTCCGTGGAGGCGCCGAAGACGTCCGCGACGAACTCCTGGGTGCCCGCACCGGAGATGCCGCCCGGGGTGTGGTCGTCGATGCCGTGGCCGTGCTCGTGCGCGACGACGTCGATCGAGCCGATCCAGCCACCGTTGGTGTTCTTGCCGATCTGGACCTGGGTGCCGTCGTAGTAGGCGTTCTGGTCGTTCAGGCCGACGCGGATCGGCCAGCCGCCGCCGTTGCCGTCGAAGCTGTTGCGGCCCAGCCACTGCGAGAGCATCTTGTTCTCGGTCTGGGCGGCGAACAGCGCGTCGACGCAGCCGGTCTCGCGGCTGGTCGCGTTGCCGTTGCCCCACAGGTCGTCGGGGCCGCTGAAGGTGGTGTTGTTGGCCGCGTCCTGGCAGGACGTGTTGGTGATCGTCGGGTCCTTCAGCGAGTACGTGCTGCCCGAGTGCGTGGTGTCGAGGTGCACCGGGTTCGGGCCGTTCCACGCGCTCGTGCCGTCACCGTTGAGGACGTGCTCCTGCGTCTTCAGCACCTTGCCGGAGGCGGCGTCGACGATGACGTCGAGCCGGCTCGGGCCCTCGGCGTCCCGGCCGACGACGGTGCTCTTCCACGCGAGGGTGGGCGTGCCGAGCGCGTAGACGACCTGCTGCGCGGGGCTGACGCTGTCCACGGCGGACAGCTGCTGCCGCGCGGTCGCCTCGGCCGCGGCCCCGGTCACCTTGGCGGTGGTGGAGGCGAGGTTGATGGTCTGGTCCTGCGCGACCGACGTGCCGAGCACCTGGCCCGTCGAGTTGGTCGCCACCACGAAGTCGCCGCCCACCACGGGCAGGCCCTTGTAGCTGCGCTCGTAGGGGATGTACTGGAGGCCGTTGGTCGAGGAAATCGCTTTCTGGGCCTGGAAAACGTCGTCCGTGCCGGCGTGCAGCGCGGCGGGCCTGCTCGCCACGAGGCCGGCGGCCGCGGAGACGGCCTGGGCCTGGGCGCTGGGCGCGGCGTTCGGGGTGGGTTGGGCCTGGGCGGTACCGGTGATGCAGAGGGCGCCGACGAGCACGCCGGTTGCTGCCAAGACGACAGGACGTCTCAGTTCCATCGAGGAATCTCCTCCGGGCAGGGTGAACCAGGCCCGGGTTCGAGGCCGGGCCGGATCAAGGGGACGAGAGGTGGTGCTGTGGAACGGAAATCAGAATCCGGTGCCGGAGCCTCGTGAACAAGCGACTAACGTACGGTCTTATCTACCGGACGCAATACTTCCCAAAAAGGACATTCGCCCCCATTGGGATTCGATCAGCTGACTGTCCCTTGTGGACTCGGCGGGGATCACCGCCGTTCGGGTGATCTTTGCCGCCGCCGAAACGACGAAGGCCCCTTCGCCGGGGATCGGCGAAGGGGCCTTACGTGGTGCGGATGTATCAGGCGGTCGTCTCGCGCTTCGGCAGCTTCCAGCCCGGGCGCACGAAGTGGCACGTGTACCCGTTCGGAATGCGCTGCAGGTAGTCCTGGTGCTCCGGCTCGGCCTCCCAGAAGTCGCCGACGGGGGCGACTTCGGTGACGACCTTGCCCGGCCACAGCCCGGACGCGTCGACGTCGGCGATCGTGTCCTCGGCGATCCGCTTCTGCTCGTCGTTCTCGAAGTAGATCGCCGACCGGTAGCTCAGCCCGATGTCGTTGCCCTGACGGTTCTTCGTCGTGGGGTCGTGCACCTGGAAGAAGAACTCCAGCAGGTCGCGGAACGACGTCCGCGACGGGTCGTAGACCACCTCGATCGCCTCGGCGTGCGTGCCGTGGTTGCGGTAGGTGGCGTTCTTGACGTCGCCGCCGCTGTAGCCGACCCGGGTCGAGATCACCCCGGGCTGACGGCGGAACAGCTCCTGCATCCCCCAGAAGCAGCCGCCGGCCAGGACGGCCCTCTCGGTTGACGTGGTCACGGCGTCACTCCTTCTCCTCGTGTGGTGCTGCCACCTGTACAACTTCGGTGGTCAGCTGATGATTCCACGCGGAGATTACGAAGGCCTGACGTCAGCCGGCCTGGAGCTTCGCGAGGGTGAGCACGTCGCCGCCGATGCCCCAGCCGCCGTCGGCGACCTCCTCGACCAGCACCATCGTGTTCCCGCGGGCGCGGTCGCCGTACAGCTCGGCGCAGAGGTCGGTCGTGCGGGTGACGATGAGCTCCTTCTGCTCGGCGGTGAGCGTGCCGGCGGGGACCTTGAAGTTGGCGAATGGCATGGCATGTCCTCTGCGTATCGGTGTTACCGGATTTCGAGATCGACGCTAACACGCTTCGCGAATCGGCGCTACGGTCTGGTTGATATCGACGATAACGCCTGGTAGCGTCGTTACCGTGGACTTGAGAACGCGGATCCTGGAGGCGGCGGCCGACCTGCTCTCCCGCTCGGCCGAGGCCGACTTCTCGACGCGCGCCGTCTGCGAGGCCGCGGGGGTCGGCGCGCCGGCGTTGTACCGGCAGTTCGGCGACAAAGAGGGGCTGATGGCGGCCGTCGTCGACCGCGGGTTCGAGAAGTACCTCGCCGGCAAACGGGCCGCGAAGCCGTCGGACGACCCGGCGCGTGACCTGCGCGACGGCTGGGACAACCACGTCGCGTTCGCGCTCGACAACCCCAACTACTACCGGCTGATGTACTCGGGCCTGTCGACCCCGCCCGGCGCGGCCGCGGAGGCGCACGGCCTGCTGCTGGCGGTCCTCGAGCGCAGCGCGGCCGCGGGCCTGCTCAAGCTGCCGCCGGCGCTCGCCGCGCAGATGGTGATGGCGGCCAACGCCGGCGTCGCGCTCTCGATGATCACCCGGCCGGAGCTCTACCCGGACCAGGAGTTCTCGGTCCGCGTCCGGGAGGGCGTGCTGTCCGGCGTCTTCGCCGACGAGCCGGCCCGGCCGGCCGACGACGTCGCGGCGACGGCGACCACGCTCGCCGCCCGGTTGCGGGAGGCCCCGCCGGCGGACCTTTCGCCGGGCGAAGCGACGTTGCTGCAGGAGTGGCTGGGGCGCCTGGGTGTCCACAGTGGACGCTGAGCCGGACGGCCGCACCGGCTGAGCCGTCCGCGTGGCTCCTCGCGGCACAGTGGCTGCCCGGGCTCCCGGGTGGGACCATGGTCCGCGGTGGCCCCGACCCTGCCCTCGAGGAGGCGCGCGATGCGCGACCACGACGGAACCTGTGCGGAACGGGCCGCGGGAGTGCTGGTCGTCGAGGTGCGCGGTGAGCTGGACATCACCTCGGTGCTGCGCTGGACGACGGTGCTCGACACCGCCATCTGCGCACTGCCGAGCCCGCACCTGCTGGCCGTCGACCTGACCGCGCTCACGTTCCTCTCGGCTCGGGGGGCGAGGTCGCTGTTCGAGGGGGTGCGGCGCTGCCAGGCGCGCGGAGTCGCGGGATGCCTGGTCGTGCCGCCGGGCGGCGTGGTCGACCGGGTGGTGCGGCTGGCGGGGTTCGCGGGGGTGGTGCCGGTCTACCCGAACCGGCTGGAGGCGATCGCCGCGAGCCAGCCGGAGGAGATGCGCTGGCTGCCGGTTTGACCGAGCGGCTCCCTGCCTGGGTTCAGGCGGGCCTGGGCACCAGCCGGCTTGACCTCGTCGTCCCCTGCCTGACTCAGGCCGGCTCGCGCACCAACTCCGCCGCAGCCGCCGTGAAAGCGCGTACTCGCGCGGTCGCCGCCCCGGCTCGCCACACGAGCGCCCACTCCAGCCGTGGTGCGTCGCTCAGTGGCACGTACACGACGTCCGGCCGCGGGTAGTACCGCCGGAGGTGCGCACCCACCGGGAGCACACCCTCCCCGGCGCCCGCCAGCGTCAACAGCTCCTGCAGGCCCGCCGACTGCCGGATCTCCGCGTCCGGCGCGTGCTCGTCGAGCCACGGGTCCGGCAGCGCGCACCGCAGCACCGGCACCCGTGCCAGGTCCGCGACCGGCACGGACTCCCGGCGCGCGAACGGATGTCCGGCCGCGACGGCCAGGAAACGCAGCTCGCGCACCAGGACCGGGCCGGTGACCAGATCGGGGCCGTCGAGCGGGAGCCCGGCCAACACGACGTCCACCTCGCCGTCGCGCAGCCACGGCAGGACTTCGCCCGGCCGCACCTCGCGGAACTCGACGCGGCACCCCGGCTCCCGCTTCCGGAACAGCTCCGCGACCCCTGCCAGGAGCTGCCCGCCCGCCGCGTCGCCGAACGCGACGCGCAGCGTGCCCGTCACCCCGCGGCCGGCTTCGACCGCCTTGGCCACGGCCGTCTCGACCGCCGACCAGGCCGGCCCGAGGTCGGCGAGCAGCTGCCGCCCCACCGGCGTCAGCTCGACGCGGCGGCTGGTCCGGGTGAACAGCGGCACGCCGATCCGCCGTTCCAGCTTCCGGATCGTCAGGCTGACCTGCGCGGTCGACACGTGCAGCCGCTCCGCCGTGCGGCCGAAGTGCAGCTCCCCGGCCAGCACCAGGAACGCCTCCAGCTCCCGCGACTCCGGCACGGCCGACCCCCATCGTCAAGTCCTGCTTGACGATCGTGGCACAGGAGCGCGTTGATCGACTTGCCGGACCGCCCGAGGCTGGGGACATGACCACCGACTTGCACGACCGCGTCGAGATCATCGACACCCTGTACCGCTTCGGCCTCGGCCAGGACCTCAAGGACCGCGAGCTCTTCGCGTCATCCTTCGCCGCCGACGCCGCGCTCGACTTCCGCCCGGCGGCCGCCCGCTGGGGCGCCGAGCCGGCGCCGATGACCGGCCGGGACACGATCGTCGACACGATCCTCGCGCTGTTCGAGGGCCGGGTCGACACGACCCACCAGGTGACGAACGAGCGCGTCCGCGTCACCGGCGACACCGCCCGGCTGACCGCGATGGTCGAGGCCCAGCACCTGCTGAGCGCCGACCACGGCACGCACGCCCTGCTGAAGAACCGCTACGAGGCCGACCTGGTCCGCGACGGCGACCGCTGGGTGCTGCGGCGGGTCGTCATCACCAACGCCTGGTACACCGGGGATCCGGTGGCCATCTTCGGCTGAGGCGGTTATTCGCCCCGCATCGAACGGCGGATTTCGGCCAGCCGGTCCTTGGCGGCCTGGTCACGGTCGGCGATCTGCTTGTCGAGCGTCTCGACCGTGTTGTCCGTGCCCAGACCGGCCACTTCGCTCGCACCGGCCGACGTCGTGTAGCGGTTTTCGATCTTGTCGCGGACGAAGTCGAAGCTGGGCACGCCGCCCTCGCTGTAGTCCGGGTCCGGCAGTGCCGGCGAAGGCACCGCGAGGGCGGCGGTCGGTGTCTCGTCGACGATCTCGCCGTCCACGACGTTCGGATCGTCCTGGGGTTTGTCCATCTCCCGACTTTAGCGCCGGTGCTTGCCGCTCGGCTCCCGCAGCGAGTCGCGGACGGCCCGCTCGACGAGGATCGGGACGAACGCGTGGATCCGCGCCGCGTCGAACCGCTGCCGCTCCCGTTCGACGAGGGCGTGCACCGACGGGCGGTCCAGGCTCGTGTAGTCCGCGTTCAGGCGGTCCTCCACCACGTGCAGCTGGAGGTCGAGCTGTTCGGACGCGATCGTGTCGAGCGTCTGCGTAGTCATGCCTGGGTTAATGCCACCGTAGATGTCTCCGGGGTGAACTCAAGATTAACGGCAGGTGATTTGACCGCAGTGGGTAATTCGGCCGTGGAGCGCCGCGCCGCCGTGGGGAATTCTCGGTCCCGTCACGCCGGAGTCCGGAGGGAGCAGACCATGGGTGCCGGGGCCTACCACGCCGAGACGGCGGAAATGGGGACGGTCGTCAAGGCGGTCGAGGACGTCGGTTCGTCCTTCCTGTCGACGACCCGCGACCTGGAAGGCCTGGTGCTGGACGCGCTGTCGTTCGCCGGCATCGGCAGCGGGGTCGCCGCGGCGAACTCGGCGCTGCACTCCTCGCTCGGCAGCGCGCTGCAGAAGTTCCTCAGCCTCATCACGAACGTGAACCAGAACGTCCAGACGGCCGCGAACGGGTACAACGCCGCCGACACCGACGTCGCGCAGGCCTACGGCGGCGGCCAGGCCGCCACCACCGCGCAGGGCGGCGGGGGAGCGGCGGCCGCGGCGGCGCCACCGCAGCTGGACCCGCGGGTCGTCGACTCGATCATGAACTCCGAAGGCGCAACCGGCGAGCAGGGCGGCGTGCCGGAGGCCTACGGCTTCCGGCAGAACATGCACAACGGCTACGACCGGATCATCGCCGCGCGCGAGCAGTACGGCATCGGCAGCGCCGAGGAGCGCGCCGTCGTGTCCGACCTGATGACCGCGAACGCCCGGACGGCGGGCGCGCTCAACTTCACCGACCCCGGCGCCCAGGCCGCGGTCATGTCCGGCGCCCACATGCGCGGCGCCGGCGGGGTCCGCGCGATCATCAACCACATGGCGGGCGACGACATCGTCCAGAGCTCGCGCACGATCAACGACGCGGCGGTCCAGCACGCGCAGGGCCTCACTCCCCAGCAGTTCCAGCAGGAGTTCCACGACGCGCGCATCGAGTACGACCGCCAGGTCTACGGCGACACGACCACCCGCCAGGGCGGGCACACGCAGAACTGGTGGGACCGCTACGGCAACGGGCTGACCCAGCGCTACGACCGTGAGCAGAACGAGTTCCTCCAGCTGTCCCAGCCCCAGAACTGATCATCCCGGTTCGAAGATCGCAAAACGGGGAACCCTACACCGTGTAGCCGATCGACAACGGGAGGCACGCGATGAACCGGAGGATGGTCGCACTACTGGGCGGGGTCGCCGCGATGGCGGGGACCTTGGGCTTCGCGGGAACGGCCGAAGCGGCGTCGACGCCGTGCAGTGCCGAAGCGAAGGCCTGTGTCCAGCGCAGTTCGAATACGGCGTGGCTGACGGACGGCGCCGGCAACGTCACCTACGGCGGGGTCCCGATCACGGTCGGGCTGCCGAAGTACCCGACCCCGCTCGGGAAGTTCCACGTGCAGTACAAGGACATCGACCACTACAGCAAGCAGTTCAACGGGCCGATGCCGTACTCGGTGTTCTTCACGACCACCGGCGTGGCGTTCCACCAGGGCAGCCTGAAGGTCAAGTCCCACGGGTGCGTGCACCTTTCGCACGCGGCCGCGGTGATGTTCTACAACTCGCTGCACCCCGGTGACGTCGTCGAGGTCGTGTCCTGACCCGTCTGATGTGGACGGTGCAGCAGCACGGCGGTGACGGCGCCGAAGACCAGGTGGTCGAGGATCTGCGGCACGCGCGGCAGGGCCCGCACGGCGGGACAAGCGCGTGCCGCGACCCCGAGGTCGAGTGCGGCGATGACGAGTCCGGCCGCCGCGCCCCGGATGAGCCCTGGGCGGACCCGGCGGGCGGCCGCGGCGAGGACGACGGTCCACGTCGCGGAGACCAGCACGTGCGCGACCAGCCCGGCGGCGACGCCGGGCCGGTCGCGCCGGCCGGGGAGCAGGGTGCCCGCCGCGCGGGTCGCGGCCAGGACGTCCCGGCCGGTGAACAGCGCGTGGGCGGTGGAGGGAAACCCGCTCACGACGGCGGCGACGGCTCCGGCGCGGACGGCCCGCCTGACGTCGCCCGAAGTCATCAGCTCGCCGCGAGGTAGGCGGCCACCCGGATCCGCAGGCCACGGATCTGGGGGAGCTCGATCGTGAACGTCCGCGCCGGCCGGTAGCCGGGCCAGGGATCGGCGTGGGTGCACGGCCCGGCGAAGTAGACGAAGCCGTCTTCGTCGTCGTAGCGGCCCGGTGACCACCGTGCGGCTTCGGCCGCGTTCCCGGCCCGCGCCAGCCAGTACGCCTCGTGCTTCATGACGCGTTTGAGCTGTCCGGCGAAGGCCGTCAGCTCGCCTTCCGGCAGGCCCAGGCCGCGACCGCTCCAGACCCGCGGCGCACGTTCGTACGTGCACGCGGGGCAGCCGAAGCTGACCGAGCTTGCGGTGCAACGGCGGGTCCAGCGACCGGGTTCCCTTGTCAGGGCGGAAAAAGAGGATCCGCCGGTGATCTCCAGCGTCATGGGGGAACGATAGTCGATCACGTGCCGACGGGTACCGCCGCGCGGGTGTCGACCAGTGATCCCATGGTGTATACAGTATGCAGTAGGCTACCGTGGGCACAGGAGGCCACCATGTACTCAGTCACCAACCCCGCCACCGGTGAACGGGTGGCGGAGGTCCCGAACGCGACCGACGACGAGGTCCGCGCCGCGATCGAGCGGGTGCACGGCGGGTTCGCGGCCTGGCGCGCCCGGCCGGTCGCCGAGCGCGCCGCGATCGTGCTGCGCGCGGCCGAGCTGTTCGCCGAACGCGCCGACGAGCTGGCCGCGATCATGACCCTGGAGATGGGGAAGCGGATCAACGAAGGCCGCGGCGAGGTCGGCGTGGTCGTCGACATCTTCCGGTACTACGGCGAGCGCGGCCCGGAGCTGCTGGCCGACGAGCCGATGCCGATCCGCGCCGGCGAGGCCGTGCTGACGAAGGAGCCGATCGGCGGGCTGCTCGGCGTCATGCCGTGGAACTTCCCGGCCTATCAGGTCGCTCGGTTCGTCGCGCCGAATCTCGTGCTCGGGAACACGATCCTGCTCAAGCACGCTTCGATCTGCCCGCGTTCGGCGGTGGCTGTCGAGGAGGTGCTGCGGGAGGCGGGGGTGCCTTCGGATGTCTATGTGAACGTTTTTGCGTCGAGTCGGCAGGTTCCTTGGATGCTTGCTGATCCTCGGTTGGTGGGAGTCTCGCTTACCGGTAGTGAGGGGGCGGGGATTTCTGTTGCTGCCGAGGCGGGGCGGAATCTCAAGAAGTGTGTTCTCGAGCTGGGTGGGTCCGATCCGCTGATCGTTTTGGATACTGATGATCTTGATGAGACCGTGAAGGTTGTCGCTACCGCTCGGATGCGGAACTGTGGGCAGTCTTGTAATGCGCCGAAGCGGATGATCGTTCTTGGGGAGTTGTACGACGAGTTTGTTGATCGGTTGGCCAAGCGGGTCGCCGAGTATTACGTGCCGGGGGATCCTGCTGATCCGGCTACTACCTTGCCGCCGTTGGCTTCTGTTGCCGCTGCCGATGAGGTGGCTGCGCAGGTTGAGGCGGCGATCCGGGAGGGGGCGACGCTGCGGGCTGGGGGGCGGCGGGTTCCTGGGCCTGGGGCTTTTCTTGAGGCGACCGTGCTTACCGATGTGACGTCGGGGATGGCTGCTTATCATGAGGAGATTTTTGGGCCGGTGGTGATTGTTTTTCGGGCTGAAGATGAGGATGAAGCCGTTGCGCTTGCCAATGACACGCCGTTTGGGCTTGGGGCGAGTGTTTTCGGTACTGATCGGGAGCGGTGTCTGCGGGTTGCTCGGCGGGTTGAGGCTGGGATGGTTTATCTCAACAAGTCCGGCGGGTCTGAGGCTGATCTTCCCTTTGGGGGGATCAAGCGTTCGGGGATTGGGCGGGAGCTGGGGGTTTTGGGGATTGAAGAGTTTATGAACAAGAAACCGATACGCCTCTGAACTGCTGTTTTGTTGCGTTTGGCCCCGCTGCGCCGTCACAGAATCCTGGGCCGTCTGCTGCGGCCGGCGGGGCTTGAACACGCGGTTGGTCGCCGCCCGAGCCCGCTTGTGGCTCGACGGGACGAGGTGCGTGTAGATCCGAAGCGTGTATCCCGGACGATGGGGAGGGCTGCCACCAGGCCAGACCTGAGCTGCGGTTTCGTCGTGTGAACGGCGAGCATCGGTCAACGGCAACCCGATCGGGTCGCCGGCATCCATCTCATGCCGCCGCTCGCACCGCCCGATCCGGCCACGTCGGACGACCTCACCGGTGCCGAGCGGGCGGCGCTCGCGACACGGCGGGAGGCGGACGAACGGGGCTCCGGATACTCGGCGCAGCAGTCGACCCGGCCGCAGACGGTCGGCTACGGGCTGGTCGACTCGCCGGCCGCCCTCTGCGCCTGGATCGTCGAGAAGTTCTGGTCGTGGACCGAATCCGGTGGCGACCTGCATCGGGTTGTTACCCGGGATGAGCTGCTCGACAACCTGATGCTCTACTGGCTGCCCGGCTCCGGTGCCTCATCCGCCCGGCTGTACTGGGAAAGCCTCCGGCAGGTCAACGAATGGATCTCCGGGTCGGCCGGCGCGCCGGTGACCGTACCCACCGGCTGTTCGGTCTTTCCCCAAGGAGCTGCAGCGCCCGTCTCGGCGGTGGGCGGAGCGCCGGTTCCCGAACATCCGGTACTGGAACGAGCCCGGCAAGGGCGGCCACTTCGCGGCATTCGAGCAGCCGACGTTGTTCGTCGACGAGGTCCGGTCATTCTTCCGGCTGGTCCGCTGATGGTCACCCGTTCTCGGTAAGCGGCTGGCTAAAGATCAACAGGTGCCCATCGGGTGTCCGTACGTTGAAGTCGCGCATCCCGTAGGGCCGGTCAGCCAGTGGCTCGACGATGTCGGCGCCGCGGGCGCGCAGCTCGTCGTGGCAGGAATCGACGTCGTCGACGATAACCGTCACCCTGGCCGGGCCGACGCTGCTTTCGGCGTACAGGTGGAACTCGGCGGTGTCGCGGATGACGGCCGCGTAGCTAGGTGGGGTCTCCCAGGTGAAAATGGTGTCGAATCCGAGTACGTCCGTGAAGTACGACCGCGCTGCCTGCACATCTCGGCACGGCAGCACGGGAATCGCCACCCGCATGACCATTCCGTCACCTTACCTGACTTCGGCTCAAGATCGCTGATCTTGGGTGGGGTACTGGCTGTTGAGCTGCGGTTTCGTCGTGTGAACGGCGAAGATCTGCGCACTGAGCGGCCGGTTCCAGGCTGTCTCTCGTGGCGTATGTGCGCACGGTGAAGACGGCGTCGGGGGTCAGGGCGTTGCAGGCCGGCAGTGGTGCTGGTGGTGGGCCGCTTGCGATCACGTCGTCGCGGATGGGGTGCCTGTGGGACGCGCTCGGCCACGCCTACCAGCTGTTGGGGTTCGAGGAGGCCGCTGGTGGTGACGAGGCGTTCCGATTACTGGTGCTGGCAGGGATCGTCGAGCCGACCAGCAAACTGGACAGTCTGCGGGTGGTCGAGGAGGCAGGTTTCGACCCGCCGGCGTACGCGACCCTCAAGCGGCGTCTGCCCGCGTTCGCGAAAGAGTCCTGGCGGCAGAAGTTGGCCGCGGCGTGCGCCCGCACCGCTGTCAAGAGTGTCAACCGGACCCTGGAAGCCAAGGCACGCGCCCTTGCCGGCCTCAAAGGCTACGTCACCAACCTCCCGGACGTCACCGCCGAGTTCGTGATCGACGCCTACCACCGACTGTTCCACATCGAGAAGTCGTCCAGACAGGCCCGGACGCGACCGGACCCAACCTATTCGGTTGTGACTTTTGCTTTGGGAGACCTACCCCCTCGTCGGATATTGTTTAACACCGGCTGACCGCTGCTGGGACGAGGGGCTGGTTGGGGGAGTGTCTCCCCTCCTCTTTATGGGATGATCCCTCGGGAATTCAGTGCGTCCGTCAGGCGCTCTCTCAGTTCTTTTGCTGTTGCTTCCACGTTTATCTCTGCTGGGGGTGACAGGACCTTTGAGATTACCGTTGACAGGTTTTGGTACGCCGGGGTCAGGGGGCGGACTGCGGCGTCTGTCAGGGCCTTTTGGATGTCGCCCTTCATGGGGTACTGGTCCTGCATTGTCGGGTTTTCCTTGGGGTCCGCGGGTTTTGCCGGGTCCAAGGGTGTGTTGTCGCTGTAGATCGATGTCAGGCTCGGGGGTACTCCGTCGACCAAGGCCTGGTACTTCTGTGATGTTGCGTTACGCAGGCACAGGGCCGCTTCGAATGCCTCTGGCTTGTGCTGGGAGTACGTCGAGACCGCCAGGTTGAAGCCGCCGATTGTCACCCTGCTGGCGCGGCCTGGGATCACCGATGGGTAGCGGGTCCACTTGAAGTGGGTCAGGTCCTGGGGCTTCTCCTTCGCGTACGACGCGTACACGAACGGCCAGTTCAGCTCGGTCGCCGCCTGGCCGCGTTGGAATGCCTGGCGGATGTCGTCTTCCTTCTGGTTCGTCAGGGACGGGTCCGTGATGCCTGCCGTCGTCAGCCTCTTCAGCAGCTCCAGTGCTTGGACCGCGCCGTTGTCCATGACCACCGACTTGCCGTCGTCGGACAGGATGTGGCCGCCCGCTGAGGCGACCAGGGTGTTGTAGAAGACCACCAAGCCTTCGTACTGCGCGCCGGTGAACACCACCTGGTACGGCTTGCCCGCCGCCTTCAGCTGCTGGGACTGGGTCATCAGCTCGTCGAACGTCTTGGGCGGGGACGGCGTTATCCGGTCGTCGTACCAAAGTAGCTGGACGTTCGTGTTCTTCGTTGCGCCGTAGAGCTTTCCGTTCCACTTGGCGGTGGTCAGGGGCCCTGGCAGCACGTCCTGGGTGGCCGCCGCCGCGTTGGCTCCTGTCCACTCCTCGGCCCAGCCCGCCTCGGCGAACTCCGGCACCCAGGTGACGTCGAGGCCGAGGACGTCCAGCGACGTGTCGCCCGCTGCGAGGCGGCGGACCATCTGCTCGCGCTGGCCGTCCGCGCCGCGGGGGAGTTTGTTGTAGACGATCTTGTAGCGGCCCGCGGCCTCCTGCGTGCAGCGGTCGACCACCGTCTGCAGGTGGTCCTCCGGCGAGATGTACAGGTTGATCGTCAGCCCGCCGGCGGAGGAGCACGCGCTGAGCGTGGTGGCGGCCAGCAGGGCCGCGCCGGTGACGGGGAGGAGCAGGCGCATGTCGGCCTCCTTGCCGGGCAGGCAAAACCCATTGCAAGCGCTTGCAGCGATGATTAGCCTTGTTTGGGGCAGCTGTCAATGGTGGTGGCTCGGATGGCTGCAAGCGCTTGCAACGAACGGGGGTGGGGGATGCCGGAGAAGCTCGACGACGTCGCGCGGCTCGCGGGCGTCTCGGCCGCCACCGTCTCGCGGGCGCTGCGCGGGGTTCCCGGTGTTGCCGACCGGACGCGGACGCGGGTGCTCGCCGCGGCCGAGGAGCTCGGCTACGCCATCTCGCCCGCCGCGTCGAGCCTGGCCACCGGCCGGACCGGGACCGTCGGCGTGATCGTGCCCTACGTCGACCGCTGGTACTTCTCGCGGATCATCTCCGGGGTCGAGCGGGTGCTGCGGGACGCCGGGATCAGCCTGCTGCTCTACAACCTCGGCGACGAGCCGGGCCGCGAACGGTTCTTCGCCGGCCTGCCGCTGCGCCGCCGGGTCGACGCGGTACTCGTGCTCTCCCTGCCGCTGACGCGGGCCGAACGCGAGCAAGTGCTGGCGCTCGGCGTCCCGCTCGTCACGATCGGCACCGAGGAGCCCGGCGGCGACTCCGTCGGGATCGACGACCACGGCGCCGCCGTGACCGCGATGCGCCACCTCGTCCAGCTGGGCCACCGCGAAATCGCGTTCATCGGCGAGAGCGCCCCGATCCCGCTCGGGTTCACGACGCCGCTGCGGCGGCTGGCCGCTTACCGGGAGGTCTACCACGAGGTGTGTCGCGAGGACGGCCGCGAGCCGGAGCCCGGGTTCGAGACCGGCGGCGGCTTCTCCGTCGCGGGCGGGGAACGCGCGATGAGCGTCCTCCTCGGCCTGCCGCGCCGGCCGACCGCGGTGTTCGCCGCGTCGGACGAAATGGCGTTCGGGGCGCTGCGGACATTGCGGCGGGCCGGGCTGCGGGTGCCCGGGGACGTTTCGGTGCTCGGGTTCGACGACCACGACCTCGCCGGCCTGCTCGAGCTGAGCACGGTCGCGCAGCCCGTGGCCGAGCTCGGCGAGCGGGCCGGCCGGCTCCTGCTGGCCAGGTTGTCCGGCGGAAAAATCGCGACATCTCCGGCGATTCTCCGGACCCGGCTGGTCCTCCGGGGCAGTACCGCGCCGACCTCAGGACGCTGACCAGCGCTTTTTCCGGCGTTGCTCTGTTCGGTCGATTGCGGGCTACTCGATCTTTAGGTCAAATAATCGCCGACAAGGATTAATCGCCGTGAGGAGCTGGCTGTGCACTGGGGGTCCGTGCTCGAAGAAGGCGGGGCGGGGATGGTCCGCCCGTACTTCCGCACCCATGGCCGCACCCGCCCGACCCGGGACCTCCCGATCGAGACACTCGTGTCGATCACCCAGCGCGGGCGCGCGGTGGTGCGGGGGAGCACGACGGAGGAGACGGAGATCTGCGCGCTGCTGCGCACTTCGCAGTCGGTCGCCGAGGTCGCCGCGCGGCGGCGGATCCCGCTGGGGGTGGCGCGGGTCCTGCTGTCCGATCTGGCGGACCGGGGGATCGTCGCCGTGCACACCGCGCGGAAGGGCTCGGGGAACCGGCCCAGCCTCGAGCTGATGGAACGCATCCTCCACGGTCTCAGCCGGCTGTGAACTCCCGGACGAGCCGGGCGAACTCCGCCGGCTGGTCCAGGGGCAGCAGCGTGTAGCTGTCGGCCACCTCGACAAGGTTTCCCTTCGGTAGCAACGCCTCCAGCCGTCGGCCGTGCTCGAGTGGCATGACGCGGTCCTCGCTCGCCCAGACGAGGAGCACCGGCCGGTCGAAGCTCGGCAGCCGTTCGGCCGCCTCGATCAGGAAGCCCGGCGAAGCGGCCGCCGCCCGCAGGGCGCGGACCGTGTCGCGGCGGATCGCCGCATCGGCCAGCAGGGGGCGGATCCAGCGGGCCGTCGCCGCGTCGCCCCGCTTGGTCAGCCAGCCGAACGCGATCGGGAGCCGCCGCACCGCGCGCAGCCGCATCTGCTGCATGAACACCCCGAACAGGCCCGGCGACAGCTTTCCGGTGGCGACCAGCGTCTTGCCGGTGAGCCCGGGCGGGAAGTTGTCGAACGCGTCGCACGAGCCGAGCACCACCCCGCTCACCCGCGGCGCGCCGCCCGCCATCAGCAACTGCACCAGCGCGCCGCCGGTGTCGACGCCGACGAGCGTGACGTCCCGCAGGTCGAGGCGCTCGAGGAACTCCGTGAGCAGCGCGGCGATGCCGCTCATCGACAGGTCGGCGTCTTCGCGCATCGGCTGCCGGTGCGCGCCCAGCGGCAGGGTCGGGACGACGCACCGGTGGTCACGGGCGAGGTCCTCGACGGGGACGTCCCAGAGTGTTCCGTCCATCAGCAGGCCGTGGACGAAGACGGTCACCGGGCCCGGCCCGCCGGTGTCGGTGTACTCGACGGTGCCCGCGGACAGCTCGACCTGCATGACAGCCTCCCAGTGTGGTCCCCTGGCTGAAGTGAACCACGTGGTTCGCAAACTGTCGAGCGTCAGCCGGTGGCTTCCTCCCGCTCCACCGCGCGCAGCAGCGCCTCGAACCCGGCAGCCGAGCCGTCACCGTCGTCGCTGGTCAGCAGGTCGACCAGAAAACCGCGCAACGTCGCGAGGATCATCGACGCCACCTCGAACTTCCGCGGCTCCGGCCACTGCGGCGGGCAGAAGGAGATGAGCGTCGGCAGGTACTGCTGCGACGCGCCCCGGCCGAGCGCCGCGTACCGCCCCGGGTCGTACATCGCCAGGCCCATCGCCTGGTCGAGGACCCGCCGCAGCTCCGACTCCTCGTCGCGCAGGCTCACCCAGGCTGCGCGGACCCGGTCGGCCAGCGACGACGACGAGGCGGCGACCGCGGTCAGCGCATTGCCGATCCGCCGCTCACGCAGCGAAAAGACCACCTGGCGGAGCAGGTCTTCGGCGCCTTCGAAGTGGTAGAGCAGCACCTTGTGCGTCGTCCCGGCCGACTTCGCCGCGCGCCGCAGCGAGAAGTCCACCAGACCGTTCTCGGCGACGTCGTCGGTGATCCTCGCCAGCAGCTCCCGGCGCCGGGCTTCGCCGCGGGCCGAGCCGGCCGAGCGCCGGTAGCCGGTAGCGTTCTCCATGCGGGACAGCTTGGCACGGGGAGGGGACGGGCATGCGGGTGCTGGTGACCGGGGGCAACGCCGGGATCGGCTATTTCGCCGTCGAGCAGCTGGCTTCGGCGGGGGCGGAAGTGGTGATCGGCAGCCGTGACGCGGCGAAGGCGGAGGCCGCGATGGCCTCGGTCCGCTCGCAGGTCGCCGGCGCGAAGGTGGGGTACGTCAAGATCGACCTCGCCGATCTGACGTCTCTGAAGGCGCTCGACACCGGCGAGCTCGACGCGGTCGTCTGCAACGCCGGGGTCCTGCTCGACCACCCGCCGCGGCGCGAGACCGACGCCGGTCACGAGCTGATGTTCGGCACCAACCACCTCGGCCACTTCGCGCTGGTCGCGGCGCTGATGCCGGTGCTGAGCCCGGAAGCGCGCATCGTCACCACCGGCAGCTTCGCGGCGAAGTCGTCGAGCCTCGACTTCGCCGACCTCCAGAGCGAACGCGACTACCAGCCGAAGCGCGCGTACGAGCGGTCCAAGCTGGCCCAGATGCTGTTCGCGCTCGAACTCGACCGGCGGCTGCGCGACGCCGGTTCGAAGCGGCTGAGCGTGATCGCCCACCCCGGTGGCGCGCTCGACTCGCTGACGCCGTCCCGCCCGCCGGTGCACGTCCGCACCGCCGGCCAGTGGCTGCGCGGCCTGCCCGCCCGCGCGCTGCTGCAGGGCAAGGACGCCGGCGCGCGCCCCGCCGTCCGCGCGGTGCTCGGCCCGGACGTCGCCGGCGGGCAGCTGTGGGGTCCGCGAGTGTTCGGCCTGCGCGGCCGGCCACGACTCGAACCGCGCTGGGCCAACCTCGCAGACGACGCGGCCGCCGGGCGGGTGTGGGCGGAAAGTGTCACGCTGACCGGAGTGGACCCCCTGGGCTGACTGCACGGTGCGGGGTTTGACCCGGACCGCGCTCCGGGTTGCAGGATCGAGACCATGACCGAACTGGACGACTACCGGCCGCTGGGCCGCTCCGGCCTGCGGGTTTCCCCGCTGGCCCTCGGCGCGATGACCTTCGGCACCGGGTCCTTCTGCGCCGACGACACCACTGCGCGCAAGATCTTCCGCGCCTACGTCGAGGGCGGCGGCAACTTCGTCGACACCGCGGACAACTACAGCGCGGGCCGCAGCGAAGAGCTCGTCGGCGAGTTCCTCCGCGACGTCGACCGGGACGACGTCGTGCTCGCCACGAAGTACTCCGGGCCCGGCTTCGGCGGCGGAGAACCGCGGTCGGACCCGCGCCGGCGCAGCAACGGCCGCAAGAACATGGTCGCCTCACTGGAGGCGTCGCTGCGGCGGCTGCGCGTCGACCACGTCGACCTGTACTGGCTGCACATCTGGGACGGCTTCACCCCGGCGGAGGAGGTGATGGCGGCCTTCGGCGACCTGGTGCGCGCCGGGAAGATCCGCGCCGTCGGGCTCAGCGACGTCCCGGCCTGGTACGCGACGAAGGCCGCGATGCTCGGCGGGCCGCCGGTGACGGCGCTGCAGCTCGAATACTCCCTGATCGAGCGCGCCATCGAGGCGGAACACGTGCCGCTGGCGCGGGAGTTCGGCATCGCGGTCCAGCCGTGGGGCGCGATCGGGGGCGGGTTCCTGTCCGGCAAGTACACCTGCGACGGCGCCGGCGAGGGACGGCTCGCCGAGGCGTCCCGGGCCACGCCCGAGAGCCGCTGGGCCGTGCTGGACGTCGTCCGCGACGTCGCCGCCGAGGTGGGCGCGACCCCGGCCCAGGTCGCTCTGCACTGGGTGACGCGCCAGGCCGCGATGCCCGCGCCGCTGATCGGCGCGCGGTCACCCGAGCAGCTCGCCGACTCCCTCGGCTCGCTCACCCTCGACCTCACCGAGGCCCAGCTCGACCGGCTGACCGAGGTCAGCGCGCCGGACCTGCCGTTCCCGCACGGTGTCCTGGCCCGGCTCAACGCCGGTTTGCCGTCCTAACCGCGGCCGCGGTGGCCGCCGCTGTCGTCGGCGACCGTTTCGGCGTGCGGCTCGCCGTTGAGGCACGTCACGGCCGTCACGTACTCGGCCCCGTCGTTCTTGAACTTCACCGACGCGGTGGCGGCGGGGCCGCGCGCGACGTCGTCCGCGCGGTAGCCCGGGGCCGGGCTCCACGACTTCAGGGTGACCTGGCCGCCTTCGCACGTGGCGACCAGGCTGCCGCCGGAGACGGTCAGGCCGCGCGGCGCCGGCGCGCTCGAGGTGACCGGCGTGGTTGACGGCGCCGGGGTGGTGCTCGTCGGCACGGTTTCGAGCGCGCGGGCGACGTCGTCGGCGGACAGCGGCTGGTTCTGCGGGCCGAGGATGCCCGCGCCGACCAGGTCGAGGGCCACCGTGCCGACCCCGGCGGTGGCCGCGGCGGCCAGCAGCCAGCCCGCCGTCATCAGCAGTCCGCGCCGTCCCATCCGTCCACTGTGCCATCCGGGCGGGTTAAAGCGCGGCTAAGACGTCCTTAGCGTTCGCCAGAAGCCCGGCGAAGCGGCTTCGCCTGTGTAGCCTCCCCGGAATGGCGACCGTGCTGCTCGTCGAGGACGACCCGACCATCCGCACGGCCGTGCTGCGCGCGCTGGGCGAGCGCGGGCACACCGTGACCTCGGCGCCGACCGCGATGTCCGGGCTGCAGGCGGCGGTCACCGACCGGCCCGACGTCGTCCTGCTCGACCTGGGCCTGCCCGACCTCGACGGCCGCGAGGTGCTGCGGATGGTGCGGGCGGTCAGCGCGGTGCCGATCATCGTGGTCACCGCGCGCGGCGCCGAGGAGGAGATCGTCCGGCTGCTCGACGCCGGCGCCGACGACTACGTGGTCAAGCCGTTCGGCGGCGCGCAGCTCGACGCGCGGATCCGCGCGGTGCTGCGGCGGGCCGAGCCGGAGGAGACGACGGGCCCGGTCGTCGTCGGCGGCCTGTCGGTCGACGCGCGGACGCGGGAGGCGTCCCTCGACGGCGCGCCGCTGGACCTCACCCCGCGCGAGTTCGACCTGCTCCACTACCTCGCCGGCCGCGCGGGAACCGTGGTGAGCAAACGCGAACTGCTCGCCGACGTCTGGAAGCTGCCCTACGCCGGCGCGGACAAGACCGTCGACGTGCACCTGTCGTGGCTGCGGCGCAAGCTCGGTGAAACCGCGCAGGAGCCCCGGTACCTGCACACCGTGCGCCGCGTCGGCGTCCGGCTGGCCGAGCCGGGGACACCGCCGTGAGGAAACGGCTCGCGCTGCTGGTCGCCGCCGCGATGAGCCTGGTGCTCGTCGCGTTCCTCGTGCCGCTGGCGATCCTCCTGCGGTCGGTCACGGCGGATCGCGCGGTCACCGCCGCGACGGCGAAGGCGCAGTCCCTCACCTCCCTGGTCGCGACGGCCGAGACGGCGGCACTGCGGCCGGCGGTCGACCAGCTCAACACCACCGCCGGTCACCCGGTGACCGTGTTCCTGCCGGACGGCACCGTGCTCGGCGCGCCGGGTCCGCGCACCCCCGGCGTCGCGCTGGCGGCGGCCCAGGGCAGCAGCCTCACCGTGGCGGACGCGGGCGGCCGGGAGATCCTCGTCGCGGTGCAGGGCCTGCCGCGGGGGACGGCCGTGGTGCGGGCCTTCGTCGACCGCGCGGAGCTGACGCGCGGACTCGGTGCCGCGTGGCTGGTGCTGGCCGCGCTGGGCGTCCTGCTGCTGGCGCTCGGGGTGTTCGTCGCCGACCGGCTGGCCCGGTCGATCGTGCGGCCGGTGCACGAGCTCGCGGCGGTGTCGCGCCGGCTCGCCGAAGGAGACCTCGACGCGCGGGCGCGGCCGGGCGGGCCCGCGGAGGTGCGGTCGGTCGCCGCCGCGCTCAACCTGCTGGCCGCGCGGATCCGCGACCTGGTCCGCCAGGAGCGCGAGGCCGTCGCCGACATCTCGCACCGCCTGCGGACACCGCTGACCGTGCTGCGGCTGGACGCCGAGTCGCTCGCCGACCCCGCCGAGGCCGAGCGGATCACCGGGCACGCCGAGAGCCTGGAACGCCAGGTCACCGCGCTCATCGACCAAGCGCGCGCCCGGGACTCGGCGCCCGGGGCGTGCGACGCGGCTGCCGTCGTCGGCGCGCGAGCGGAGTTCTGGTCGGTGCTCGCGCAGGACCAGGACCGGGCGGCGACGGTCGCGCTCGATCCCGGCCCGCTGCCGGTCGCGGTCGGCGAGCCGGAGCTGGCCGCGTGCCTGGACGCGTTGCTGGGCAACGTCTTCGCGCACACGCCGGAAGGGACGGGGTACACGATCCGGCTCACCGCGACGCCGGACGGCGCCCGGCTGGAGGTCGCGGACGAGGGGCCGGGGTTCGACCTCGGCGGCGTCGAACGGGGTGCGAGCGGCGCCGGATCGACCGGGCTCGGGCTCGACATCGCGCGTCAGACCGCGCGTGCTTCCGGTGGGACGTTCGGTGTTGCCCGGGTGCGGCCCCACGGGGCGCGGGTCGTGCTCGAGCTCGGGAAGGCTTTAGGGATGCCTTAATCCTCGCGCAGTGCGCCGCTATCGTCGGGCGCGGGAAGCTCTTTTTGTTGTCGGAGAACCAAAAGGAGCAGACATGCGCAAGATTCTGGTGATCGCGGCGGCCGGTGCGGTACTCGCGGTCGGAGGTACTACGGCGGCGCTCGCGCAGTCCGGAGCCGACGACGGCACGCAGGTGCCGGCCACCTCGACGCCGTCGGCCACGACCTCAGCGGAGACCTCGACCACCTCGGCCACTCCGGAGACCTCGGCGTCGCCGAGCACGTACCCGACCCGGTCCGCGCCGAGCACCTACCCGACCCGCACCCACGACCTCGGTGACGACCACGGCGGCCGCGGGAACGAGCGCGGCGACGACCACGGTGGCCGCGGGAACGAGCGCGGCGACGACCACGGCGGCCACCACGAGGCCGGTGACGACCACGGCGGCCGCCGCTGACGGGTCCACAATGGACGACACGCGTGTCTGGATGGACGACACGCGTGTCGTCCGCCGGTGGGGTTACGGCTGGGCGGGGCCGGTGGTGACCGGGCCGACGGTCAGGCCGTGCGCCTCGGCGGAGCTGTCGAGCGGGCCCTGGTTCCACGGCAGCGTGATCGCCGGGTCGCTGGTGTCTCCGCGCGGGGTGGTCGTCTGCGGCGCGGTCACCGTGACGCTCGCCGGCGAGACCTGGTTCTCCGGGCCTTCGATGCCGGTCCAGTGCAGCAGCATCGACGCGGGCGCGCCGTCGGCGACGGTGACGCGCGGCGCGTCGGCCGCGGCCGGGTCCGGTGTCACCGTGATGTCCTCGGCGCCGGCCAGGCTGACCGGCAGGGCGCCCTGCAGCGTGCAGGAGTCGCCCGGCTTCGCGGTGAACTGCACGTACGCGTAGCGCTGGCCCGCCCCCGGCGAACCGGCGACCAGGGTGGTGTCGATCTGCGAGGACGTGCAGTTGAAGTCGGTCGGCATCGCGGACGCGGTCCCGGCCGCGGCGACCACGGCGGTCGCGGCGGCGCCGGTCACGGCGAGGGCGGTCACGGTGCGGCGGACGCTCGGACGAACGGACATGAGCGGAACCCCTTCCTGTGTCAGGCGGTCCGGTGAGTTCTCCACCGGAATCCGCGCTCATTGGGAAAGATGCCCACGACACGATCAGGTTAGCCCCAAAGTGCGATTGCCCGCACAAAAGCAACCCTGGGTGATCTTGGACGTCTTAAGAGTGGTTCGTGTGTGCGGACTCAACCGTCTCGCGGACTCGAGCGTGTACTTCGCCGACGGCGCCGGACCGACCGGGGCCCCTGGGGAGGGATCAGGCTCATGACCCGACTTCTGCCGATCGGCGCGGCGGTCGCCGCCGCGCTGGTGACGATGACCACGCCCGCCACCGCGAGCCCGGCCGCCACCTGGCCGAACGACACGTTCCTCGTGTGCGTCCCGGTCGCGCCCTGCCCGGCCCAGACGAACGGCGGCATCATCTGGAGCAGCCGCTCGGCGCTGGTGCAGGGGCAGGTGCGGTCCTTGCCCGGCTCCGGCACCAGCACCGGCACCACCGTGTACTTCGAGGCCTACGCCGGAAGCGTGAAGGTCGACAGCGACACCCGGACCGCCGGTCCCGGCAAAGAGGTGCCGTACGACGTCACGCTCAGCACGGACCTGGTCGGCGGCTTCGACCGGGTGAAGATCCAGATCTGCCTGCCGGGGCCGACGAAGTGCAGCGATCCGCTTCACGCGCACCGCGACGCGGTCGCGGAGCACCTGGTCGGCTGAGCGACACCGGCGCCGGTGGGACCGGGTGCGTCTCAGCCCACCGGCACGCCGCGCACCGCGACCGGCCCGCGGATCGGGTCCAGCTCGACTCCTTGATCCACCCCCGCCGGCGTGAGCACGTCCATCGCCTTTGGCGCCGTGGCCGGGTCCGCGGCGCAGATCGGCGCCGTACCGCCCGCCGCGCAGAGCCCGAACGTGTACTGGCCCGCCGTCGGCGTGAACGGCCGTGCCTGGTCGGGGGAGTTGCCGTCCTGTCCGGTGAGCACCACCGCGAACGTCCAGCCCGCGGCCGGGGTCCCGAACGCCGCCTTCGCCACGCTGACCGTGATGTAGCGCGTCGCCTGCGAAGCCTGCACCGACGGCGAAGCGAGCGTCGCACCCGAAGCGTCGACCAGTGCCGGTTCGGCGAAGCCCTGGACCTCGATGCGACGGCTCCACGCGTCCTGCGCCGCGATCGTGTACGCCCGGCTCGCGAACGGCGGCGCGGTGGACGTCGCCGTCGCCGCCGGGTCGTGCGCGTAGATCGTCAGCAGCTGCGCGCCCAGCGGGGAGCCGAACGTCGGGGTCAGGTCACGGACCTGCGCGCGGAACACGAGGGTGGCGCCCGAGTCGATGACCTGGAACCGCTGCAGGTCGAACGCGCCGGCGTGGAAGTCGCCCGCCGTCGGGTAGGTGTAGGTGCCCGGTCCGGTGTCGTCGCCGTCCGGGTCGGTCGTGTCGAGCAGCACCGTGCCGGTGACGAAGTCCGAGCTGATCGTCTTCTGCGCGTACCCGGTGCCCGCACTGGTGGTCGCGGCTGCCGTGACGACGTTCGCGCCGAGCGGCGTCGGCACCGTCGCGCTGAACGTGCCCGCCGCCGAAGCCCGGGTCGACAGCACGGAAGTCGTCCCGGCGTCGGTGGCCGACACGGCGAGGTCGACCCGGCTACCGGCGGGCGCGGTGCCGGTCACCGCGGCGGTCGCGGTGGACACCGACGCCGGCGCGTCGAGCGTCACCGCCAAGGCCGCGGGCGGCGCGTGCGAGACGTACCGCTCGCGGACGTCGGCGGGCTGCTCGGGCGGGCGGCCGTCGGCCAGCGCCCGGGCCAGCCGCACCGACTGGGACTGCGCCCAGCTCAGCGGCGCGACCGAACCGGCGGGCTGCCCGGGGGTGAACCCGATCGACGCCGTGCGGGGATCCGTGCCGTAGGGCGAGGCCGGCACTGCCGGGTTTTCCCACGCCTGCTCGGGAATCAGGCCGGTGCCGCCGGTCTGGGCCCGCATCGCGCGCAGCAGCGCCGAAGCACCCGCGCGGTCGCCGGTCTGCACGGCCTGCTCGCCGCGCTCGCCCGCGAGCACCGGCCAGAGGTGCCCGGACCCGGTGTTCGTCGTCGGCCAGGGCGCGCCGGTGGGGGCGCAGTTCGTCGGATCCGGTTCGTAGCAGTCGCCGTACCCGTCCTCGCTGCCTGGCGCCGAAGTGCCGTAGCGGTACCAGCCCGGCCCGGCCGGGGTGTCCCGCTTGATCACGCGGTCCACCACCCCGAGGGAGGCGGTGACGTCGGGGTCGTTCGCGGGCAGCACCCCGAGGCGCGTCAGCTCGAGGAACCCGGCGTCGACGACCGCGCGCTGGTCGGCGTCGACCGAACCGTTGCCCAGGTTGTAGAAGTACTCCGAGTTCGGATCGCCGTTCTTGGTCAGCCGCAGGAAGTACCGGCCGCCGTACGGCCCGTTCGACGTCACCGTCCAGCCCTTGATGCTGCGCTGGAAGTGGTCCGCGGTGGCCCGGTAGACGCGGGCGCGCGCCGGGTCGCCGTTGCGGTCGGCGATCACGCCCGCCGCGACCAGCCCGGCGATCTCCGCGGCGATCGTCGAAGGGGAGTAGCCGCCCTGTTCTTCCCAGCGCTCCGAGCCGAACGACGGCCCGTGCGCGACGACGAAGTCCGCCGCCGCGCGGATGTGGCCGGTGTAGAGCGTCCGGTCGCGGTCGAGCCCGGCCTGCAACGCCATCAGGATCGGGTACGCGCTTTCGTCGAGCTGGTCACCGCCGGAGTCGGGCGCCTTCTTGCCGTTGAGCAGCGAGTTGCGCGGGAACCGGCCGTCCGGCTGCTGCTGGCGGGAGAACAGCCAGCGCACGCTCGCCCGCGCGGTGTCGCGGTCACCCGCGGCGAGCAGTCCGGAGAAGCTTTCGTAGAGGTCGCGCGCGAAGATCTCGCGGTAGGACCCGAAGTACACGGGTTTGCCGCCGGGGGCGTCCCCCGCGGAGACGGCCTGGCCCCACGGGCTGCCGAGCGAGGCCACCACCGCGCCCGGGAAAGTCTTGTCCTCACTGGCCTTCAGGACGTTGACCGACTGGAAGTAGGCGTCCGAGTCCTTGCCCCGCAGCGGAGTCAGCCCGTTGTCGTAGTCACGCCAGCCGCGCGCGTAGTCGCGGTAGCTCTGGTCGAACGGCGTGCGCAGGCTCGCACCGGCCGTGGCGACGGCGGCACGCGCGTCCGCGCCGAACCCGAGCGCCAGCACCGCCGGCCGGCGCGGCTGCAGGTCCAGCTGCGCGGTCTGGACGACGTTGCCGTTCACCGCGGACGGTGTGGTGTCGGTCAGCCGGTGGTCGCGGTCCAGCTGGGCCAGCCCGTCGCCGGCCGTGCCGGCAAAACCGCTGGCGGTGCCGAGGAACCGGCGATCCGCGCGCAACGCCGCCGCCAGCGGCGTCCCGTAGTCGCGGGACGGGGCGCTGGAGACGGTGTTCGTGTCGGCGCTGACCAGCGCGCTCGTGCCGGCGTCGACGCTGGCGGTGTCCCCGCCGCCGTTGGCCGGGCCGCCCCCGCCGTTGCCGTTGATGCTCGCGTCGAACCGCACGTAGACCTTGAGGTCCTGGCCCGAGCCGCGCAGCGGCTCCAGGCGGGTCCGGATCAGGACGCCGGTCCGCGCCGGGTCGGTCAGGTACTCGGTGACCAGCCGGTACTTGCCGCTGCGCGGCGTCGACGTCACTTCGCAGGCCATCCCGCCCGCGCTGGTCCGCACGGTGTAGGTCATGTCGCGGGCCTGCAGGTCGGTGAAGCTGCGGCCGTCGGTGACGGCGAACTGCAGCGTCTCGACGTTCGTGTTGTCGATCACCGGCGCGTAAACGTCGGAGAGCACGCCGCCCGCGACCGTGAACCAGGCCTTGCTGGCAGTGGTGCGCGCCGTGCCCAGACAGTCCTTGCGGGCCAGGCCGAAGTGCGAGACCGCGCCCGGTCCCGGCGCGGGCGCCGCGACGGCCACCGGCCCCGGCAGGAGGGTCGCGGCCAGCACCGCGCACAGCACCACGGACGTCGTCGACCGAGTCATCCGCCCATCCGATCACGCCGGTCCGCGGCACACCAGACCCGAACGGCAGCACGGCAGAAGTTATCGGTGATTGAGAAGCTCGGCCGGTGGGTAGCAAACCGACAGTCCCCCGAGGAGGTGAACGTGGAAGAGCACGGATCGGACGGCTGGCGGTACCGCGGCACCATTTCGCCGCGCACATTGCCGAGCTTGCGCAAGCACCTGATTTCGTGGCTGCGCCGCCAAGCTGGAGACGCGGTCGGGCGCGAGGCCGACGACGTGGTGCTGGCCTGCTGGGAAGCGATGGCCAACGTGATGGACCACGCCTACCGGGGCCGCGCGGGCCTGATCGACGTCCGAGCGCGGATCGACGAAGACGTGCTGGTGGTGACCGTCGCAGACCAGGGCCAGTGGGAGTCGCTCGAAGAGAGCGGTGGACGCGGGCGCGGCCTGCGGCTGATCCAGAACCTCGTCGACGGGCTCGACCTCCGCTCGACCGAGGACGGCACGGTGATGACCCTCACCTGGCCGTTCCCCGCTCGCCGCCGCACCGCCTGAGGCGTCAGCCGTCCGAGGACAGCCCGTCGACGAACCGCGCCGCGACGTCCCGGAGCTTCACGTTCGAGTGCTGCGACTCCTCGATGAGCCGTTTCATGGCGTCATCGGCGGTGATCCGGTGCACGGCCATCAGGATGCCCTTGGCCTGCTCGATCACCGCCCGCGATCTCATCGCCGTCTCGAGGTCGGCGGCCCGCTGCCGGGCCTGCTGGTAGCGCCGGGTAGTGCGCAGGCCGAACGAGACGATCGTCGTGTAGAGCGCCAGCAGCCGGGAGTCGGTCTCGGCGAACCCGTGGTCGCCGTACCCGAAGAGGTTGAGCGCGCCGGAGAGGCGCTCGTCCACCCGCAGGGGCGCGGCGAGGTAGCTGCCCACCCCGAGGCCGCGGGCGTGCTCGGTGAACTCGGGCCACAGCTTCCCGGCCGTCGCCAGCGGCAGCCGGACGATCTCCCCGGTCGCCGCCGCCCGCAGGCACGGTCCCTCACCCTGCGCGTACTGGACGCGGTCGATCTCGACGGCGCGCTCGTCGGTGGAGGCCGCCGTGGTCGGCTCGCCGTCCCGGATCGCGGTGATGCTGGCCATGTCGGCGCCCGGGATCACGCGCACGGCTTCGGCGCACACGGCGTCGAGGATCTCGGCTTCGGCGGGTTCGGCTTCCAGCGTGCCCGTGAGGTTCGCCATCGCGGCGGTCAGCTCGTCGAGCTGCTCGGGCAGGATCGGCTCACCGGTCAAAAGGTCATCTCCGTCCCGGACGACTACGGCAGGGTGCCGAACCGCTGCTGCTCAACGTTGGCGGCGAAACCCTACCCGCGGACGATGCACGCTCCGCAACACCCGGGCCCGAAAGGGGGCGGTGGCTCCGGCCCGGCGCTCACTGCTGAACGGCCGTGGGTTGGCGCCGGGAACCACCTCGCGGCGACCGTCGGCACAACCCACCCCGCGACCGTCGCTGCGTTTCTCATACCCGGTGGGCGGCCGTCCAATCCTTCAGCGGAGGGTCACTTTCGCGACCCGCGCCAGCCCGGACACCCGCAGCACGCGGTCGAGCAGCCGCGGCGCGACCAGCCGCAGGTCGTGCTCGCCGGCCCGGTCGAACAGCACCGCGACCCCGGCGCTGTCGAGGTAGGCCACCCCGGTCAGGTCGACGGTGACCGCCGTCCCGGCCGCCAGCTCGCGGTCGAGCGCCGCCCCGAACTCCGCGGCGTTGCTCATGTCGATCTCACCCGTGACGGTCAGGACCCGGTGCCCGTGGTGGCCCGGGCCGGCGACCAGCGTGAGTGCCGTCGTCACGAACCGATCCTCCATTCCAGCGTGACGGTGGTGCCGCCCACGTCGTGGCGGACGGTGACGGTGTCGGCGAGCGCCTCCATCATCGGCACGCCGCGGCCGCGCAGCACGTGGTTGTCCGGCGGCGGCTGCTTCCAGCGGCCGTGGTCGGTCACGGTGACGACCAGGTGCGCGCCGGTGAGGTCGGCCGCCAGGTGCCCGCCCTCGCCGGCTCCGCCGCCGTCGGCGTAGGCGTGCTCGACGGCGTTGGCGCAGGCTTCGCCCACGGCGACCAGCACGTCCTGGGCGAGGTCTTCGTCGAGCGCCGCGTCCGCCAGCCACGCGCGCAGCCCGCGGCGGGTCACGGCGAGGCTGTCCGGGTGCGCCGGGAAGTCCAGCTCGAGCGGGGGCAGCGAGCGCCGGTAGAGCAGCAGGGCGACGTCGTCCTCGTACCCGTCGGCCGGGCGCAGGCGGTCCATCAGGGCCGCCGCCAGGCCGGTCAGGCCGCCGCCCCGCGCTTCGTGGGCGACCGCGGTGGCCCGGTCGATGCCGTCGTCCAGCGGTTCGCGGCGGCGCTCGACGAGGCCGTCGGTGTAGAGCATCAGCAACGAGCCGATCGGGACGACCGCGGTGGCCTCCGGCCGGGCGGCGGCGATGCGGACGGCGAGCGGCACGCTGCCGGCGGCGTCGAGGAACTCCGCCGTGCCGTCGGGGTGCACGAGGGTGGCCGGCGGGTGCCCGGCGCTGCTGTAGGTGAGCGCGCCGGTCGCGGGGTCGAGGACACCGCAGAAGACGGTCGTGCACAGGGCGCCCGGCAGCTGGCCGGCGAAGCGGTCGAGCGCGGTCAGCGTGTGCGCCGGGCTGCTGGCCTCCAGCAGCAGCGCGCGGCAGGCGCTGCGCAGCTGGCCCATCACCGCGGCCGCCGCGAGCCCGCGGCCGACGCAGTCACCGACGACGATCCCGATCCGGTCACCGGCCAGCGCGACGACGTCGTACCAGTCCCCGCCGACCTCCAGGGGCGGGTTCGCGGGCTCGTAGCGCACGGCGAAGCCGTCCGGGAGCTGAGCCGGGCCGAGGATCGAGCGCTGCAGCGCGAGTGCGACCTCACGCTGCCGGTCGTCGCGGTGGGCGCGGCGCAGGGCGTGCGCCAGCGTCCCGGTCAGCAGCGCCAGCAGCGTCCGGTCCTCGGTGCCGAGCGGGCGGTCCGGCGCGGTTTCGACCCAGAGCGTCAGCCGGCCGCCGGGGTGGTCGAGGGTGGCGCCCGCACCGCCGTCCGCCGGGGACGCGTGCAGCGCCGGCAGCGAACGCACCCGGCCGAGCGTCTCGCGCAGCGGCGCGGCGAGGTCGGTCCAGCTCCGGTCGCCGCGGTCGGTCGACAGGAGGCCCGGCTCGCCGTCCCGCGCCCAGGTGACCGCCAGGACACGCTCGGCGTGCCACAGCTCCCGCAGCAGGTCCAGCGCGGTGCGCAGCACCTCCGGCACCCCGCTGACCCCGGCGAGGCGCTGGTTCATCGACGCGAGCGCGGACTCCCGCTGCACGGCGTAGCGCTCCGCGGTGACGTCGCGGATCGTGCCGACCAGCCGGCGGCGGCCCTCGTCGTCGTGCAGCTCGTTGTAGGCGATCGCGGCCCAGACCCGGTGCCCGGCCCGGTGCCGCAGCGGCACCACGAAGCTCCCGGCGGGCTCGGCCTGCGCCCGGCGCAGCGCGGTGACCACCTCCCGGTAGGCGACGGGATCGGCGTCCCGGCTCGGCAGCCACGGGAACGGCGGCGCGTAGGGCAGGCCCTCGGGACCGAACCCGAGCAGCTCGGCGCAGGCGGCGTTGATCTCGACGACCCGCCCGGCGGCGTCGCAGACGAAGAAGCCCTCCTGCAGCGAGTCGATCATCGCCGAGCGCCACCGGGAGTGCTGCGTCCGCAGGTGGGCCAGCTGGATGGTCGTGCGGACGCGAGCCACCAGCTCCCGCGCCGAGAACGGCTTCACGAGGTAATCGTCGGCCCCGGCGCCCAGCCCGTCGACGGCGGCCTCCTGCCCGGCCCGGGCCGACAGCAGCAGCACGGGCACGGCGGCGGTGCGCGGGTCGGCCCGCAGCTCGGCGAGCAGGCTCAGGCCGTCCATCCGCGGCATCATGACGTCGCTGATGATCAGGTCGGGCGGCTCGGCGCACGCGGCGGCGAACGCCTCGACGCCGTCGCGCACCGCGGTGAGCGTGTAGTCGTCGCGCAGCAGCCGGCCGAGGTAGTCGCGCATGTCGGCGTTGTCGTCGGCGATCAGCACCCGGGCGCTGCCGGCCGGCGCGGCCGCGGGCGGGGTGTCGTGACCGCCGCCGGGCAGCCACCGCAGGGCCTCCTGCACGTACGGCTCCACGGTCTCCGCGGCGATCCCGCCGCCCGAGGGCGCCGGGGCGAGGTGCTCGGCCGGCAGGTGCCCGGTGCCCAGCGGCAGCCGGATCCGGAACGTCGTGCCGGCGCCCGGGGTGCTCTCGACGGCGACCTCACCGCCGTGCATGCCGACGAGCTCGCGCACCAGCGCCAGGCCGATCCCGCTGCCTTCGTTCGAGCGCGCCCGCACCGACGGGATCCGGTGGAACCGCTCGAACAGCCGCGGCAGCTCGGCGGCGTCGATCCCGATGCCGGTGTCGGACACCGCGACGACGGCGTGCCCGTCGTCGAGGACCGCGCTGACCCGGATCGCGCCGTCGAAGGTGTACTTGACGGCGTTGGACAGCAGGTTGAGGACGACCTTCTCCCACATCCCGCGGTCGACGTGCACCGGCCGGGCCAGCGGCGGGCAGTCGACCTCGAACGCCAGCCCGGCCCGCTCGACGGCGGCGCGGAAGACACTCGCCAGCTCCGCGGTGAACGCCGCGAGGTCCACCGGCTCGAAGCGCGCCTGCATCCGGCCGGCTTCGATCCGGGAGAAGTCGAGCAGGTTGTTCACCAGCCGCCCGAGCCGCAGCGCGTTGCGGTGGATGACGTCGACCTCTTCGCGCACCCGCTCGTCGGCGTCGCCGAGCGCCTTTTCCAGCTCGACGACCGGGCCGAGGATGAGGGTGAGCGGGGTCCGGAACTCGTGGCTGATGTTGGCGAAGAAGGTGGTCTTCGCCGCGTCCAGCGCGGCCAGGTCCTCGACGCGCTGCTGCTGGGCCCGGTAGGCGAGCGCGCCGTTGACCAGCGCCGTCGTCTGCTGCGCGACGAGCCCGAGGAACGTCCGGTAGGACTCGTCGAGCGCGTGCCCGGCGCCGGCCGCGAGCACGATGACCCCGGGAGCCGCGGCACCGGCGTCCCCGGGCAGCGGCAGCACGACCGCCTCGGTGGGCGGGCTGGACCAGCCGCCCGCCGGCAGCTCACCGGACGTCTCGACGGTGCGGGCGACACCGTCGGCGAGCACCTGCTCGAGCGGCCAGTCCCCGGCTTCCTCGCCGGGGGTGACGGCGGCGAGCACGAGCCGCCCGGCGTCGTCGCGGAGGTGGATCGAGGCGTACGGAACGTCGGCGCCCGCCCGGCTCAGCACGTCGGCGACCAGCTCGCAGGCTTCGGTCGCGGTGCGGGCGATCCCGGCCTGGGTGCCGAGCTCGCGCAGCGTCGCCAGCCGGCGTTCGCCGATCACGCGCTCGGTGGTGTCGGTGACCGCGGTGAAGACCGCCCGCACGGCGCCGTCGTCGTCGTGCACCGGGCTGTAGGAGTAGGTCCAGTAGGTCTCTTCCCAGTAGCCGTGCCGGTTCATCGGCAGCAGCAGGTCTTCCGACCAGGTCGCTTCCCCGGTGCCCAGCACGCCCTCGAGCATCGGGCCGACGATGTGCCAGATCTCGCCCCAGATGTCCTCACCGCGCTTGGCGAGCGCCGGGTGCTTGGTGCCGAGCAGCGGCAGGTACGCGTCGTTGTAGAGGAACCGGAGCTCCGGGCCCCACCAGACGATCATCGGGAAGCGCGAGGTGAGGCAGATCCGCACGGCGGTGGTCAGGCTGACGGGCCAGTCCGCGGGCTCCCCGAGCGGCGACGACGTCCAGTCGAACTCCCGCATCCGCGCCGCCATCCGGCTGGTCCCGGGAAAAGCGGCCCGCTGACCGGATTCCTCGCCGACGCTCATCACACTCCCGGGTCCACGCGGTCGCGGACGAGCCTACTCGGCCGGGCGTTGTCCCGCTGGCCACGGGGCCGGCGCCGCGAACGGGTCATCGGCGGCGCGCGCGGGTCCGGGGTCGGCGGTGCTCGGGCGTGCGGGCGGGACTGTTGTGAGTGACTCATTCATTACGTCCGGCCCGGTGCTCAGTCTCCCGCGCCGTTGCCCAGCCAGGTCATCGTGACCGTCGTGCCGTCCTCGCGATGGACCTTCGCGCTGTGGTCGGCGAGGCTGTCGATCAGCAGCAAACCGCGGCCCCGCAAGCCGTTCGTGTCCGCCGGGGGCTGCCACGTCCCGTAGTCCGTCACCGTCACCGTCAACCGCCCGCCCAGTGCCTCGGCTCGGACGTCGACCTGGCCCGCTTCGCCTTCGCGGTAGGCGTGCTCGGCCGAGTTGGCCATCGCCTCGTAGCCCGCGAGGACGACGTCCTCCTGCTTTTCCGTGCTGAGGCCGAGGGTGCCCAGCCATGCGGCGAGCGCCTCGCGCAGTTCCGGCAGCCGGTGGGCCAGTGCGACCGTGCGGCGGTGGAACGACGCCGGGGGAGCGGGCGCGCCCGGGGGGAGGGGGTCCGTCATGTGCCGTCCTCTCCGCGGTGGCGGACGTGGATCACGGCGATGTCGTCGTCGTGGCGGCCGTGCGTCAGCTCGTCGACGAGCTTGTCCCAGGCCGTGTCGAGGTCGGCCGCGGTCAGCAGCGCCGGGATCCCGGACAGCAGCCACTCGATCCCCAGCGTGAGGTCGCGGGTGCGGCTCTCGACCAGCCCGTCGGTGTAGAGCACCAGGTCCGAGCCGGGCGGGAAGGCGGTGGTGCGCTGCGGGAAGTCGGTCCCGACGCCCAGCGGCTGCGCCAGCGCCTCGCCGATCTGCTCCGGCTCGCCGCCCGCGCGGACGAGGATCGCCGGCAGGTGCCCGGCGTTCGCGTAGGTCAGCGTGCCGTCCGGCTCGTGGACCGCGTAGAAGCAGGTGACGAAGCTTTCGCCGAACAGCCCGCCGGTCAGCGCGGAGACGTTGCGCAGCACCTCCGACGGCGGCAGCTCCAGCAGCGCGTAGCTGCGGACGGCGGTCCGGACCTGGCCCATCACCGTCGCCGCGGTGACGCCGTGGCCGACGACGTCGCCGATGACGAACGCGGTCGCGCCCGAGGGCAGCCGGATGACGTCGAACCAGTCGCCGCCCACCTTGGCGCCGGTGGCGGCGGGCAGGTACCGGGTGAACACGTCGAGCCCGGGCGTTTCCGGGGCGACCGGCAGCATGCTGCGCGACAGCTCGGTGGCGAGCGTGCGCTCCCGCTCGTACAGCCGGGCGTTGTCCAGCGCGATGGCCGAGTACCCGGCGATGCCCTCGGCGAGGTACGCGTGCCGCTCGGTGAACCGGTCCGGTTGGGAGTGTCCGAAGAAGAACCCGCCCAGCACCTCGCCGGTGGTCGGGCTGAGCGCCGAGACGGCGAGGTAGCTGCACACGGGCAGATGGCCTTCCGGCATCCCGTGGTGCGGCGCGTTCTTGCCGAAGCGCGGGTCCCGCGTGATGTCCGGGCTGCGGACGGTGCCGGTGCCGTCGAAGGTCGGCCCGAAGACCTCGGTGTTGCGCGGCATGGGGAACCGCTCGAACGCCTCCCGCGGCACCCCCGAGATCGTGTAGAGCGTGTACGACTCGCCGAGCTCGTTGACCAGGTTGTAGAAGAACGCGCCGAACTCGGCGCCGGTCGCCTTCGTGGCCGCGTCGGTCGCGTCCTGCACGATCCGGTCGATGTCGAGCTGGGCGGTCAGCTCGCGGCCGGTGGAGTGCAGCGCGTCGACCACCGCGGCCTCGTTGCGCAGCCGCCCCACCGTCGCCGCGAGATGCGTCGTGACGGCCTCGATCGCGGCGGCGATCGGCGGCAGCCCACCGCCTTCCGCGGTGGTGTAGACCAGCGCGGACCGGTCGCCGTCCGCGACCGCCAGCGCGGCGGTGACCACCGGGCCCGGCGCCAGGTCCGCGAGCACCGCCGGGTCGGTCACCGACACCACGACGCGGCCGCCCAGCACCGCTTGCGCCTCGACCGGCCCGAGTGGACGGACGCCGGTGGTGACGGGGGCGCCCGTGCCGTCGACGAAGACCCGGCGCACGGCGTCGAGTACGGCGTCGAAGTCGGACCCGGCCGGCATCAGGGCGCCAGCGCTTCGGGCAGTGACGGGTAGACGGCGAACTCGTCGACCAGCCGGGTCAGCTGCAGCGGGCGCAGCGTGATCCGGTCACGCGCGACCACCCGCAGCGGCGCGGACGTGGCCAGCCCGCGGTGCGCCCGGACGAGCTCGGCCATGCCGGCCGAGGCGAGGAAGGTGACGTCGGTGAGGTCGACGACCAGGGCTTCGGGGTGCAGCCGCACCGCCCGTTCGGCCAGCTGCCGGAGCTTGGGCGCCAGTGCGAGGTCCAAAGCCCCGTCGACCCGCAGCACCGCCGTGCCGTTCCGATGCTCCAACGCCACGCTGCCCGTCTCGTCGCCGCGCGAATTCCCGATCGCGTCCGTTTCGGCCATGACGTTCATCCTGCCTGTTCGCGGGCCCGCGGCAAAGTGGAGGGGGTACTGACACGGCGGCGGGCGCCGGGTGTTGGCATGATTGGGCGCGGGGTTGAGCAGACAGCCTTCGTGATCAAGCGCGCCCACCGGAAATCCCGGGGGCGGCGCCGGAGGCGGGAGAACGCCCATGACTGACCAGGCCCACAATGACGGCTCTGCCACGGCTGTGCCATTCGGCGCGTTCCGGATCGCCCGATCGGACCAGGACGGGGTGATCGTCGTCGAGGTGGCCGGGGACGTGGACACGACCACGGCGCCGGCTCTCGTGCGGGCCGGGGACGAGGCGCTGGCGGCCGCGCCGCGGGTGCTCGTCGTCGACCTGACCAGGGTCGACTTCCTCGCCTCGCCCGGGCTGACCGCGCTGCTGACCATCCACCGCAACGCCGGTTCCGGCACCGCGGTCCGGATCGTCGCGTCCGGCCGGGCGACCCTGCGCCCGATCCAGCTGACCGGGCTCGAAGAGAGCCTTTCGCTGTTCCCGACCCGCGAAGCGGCGCTCACCGCGTAGTAAGCGGTGTCCCGGCCGGTCAGCCGCCGGCCGGGACGGCCACGCGCCGGATGGTGAGCAGGGCGACGTCGTCCTGGGCCGGCTGGTTGCCGATCATCCAGGCCATCACCCGCGCGCAGAGCCGCTCGGGATCCTCGGCCCGCACGGCTTCGGTCAGCTCGGCCATCCCGGTGTCCACCGGCCGGTCGCGCCGTTCGACGAGCCCGTCGGTGTAGAACGTGAGCACGGTGCCCACCGGCAGCTCGACGGTGGTGACGCGCCGCTCGGGAACGCCGATCGTCAGCCCGATCGGGGGGTCCGGCTGCGCCGCCACCAGCTCGGGCGCTTCGCCCGGCCGGACCAGCACTGGTGGCAGGTGCCCGGCGAGGGAAAGCGTCATCGCCTTGCGGTCCGGGCCGATCACGCCGTAGGCGACGGTGGCCATCGCGCCGTGCTCGAAGTGGTTGGCCTTGCGGTCGAGCTTGCCGAGCACCTCGGAGGGGCTCTCGCAGTCGAGGGCGTACGCGCGCAGGGCGCTGCGCAGCCGTCCCATGATCACGGCCGCCTCGAGGCCGTGGCCGGACACGTCACCCATCACGACGCCGACCCGGTCGCCCGGCAGGACGAACAGGTCGTACCAGTCGCCGCCGAGGCCGGTTTCGGCGCCGGGCACGTACCGGGCGGCGAACGCGAGGCCGGGCACGGCGGGCAGCCGGCTCGGCAGCAGGCTGCGCTGCAGGGCCATGGTCGCCGAGCGGTTCTCCTCCAGCGCTTCCACCTGGATCGCCAGGGCGAGGCGGTCGGCGACCAGCTGCAGGACGCTGATGTCGGCTTCGGTGAACACCCGGGGCGCGAGGGAGCCGATGTGCAGCACGCCGACCAGGTCGTCGCCGGCGACCATGGGCACACCGAGCATGGCGTGCAGGCCCCGCTCCCACAGCAGCGCGTTGACGACGGTGGTCTCGTCCACCTGGTCGAGGACGACAGGCTGCCGGCGGAGCGCCACCTGGCCCGCGAAGCCGCTGCCGACCGGGACCCGGACGCCCTGGTGCACCTCTTCTTCGATGCCCGCCGCCGCGACGGCGACCAGCTGCTGCCCACCCGCCTGGTACCGCAGCACGGTCGCGGTGTCGGCCTCGAGCACCTCGCGCAGGCGGTGCAGGGTCTCGCGGAGTACGTCGGTCAGGCCGAGGTGCCCCGCCGGGGCGCCGATGACCGTCTCCAGCAGGTGAAGCCGCTTCTGGGCGTCGAGACTCCGCGACATGTGCAGAATCTAGCCGCCGGCTCTTCGGGCGCCCAGCCATCCCGGGTTTCTTCGGCGGGTCCGCCCGGGTACCAGCCGGAGATGAGCGTCGACCTGGAGTGGGTGGGTGTGCTGCGGCACGGCCAGAGCACCGGAAACGTGGCCCGCGAAGAGGCGGAGGCGGCCGGCGCCGAGGTGATCGACATCGCCGAACGCGACGCCGACGTCCCGCTGACCGAGCTTGGCGAGGAGCAGGCGAGGGCGGCGGGCGGGCTGTTCGCCGAGCGCCCGCCGGACCTCGTGGTGACCTCGACCTATCGCCGCGCCTGGGACACCGCCCGGCTGGCCGCGCCGGACGGCGTGCGGATCGTCCCGGACGAACGGTTGCGCGACCGCGAGCTCGGCGTGCTGGACCTGCTGACCTCGCACGGCGTCCGCGAGCGGTGGCCCGACGAGCTGCGGCGCAAGCGGCGGCTGGGCAAGTTCTACTACCGGCCGCCCGGCGGCGAGTCCTGGGCCGACGTCGTGCTGCGGCTGCGGTCGCTGCTGGCCGAGCTGAGCGCCGGATGGCCGGGCGGGCGAGTGCTGCTGTCGGCGCACGAGATGACGATCTTCGGCCTGCGCTACCTCCTCGAAGGCCTGCCGGAACCCGACCTGATGCGCGCGGAGTCGGTCACCGGGATCCCCAACGGCTCGGTGACGACCTGGGAGCGTGACCGCGACGGCGGGTTCACCATGGTGCCGGCCCAGGAAGTCGGGCACCTGCTCTCCTGACCCGGCGCGTCACCGCTGGGCGGTCGGCCGCACGATGACCTCGTTGACGTCGACGCCCGCCGGCTGGCCGATCGCGTAGGAGATCGCCCCGGCGATCGTGTCCGGGGGCAGCGTCACCGCGCGGTAGGTCCGCATCGCTTCCCGCGCACCGGGTTCGGTGATGGTGTCGGCGAGTTCGGACTCGACGACGCCCGGCGACACGGTCGTGACGCGGATGCCGGCCTCGGCCTCCAGCCGCAGGCCTTCGGTGATCGCGCGGGCCGCGTATTTCGTGGCGCAGTAGACCGCGGCGGTCGGCACGACCTCGTGCGCGCCGGTGGAGGCGATCGTCACGAAGTGGCCGCCGCCCGCGCGCCGGAAGTGCGGCAGGGCCGCCGCGATCCCGTGGAGCAGCCCGCGGACGTTGACGTCGATCATCCGGTCCCACTCGTCGACGAGCAGGGAGTCCAGGCGGGACAACGGCATCACGCCGGCGTTGGCGACGAACACGTCGAGCCGGCCGTGCGCGCGCACGGCGGCGTCGGCGAACCCGGCGATCTCCGCGCGGTCGGTGACGTCGAGGCGGTGCACGTCGGCGGTGCCGCCGGCGTCGTGGATTTCCCCGGCCAGCGTGGTGAGCCGGTCTTCCCGGCGGGCGCCGAGCACGACGTGGTGGCCTTCGCGGGCCAGGCGCAGCGCGGTGGCATGGCCGATGCCGCTGCTGGCGCCGGTGATGAGCACGATCTTTCCGGGCACGACGAACTGCTCCATCCATTGTGGAATGACGGGAAAAGGGAATCTTCAGCCGGCGGCGAGACTGCCGAGCAGGGCGAGCCCGGCTTCCGACGGGCTGCCGGGCTCGGCTTGGTAGACCACCAGCTGCTGGCCGGGCGCGCTGTTCACGGTCAGCGCCTCGTAGCTCAGGACGAGCTCGCCGACCTGTACGTGGTGGAACCGCTTGGTTTCGTGCGTCTTCTGCCGGATGTCGTGACGCGCCCACAACCGGCGGAAGTCCGCGCTCTTGACCGACAGCTCGCCGACCGTCTCGATCAGCCGGGGATCGTCCGGGTCGAGGCCCGCGGCCGCGCGCAGGGCGCCGACGGTGTTCACCGCGACGCGCTCCCAGTCCGGGTAGAACTCGCGCGCGTCCGGGTCGAGGAACACCAGCCGGACCAGGTCACCGCTGTGGCTGTGGCCGCCGAACAGCGCCTCGCCCAGCGCGTTGTGCGCGAGCACCTCGAGGCAGCGGCCGAGCACCAGCGCGGGCGTGTCCGGCCAGCCGTCCATCAGCCGCCGGAGGTTCGGGCCGACCTGCTCCCGCCGCCGCGGGCGACGGCGTCCCGGCGCGGGCCGGGCCAGCCGGTGCAGGTGGGCGGTGGTGTCGTCGTCGAGGGCGAGCCCGCGGGCCAGCGCGTCGAGGACCTGCGCCGACGGGTGCCGCTCCCGGCCCTGTTCGAGCCGGACGTAGTAGTCGGTGCTGACGCCGGCCAGCACCGCGACCTCCTCGCGGCGCAGCCCGGTGACCCGGCGCGCCCCGCCCGCGGGCAGGCCGAGCTCTTCCGGGCCCACCTGTGCACGGCGGGCCCGGAGGAACTCCCCGAGAGCGTTTTCCGCGGCCATGATCCGAGGCTAACCCGGCGCGGACGGGGGAGGGAGGTCGTGGCGCACCCACCCTCAGGTGAGCCGGATCGGCTCCCCGTCCCGCTCCGGCTGCAGCAGGGTCGCGGTGGCTTCGCGCCCGTCGACGTCCAAGGTCATCACGGCGTTCCCGAAGTGCGGCCCCGAGACACACCCCCAGGTCAGCGGCGCGGGCGGGACCCCGACCCGGCGCGCCAGCCCCTCGCTCAGCCGGGTCAGCCCGCGGGCCCAGCCGGCGCGGAACAGGCGGTTCATGTACCAGGGGACGGTGTTGTGCACCGGCGAGCAGGTGAGCTGGTGGACGGGCGCGCCCGGGAGGTCGGCCCGCGCGACGTACGCGTGGTGGACGTCGCCCGAGAGCACGCTCACCGACGCCGTGCCCTCGTCCGCGACCCGCGCGATCAGCCGCGTCAGCCGGTCGAACGACTCGCGGAAGGCCGGCCAGTGTTCGAGGTCGGCGAGCTGCCGGAACCACTCGGACACCCGCCCGACGCGCCCCGGCCGTGCGCAGAGGCGCTCGTTGACCGACTGCGCGGCCGCCAGCGCGGTGGGCATCAGCCACGGCAGCGACGTCCCGATCAGCAGGTGGTCGAACTCGCCCGAGCTCTGCTCCTCGATCCAGCGGAACTCCGCTTCGCCGATCATCGAGCGTTCGCCGCCGGCGAGGATCCGCCCGGCCCGCGAGTCGATGACCAGCAGCCGGACCGGGCCGAAGTCGCGCCGGTAGGACCACCGGGTGCCCTTGGCGCCGTCGGCTTCGCGGTCGGCCCGGTCGGCGAACTCGCGCAGCAGCTCCGCGTTGTCCACCCCCGAGGTGCTCACCCGCTGGTAGAGGTCGTCGCCCTCCAGCTCGCGCGGGCCGAGGTTGCCCAGGTGCTGGTAGACCCAGTACGACACGAGCGCGCCGCGGATCCGCTCGGGCCACCACGAGGTGCCGGCCATCTCCTCGCGCCAGGCCTGGGAGGTGTTCCAGTCGTCGCGGACGTCGTGGTCGTCGAAGATCATCGACGTCGGCACGGTCGACATCAGCCAGCGCACGGCCGGTTCGCACCAGGCCTCGAAGTACAGGTGGCAGTACTCCTCGAAGTCGGCGACCTCCTTGCCGGGCGGCTTGCTCGTGTCACGCCGGGTGGCCAGCCACTCCTGCGTGTCGTCGGTGGTCTCGTCGGCGTAGACCTGGTCGCCGAGCAGCAGCAACGACTCGGGCCACTCGGCTTCGTCGAGCCCGGCCATCCGGTGGGCGTAGGCGGCGAGCGCGTCCGGGCCGAGCGCGTCCTCCTCCCGCGGCTTGCGGCACGACCCGAAGACCAGCCGGAACCGCGGGTCACCCGGGGCCAGCGTCCGGATCCGGCTCGGCGGCAGGTCGCTGTCCGGGTCGGGCCAGACGAGCTCGCCGTCGAGCCGCACCTCGTACGGCGTGCTCCGCCCCGGTTCGAGCCCGGTCAGCACCACCAGCGCGTAGTGGTGCCCGGAGACTTCGAACGTCGGCGCTTTCGCTTCCCCGACAAGGACTTCACACGGGCCGCCGGTCTCGACCCAGATCGTCGCCGAAGTGTCGTCGACGTGGCGGAGCAGCGGTCCCAGGAGGAGCTCGGTCATCCCCGGATCCTTTCAGCACTACGGCCGATCGGCAGTTCGAGCGGCCGGCGAAACATTCCGAAAATCGTTGACCGGTCCCGGGTCGCGAACCAACGATCGTCACAGCTGCGCCCTGCTCCCGGAAAGGAACATCGAGTGCGAAGACTCTTCACCGCTCTCCTCGCCGCAGTCTTGTCGATCGCCACCGCCATCGTGCTGGTGATCACGGCGCAGCCCGCGTCGGCGGCCACGCTGACCCGCGTGACCGGTTTCGGCGCCAACCCCAGCAACCTGAACATGTACACCTACGTCCCGGACCGGGTCGCCGCCCGCCCGGCGCTGCTCGTCGCCATCCACTACTGCACCGGCTCGGCCTCGGCGGTCTTCACCGGCTACGCGCACGACTACGTCACTGCGGCCGACCAGTACGGCTACGTCATCGTGTTCCCCGAAGCCACGCGCAGCGGGCAGTGCTTCGACGTCTCTTCGCCGCAGGCCCTCACCCGCGGCGGCGGCAGCGACCCGGTCGGCATCCTGTCGATGGTCGACTACGCCGAACAGCACTACAACGTCGATCCCGCCCGGGTGTTCGTCACCGGCTTCTCCTCCGGCGCGATGATGACGAACGTGCTCGCCGCCGAGTACCCGGACGTCTTCACCGCCGGTTCGGCGTTCATGGGCGTGCCCGCCGGCTGCTTCGCCACCACCGACGGCTCGAGCTGGAACAGCCAGTGCTCGGGCGGCCAGCTGACCAAGACCGCGCAGCAGTGGGGCGACCAGGCCCGCCGGATGAGCGGCGGGCGCAGCGGCCCGTTCCCGCGGATGCAGCTGTGGCACGGCACCGCCGACGACACCCTCCGCTACCCGAACTTCGGGGAGGAGGTCAAGCAGTGGACCAACCTCGCCGGGGTGAGCCAGACGCCGTCGTCGAGTGACGCGCCGCAGTCCGGCTGGACGCGCACCCGCTACGGCGGCAGCGGTGCGCAGGCGCCGGTCGAGGGCATCAGCGTCCAGGGCGCCGGGCACGTGCTGCCGCAGAGCGGGATGGTGGCGTACGCGATCGTGTTCCTCGGCCTGAACAGCGGCGGGACGACGACCACCACGACGCCGACGTCACCCTCCGCCGGCACCACGCTCGGCGGCGCGGCGAACCGGACCGGCCGCTACTTCGGCACGGCGGTCTCGGCGGGCAAGCTCTCGGACAGCGTCTACACCGGGATCCTGAGCCGCGAGTTCTCCATGGTCACGCCGGAGAACGAGATGAAGATCGACGCCACCGAGCCCGCGCAGAACCAGTTCTCCTACGGCAACGCCGACCGGATCGTCAGCCAGGCGACCGCCCAGGGCGCCCGGATGCGCGGGCACACGCTGGCGTGGCACTCGCAGCAGCCCGGCTGGATGCAGAGCATGGAGGGTTCCGCGCTGCGATCGGCGATCCTGAACCACGTCACCCAGGTCGCGACCCACTACCGCGGCCGGATCTACGCCTGGGACGTCGTCAACGAGGCGTTCGCGGACGGCAGCTCGGGCGCCCGGCGCGACTCGAACCTGCAGCGCACCGGCAACGACTGGATCGAAGCGGCGTTCCGTGCCGCGCGAGCGGCCGACGCGAGCGCCAAACTCTGTTACAACGACTACAACACCGACGACTGGAACCAGGCGAAGACCCAGGCCGTGTACCGCATGGTGCAGGACTTCAAGTCCCGCGGCGTGCCGATCGACTGCGTCGGCTTCCAGTCGCACTTCAACCCCAACAGCCCGGTGCCGTCGAGCTACCAGACGACCCTGCAGAACTTCGCCGCCCTCGGTGTCGACGTGCAGATCACCGAGCTGGACATCGAAGGCTCGGGCACCGCGCAGGCGAACAACTTCCGCACGGTGACCCAGGCGTGCCTCGCGGTGGCGCGGTGCACCGGGATCACGGTGTGGGGGATCCGGGACACCGACTCCTGGCGCGCGTCGGCCACGCCGCTGCTCTTCGACGGCAACGGGCAGAAGAAAGCCGCCTACACCGCGGTGCTCGACGCGCTGAACAACGGCGCCCCGCCGGACGGCGGCCCGACGACGACCACCCCGCCGCCCACCACCACGACCACCCCGCCGCCGGGGAACTGCGCCGCGACCTACACCAGGACCGCGGAGTGGAACGTCGGCTTCAACGGACAGGTTTCGGTGTCGGGCACGAACACCTGGGTGCTCACGATCACCTTCCACGCGCCGCAGAAGGTCATCGGCAGCTGGAACTACACCGGAACCTGGGACAGCACGGGATACGTGCTGACCGCCCGGCCGAACGGGAGCGGGAACGTCATCGGGTTCACCGTGCAGCACGGCGGGAACCTGACGGACCCGAGCGTGACCTGCACGACCGGCTAGAACAGGCGGCCGACCTCGTCCGCGGGCGGTTCCTCGAGGCTGAGGAGGAACCGCTTACGGGTGAGGCCGCCGGCGTACCCGGTCAGGCCGCCGCTCGTGCCGACCACGCGGTGGCAGGGCACGATGACGCTGATCGGGTTCCAGCCGTTGGCGTTCCCGACCGCCTGCGCGGCGCCGGGGTCGCCCAGCTCCGCGGCCAGCTGCCCGTACGTGCGGGTTTCGCCGTACGGGATCTTCGTCAGCAGCGCCCAGACCTGCTTTTCGAACGTGGAGCCACGCGGCGCGAGCTCGAGGTCGAACTCGCGCCGCGTGCCCGCGAAGTACTCGCCGAGCTGACGCTTCACGTCGTCGAAGCCGTCTTCGACGCGGGGGCCGAGGTCGGTGACGCGCGGGGTCCGCAGGTGGCCGTCGAAGTACAGGCCGATGAGCCCGGCATCGTCGCGGACCAGGGTCAGCGGCCCGATGGGCGAGTCGAGGACGGTGTGCCGGACGCTCATGGCGCCAGCCTACCGGTCAGCTGTCGCTGACCTTCACCGACAGCGAGTCGACGCTCATCTCGGCGCCGGGCGTGATGTCGGCGGACGGGCTGGTGCAGCCGCAGACCTTGTTCGGGTAAGAGCCGCCGATCGCGACGTCGAAGATGACGAAGAAGCCGTGGTCGACGGCGGCCTTCCAGGTGGCGTCGGAGACCTGGTTCTGCTGCACCGCGAAGGTCTGGTTGCCGTCGAGGTAGAAGCGTAGCTCTTCGGCCGCGGTGGTGCGGCGGTCCACGATCACCGAGTAGGTGTGGTAGCCCTCCTGGCAGCCTGCGCACTCCTGGAGGTCGCTGGTGATGCCGTCCGGGTCGTGGCACTCGCCCTGCCATTGTCCACAGTGGAATGTGGTGGAGTGCTTGCTCAGCGCGTTGACGTCCTCCATGATGTCGAGCTCGCCGATGCTCGGCCAGTTCGTCGCGCCGACCGGGCGCGCGTCGGCGCCCATCGCCCAGAACGCCGGCCAGTACCCGAGCCCGCTCGCCGGGGACGGCTGCTTCAGCGACGCGCTGATCTCGAGCTGGCCGCCTTCGGGGGCGGCGAAGTCGGTCCGCTGGGTTTCGATCCGGCCCGACGTCCAGTTGCCGGCGGCGTCGCGCAGCGGCTTGATCGCGAGGTGCCCGGCGCCGTCGTGGTGGACGTTGTCGGTCGAGTCCGTCGCCGTCTCGAGCTCGCCGGTGCCCCAGTTCGCCGCGCCACCCGGGTAGCCGGTTCCCTTGTCGTAGAGCCAGTCCTGGGTGTTCAGGCCGGTGCCCGCGGCGCCGTCGAAGGTGTCTTCGAAGACCGTGGTCCAGTTCTCTTCGGCGTGCGCCGGGGCAGCCGTGGCGAGGAATGTCAACGTTGCCAGCACGGCGGTGAGCCGCTTGACGGTGCGCATGGAGGTCTCGCTTCCTGAGGGGAACGGGGTCGTCCACGACCTGCGAGGCCGTCCACTGTCACCGCCGGTTCGTGCCCGCGTCAAGGGATGTGCCCGGAAGTACTGCGCACGCGGTACCCGTGGGCAGTCCCGAAGGGATCGCGTTTGGAATTCGCTCCGGTGGGGCATCGCGCGGGTCGGCTGAAGCGGTGGTCTGGACCTTCTTTCGAAGGGTTGCCAGGTAACGAAAGTGGAGTCATAGTTTGTTGACGTCCACAACGAATCCTGCGAACCGCCCTCGGATGTCCATTATGGACTCCGCCGTATCCTCAACGTGGAGGACGCCATGATCTCCCGTCGCTCGTTCCTCGGTCTCACGGCGGCGACGCTCGCCACGGCCACCGCGCTGCCGCTCGCGCGGTCCGCTTACGCCGCGACACCGGACACGTTCGGCCTCAAGCTGGTCAACAACTCCGGCTCCGGCACCGTGTACGCCTACGTCACCGGCACGACGCCGGACGGGCGGCTGGTGCTGCTGCGCGCCGACGGCTCGCCGTACTACCCGGACTCGCCGTCCGGGCCGACGACACCACTGCCGGAGGACTGCGCGATCCCGGTCGGGTCCGGCGCCCAGGTTTCGGTGCCCAAGATGGGCGGTGCGCGCATCTACGTCGTCACGGACGCGAAGCTCGACTTCTTCCTCGACCCGGGGCCGAACCTGGTGCACCCCAGCTTCCTCAACTCCGGGGACGCCAACTACGGCAAGAACTGGTCGTTCAGCGAGTTCACGTTCAACGACCAGCAGCTGTTCGCCAACATCAGCTACGTCGACTTCGTCGGCATCCCGATGGGACTGTCGCTGACCACGGCCGGCTCCGCCACAATGTCCGTCGCGGGCCTGCCTTCGGGGGCGGTGGACCAGATCGCGTCGGAGCTGTCCGGGCTCGGCGGCGAATGGCCGGGCCTGGTGCAGACCGGCGGAGGCGGGAACCTGCGTGTGCTGTCCCCCCACCACCACGCCGGGCAGTTCGGGGGTTACCTCGACGCGTACATCGACCAGGTGTGGCAGAAGTACGAGGGCGCGGACCTGGTCGTCGACTCGCAGAACCCGGGCCTGGGCACGTTCACGGGCCGGGTTTCCGGCGGGCAGCTGGTGTTCGGCGCCGAGTCGTTCGCCAAGCCCGCCACAGCGGACGTGTGGAGCTGCGACAGCGGGCCGTTCGCGCTGGCGGCGGGAGCGAGCGACGCGCGCAAGAGCATCGTCCCGCGCTTGGCGGCGGCGCTGAACCGGACGACGTTGCTGGACAACCCGAACCAGCCCACGGCGGAGGACCCGGCGAAGTTCTACCAGGGTGACGTGACCAACCACTACGCCCGGATCGTGCACGCGAAACTGCCGGACAACCGGGGATACGCGTTCCCCTACGACGACGTCAGCCCGGGCCCGGACTTCAGTGGCGCGGTGTTCGCGGGCGACCCGCAGGAGCTCACGATCACCATCGGCGCCACCCACGGCTGAGGCCGTGCGAAAACTGTCGGTGGTGGCGGCTAGCCTCTTCTCATGAACACGGACGACGCGACAGTCCCGGCGCACCAGCTCACCAAGGGCCAGTGGTTCTGGCACGAGCCCGCGCCGGGGCTGCCCGCGTGGCAGTTGCAGGTGAATTCGGCGGAACTGCTCGAAGACTCCGTCGAGATCTTCACGACGGACGAGGAACGAGAGCTGGTTTCCTACCCGCGAAACCGCTTGGTGCGGCTGGCCGGCGCGGCCTGAGGTTGTGAGGTAGGCCACTTTCCGGGGGGTGGGGGAAGGTTTGCGGCCGGGGGATCGCTGCAGCCGGGTGAACCGGGTTGAGCACGCTGGGAGTTGCGGCGTTTCCGGTTGAGTCTTTTCCGGCCGCCGGTCAGTTGCGGCTTTCTTTCCCCGACGCCGCCGCGTGCCAGGTCATGCGGATGCTCGTTCCTTCGTCGCTGCTGGTGATGTCGGAGTGGTCCGTCACCTTCTCGATCAGCAGCAGACCGCGGCCGCCCGAGGTGCGCAGGCCCGGTTGGTGCGGGCGGGTCGCGTCGATTCCGCAGCCGGTGTCGGTCACCGTGACCGTCAAGGCGTCTCCGGTGCGCGTGGCCTGAAGGCGCGCCCAGCCGTGGCCGCCCGGGTAGGCGTGCGCCGCGACGTTCGACAGCGCTTCGTACGTCGCCAGTGTGATGTCGTGCTTGCTGTCCGAGCCCAGCGGGAAGCCGCCGAGCCAGTGGGTGAGCTTGCGGCGCAGGTCGGCCATTTCGTTGGGCAAGGCCGGCGCCAGCTCTTCGAACGTCCAGGCGCCCATTGCGCCGACCGGCGCCGGGCTCCCGGGTTCCGGGCTGTGTCGAGGCACGATTCGCTCCCCTCGTTACTGCTTCTTCCACGGGCTACCCACCGCCACGGGATCTCACCCGTTGTGCTTTCTCGCCGGCCTCGCTACAGTGAAGGTGCTCCTCACGGATGTCGGCCCACGGCCGCCCGGAGGAAGCTCCCGGATCCAGGCCACTCGGCCTCTTTCCTCATCTTTCCGGCCCGCCTTCACGTGCGGCCGGCCCTCTCGTCAGGAGACAACCATGTCCTTCCACGGAATCCTCGACCTCTCGGGGAAAACCCCGTACGTCCGCACCGGCCACGCGCCGGGCCCGGGCGACCTCACCTTGCCGCTTTCCTTGGTGCGCAAGCACAATCTGCGGCCCGGTGACACGATCACCGGCACCAACGAGAAGATCACCAGCGTCAACGGCGCCGATCCGGGGGAGCCGCGGCCGCACTTCGCGGACCTCGTCCCGGTGCACCCGGACCAGCGGCTGCTGCTGGAAACCACGCCGACGCGGCTGCTGTCGCGCGTCATCGACCTCGTGACCCCGATCGGCAAGGGGCAGCGCGCTCTGGTCGTTTCGCCGCCGAAAGCCGGGAAAACCACGGTGCTGCGCGAAATCGCCCACGGCGTCGCGGTCAACCACCCGGAATGCCGGCTGCTGGTGCTGCTCGCCGACGAACGTCCGGAGGAGGTCACCGAGCTGAGCCGGACCGTGCGCGGCGAGGTGATCGCGTCCACTTTCGACCGGCCGCCCGCCGAGCACGTCGCGGTCGCCGAACTCACCGTCGAGCGCGCGAAACGCTTGGTGGAGCAGGGCGAAGACGTCGTGCTGCTGCTCGACTCGCTGACCCGGCTCGGCCGGGCGTACAACCTTTCGGCCCGCCCGTCCGGCCGCACGCTGTCCGGCGGTGTCGACGCGGCCGCGCTGCAGCCGATGAAGCGGATCCTCGGCGCCGCAAGGAATGTCGAGGGCGGCGGCTCCCTCACGATCATCGCGACGGCACTGGTGGAAACCAGTTCTCTCGCCGACACGGTGTTCTTCGAAGAGCTGAAGAGCACGGGCAACGCCGAGCTCAAGCTCGATCGCAAGACCGCCGAACGCCGCGTGTTCCCGGCGGTCGACATCGCCGCCTCCGGCACCCGGCGCGAGGAACTCCTGGTCACCCCGGAAGAACTCCACGCGATGCACGACGTGCGCCGGGCTTTGGCGGGACCGCACGCGATCGAGCAGCTGCTCGACCAGCTCCGCAAGACGGGCTCGAACGCCGAGTTCCTGTTCCGCGTGTCCGGAGCGGCCATGGCGCAAGCCGCCTGAGCGTCCGGAGCTCACGGTGCTCCCGAAGCTCGCCGATCACTTGCTGCCCGACACCACGGGCATCCTCGGCACTCTCCGGCGGCGCACCCTTGCCGGGCTCGTAGCGGTCATCTTCCGCCCGCCCGTGGTCCGGCGTGCCGGGCCGCGCGATCTCAGGCTGTTCGGCTGGGACATCCTCGGGTGGTGCCCCCGCCCCGGCGCCGCCCACCGAGCAGTCTCAGGCACCCCGCCCGGTGGTCCGCTGCAGCGCGTCGATCCGCTCCGACGCCTCAGCCTTCGTCAGACCGTCCGGAACCTCTTCACCGGCCTCCTGGGCCAGCGTCTGCAGGTACGACTTCTGCGGCCCGGTCATCGGCTCGTCGCCGGTGGTCCAGTCGCTGGGGTCCTTCTCCGGGTTCGGCTCCACCGAGTCCGTCATGACGCCTCCTATCGAACATTTGTTCGCTCTGGTCCGACTCTAGCGCAGGGGTCCGACAACCGCTCAGGAAGCGGGAGTGCTCGGCGGACCGGCCTCGTGCCCCGGCCGCCCCGGCGTGCGGCGGGCCGCCTTCATCTGCTGTTCCTGCAGGTGGCGGCGCCCGCCGGTGAGGTCGTCGAGCAGCTCCTGCTCGAGGTCGCGGCAGGTTTTGTAGTACCCGTCGTCGTACTCCTCGACAACCTGGAACGTCCACCGTTCGGGGAGCACGTTGAGCCCGATGAGCTCTTCCGAGATCCGCCGCGCCCATTCGCCGTGGCCGGCTTCTTCCAGCTGCTTGACGGCGTCGCCGAACGTGAGGTCCGCCCAGCCGGTGAGCTGGTGGAACGAGTAGAGGTGCCCGCGTGCCCGTTCGATCGTCTCGAAGGCTTCGGTCACCTTGCCGATCGCGTCGAGACTGGCGGTGTCGTGTTCGTCGACCATGCGCGGAAGATGCCCCGTTCCGGGAGTTCTACACATCCCGAACGGGGCATCCGCGTCAGGCGGTCGGCCGCGTGGCGCCCGCGTACTGGCTCTGCAGCGGCGAGATCTTGACGACGTCACCGCTGGTCGGCGCGTGGACCATCTTGCCGTCGCCGAGGTACATCCCGATGTGGGACACCGGAGAGTAGTAGGCGACCAGGTCGCCCGGCTGGAGCTGGTCACGCGACACCGGCGTGCCGAACCCGGCCTGCGCCGAGGACGTGCGCGGGAGGGTGATGCCCGCCTGCTTGTACGCCCACTGCATCAGGCCCGAGCAGTCGAACGTGGAGGGCCCGGTGGCGCCCCAGACGTACGCGCTGCCGAGCTTGCTCAGCGCCGCGTTGACGGCTTTCTGCGCCGCCGCGGTGGGGGCCTTCACGGTCGGCGCCGCGCCGCCCGTGTCCTTCTGCGCGGCCTTGTCGGACGTGCTGAGCGTCCGGCTGGTCGCCTCGAGCTGGTCGATCTGGGCCTGGAGGTTCTTCTTCTTGCCCTCGATGTCCGACGCCAGCTTCGCCGCCGCGTCGCGGGCGTCGGTCGCCCGCTTCGCCGCGTCGGCCGCCGTCTTCTCGGCGGCCACGGCCTTGTCGGCGGCGCCGCTGAGGTTGTCCATCGCGGCGTTCTTGTCGGTCGCGATGACCTCGAGGGCCGCCGAGCGGTCCAGGAAGTCCTGCGTCGACGTGCCGGCCAGCAGCGCCGACAGCTTGTTCATCGCGACGCCGCTGGTGAACGACGCGCCGGCGAACTTGTCCACCTGGGACTGGTACTTCTGCTTGGCCTCGATGGCCTGGGCGCCGGAGTTCTTGGCGGCGGTGACGTCGGCGTTGGCCTTGTCGAGCTGCCCCTGCTTCGCGGCCAGGTCGTCCTGGGCCTTGAGCAGGTCTTCGTTGAGCTTTTCGGCCTGCGCCGCGAGGTCGCGGTACTTGGCCAGTGCTTCCGACCCGGTGGGCGGAGCCTGGAGGGCGGGGATGGGGGCGGCGGTGGCCGTCGGCTGGGCCACGGTGATCACAGTGATCACCGCGGCGGCCGCGAGGGCACCTGACACCACGCGCTTGACGGGATGCGAACGCATTCTCGCGCGGGTCTCCTTTGCTGTTCGGCCGCCGTCGGGCACCGGGCGGGCGAGTCGGGGGCCTCGTCCGCGCTGACCCGGCATCGGCCGCGCTTCACCGCATCTGGTGAAGCCGCGAACGGGGGGTCCGGTCCCCGGCAGGGGGTATCGGCGGCGATCTCGCGTCGCCGTCCATCGACGACCGGGGGCCGCGAGATCTCGAACAGGTTACGAAAAGAACACGGCAGCGTCCAGGTCTCCAGGAAAGCAACTGTGCGTGACGACGAGAAACACGCTTGGACCAGCGGTGCGGGGACCGGGTGTGGCGTGGGTTACAAGCCGTGACGGCTCTTGCATACAGTACCCCCCTAGGGTATCTAGGAGTCATGACAGCCACGACGTACACCGTCACCGGGATGACCTGCGGCCACTGCGCCCGGTCGGTCGAAGAGGAGATCCGCGAGCTCGGCGGCGTCACCGACGTCGCGGTGGACCCGGTCACCGGCTCGGTGACGGTCCACAGCACCGGCGAGCTCGCCGGCTCGGCCGTGCGCGAAGCCGTCGAAGAAGCGGGATACCGGCTGACATGAACACCGCAGCGAAGCTCTCCGCCTACGGTGCGGCACTCGCCCTGGTCGCCGGGGGCGGCTGGGCGGCCGGCACGGCCATCGGTCCCTTCCCCGGCCCGGCCGGGGTGCACGGCGGCGAGGACACCGCGCACGGCGACGGCCACGGCGGCGCCGTCACGGCCGCCGCGGACCACCAGCCCGGCGGCCTGGCCTCGGCCGCGGGCGGGTACACCCTCACGCCTACCGGCACGACGCTCACCCCCGGCGCCACCACGAAGGTCACCTTCACCATCACCGGCCCCGACGGCGCCGCCGTGACCGCCTACGACGTCGAGCACGAGAAGCGGATGCACTTCATCGTCGTCCGCCGCGACACCGCCGGTTACCAGCACCTGCACCCCGCACTGGGTGCCGGCGGCACGTGGACGGTGCCGGTCACGGTCGCCGAGGCGGGCAGCTACCGCGCCTTCGCCGACTTCACGCCCGCCGGCGGCCAGGGACAGACGCTCGGGGTCGACCTCGTCGCGCCAGGGCTGTTCCAGCCGGTCGAGCACCCCGAGTCGCGGGTCGCCGACGTCGACGGCTACCGCGTCCGGCTCGACGGTGACCTCGTCCCCGGCCGGTCGTCCCGGCTCACGGCGACCGTCACCAGGGACGGCCGCCCGGTCACCGACCTGCAGCCCTACCTCGGCGCGTTCGGCCACCTCGTCGCGCTCCGCGGCGGTGACCTCGGCTACCTCCACGTCCACCCGGACGGCGAGCCCGGCGACGGCAAGACGCCGGCCGGGCCCGCGGTGACGTTCTTCGCCGAGGTGCCCTCGGCCGGGACCTACCGGCTGTTCCTGGACTTCCGCCACAACGGCGTCGTCCGCACCGCCGAGTTCACCACGGCCACCGGGGAAGGGGACCGGCCATGACACTGCAGCTGGAGGCCCAGAGCGTCGAGCTCACGATCACCGGGATGACCTGCGCGTCCTGCGCCGCGCGGATCGAACGCAAGCTCGGCAAGCTGGACGGCGTCACCGCGACGGTCAACTACGCGACCGAAAAGGCGAAGGTCTCCTACGGCGGCGACGTCACCCCGCAGGATCTCGTCGCGCAGGTCGAAGCGGCGGGCTACGGCGCGACCCTGCCCGCCGCCGAACCGGAGGAGACCCCGGAGGAAAACCCCACCCGGGTAGTGCGGCAGCGGCTGCTCGGCTCCGCGGTGCTGAGCGTCCCGGCCGTCGTCCTGGCGATGGTGCCCGCGTGGCAGTTCACCTACTGGCAGTGGCTCTCGCTGACCCTGGCCGCGCCGGTGCTGGTGTGGGGCGCGTGGCCGTTCCACCGGGCCGCGTTCGCCAACCTCCGCCACGGCGCCGCCACGATGGACACGCTGATCTCGATCGGCACGATTGCCGCCTTCGGCTGGTCGCTGTACGCGCTGTTCTTCGGCACCGCGGGCACCCCCGGCCTGAAGCACCCGTTCGAGCTCACCATCGAGCGGATGGCCGGCGATGGCGCGATCTACCTCGAGGTCGCCGCCGGCGTCACGACGTTCATCCTGGCCGGGCGCTACTTCGAGGCGCGCTCCAAGCGCCGCGCCGGCGCCGCTCTGCGGGCGCTGCTCGACCTCGGCGCCAAGGACGTCGCCGTCCTGCGCGACGGGCGTGAGCTGCGAATCCCGATCGGCGAGCTGGTCGTCGGCGACCGGTTCGTGGTGCGGCCGGGGGAGAAGGTCGCGACCGACGGTGTCGTCGAGGACGGCGGGTCCGCGATCGACGCGAGCCTGCTCACCGGCGAAAGCGTGCCGGTCGAGGTCGCCCCGGGCGACACCGTGGCCGGCGCGACGGTCAACGTCGGCGGGCGGCTCGTCGTCCGCGCCACCCGCGTCGGCGCCGACACGCAGCTGGCGCAGACCGCGCGGCTGGTCGAGGAGGCTCAGACCGGCAAAGCCCAGGTTCAGCGGCTCGCGGACCGCGTCTCGGCGGTCTTCGTCCCGGTGGTCATCGCGCTGGCCGTGGCGACGCTCGCCTTCTGGCTCGGCGCGGGCGGCTCGCCCTCGGCCGCGTTCACCGCCGCGGTGGCCGTGCTGATCATCGCCTGCCCGTGCGCGCTCGGCCTGGCCACGCCGACCGCGCTGCTGGTCGGCACCGGCCGCGGCGCGCAGCTGGGCATCCTCATCAAGGGACCCGAGGTGCTCGAGTCGACCCGCCGGGCCGACACCGTGGTGCTCGACAAGACCGGCACCGTCACCACCGGCCGGATGTCCCTCGTCGAGGGCGACGGCGAAGTGCTGCGGCTCGCAGGCGCCGTCGAAGCCGCGTCCGAGCACCCGATCGCCCGCGCGATCACGGACGCGGCGCGGGAGCGCTTCGGAACACTGCCGTCCGTTGTGGACTTCCGCAGCATGCCCGGGCTCGGCGTGACCGGCACGGTGGAGGGCCGCACGGTGAGCGTCGGCCGGGCGGACGCCCCGGGAGCCGAGGTGACCACGGTCGCCGTGACGTGGGACGGCGAGGTCCGCGGCACGCTCGCGGTGGCCGACACCGTCAAGCCGACGTCCGCCGAGGCGGTCCGGCGGCTGCGCGGGCTCGGCCTGACCCCGGTGCTGCTCACCGGAGACAGCGCAGCCGTCGCCCACGCCGTGGCCGCCGAGGTCGGGATCGAGCACGTGATCGCCGAGGTGCTGCCGAAGGACAAGGCCGACGTCGTCAAGCGGCTGCAGGAAGAGGGCAAGGTCGTCGCGATGGCCGGGGACGGCGTCAACGACGCGGCCGCGCTCGCGCAGGCCGACCTGGGCCTCGCCATGGGCACCGGCACCGACGTCGCGATCGAGGCGGCCGACCTGACGCTGGTACGCGGCGACCTGCGCGCGGCGGCCGACGCGATCCGGCTCTCCCGCCGGACGCTGGCCACGATCAAGGGCAACCTCTTCTGGGCGTTCGCCTACAACGTCGCCGCGCTGCCGCTGGCCGCCGCCGGTCTGCTGAACCCGATGCTCGCCGGCGCGGCGATGGCGGTCAGCTCGGTCTTCGTCGTGACGAACAGCCTGCGCCTGCGGGGGTTCCGGGCGGGGTGACCGCCCGTTTTGTACGTCCCTTGTATCCGGTGGGGCGATCCTCTGGGCGGTAAGGGAACCCGACCAGTGGAGGACAGGGATGTTCACGAAGGCCGCCGTCCTGACGGCGATGATCGGAGCGGCGTTCGCCGTGGCCGCGCCGGCTCAGGCCGCGCCCGCGGTCACGACGGCGCTGCCCGCGGCGAACATGGAGGCCGTGCTGAAGGCGGCCCAGATCGACCCGCGCCGCGCCGACGACACCCAGACGCCGGGCGCGCACGACAGCGTCCTGCTCGTCGAGCAGGCGCTGCAGGCGAAGGGCCTGCTCGAGAGCAAGTACGTCGACGGGTACTTCGGCACCACGACGATCACGGCGTACTCGCAGTACCAGAAGTCGTTGGGCTACACCGGGATCGACGCCTCCGGCCTGCCGGGCAAGACGTCGCTGGAGAAGCTGGGCGACGGCCGGTACACGGTGAGCTCGCCGGTGTCGGCGGGCAGCCGTGTCTCGTACCGCGGGGTCACGATCAACACCCGCACCAAGGCGATGCTGCTGGAGGCCGAACGCCTTTCCGGCACCACGGTCGGCCTGACGCAGGGTTCGTACAACCCGGGCGGTGTCGACGCTTCGGCCGGGACGCACGACGGCGGCGGCGCGATGGACATCTCGGTGTCCGGCATGTCGTCGACGACCCGGACGAACTTCATCAAGGCGCTGCGCCAGGTCGGCTTCGCGGCCTGGTACCGCACGCCGGCGCAGGGGTTCGCCTACCACGTCCACGCCGAGGCGATCTCCGACCCGGACCTCTCCTCGGGCGCGCAGCACCAGACGGGCGACTACTACCTGGGCAAGAACGGCCTCGCCGGCGGCGGCGCCGACGACGGCCCCGCGGTCACCAAGGTGACGTGGGAGGAGTACCAGCGCGGCTGACGCTCCGGCGCGCGCCCGGCCGTGGTGGCACGGCCGGGCGCACCGGTGGTTGGATCGGGGTACCTGACAACCACGGGGGTGTTCCGATGCCGCAGAAGGCGTTCCGGTTCGGTGTGGTCGCGGCCGCGACCGAAGGCGGCGCGAAATGGCTCGCGACCGCGAAGCGCGCCGAGGAGCTCGGGTACTCGACCCTGCTCTGCCCGGACAACCTGAACATGCCCACCCCGACCGCCGCGCTCGCGGCCGCCGCCGCGGTGACGACCGAGCTGCGCGTCGGCTCGTTCGTGCTGGCCAGCCCGCTGCGCACGGCCCGCGCCGCGGCGTGGGAGGCGCACAGCCTCACCGTGGTGACCGGCGGCCGGTTCGAGCTCGGCCTCGGCACCGGGCTGCCGGCCATGCGCCAGCAGGCCGAAGAGCTCGGCCTGCCCTACGGCTCGGGGCAGGAGCGCCTCGACTCGATCTCCGAGACGATCGACCACGTCCGGCGTCTCGACGGCGACACGCACACGCCGGTGATGGTCGCCGCCGGCGGCCCGAAGGCGCGCCGGCTCGCCGCGGCGAAGGCGGACATCGTCACCCTCGCCGGCGGGGTGCTGACCACCCGCGAGGAGATGGCCGGGTACGTCGAGGAGATCCGCGCCGCCGCGGGCGACCGCGATCTCGAGCTGGGGCTCAACCTCTTCGTCGTCGGCGAGCAGGTGCCGCCGTGGATCCGCGGGTTCATCGGCGTCGACGCGGAAACGCTCATCGAGCACGACTCGCTGACCATGATCCGCGGCAGCCTCGACGACATGGCCGAGGAGCTCGAACGGCGCCGTGAAGAGCTGGGCGTCTCCTACGTCAGCGTCAACTCCGCGTTCATCGAAGAGTTCGCGCCGCTGGTGGCGCGGCTGTCGGGGAAGTGAGCGTCGCGGGGTCGGTGTTGGCCCCGCAGAGCAGGACGGCGACGCGCTCGCCGGGCGCCGGGCGGTAGGCGCCGGCGAGCAGCGCGGCGAACGCCGTCGCCCCGCCGGGCTCGACGGCCAGGCGGTACTGGTCCCACAACGCGGCCCGGGCGTCGAGGATCGTGGTGTCGTCCACGAGCACCGAGCCCACGTTCGCGCGGGTGGCGACGGCGAAGGCGATGTCACCGAGGCGGGTCGCGCCGAGGGAGTCGGCGGCGACCCCGGACACCTCGACCGAGACCGGCGCCCCGGCGGCCAGCGCCGCGTTCAGCGTCGGCGCGGTGCGCGGTTCGACGCCGACCACCCGCGCCCGGCCCTCGACCGCGGCGGTGATGCCGGCCAGCAGCCCGCCGCCGCCGACCGCGACCAGGATCGTGTCGAGCCCCTCGACCTGCTCCAGCAGCTCCAGTCCGACGGTGCCCTGCCCGGCGCAGATCTCGGGCTGGTCGTAGGCGTGGCAGAAGAGCGCGCCGGAGTCCGCCGCGTGCTTCACGGCCGCGTCGTAGGCGTCCGCGTACTTGTCGCCGACCAGCTCGACGGCCGCGCCCAGCTTCCGCAGCTTCGCGACCTTCACCGCGGGGGCGGTCTGGGGGACGTAGACCCGCGCGGCCACCCCGAACTCCCGCGCGGCGTGGGCGACGGCGAGCCCGGCGTTCCCGCCGGACGCCGCCACCACGCCCGCCGCCGCGAGCTCACCCGCGGCGAGGATCCGGTTGAAGGCCCCGCGGGCCTTGAACGACCCGGTGTGCTGGAGCTGCTCGAGCTTGAACCACAGGCCGTCGTCCCCCGCGAGGACCGGCGTGCGGCGGACCCGGCCGTGAATGCGCGCGGCCGCCCGTTCGACATCCGAAGTGCTGATCACGGCTCCAGCATGCGCGTGGCCGCGCGGGCACGCCAGCACCGCCCTCGCGTCAGCGCCGCCGCAGCCGCGGGTCCTCGATCGCCGGGGCCGCCGCCCGGTAGTTGTCGTGCCGGTTGACCTCGGTGCCGGGCGGGACGATCTCGTCGATGCGGTCCAGCACGTCACCGGGCAGCGGTCCCGCCGCGGTCAGCAGGTCGTCGAGCTGCTCGGGCGTGCGCGGGCCGATCAGCACCGACGTCACGGCCGGGTGGCTCAGCACGAACCGCACCGCCAGGTGGGTCAGCGGCATCCCGGCCTCGCCGGCGAGCTTCCCCAGCCGGCCGACGGCGTCCACCCGCGCCCGGTTCTCCGGGATCGCCAGGTCGAACACCTCGGGCATGAGCCCGGCGCGGTGGCTTTGCGCCGGGTCGCGCCCGGTCAGCCAGCCGCTGGAGAGCGGGCCGTAGGTCAGCACGCCCATGCCGTGGCGCTGAGCGGTCGGCAGGACGTCGTTCTCGATGATCCGGGTGAGGATCGAGTACCGCGGCTGCTCCGTGCGGAAGCGGTGGTGCCCGCCCCGCCGGGCGGCCCACTGCGCCTCGACCATCAGCTCGGCCGGGAACGTCGACGACCCGATCGCGCGCACCTTGCCCGCCCGGACGAGCTCCGACAGCGCGCCGAGCGTCTCGTCGATGTCGGTGGTGTGGTCCGGCCGGTGCATCTGGTAGAGGTCGAGGTGGTCGGTGCCGAGCCGGCGCAGGCTGGCTTCCACGGCGCGCTTGACCCACCGCGGCGAGCCGCCGGCCTGGTTGGCGTCGGGGCCCATCGGCATGGAGAACTTCGTGGCGAGCACCACGTCGTCGCGGCGGCCCCTGAGGGCCTCGCCCACGATCTCTTCGGACTCGCCGTGGGAGTAGACGTCGGCGGTGTCGACGAAGTTGACCCCGGCGTCGAGCGCCGCGTGGATCATGCGCACCGACTCGGCGCGGTCGGTGTTGCCCATCGCGCCCAGCATCATGGCGCCGAAGGCGAAGCGGCTCACGGACATGCCGGTGCCGCCCAGGATTTCGCGTTCCATCTCGGTTCTTCCTCGTCTCGGGAACTGGTCTGCTCCCAGGTAACCGCCGAACAGGGTCGGTTGATGGTCGCGAAGGAGGCTCGCTGCTACCGGGGGTCCAGCAGACCCCCGCACGAGCCCGGCCGCCGATCTAGGCTGGGGACATGAGCGAGGGCAACCCCGAACTGCGGGACTTCCTGCGGGCGCGGCGGGCCCGGGTCACCCCCGAAGACGCCGGGCTCGCCCCGGAACCCGGGGTCCGGCGCGTCCCGGGCCTGCGGCGCGAGGAGGTCGCGCGGCTGGCCGGGGTGAGCGTCGACTACTACGTCCGGCTCGAGCGCGGGCGGAACCTGAACGTCTCGGAGTCGGTGCTGGACGCGATCGCGCGGGCGTTGCGGCTCGACGAGACCGAGCGGCGCCACCTGTTCGCGGTGGCCAAGCCGAGCCGCCGCCCGCGGCCCCTGCCGCCGCAGCGGATCCGGCCCGGGCTGCAACGCGTGCTGGAGACCCTGTCCGACGTCCCGGCGATCGTCACCGGCCGCCGGCTGGACGTCCTGGGCAGCAACGCGCTGGCCAAGGCGCTCTACCGCGACTTCGACGCGCTGCCGCCGCGGGAGCGGAACATGGCCCGGTTCGTCTTCCTGGACCCCCTCGCCCGCGACCTGTACGCGGACTGGGCGTCGGCCGCCCGGAGCGTGGTGGCGACCCTGCACCTGTACGCGGGCCGCAACCCGCACGACCCGGCGCTGGCCGCCCTGGTCGGCGAACTTTCGGTGCGGGACCAGGACTTCCGCGGCTGGTGGGCCGAGCACGACGTCTACCAGCGCACCCACGGCACCAAGCACTACCGCCACCCGGTGGTGGGCGACCTGGTCCTCGGCTACGAGGCGCTGACCCCGACCGGCGACCGGGACCAGGTGCTCGGGGTGCACACGGTCGAACCGGGCTCACCCTCGGAGGAGGCGTTGCGGCTGCTGGCGAGCTGGGCCGCCGAACCGGCCCGGTCTCAGCGCGGGCCTTCGTAACGAGCCGACGCGGCGCGCAGTGCGTCCAGGCAGGCGCGCACCGCGCCGTGGTCTTCCTCGCCCGTGCGGCAGATCGCGTAGATCGTGCGGGTCAGGGGCGGGCGCGTGGTCAGGACGCGGACGCCTTCGGGCAGCCGCTCGCGGGCCAGCCGGGGGACCAGCGCCGCGCCGACGTTGCCCGCCACCAGGGCCAGCTGCGTCGGGTAGCTGCCGACCGTGCAGGTGATCCGCGGCTCCACCCGCTGCTTCCGCAGCACCTGAACGAGCCATTCGTGGCACCCGGACCCGGCGCTCCAGCCGATCCACGGCAGATCGTCCACTTCGGACAGTTCGACGGCCTTGCGGTGGGCCAGCCGGTGCCCGGCGGGCAGCACGAGGTCGGCGACGTCGGCGAACAGCTCGATCCGGGCCGTCGACGGCGGGATCACCGTCGGGCGGTCGGTCCAGCTCTCCACCACCGCGACGTCGAGGTCGCCGGCCAGCACCCGTGGCATGGTCTGCTCCGCCTCACCCTCGTTCAGCGTCACCGCGAGACGCGGGTGCTGCGCGGCGAGCGTGGCCAGCGCGGGCGGCAGGAGCGCGTGGACCGTCGTCGGGATCGCGCCGACCCGCAGCGGCCCGATGACGTCCTCGCGCAGCAGCTCCAGGTCCGCCTTCGCCTCGGCGACCTGCGCGAGGATCCGCTCGGCGTGCCCGGCGAGCACCTGGCCCGCCTTGGTCAGCCGGACCCCGCGGCCGCGCGGCTCCAGCAGCGGCTGGCCCGCTTCCCGCTCCAGCTTCGCCAGCTGCTGGGACACCCCGGACGGCGTGACGTGCAACGACGCGGCCGCCGAGGCGACCGAGCCCTGGGTGGCGACGGCGTGCAGCGCACGCATCCGATCCAGTCCGAACACGGTAGAGATGCTACTGGATTCTCCACAGAAACATTCGCTTGTCCTTGACAGTCGAAGACCGCACGCTGGAGGACGTGACCACGACCGCGACCCGCCCCACGCCCGCCCTGCCGCTGACCCAGCGCATCGACCCGCGCCTGCTCGCCGCGCTCGGCGGCTTCTGCATCTCCCTGTCGTCGGTCTTCATCAAGGTCTCGCACGCCAGCGGCGCCACGAGCGCGTTCTGGCGCTGCCTGCTCGCGCTGCCGGTGCTGGTCGCGCTCGCCGCGCGGGAACGGCGGAAGGCCGCGCCGGGGACCCGCCGCCGGGTGCTCTTCCCGCTGCTGGCCGGGGTCGGCCTCGGCCTGGACTTCGTGCTCTGGGGCGAGGCGATCCCGCGGGTCGGCGCCGGCATCGCGACGGTGCTGCTCGCCGTGCAGGTGATCATCGTGCCGGTGCTGGCGTTCGTGTTCCTGTCCGAACGGCCGGCGAAGCGGTTCCTCGTCGCCGTGCCGGTGCTGCTCGGCGGGGTCGTCCTGGCCGGCGGGTTCGCCGGGACCGGCGCGTTCGGCCCCGACCCGGTCACCGGGGCGGTCGCGGCGCTGCTGGCCGGGGCCGGGTACGCCGGGTACCTCTTCCTGATCCGGCTCAGCGGCGGCCACGGGACGCAGTCGTGGTCCCTGCTGCTGGCGACGCTCTCCGCCGGCGTGGTCGCGGTGGTGCTCGGCGTCCCGTCCGGCACGCTCGACTTCGCGCCCGGGTGGCCCACGTTCGGGTGGCTTGCCGCGCTCGCCGTGCTCGGCCAGCTGGTCGGCTGGCTGCTGATCTCGGCCGCGCTGCCGCGGATGTCGGCCACCGCGGGGGCGACGCTCATGCTGCTGCAACCGGTCGGGGCGGTGCTGCTGGGGATCGGCCTGCTCGGCGAGTCGCCCGGGGTGCTGCAGCTCGTCGGCTGCGCGGGAGTGGTCGCCGCGGTCTGCTTCGCCGGCACCGGGCGTTCTGCGGGCCGGCGGGACCCCGGTTAACGTCGCGGGTATGCGAGTACTGGTGGCCGGGGCTTCGGGGTTCGTCGGCAGCCGGTTGTGCCCGGCGCTGGAAGACGCGGGACACGAGGTGCTCGCGATGACGCGGCACCCCGCGAAGTACGAAGGCGCCGGGAAGGCCGTGCGCGGCGACGTCGCCGACGTGGGGTCGTTGCGTGACGCGCTGAAGGGCGCCGACGCCGCCTACTACCTCGTGCACTCGCTCGACAGCGCGGACTTCCAGCGCCGGGACGCCGACGCGGCCCGCGCCTTCGCCCGCGCGGCGGCCGACGCGGGCCTGCGCCGGATCGTCTACCTCGGCGGGCTCGGGGACGACGACGATTCGCTGTCCGAGCACCTGGCCAGCCGGCGCGAGGTCGAGCGGCTGCTGGGGGAGACCGGCGTGCCGGTGACGGTGCTGCGCGCCGGGATCGTGATCGGGCACGGCGGCACGTCGTGGGAGCTGACCCGCCAGCTGGTGGAGCACCTGCCGGCGATGGTCACCCCGCGCTGGGTCGGCACCCGCACCCAGCCGATCGCGATCGCCGACGTCGTCCGCTACCTCGCCGGCGTGCTCGACCACCCGGAGGCCGAGGGCCGGACGTTCGACATCGGCGGCCCCGAGGTGCTGGCCTACCGCGACATGCTGCAGCGCGTGGCGGCGATCGAGGGCCGGCCGCTGCTGATCGTGCCGGTGCCGCTGCTGTCGCCGAAGCTGTCCTCGTACTGGCTTTCGCTGGTGACCGACATCGACGTCACGACCGGGCGGGCGCTGATCGACTCGATGACCAACGAGGTGGTCGTTCGCGACGATTCGATCCGCCGGATCGTCGAGTTCGAGCCGCTGGGCTACGACGAAGCCGTGCTGCAGGCGCTGGGCGAGCGGGCGAAGAACCGGCGGCCGGCGTGACGAAGGGGTTCCTGGCCGCGGTGACGGCCGGCGGGTCCGGGCTGCTCGGCGCGTCACTGGCCAGCAGTTCGGGTTCGCGCCGCTTCCACACGCTCACGGCGTCGGTCGCCGCGACCTGGCTGAGCGGCGCGGCGGCGGCCGGCCCGGTCCGGCGCGGGCGCCCCGACGTCGTCCAGCCGGTCCTGGCGGGCGCGGCCGCGTTCGCGGTGTTCTACGGCGGCGCCCTGGTGGCCCGGCACATCCCGCTGCTGCGCCGGGCGATCGCCGGCGTGCTCGACCACGCACATCGCGGCTCGACCCCTTCGGTGGCGGTGACGACTTTGGTGACGGGCGCGGCCGAGGAGGTATTCTTCCGCGGCGCGGTCTACGACGCGTTCGGCGCGCGCGGCTCGACGGCGGTGTACGTGCTGTCCACGACGGCGACCCGGAATCCCGCACTGGTACTGGCATCGGCGGCCATGGGGACGCTTTTCGCGGTGCAGCGAAGCCGGTCCGGCGGGGTGCAGGCGCCGCTGTTGACCCATGTCGTGTGGTCGGCACTGATGCTGGCGTTCATGCCGCGCCTCTTCCCGCCGGAGAGCACCTAACGGCACCGTCGCGCCCGGTAGCCGAAGCCGGCCGCGGCGCACGAAGCCGCTCCGGCCGCGACGGGTGACACGCCGGCGGTGGCGAGGACGAGCTCGCCGACGATCAGGGTGGTGACGATCCTGCTCGCCTGCGGGTTCGCCGGCGACGCGCTCGGGCCGTGGCAGCGGGCCCGGGCGCGGATCGAGACGAGCGCCGCTTCGCCCGAGCTCGGCCTGGTCATCACGAACGGCCTCGACGACTTCTCCCAGGACCTCGGTGACCGGCTGGCCGAGGCGCGGCAGGAGGTCGCCGAGCTGAGGCAGCGCTAGCAGGACCTCGCGGCCCGGCTGGCCCGCGAAGAGATCAAGTGCCGTCAGCTCGAAGACGACCTCGCGCGGCTGCGGGCCGAGCTGGCCGAGATCAACCAGGCCCGGCGGCACGCGGAAGAGCAGGTGGAGCTCGTCGCCGCGGAGTCCTCGGACAACGAATCCCGCCTGAACGGGCAATCACTGTCCGGAACGAGCCAGAACCGGGCGGATTCCTTCAGGTTCGCGCCGCCGTTCCCTACTCTGGAGCCACCCCCGGTGCGTGGAGAGGGATGTCGATGCGGACATTGCTCGTGGTGCTGCTCGTCCTCGGTTCCCTGACCCCGATCCCCGCCGCGGCGGCGACGGCGGTGTGTGTCACCTCGTGTGACACCCTCGATCCGTCGAAGGCCGCGCGGGAGAGCTTTCCGTTGCCGGACAAGGTGATCAACAACCGTGTGCTGCGGTTGCACGCCTCCGACCCCGACGGAATGGCCTGGGCCAGCATCGACAACGGCGTCGCCGGCGACGGTGTCTGGCTCGACCGCTCGTGGGACGGCGGCGCCACCTGGGAAGGCCTGCTGGGCAAGGCGACTGTGCCCGGTTCGTGGACCGGCACGCGCACGCTCATGTACAACCTCACCGATCCGGCGCACCACCGCCGTGGCCTGGTCCGGGCCTGCGGTGACGCGCAGGGGGTCGGCTGCACCGCGTGGATCTACCCGGTGGTGTGCGATACCGCTTGTGACGGCAGCGCACCCGCCGCCGGGGACAGCCAGCCGGTGGCGCCGACCACCCTGTTCGGGCGCACCATCCGCCTGCACTTCGACGGCCGTGGCCTGGCGTGGGGGAGCATCGAGGCGGGCGGCGCCGGGGACGAGATCTGGCTCGACCGCTCCTGGGACGCGGGCGCGAGCTGGCCGGACGGCTCGTCGCTGGGCCGCGCCGGCGTCGCCGCGGGCGCGACCGGGCGCGGCACCACGGCGTTCGCGACGCGCGATCCCCGCGGCCGGCTGTTCGGCGGCGCCGTGCGGGCGTGCGGCCGGGAAGCCGCGCACGCGCAGGGAAGCTGCACGGCCTGGGCGCGTCCGGCCCCGACCCGCGCCGCCGGGGCGCTCGACGCGCTGATGTGGTCCTACGACCCGTACACCGCGTGGTGGCCGTCGAGCTGGTGGAACTCGGCGGTCGCGGTGACGGCTGTCGCGGACGCCGGTGGTTTCGACGGCGCGCTGGCCCGCACCTTCGACGTCAACCGGGCCGCGTTCCCCGCCGGGGCCCGCAGTTCCGACCCGATCGACGGGCACTTCGTCAGCCGGGCGATCGACGACAGCGCGTGGTGGGGCCTGGCCTGGATCGCCGTCTACGACCGCACCCACGACGCCCGTTACCTGACCGAAGCGACGACGATCGCCAGCTACGTCAACGGGTTCTGGGACACCGGGACGTGCGGCGGCGGGGTCTGGTGGGACCGCGAGCGGACCTACAAGAACGCCGTCACGGCCGGGTTGTACCTGCGGCTGACGGCGTCCCTGCACACCCGCGTCGCGGGCGACACCGTGTGGGGACAGCGGGCCAGGACCGCGGGCGACTGGTACTTGAACAGTGGTCTGGTCAACACCTCCGGTCTGGTGAACGACGGCCTGACGGGCTCGTGCGCGAACAACGGCCAGACGGTCTGGACCTACAACCAGGGCCTCGGCATCGGCGGCCTGGTCGAGCTGTGGCGCGCCACCGGCGTCGGGTCCTATTTGGACGCCGCGCGGCGGCTGGCCGACGCGGCGATGGCCCGGCTCACCTCGGGTGGGGTGCTCGTCGAGTCCTGCGACACCGGCAAAAGCTCGTGTGACGACAACCAGAAGCAGTTCAAGGGCATCTTCATGCGCTACTTCGGTGACCTGGCCGCGGCGACGGGCTCGGCGACCTACCGCGCCTTCGCGCAGCGGCAGGCGGACGCGCTGTGGACGGGCGACCGGGACCCGCTGAACCGGATCGGCCAGCGCTGGACCGGGACCACGCCGAACGTGACCGACTGGCGGACCCAGGCGTCCGGCCTCGAAGCGGTGCTGGCGGCCGGGTAGTCCCGCACGCGAGAATGGGCGGCGTGCGGAAACTGCTCGCGGCCGTCGCCGCCCTCGTTGTGGTCGCCGGGTGCCAGTCCCCGGTCGCGGGGCACGCCTGGCCCACCGGGTTCGTCGTCAAGGACGGGACGGTGCTGCGGTTCCGCCCGGTCCTGACCGAGGTGCCGGCCGGGCCGGCGACGGGCCCGGCCGCCGAGCGGCAGAGCACCGATCCCGCCGTCCAGCAGGCAGCGGCGCGGGGGTTCGACTGCGCCCAGGGGAAGCCTGACCCGCTCGACGGCCGCGACGATCCCGCGTTGCCCCTGATCAGCTGCGACCGCACGCTGGGCACGAAGTACGTCCTCGGGCCCAGCTTCCTCGGCGGCGCGGACGTGAGCCGGGTGGACGCCACCGTGGATCCGCAGACCGGCGGTTCGGTCGTCAACCTCAGCTTCACGGCCAAGGGCACGAAGATCTGGGCCGAGTGGACCGGGCAGAACGTCGGTTCGCAGGTCGCGATGGTGCTCAAGAGCCGGGTGCTGACCGCGCCGGCCGTCCAGTCCGCCATCACCGGCGGCGAAACGCAGATCACCGGGAAGTTCACGCTGCCCGAGGCCCGGCAGCTGGCCCGCGACATCGCCGGGGGCTGAGCCTCAGCAGTCCGAGACGCCGCCCGCGCAGGCTTCGGTGTCGGACAAGCTCGTGGCCTGGTGGAGCAGTTCGTAGAGCGTCTCGCGCTGGTCGTGGCCGAGCGCGCCGAACACCTCGTCCTCCACCGCCGCGAGCGCGAACTCGGCGCGGGCCAGCAGCTTCGCGCCGACGTCGGTGAGCTCGACGACGTGGCGCCGCCGGTCGGCGGGGGAGCGGCGGCGTTCGACCAGGTTCTCGGCCTCGAGGTCGTTGAGCAGCCCGACGATGTTCGTGCCGTCCATCTCGAGGATCTTCGCCAGGTCCTGCTGTGAGCTGCCGCCGCGGTCGCGCAGCACGGTGAGCGCGAGCACGTGCCGCGGCCGCAGGCCGAGCGGAGCCAGCACCGACTCGCTGCGCAGCCGGATCCGGCGCCAGAGGTGGTCGAGCAGCGCGCCGCACCGGTGGGGCGGCTGGTTGACGACCGGCAACGAGGTCATCCGCCCAGTATATGGGCACATCGATGGTGCATGTGCTATTAATGGTTTGTCCAACACCAACGATCTATGGGCGGCTAACGACATGGCGCATCTCCTCCACATCGACTCGAGCATCCAGGGTGAGCGCTCGGTGAGCCGGCGGCTCAGCGCCCGGGCCGCGGCCGCGTGGCGCGCCGCGCACTCCGGCGGCACGGTCACCTACCGCGACCTGGGCGAACACCCGCTCCCGCACCTCGACGCCGCGAGCGGGCCGGCCCGCGCGATCCCGCCCGAGCAGCACACGCCGGCCCAGGCCGCGTCGTGGGCGCTGACCCAGGAGCTGGTCGCCGAGATCAAGGCGGCCGACACCGTGCTGCTGGGCCTGCCGGTCTACAACTACGGCGCGCCGAGCAGCGTCGAGGCGTGGGTCGACCACCTCATCGCGCCCGGGCTCTCGGTCGACCACGAGACCATGACGGGGCTGCTGGGCGGCCGCGAGTTCATCGTGCTGGCCTCCCGCGGCGGCGGGTACGGCGAGGGAACGCCCCGCGAGGGCTGGGACCACGCCGAACAGTGGCTCCCGCACGGCGTCGCGCTGACCGGCCTGGAGCCGCGGTTCATCACCGCGGAGCTGACGCTGGCCCCGGTCAACCCGGCGATGGCGGAGCTCATCCCGCTGGCGGACGCCAGCCTGGCGACCGCGGAGAAGCTCATCGACGAGCTGTGGGTTCCGGCGCGGGTCTGAAGCCCGGCCCGAGCGCCCCGAAGCCACCTCGGGGCGCTCAGGACTCCGCGGCGCTCGGGCCCAGCGTCAGCAGCTGCTCGAAGAACCCGCCGATCCCCAGGTCTCGGTCCACGAGGTGGACCTCCAGGATCCAGTGCGACGTCTGCCCGTTGCGGTCCGGGCGGCGCATCGGGCCGTCGCTGCCCGGCGCGATGTAGGAGTCGATGCGGTCGCCGTCGATCGTCTCGTGGGGGAACTGGCCGACCAGGTGCCCCGCGATCGCGCCGCCGAACTCCCAGCCCGCTTCGCGCGCCAGCTCGACCATGTGCGCGTACAGCTGCGCGCCGGTGATGTCCGGCCGGGCGGCGAAGTACGCGCGTCCGGCGTCGAAAACCGGGGCCAGCGTGGCGCGCAGGCGGTGCTTGACCGGGTCGTCGCCCAGCACGAACGTCCGGCCGAAGTCCGCTTCCCAGTCCTCGAAGATCGGGCCGAAGTCGGCGAACACGATGTCGTCCTCGGCGAGCACGCGGTCCGGCGGGTTCTCGCGGTAGGGCCGCAGCGTGTTGACCCCCGCGCGGACGATCCGCTTGTGCCAGTAGCGGTGGATCCCCAGCAGGTCACCGGCCAGGTCGCGGATCGCGTTGCTCGCCTCGGTCTCCCGGACGCCCGGTGCCAGGACCCCGCGTTCCCCGACGGCCGCGAACAGTTCGACGGCCTTCGCCTGCGCGTCCAGCAGCCGTGCCGCGCGCCGCGCCTCGTCCTCCACCAGCTCACCCATGGCCCCGACGGTAGCAACGCGAGCACAGCCGGTACCGTGCCGCCGGAGGCCGGGTGGCAAGATGCGGGACCCGGCAGTCGACCTGGGCGAGGAAGGTCAGGCTTGAGCGCGCACACCTCCCAGATGGACGATATCCGGCTGGTCGCGCAGCCCAGCGCGCTGCCGGTCACGGAACTGTTCGTCCGCCTGATTCTCACCGACTGGTCCCTGCTGCCGATGCTGGAGCAGGTGACCGCGACCGCGAAACGGCTGGTCGGGACCGTGATCGACGCCGGCGACCCCCGGTCGCCCGCCTTCGTCACGCTCCGGCTGCGGCTCCGCGCCGAAGTGCTGTCCGTCGAGGTCGACGACGACGTGCCCGGGCTGCCGGAGCCGAAGGTCGCCGGCCCGGGCGAACGGGTCGGCGTCACCCCGGGTGTGGGCGGGGCCCGCACGACGTGGTGCGAGCTCGAGCTGCCCGGCGGGATGAACGCGCGGCAGGTGCGCCTGCCGCGGCGCCAGGACCGCCGGACCCTCGTCGACGAGCCGGTCACCGGTGATCCCGTCGCCGCCGACCCCGAGGTGCTGGAGCGCCTGCTCAACCGCCTGAGCGGCTGGTCCGGCACGGGCTGAGGTGCGTTCCCGGACCGTTCTCGTCGTCCTCTACGACGGCGTCCGCCTGCTCGACGTCTCGGGCCCGCTGGAGGTCTTCGCCGAGGCCAACGCGCACGGCGGGCAGTACGTGCTGCGGACGGCGTCGCCCGGCGGGGGGGGGGGGGGGGGGGGGGAGGGGGGAGGGGGGGGGGGGTGGGGGGGGGGGGGGGAGGGGGGGGGGGGGTGGTGGGGTGGGGTGGGGGC
>NZ_JBVJNO010000019.1:160862-171177 GCF_055583645.1 Amycolatopsis sp. NPDC104587
TGTTCTGTCGAGTGTGTTGGGGTTGGTTGGGTTTTGTGGCGGGGGCCAGGGGAGGGGGGGGGCGGTGTGTGCGGTGGCCTCCTTCCCTCGCCGGCCCCCCCCCCCCCCCCAACACCGGCACCCGGCTGGGCGCCGACCTCGACCTCGCGACGGCGGACCCGCGCGGCGCGACCGTGCTGGTGCCCGGCGGGCCGGAGTGGGTCCGCACGATCGCCGACACCGAGCTGGTCGCGCAGATCCGCCGGCTCGCCGACGGCGCGAGCCGCACAGCCTCGGTGTGCGCGGGCGCGTTCGCCCTGGCCGCTGCCGGGGTCCTCGACGGGCGGCGCGCCACCACCCACTGGGACCTCACCGACCAGCTCGCCCGCCGCTTCCCGCTCGTCCGCGTCGACGCCGACGCGATCTTCGTCCAGGACGGCCCGGTCATCACCTCGGCCGGCGTCACCTCCGGCATCGACCTGGCGCTCGCGCTGGTCGAGGCGGACCTCGGCGCCGAGACGGCCCGGCTGGTGGCCAAGCACCTGGTCGTCTTCCTGCAGCGGCCGGGCGGCCAGTCGCAGTTCAGTGTCCGGCTGGAGACCGGCCGCCCGCGCACCGAGCTGCTGCGGGCGGTGCTCGACGCCGTCGCGGCCGACCCGTCGGCCCCGCACACGCTCGACGACCTGGCGGCCCGCGCCGGGGTCAGCACGCGGCACCTGACCCGCCTGTTCCACGAGGAGCTCGGCCTGACTCCGGCCCGGTTCGTCGAGCGGGTGCGGCTGGAGTTCGCCCAGGAGCAGCTGGAAACCACGATCGACCCGCTCGACGTCGTGGCGCGGCGGTCGGGTTTCGGATCCGTCGAGACGCTCCGACGCGCCTTCGCGCGCGGCCTGGGCGTGACACCGAGCGACTACCGGGCCCGCTTCCGGACCACCGGCATCGGCTGAACCGGACACACCCGCCCATCCGTGCATCCAGGCAGGGAGAGGCGTGGAGCGAGGAGGCAGCCGTCGTGCGGATCGTGATCGCGGAGGACGACGCCCTGTTGCGCGAGGGGCTGGTGCTGCTCCTGCGCAGCGAAGGTTTTGCCGTCGTCGCGGCCGTCGACCACCCGGAGGACCTGGTGGCGTCGGTCGAGACGGAGGCCCCGGACCTGGCGGTCGTCGACGTCCGGCTGCCACCGACGTTCACCGACGAAGGGCTCCGCGCGGCGCTGGAAGCCCGGCGGCGCGCCCCGGGCCTGGCGATCCTCGCGCTGTCCGCCTTCGTCGAGGACGGCTACGCGGGTGACCTCCTGGCCGCGGACGGCGGCGGTGCGGGATACCTGCTCAAGGAGCGCGTGGGCCGGCCCGGCGAGTTCCTGGACGCCCTGCGCCGCGTCGCGGCGGGCGGCACGGTGCTGGATCGCGACGTCGTCGCCGTCCAGCTGGCCCGCCGCCGTCCCGGCGACCCGGTCACGTCGTTGACGGCCCGTGAGCGCGAGGTCGTGGCGCTGCTGGCCGAAGGTCATTCGGTGCCGACGATCGGCCGGCTGCTCGGCATCGGCACCGCGGCGGCCCGGCAGCACGCCGGGGATGTCAGCGCGAAGCTGCGCGTCCCCGACGAGGCCCAGGCGATGCTCAGCTACTTACGAGCGTGAGCAGCTCGGCCTTCTTCTCCCGGTAGCGGGCGACGTTGGCGAGCTTGACGTCCTCGTAGCCGCGGACCAGGTCCGGCAGCTCGGCCAGGGCCAGCACCCGCGCCCGGTCGACGTCGGCCGCCCGGAACGCCGCCAGCACGGTGCCGCGGTAGTCCTCGACCAGCTCGCGCTCCACCCGCCGGACCTCGGCGCGGCCGAACGGGTCGAACCGGGTGCCGCGCAGCCGCCGCAGCGCGTGCAGCAGCCGGAACGCCGGCCGGAACCACGGGCCCAGGCTGATCTTGCGCTTCATCCCGAGCGCGCGCAGCACCGGCGGGTGCAGCCGGTAGGCGAACCGCGTGCCCTCGCCGAACTGCTCGGCCAGCCCGGTCACGAACGCCGGGTCGAGCGACAGCCGGGCGACCTCGTACTCGTCCTTGTAGGCCATCAGCTTGTACAGGTGCTTCGCGACCGCTTCGGTGACCTCGGTCGGCCCGTCCTCCAGCACCCGCACCCGCTCGACGAACTCGGCGTACGCGCGGGCGTAGGCCTCGTCCTGGTAGGCGACCAGGTCCGGGACCCGGATGTCGAGCACCCGCGCCAGCTCGGACCCGGGCGCCGCGTGCACCAGTGCCCGCGCCGCCGGCTGCGCGACGGGGACCGCGGCGGTGGGTGACGTCGTCAGCGCGTCCGGGTCGGCGACCAGCTGGCGGCCGCGGCGGAACGCCTGGACGTTCGCGGTGACCGCGGTGCCGTTGAGTTCGATCGCGCGCTCGATCACCGCGGCCGGCAGCGGGATCACGCCGGTCTGGTAGGCGGCGCCGAGCTGCAGGACGTTGGCGAACTGGTCGTCGTCGAAGAGCGTCTCGGCCAGGCCGCGCGCGTCGAGCGAAACCGTGCGCGCCGCCGCTGCCTCAAGGGGCGCCAGGACACTGCCGGGGTCTGGGAAGGACACCGTCGTGTCGACGACCATCCGGCCGGTCGGGACCTCCGTGGTGGAGACGACGGCGGTCGTGCGGGCCGGGTCGGCGACCCCGAGGTTGGTCCGGTCGGCGCCGACCAGCGCGTCGCACGCCAGGTAGAGGTCGCATTCGCCGGTGGCCAGCTTCGGGGCCTGCTCGACCGGCTCCGCCGTCACCTTCAGGTCGGACACCACCGCGCCGCCCTTCTGCGCAAGCCCGGTCTGGTCGAGCGTGCGGACGTGCCGCCCGTCGAGCACCGCGGCGGTGGCGAGGATCTGCGTCACCGTCACCACGCCGGTGCCGCCGATCCCGGTGATCCGGACCGTGAAGTCCTTCGTGGCCGCCATCGCCGGCGCCGGGACGGCGTCAGCGGCGAGCTCGCCGAGCTTGCGGCGCTGCTTCTTCCCGGTCGGCACCACGGTGACGAACGACGGGCAGTCCCCGGCCAGGCACGAGTAGTCGACGTTGCACGACGACTGGTGGATCGTGGTCTTGCGGCCGAACTCGGTCGCCACCGGCTGCACCGACAGGCAGTTCGACTTGGTGCCGCAGTCGCCGCAGCCTTCGCAGACGCGTTCGTTGATCACGACCCGCGTCGCGGGCGTCTCCTGCTTGCCCCGGCGGCGTTTCCGCCGCTTCTCGGCCGCGCACTCCTGCTCGTGGATGAGCACGGTGACACCCTTGACGGCGGCCAGTTCCTCTTGCGTGGCCAGCAGTTCCGTGCGGTCGCGGACGTCGACACCGCCGGGCAGCTTGCGGCGGCGCAGCTTGCCCGGCGCGTCACTGGTGATCACGACCCGCTTCGCGCCTTCGACCAGCAGCAGCTCGGCGACCTTCTCGACGGGCAGCCCGCCGACGGCGTCCTGGCCGCCGGTCATCGCCACGGCGGAGTTGTAGAGCAGCTTGTAGGTGATGTTCACACCGGCGGCGACCGCCGCGCGCACGGCGAGGCTGCCGGAGTGGGTGAACGTGCCGTCGCCGATGTTCTGCACGAAGTGCTCGGCCTCGACGAACGGCGCCATCCCGATCCACTGCGTGCCCTCGCCGCCCATCTGCGTCACGCCGAGGACGGTGCCGACCTGGTCGGGCTCCATGAACAGGGCCATCGTGTGGCAGCCGATGCCGCCGCCGACCAGCGTGCCTTCCGGGACCTTCGTCGACGAGTTGTGCGGGCAGCCCGAACAGAAGTACGGCGTCCGCGCGAGCAGCGGCACCGAGATGCGCTCACGGCGACGGCGCGCGGTGAAGGCGTCCACCGACGGGATGCCTTCGGGCAGCCGCCGGGCCAGGCCGGTCGCGACGCCGTCCGGGTCCAGCTCGCCGAGCTCGGTGAACAGCCTCCGGCCGTCGCGGTCCTTCTTGCCGGTGATGGCGGGCGCGCCGGGAAGGCCGTAGAGGACCTCCTTGAACGCGGTTTCGATGAACGCCCGCTTCTCCTCGACCACGACGATCTCCTCGAGGCCGTCGGCGAACTCGCGGACGATCCCGGGTTCGAGCGGGTGGATCGCGCCGAGCTTGAGCACGCGGATGCCGTGCTTCGCCAGGCCTTCCTCGTCGAGGCCCAGCGCGCGCAGCGCCTGCTGCAGGTCCAGGTAGGACTTGCCGGCGGACACGATGCCGATCCGGTCGGCCGGTCCCCGGTGCGTGATCCGGTTGACCCCGCTGGCGCGCAGGTACTCCAGCGCGAGTGGCAGCCGGACGGTGAAGAGGCTGCGCTCCAGCTCGGCGAGGCTGGTGCCGAGCAGCCGTGACGTCGGTGTGTGGCGGTAGGCCTTGGCGAGCTCCGGTGCGGTCCACTGTGGACTGACGACCGCGGTGCCGGACGCGTCGGCCACGTTGGCCACGACCTTGAGCGACGTCCAGAGCCCGCTGGCCCGCGACAGCTCGACCGCGTGCATCCCGAGGTCGAGGACGTCCTGGGAGTCGACCGGGTAGAAGATCGGGATCGCCAGGTCGGCGAGGGCGAGCTCGGACGCGCACGGGACCGTCGAGGACTTGGCGTTCGGGTCGTCGCCGACCAGCGCGACCGCGCCGCCGCGGGGATCGGTGCCGGCGAGGTTCGCGTGGCGGAGGGCGTCGGAGGCGCGGTCGAGGCCGGGGGCCTTGCCGTACCAGAACCCGGTGACCCCGCGCCGCCCGCCGGCGCCCGCGACCAGCTGGCTGCCCATCACCGACGTCGCGGCCAGCTCCTCGTTGAGACCGGGCCGGTGGACGACGTCGTGCTTCTCGAGCAGCTTCGCGCGACGGCCGAGCTCGAGGTCGTAGCCGGCCAGCGGCGAGCCCTCGTACCCGGAGACGAAGACGGCGGGGTCGCCGCCGTGGGCGCGGTCGTGGCGGACGCGGTCGAACAGCAGCCGGACCAGGGCCTGCACCCCGGTCAGGTGCACGGTCCCCGCCTCCCGCAGGTAGCGGTCTTCCAGCGTGAACGTCTCCACGACGCGGTCCTCTCGTCCGGGTGTGCTTCGGGGCACAGTGCGGCGCGCGTCACCCTTGCGCAACAGGCATCGCCGGATCAAGGTCTCACACGCAAATTTCGGCGGGCATCCGCGTCGGCTGGCTCGGATTTTTGCGCGAAGTTACGCTCGGGCGCATGACCGACGAGCTGCTCGACGCGACCGACCACGAGATCCTCGGCCTGCTGCGCGAGGACGCCCGCCGCACGCTCTCCGACATCGCCGGGCGGGTCACCCTCTCGACCGCCGCGGTCAAGAGGCGGATCGACCGGCTGCGGGAGACCGGGGTGATCACGGGGTTCACCGTTCAGGTCGACCACGCGAAGCTGGGCTGGGGGATCGAGGCGTTTACCGAGTTGCGGTTTGTCGGGAACACGAAGGTTGCCGAGATCCTGCGTACTACCACTCGGATGCCGGAGGCTCAGGCTGTCTTCACCATTGCCGGGGATCCGGATGCTCTTGTCTGGTTGCGGGTTCGGGATATGGCTCATCTGCAGACCACTATTGATGAAATTCGGCGGCATCATCAGGTTACCGGGACCAAGACGTTGATTGCGTTGGAGTCCTGGGCTCGGTGAGTTCCCCACGCTGCGGATCTCGTCCTCTGGTTTTTCGTGTGGTTGGTGTTCTGGGGTGCGGACAGCTTGCTCTCTCGCCACCCTGTTGTGTGATGAACACTTGTTCGTCCTACGATATTCTTCCTGTGTGGACGGGAACTTTGTGCGGCGGGCCGATGCGGAGGCCCTGGCCGACCGTGTTGGGGCCTTGCTGGCCGTTGTTCGGTCTGCTGAGGCTGAGATGGGGGCGCTTCTTGTGGAGATTGAGGCGCGTGGTGTTCAGGAGCTCTTCGGGTATCGGTCTGTTTCTCGGCTTTTTGAGCATCTTGCTGATGTTCCTCGGGCTGCTGCCGAGCGTGTTGTGAAGCGGGCTCGGGCTCTCAATCCTGGTCGGGCTCTTGATGGCACTTCGGTTGCCGCTCTTGCTCCTGCCACTGGAGTTGCTGCTTCGGCGGGTTCCCTGAGCAATCCGATGATCGATACGATTGTCGAGGTGCTCACTCAGGTTCCGTCTGAGCATCGTGATGGCGCTGAATCTGACCTGCTCGCCTTTGCCGCCGACGCCGGGCACAAGCAGGTTGGTGCCTTGGGGGCGCGGATCGTTGCTCACCTGGACCCCGACGGTGCCGAACCCGACGATGCCGAATCTGGCGCTCCCCGTCGGGAACTTTCGCTGCGGCGCAAGAGATCCGGCATCTGGGAACTCTCCGGCCGGTTTGACGACGAAACGGGGACTCGCGCCAGCGCGTTGCTGGACTCGCTGGCCGAACGCCGCGCCGCGGACGACTTCCGCTCTCCGCAAGAACGCTACGGCGATGCCTTCTCCGATGCGATCGACCTTGCGCTCAACTCCCCGGACCTGCCGATGCAGGCGGGCGAACGAGCCCACGTCATGGTCGCCGTGTCGCTGGCCGACCTGAAGTCCGGTGTCGGCAAGGCCACCCTCGGCGACACCGGCACCATGAGCGCCGCCGACGCTCGTGTCCACGCCTGCGACAGCATGGTCATCCCCGCGGTCCTGGGTGAGAAAAGCGAACCGTTGAACCTCGGCCGTCTCCGCCGCCTGATCTCCGCGGGGCTGCGCCGGGCTCTTTACCTCCGCGACCGCGGGTGTGCCTTCCCCGGCTGTCACCGCCCACCCCGCCACTGCCAGGGGCACCATGTCCGCCACTGGGCCGAGGGCGGCCCGACGGACCTGAACAACCTGGTGCTGCTGTGTTCCCACCACCACCACCGGCTGCTGCACCGCTCGGGCTGGGAGGTCCGCATGGCCGCCGACGGCCACCCCGAATTCCTCCCGCCCGCCTTTCTCGACAAACGCCGAAAACCCCGGCGCAACAACCTCCACCAACCCTTGCCGTTCGCGGCCTGAGACAACCGAACAGGGGAAAGGCCCGCAGCCAACCGGCTACGGGCCTACGCCCACGCGTTCTCAGTTGCCGCGCAGCAGAATGCCCGACTGGCGCTCCCGCTCGAAGAACGTTTCCGGCCACTCGAGCCCACCCGGCGGTGTATCCAAGACAGTCGCCCGCCCGCGCAGCGGCTCTCGCGCTCCAGCTGTGCCACCGCTCCACTGCCGCCGTTGTGGGTCAAGTGGCCCAGGCCGAACAGCATCGACGCACGTCGATTCTTGTGCAGCACCTGCGTCTTCACCACGCTGACGTCCGGGACGTCGGCGCCCGCGATGTAGGCGTCCAGCAGGGGCTGGAGGCGCGAATTGCCGCACTCCACAGCGATGTCGTTCACGCGGCCCGGGAACCTCGGGGCGGGGTCAGTGCCGGAACGCCTCCGCGAGCCACCAGGAGCCGCCGTCGTCGGCGATCTTCGCGTCGATCACCAGGGGCGCCGACCTCGGGCCCGCGAGCCACTCGCGCACTGCGAAAAGATCCTCCGCCGAGCGCACCGTGACGCCGTCGCAGCCGAAGCCGCGGCCGATGGCGGCGAGGTCGGAGTCCGGGAAGCGGACCGTGGTCATGTCCGCGTCGCCGAAGTGGTGGACCTCCGCGCCGTACGCCGCGTCGTTGTAGACGATCACCACCAGCGGCAGGCCGAGCCGGACCGCCGTGTCCAGTTCGGACACCGCCATGTGGAACCCGCCGTCGCCGGTGCCCAGCACCGGCAGCCGGTCCGGGCGGGCGAGCGCCGCGCCGATCGCCGTGCCGAGGCCCAGCCCGATGCTCTGGAACGCCTGGGTGAAGCAGAACCCCTGCTCGTCGGGCACCGAGAGGTACGCGCTCGGGTACCCCATGAAGTTGCCCGAGTCGATCGAGACGATCCGCTCGGCGGGCAGCATCTCGTCCAGGAGCCGGCTGAGCGTCCGCGGGTCGATCCGGCCGCCGCGGGACAGCGACTCGTGCTCGACGTCGGTCCAGCGGCCGGACGCGATCCGCGTGGCGACCTCTTCGGTCCGGTACCCCACCGCCTTGTGGTCACCGAGCTCGCTCAGGACGTCCTCGGCCGTGCACCCGACGTCGCCGACCACGCCGAGCTCGATCGGGCGGTGCGCCCCGAGCGCGCTCTGCTCGAGGTCGACTTGGACGAGCTTCGCGTGCGGGCTGAGCAGCTTCCCGTGCCGGGTGGTCCACATGTTCAGCGCGCAGCCCCACCCGACCACCAGGTCCGCGCCGACGATCAGCTCGGCGGCCGTCGGCGAGGCGAACCCGCCGGAGATGCCCAGCGCGAACTCCTCACCGTGGAAGAGCCCGTGCGCGACCGCGGACGTCGCCAGGAGCGCGCCGCTGCGCGAAGCCAGCTCCCGCAACGGTTCCCGGCTGCCGCGGGCGCCCCGGCCGGCGATGAACACCGGCCGTTCGGCGGCCATCAGGAGGTCCGCCAGCTCCGAGGCCGCACCGATGTCGGGGCGCATCGGGGCCGGCCCGACCACCGCCGGCAACCGTTCCGGAGACTCCGGTGCCGGCTGGGCCTGGACGTCCAGCGGCAGGTTCAGCACCACCGTCCGGCGCTGCTGCCGCGCCGTCCGGAAGGCCCGCACGGTGTCGGCGACGGCGCTCGCGGCGGAGTGCACCCGCTCCGGGACCGCGCCGACCGCCGTGGCCAGGCCGTCCTGGTCGATGCGGAAGTTGGACAGCACGGACGCGCCCGCGGAGTCGGCGGTCAGCACGATCATCGGCGTCCGGCTCTTGGCCGCCTCGGTGATCCCGGTGACCGCGTTGGTCAGCCCGCAGCCCTGGTGCAGCGACAGCAGCGAGACCTTCCCGCTCATCCGGGCGTAGGCGTCGGCCATGCTCGCCGCGCCGCCCTCGTGGCGGGCGGCGACGAACCGGACGCCTGCCGCCCGCAGCGCGTTGGTCACCTCGAAGTTCCCGCTGCCGACCACGCCGAACGCGGTGCCGGCGCCGAGGCCGGCCAGGGTCCGGCCGACCAGCTCGGCGACGTTCACCGCTCCACCAGGGCCAGCACGCGGGCGGGGCTGCCCGACCCGCCCACGATCGGCAGCGGGGAGACGACCAGCAGCACGCCGGTCGGCGGCAGGGAAGCCAGGTTCTGCAGCTGCGTGAGGCCGTGCTTCCCGGCGCCCAGCAGCAGCTCGTGGCACGGGAACATCGGGTCGAGGCCGGGCGCCTGACCCGCGTCGGTGCCGATGGTCTCGACTCCGAGCCCGGTGATCGGGGTTTCTTCGGCGAGCCACCGCGCGCACTCGGGGGAGACGCCGGGGGAGTGCGACCCGGCCTCGTCGGCGTTGAGGAACTCGGCCTGGTCGGCGCTGCGCGCGTCCCAGCCGGTGCGGTAGAGCAGCCAGCCGCCGTCGGGCAGCGGGCCGTGCTCGGCCGTCCACGCGCGGACGTCGTCGATCGAGAGCAGGAAGTCGGGGTCCTGCGCCGCCTTCGCGGAGAAGTCCAGCACGATCGCGGGCGCGACCAGCGTCTTCAGCGGCACCGCCGAGACGTCGTGACCGTCCTTTCCGGACACCCAGTGCACGGGCGCGTCGAGGTGGGTGCCGGTGTGCTCGCCGGTGTGGATGTCGTTCCAGTACCACCGCGGGCCGCGCTCGTCGTAGCGGCTGATCTCCTCGAGGCGGAACGGGATGGTGTTGGCGAACGGCTCCGGCAGCTGCAGGATCGGCGTGCTCGAGCTCAGGGGAGCGGTGAGGTCGACGATCTCGACCGACCCGTCCGTGATCGCCTTGCTCAGCCCGTCCAACAACGACATGCCTGCCTCCCGGTGCCGGTGTGCGTCCCGTCCGGAACCCTATGCCCGGAGGGTCCGCCTTGACAGCACGATGTTCCCGGGTGTTGTCTTAATGTCGTAGGACAATAGGAGGGTGTGGGGTGATCGAGTTCGTCCTGGACGGCCGCTCCCGGGTCGCCACGTACATGCAGCTCGTCGTGCAGGTGAAGCAGGCGCTGCGGGTCGGCCTGCTGCGCCCCGGCGACCAGCTGCCGAAGGTGCGGGACGTGGCCCAGTCGCTGGCGATCAACCCGAACACCGTGCTCAAGGCCTACCGCGAACTGGTGCTGGAGGGGCTGGCCGAAGGCCGGCCGGGGGTGGGCACGTTCGTCACCGGCAGCCTGGCCGGCCCGTCGCTGGGCCACCAGGGCCGGCTGCGGGACGAGCTGGTGGCCTGGCTGGGGCGCGCCGAAGCCGCCGGGATGTCCGAAGACGACATCGCGGCACTGATCGAGACCACGTTGCGGGGGGGGGGGGGGGGGGGGGGGGAGGGGGAGGGGGGGGGGGGGGGGGGGGGGGGGGGGGGGAGGGGGGGGGGGGGGGGGTGGGGGGGGGGAG
>NZ_JBVJNO010000019.1:171187-189349 GCF_055583645.1 Amycolatopsis sp. NPDC104587
CTGCGGGAGGGTTTGTCGGCCGGGTGGGGCCGCGCAAAAGCCGCGGGGGTTCCAGAAGACGACGTCGCGCCACGGATCGAGACCACGTGCCCCGCCGCTCGGCCCCCCCAGGACCTGTCGTAGGGGAGTCCGGATGGAACTGGCGGTGGAGACCAGAGCGCTGGGCAAGCGTTATGGGCGCACCTGGGCGGTGCGGGACTGCGCGCTGGAGGTGCCCGCCGGGCGGATCGCCGCGCTCGTCGGCCCGAACGGCGCGGGCAAGACGACCCTGTTGCACCTGGTCGTCGGGCTGCTGCGGCCCGACGCGGGTGAGGTGCGGGTGTTCGGCCGCGACCCGCGCGAGGGCGCCTCGGTGCTCGCCGACATCGGGTTCGTCGCGCAGGACACCCCGCTCTACCGCGACTTCACCGCGGCGGAGCTGATCACCATGGGCGGCAAGCTGAACCGCCGCCGCTGGGACGCCGCGCTGGCCCGCGAACGGCTCGCGGCGCTGGGCATCCCGCCGGACCGGCCGGTCGGCAAGCTCTCCGGCGGCCAGCGGGCGCAGGTCGCGCTGGCGCTGGCGCTCGCCAAGCGCCCGCGGCTGCTGCTGCTCGACGAACCCATCGCGAGCCTGGACCCGTTGGCGCGCCGGGAGTTCATGCAGGCGCTGATGGGCGCGGTGGCCGAGAGCGAGACCACCGTGCTGCTGTCCTCGCACCTGCTCGCCGACCTCGAACGCAGCTGTGACCACCTGGTCGTGCTGCAGGGCGCCCGCGTCCGGCTCGCCGGGCCGGTCGACGAGCTGCTCGACACCCACCGCACGCTCGTGGGCCCGCGGGCGGGCAGCGAGTCCATCACCGGCGTCGCCGAGGTGGTCCGCGCCAGCCACACCGAACGCCAGTCGACGCTGCTGGTCCGCCGCGGCGACGGCCCGATCGATCCACTGTGGACTGAACACGAGGTGACCCTGGAGGACCTGGTGCTGGCCCACCTCGCCGACAGCGAAACCCGGGCGACGGCCGAAGCGTGGGGGGTGCCGGCATGATCTGGCTGACCTGGCGCCAGCACCGCAGGCAGGCGCTGTTCACGCTGGTGGCCCTCGGGGTGCTCGCCGCGATCATGGTGCCCACCGGCCTGGCGATGCACTCGAAGTACACCGGCCTCGGGCTGCCCGCGTGCCGGGCCGCGCTCGGCAGCGCGTCGATGATCACGCAGACCGAGGCGACGGCGAACTGTGAGAGCCTCGGCCACCAGTTCCAGCAGCAGTTCGGCGGCATGGTGTTCGTCGCCGTCCTGTTCGTCATCCTCCCGGTGCTGGTCGGGGTGTTCTTCGGCGCGCCGCTGGTCTCGCGTGAGGTCGAGCAGGGCACCCACCGGCTCGTGTGGACCCAGGGCGTCAGCCGCCTGCGGTGGGGCCTGGTGAAGTTCGGCCTGGTCGGCGCGATCACCGCGGTGCTGGCCGTCGGGTACGCGCTGGGCGTGTCGTGGTGGTTCCAGCCGCTGGTCAGCGCGAGCACGGGCCGGCTGACGTACCTGTCCTTCGACGTCCAGGGGATCGTCCCGATCGCGTACACGCTCTTCGCGCTCGCGCTCGGCGTTTTTGTGGGGACCTACTGGCCGAAGGTGCTGCCCGCCATGGGGACGGCGCTGGTCGGGTACGCGGTGGTCCGCATCGCCGTCGAGGTCCTCGCGCGGCCGCGGTACCTGCCGGCGCAGACCCTGACGTTCGCGCCGGAAGGAAAGCAGACCCCGAACCCGGCGTCGGGCGACTGGGTGATGTCGGAAGGCGTCCGCAACGCGGCGGGCGACCTGGTGCTGCCCGACGCCCGCATCGGCCCGTGCCCGCCGGGCGGCTGCGGCGCCGGTGGAGGTGTGGGACCGGGTGCGTACAACTGGATGGAGTACCAGCCGGGCGGCCGGTTCTGGACGTTCCAGGGGATCGAGACCGGCATCTTCGTGCTGCTGACGGTGGCACTGGTGTACTTCGCGACCCGCCGGCTGCGCACGATCGCCTAAGCGTTCCGGCGGCGGACCATCTCGGTGATCCAGACCGGCGCGAACGGCGACGTGCAGTTCGGGGGCGTCGGGTAGTCCTTGAGCACCTGCAGGCGCTCGCCGATGCCGATCGCGCGGGCGCGGAGCGCGGCGTGCTCGATCCCGATCTGGGCCAGGCAGTGGTTCATCGCCCACTGCAGGCGGTCCGGGGCGTCCGTCAGCTCCGCTTCGATGGTGTCGAGCAGCCCGGCGAGATCGAGGCCGTCGGGCTGCTTCGCCACACGATCGGTGGTGAGCGCCCAGCCGGCGCTCGCGACCACCGGGTCCGGGTCGGCGAACCAGGCCGGCCGCAACGCTTCGGCGTGCGGGCTCTTCTTCACGAGGTAACCGACGAGCCAGTCGTGCACCTTGGGGGTGCGCGCCTCGCGCAGCATCGTGTCCAGCTCGGTCCGCTCGAACGCCTTCGGGCGGCAGATCAGGTGGCCGGCAGCTTGGCCGCGGTGTCGCCGGTCGCCCAGAGCTCCTGCGGGGTTCTCAGCCGTTTCGCGACCGCGCGCAGCTTGCCGAGGTTCACGCCGTGCTTCTCGTTCACCGCCTGCGTTTTGGCGTCCTCGAGCGCGACGAGCTCCGCCGTCACCTCGGCCATCGGCGCTGCGCTCCGACGAACGGCGGATTTACAACGTTGTATCGAGCGGGTAAGACTGTTTTTACAACGTTGTAACGACAAGCGGAGGCTGATCCCGTGTCGCTGAGCCGCAGGCAGTTCGTCACCGGAGCCGTCGCCGCCACCCTGCTGACCGGCGCGAACGTCCGGGAAGCCGGGGCCGCCGTGCTCCGCTGCCGGAAGGTCGCCCCCGCCTCGGGCGGGTTCTACACGCCGAACGCGGCGCCCCTCAAACCCGCCGCCTTCCTCAAGCTCCCGCCCGGCGCGGTCACCGCCCGCGGCTGGCTCGCCGGCCAGCTGCGGCTGCAGCTCGACGGCCTCTGCGGGCACTACGCCGAGACGTCGCACTTCCTCGACTTCGCCACGAGCGGCTGGGTCCACCCGGAGCGCACCGGCTGGGAGGAGGTGCCCTACTGGCTGCGCGGGTACGTCGACCTCGCCGCCGTCACCGGCGACGCCACCGCGAAAGCCACCGCCGCCAAGTGGATCGACGCCATCCTCGCCACCCAGCAGTCCGACGGCTTCTTCGGGCCGGCGGCGCTGCGCACCGCGCTCAACAACGGCCCCGACTTCTGGCCGTACCTCCCGCTGCTGCAGGCGTTGCGCTCCTGGCAGGAGTACACCGGCGACACCCGCGTCGTCCCGTTCCTGACCCGGTTCCTCCGCTACATGAACGCCCAGGGCAAGAGCGCGTTCGACTCCAGCTGGGTGTCCGTCCGCTGGGGTGACGGCCTCGACAGCGTCTTCTGGCTGTTCAACCGCACCGGCGACACCTTCCTGCTCGACCTCGCCGACAAGATCCACAGCTTCGGCGCCAGCTGGGTGAACAACCTCCCGAGCCTGCACAACGTCAACATCGCCCAGGGCTTCCGCGAACCCGCCCAGTACGCGCTGCGGTCCGGCAACGCGAGCCTGACCCAGGCGACCTACTCCGACTACACCACCGTCATGGCCACCTACGGCCAGTTCGCCGGCGGCGGGTTCGCCGGGGACGAGAACGCGCGGCCCGGGTTCGGCGACCCGCGCCAGGGCTTCGAGACCTGCGGGATCGTCGAGTTCATGGCCAGCCACCAGCTGCTCACCCGGCTGACCGGCGACCCCGTCTGGGCCGACCGCTGCGAGGACCTCGCCTTCAACTCCCTGCCCGCCGCGCTCGACCCGGCCGGGCGCGCCGTGCACTACATCACCAGCGCGAACAGCGTCGACCTCGACAACGTGCCCAAGAGCGAAGGCCAGTTCCAGAACGGCTTCGCGATGCAGGCCTACCTGCCGGGTGTCGACCAGTACCGCTGCTGCCCGCACAACTACGGCATGGGCTGGCCCTACTTCACCGAAGAGCTCTGGCTCGCCACCCCGGACAACGGTCTCGCCGCCGCGATGTACTCCGCCAGCAGCGTCACGGCGAAGGTCGGCGACGGCACCGCCGTGACCATCACCGAGGACACGACGTACCCGTTCTCGGAGCAGGTCACCTTCACCGTCCGAACGCCGAAGCGGCTGGCGTTTCCGCTGTACTTCCGGATTCCCGCCTGGTGCGCCGCGCCGCGGCTGGTCGTGGCCGGGGCGGCGGTGGCGGCGACGGCCGGGCCGTCGTTCGTGAAAGTCGACCGGACCTGGGCGAACGGTGACGTCGTCACGCTCACCCTGCCCCAGCGCACGACCACGCGGACCTGGTCGGCCAACCACGACTCCGTGTCCGTCGACCACGGCCCGCTGACCTACTCGCTGAAGGTCGGCGAGAGCTACCAGCAGATCGGCGGGAACGCGCAGTTCCCGGAGTACGCGGTGCACGCGACGACGCCGTGGAACTACGGCCTCACCCCGGGCGCCGAGCTGACCTTCTCCGCGGCCGGCGGCGCGTTGCCCGCCAACCCGTTCACGCCCGACACCGCGCCGGTCAAGATCACCGCGCCCGCGCGGAAGATCGCCGAGTGGACGACCGACGACCAGAACGTCGTCACGCCGCTGCAGGCGTCCCCGGCCCGCAGTGACGCGGCGGTCGAGACGGTCACGCTGATCCCGATGGGCGCCGCGCGGCTGCGCGTCACGTCGTTCCCGACAGCCGACCCGAACGGCCACCCGTGGTCGCCCGGCGGCGGGGGAGCGGGCTTCCGGATCGTGAACCGCAACTCCGGCAAGGTGCTCGGCGTCGATCAGATGTCCACTGCGGACAGTGCGCGGGTCGTGCAGTTCACCGACAACGGCACGGACGACCACGTCTGGCACCTGGTCCCGAACGGGGACGGCTGGTACCGGGTCCGCAACCACCACTCCGGCAAGGTGCTGGGCGTGGACCGGATGTCCACCGCGGACAGCGCGATCGTCGTCCAGTTCACCGACAACGGCACCGCGGACCACCTGTGGCAGCTCGTCGACAACGGCGACGGCGCGTGGCGGCTGAAAAACCGCAACTCCGGCAAGGTCATGGGCGTCGCGGGAATGTCCACGGCGGACAGCGCGCAGGTGGTGCAGTTCGCGGACTCGGGCACCGCGGACCACGTGTGGTCACTCGTGCCCGACGGCCGGGTCCGGGTCGAGAACCGCAACTCGGCCAAGGTGCTCGGGGTGGATCAGATGTCCACTGCGGACAGTGCGCGGATGGTGCAGTTCGCCGACAACGGCACCGACGACCACCTGTGGACCTTCGAACCGGCCGCGGGCGGGTGGTTCCGGATCCGCAACGTCCACTCGGGCAGGGTGCTCGGCGTGGACGTGATGTCGACGGCGGACAGCGCGATCGTCGTCCAGTTCGCCGACAACGGGTCGGCGGACCACGACTGGCGGCTGCGCGACGACGGCAGCGGCTGGTTCCGGATCGTGAACCGCAACTCCGGCAAGGTCTTGGGCGTCGCGGGGATGTCCACCGCGGACAGCGCCCAGGTGGTGCAGTTCGGGGACACCGGAACCGCCGACCACCTGTGGCGGCTGCGTTAGCCGGGGAACCGGGTCAGCGCTTGACGCCGACGATCCCGGCCACGCACTTCGCCGAACCCGACAGGGGCGTGAGCCGGGGCCCGTCCGGCCACCACTCGTCGCACACCGCCAGGCCCGGCGCGGAGGTCGCGTTCGGCTGGAGGAGATCGAGGCCCGGCAGCATGGCCTCGATCTCCACCCGCGTGCGGAACCGGCCGGCGCCGAGCGGGCCCTGCGTCAGGATGTTCTCGATGCGCTTGGCGATCTCGGTCAGCTCCGGCACCTCGGGGTCGAAGAAGTGCGAGAGCACCACGTACGAGCCGGGGGCGAGCGCGTCGATGTACTGCCGCATGACGTCGGTCGCGCCGTCGCCTTCGAAGTGGTGCATCGTGCCGACGTGCAGCAGCGCGACCGGTTCGGAGAAGTTGATGTGGCGCCGGACCTCGTCGTTGGCCAGCACCTCGTCCGGGGTGAAGATGTCCGCTTCGACCATGTGCGTGAAGTCGTTCTCCACCAGCAGCGCCCGGCCGTGCGCGAGGACGACGGGGTCGTTGTCGACGTAGACGACCGTGTGGTCCTTGTCGATGCGCTGGACGATCTGGTGCGTGTTCTCCGCCGTCGGCAGCCCGGACCCGCAGTCGAGGTACTGCGCGATCCGGGTCTGGCTCGCGAGCATCCGCAGCGCGCGGTTGTGGAAGCCGCGGTTGCCGCGGGCGATGTCGACGGCCTCCGGGACCGCGGCGCGGATCTTCTCCATCACCACGCGGTCGACTTCGTAGAAGTTGTTGCCGCCGAGGAACCCGTCGTAGATCCGCGCGATGCTCGGCCGGGAGGGGTCGACTCCGACCGGCTTCTGGCTCGGGGACAGCGTCTCGGACATGGCGACCTCGCAGAACTCCGGCGCGTGGCGTTGGGCCACCCAGCGTAGTAGCTCGGGTCCGCGCGGTGAAGACGAGGTCAGCCGCTGGGGCGAAGCCGCTGGTCGGGGATGTCGTCGCGGGCGCGCTCGGCGCGTTCGCGGCGCAGCCGCTCGAGGTGCTGCTCGATGCGGCGGTCGAGGTCTCGCGCGGCCTCGGACAGTTCCGTCAGGTCGCGACGGGACGCCGGGTGCTCGATGGCCCCGGTGTCCACTTCGTCCCCTGCCCTGTCCACTACCGGCACCTCCCGGATCGGCCTGGCCCCCGCCTTCCCTGCGTTACTGCCCCACCGGGCGCTCGCCAAAACACCCCGGGTCGTGAGCCTCGGCACGACGCTGCCGCCGTCCGGTGGACCCGTCCCGAAATCCCTGGCGCCAATTCTGACCACATGGTAGAAATTGAGAACCCGCCACCGTGACCCCAGGAGCTGGGATGAGCCCGCTTTCCGTGCAGCTGTACTCGGTCCGCGACGCCTTCGCGGCGGACCCCGCCGACACCCTGCGGCGGCTCGCCGCGATCGGCTTCACGCAGGTCGAGCCCTACGGCGTCGTCGAGAACGTCGAGGCCCTCCGGGCCGGCCTGCCGGCGAACGGGCTGACCGCCCCGACCGCGCACGCGCGCCTGCTCGGCGCCGACCAGGCGGCCGTGTTCGCCGCGGCGGCCGAGCTGGGCATCGGCCTGGTGATCGACCCGCTCGTCAAGCCCGAGCAGTGGCGGGACCCGGCCGACATCGCCGCGACGGCCGAGGCGCTGAACGCCGCGGCGAAGGTCGCGGCCGAGCACGGCGTCGGCGTCGGCTACCACAACCACTGGTGGGAGCTGGAGTCCCGGATCGACGGCCGCAGCGCGTTCGAAGTGTTCGCCGACCAGCTCGACCCGGCCGTCGCGCTCGAGGTCGACACGTACTGGGCCACCGCGGGCGGCGAGGACGCGGCCGCGCTGCTGGGCCGGCTCGGCGACCGCGTCCAGGCCATCCACGTCAAGGACGGCGGCCTCGCCACCGACGCCTCCGGCCAGCTGCCCGCCGGCCAGGGCCGGGTGCCGGTCGCCGAAGTGCTCGCGGCCGCGCCCGCCGCGCTGCGCGTCATCGAGTTCGACGCCTACGACGGCGACCTCTTCGAGGCCATCGCCGCCAGCCACGCCTTCCTCGCCGGCGCCGGCCGGTGACCGGCGGCCCGGTCGGCGTCGGGGTGATCGGCGCCGGCGTCATCAGCGGCACCTACCTCGAGAACCTCACGAGCTTCCCCGACGTCCGCGTGCTGCGGATCGCCGACCTCGACGCCGCCCGCGCCACCGCACAGGCGGAGAAGTTCGGCGTCCCGCACGCGAGCACGGTGCCCGAGCTGCTCGACGACCCCGAGGTCGAGATCGTCGTCAACTTGACCCTCCCGGCGTCGCACGTCGAGGTCGGGCTCGCCGCCCTCGAAGCGGGCAAGCACGTCTGGGCGGAGAAGCCGCTCGCCCTCGACCGCCAGACCGGCCGCAAGCTGCTGGACCGCGCACGGGAGAAGAACCTGCGCGTGGCCAGCGCGCCCGACACCGTGCTCGGCGCCGGCCCGCAGACCGCCCGCCAGGCCGTCGACGCCGGCCGGATCGGGCGGCCGTTCACCGCGCTCGCGCTGTTCCAGGTGCCCGGGCCGGAGAGCTGGCACCCGGCGCCGGAGTTCCTCTTCCAGGCCGGCGGCGGGCCGCTGCTCGACATGGGCCCGTACTACCTGACCACGCTGGTGCAGCTGCTCGGCCCGGTCCAGCGGGTCACCGCGGCCGGCGGCCGGGCCCGCGAGACCCGCGTGATCGGGTCCGGGCCGCGCGCCGGGACCGAGTTCCCGGTGACGGTGCCGACCACGGTCACCGCGCTCGTCGAGTTCGAGGCGGGCGGCTCGGCCCAGCTCGTGCTGAGCTTCGACTCGGCGCTCAAGCGGGCCGGGTTCGTCGAGGTGACCGGCACCCTCGGCACCGCCGTGCTGCCGGACCCGAACCGTTTCGACGGGCCGACCCGGCTGCACCTGCTCGGGCACGAGGAGCCGGAAGAGCTGCCGGCGCACGGGCACGCGGCGTCGCGCGGCACCGGCGTGCTGGAGCTGGCCCGGGCGATCCGCGCGGGTGTGCCGGAACGCGCGTCCGGCGAGCTGGCCTACCACGTGCTCGACACGATGCTGGCCATCGACGAATCGATGACCCGCGGGCAGTCCGTCGAAGTCATCAGCAGTGTCGAGGTCCCGCCCGCGCTGCCGGCGGCCTGGGACCCGTACGCGAAGACCCTCTAGAGCGGGACGGTGAGCAGGTTCTGCAGGGCGGAGCGCAGCGAACCGACCAGGTCCACGTCAGCGGGCGCGGTCAGCCACTGCACCTGCAGGCCGTCCATCAGCGCGATGAACGTCAGCGCGGCCATCCCGGGCTCGACGCCCTCGCGCAGCTCGCCACGGGCGGCCAGGGCTTCGAACGACTCGTGCACGCTGGCGCGCGCGGCCCGGTAGTGGCGCACGAAGTACTCGTGCGCCGGGTGGTCGGCGGCGACCGCCTCGGCGGCCAGCCGCGAGTAGAGGTCGACGATGCCGGGGTGCCGGACGTTGTGCCCGGCGAGCGCGACGAAGTGGCGCAGGACCTCGATGCCGGGCGGCACCGTCAGCTGCTCGCGCTCGGAGTCCTCGGCGTCGCGCCGTTCGAGCACCGCGGCGAGCAGGGCCTCCTTGGTGGGGAAGTGGTACAGCAGCCCCGCGTGGGAGATCCCGACGCGCTTGGCGATCTCCCGCAGCGACGAGCCGTGGTAACCGAGCTCGCCGTAGGCCGCGGCCGCCGCCGTGATGATGTCCTCACGGCGGATCCGGCCCTTCAGGTAGCCCCCGGTCACGGGGTCGCGGTGGTCTCGGCGGCGTGCACGGCACCATCATGCCGCAGCGGCTTTTCGAACAACCGACGTGAGCGGACGAACAAACCGGTTGTGCGAAATCCGGTGGCTTGCGAGCATCGCGGGGTGAAGAGCGCGGAACGCCAGCGGATCATCGTCGAGCGGCTGCGGGACGCCGACCAGGTCGCCGTCACCGAGCTGGCCGAGGTGACCGGCGCGTCGGAGATGACCGTGCGCCGCGACCTCGACCACCTCGCCGCGAGCGGGGTCCTGCGCCGGGTGCACGGCGGCGCCGTGGCGGCCTCGCCGTCCGGGATCGAGCCCCCGTTCGCGGCCCGGGCGACGGCCGCGACCGCGGCGAAGCGGGCCATCGCGGCCGCCGCGGCGGAGCTGATCCACGACGGCGAAACGATCGTCCTCGACAGCGGCACCACCGCCCTCGAGCTGGCCCGGCTGCTGCGCGGGCGCTCGGTCACCGTGATGCCGCTGTCCCTGCACGCGGCCCGGGAACTGGCCGAGGCCCCGGGGATCCGGCTGCTGCTGCCGGGCGGCGAGCCGCGGCCGGGGGAGCAGGCCCTGGTCGGCCCGCTGACCCTGGCTTCGCTGCGCGCCCTGCGGTTCGACGTCGCCGTGCTGAGCCCGTGCGCGTTCGGGCTCGACACCGGGCTCACCGCCTTCGACCTCGGCGACGCCGAAGTCAAGCAGCAGGCCCTCGACGTCGCGGCCCGGGCGATCGTGCTCGCCGACGGCGCCAAGTGGGGCCGTGCCGCCCTCGCCCACGTCTGTCCCGCCGACCGCGCGGACGTCGTGATCACCGACCCCGGCGCGCCCGAAGACCAGCGCGCGGCCCTGGCCGAACGCGGCGTGCTCGTGCACGTCGCCGTCCCCACCCCCACGGAGAGCCGATGACGACCGCACCGCCCCGCCCGCGCGCCGCCCGCGCTGCGACCTTCATGTTCTTCGCCCTCAACGGGTTCGGGATGGGCATGTGGGTCGTGCACATCCCGAACGTCGAGCGCGCGACCGGCATTTCGCACAGCACCCTGGGCGCGCTGCTGCTGGTGCTCGGCGGCGCGGCGTTCGCCGGCATGCAGATCTCCGGCCCGCTCGTCGACCGGCTCGGGCACCGCAAGCTGGTCCCGGCGGCGGGGGTGTTCCTCGGCCTCGCGCTGTGCGCGCCCGGGTTCGCGAACTCCTGGTGGACGCTCGGGCTCGCGCTCGCGCTGTTCGGCTTCGGCAACGGCGCGATCGACGTCGGCATGAACGCCCACGCCGTGGTGGTGGAGCGGGCCTACCCGCGCCCGATCATGGCGGCCTTCCACGCGATGTGGTCGATCGGCGGCGCGTTCGCGGCGGTCATCGGCGCGGCGACGCTCGGCGCCGGTGTCCCCACCGGGGTCACGCTCACCTGCACCGGCCTGTTCTGCGTGCTGATTTCCCTGCTGGCGGCCCGGTTCCTGATGGAGCCGTCGGACGCGCCCGCCGTCGAGGAGACGGCGGCGGAGGCCGCGCCGGTCCGCCGCCGGCCGCCGGGGCGCGTGGTCTGGCTGCTCGGCCTGCTCGCGCTGGCGCTGATGCTGTCGGAGGGCGTGGCGAACGACTGGGCCGCGCTGCACATGGAAAAGGTGCTCGGCACGTCAGCCTCGACGGCAGCGTTCGCGTACGGCGCGTTCGCCGTGGCGATGACGACCGGCCGCTTCCTGACCGACCGCGTCGCGGCCTGGGCCGGCCCGGCCGCGATCGTCCGCTACGGCGCGGCGCTCGCGGCGGTCGGCCTGTCGATCGCCGCGGCGGCTCCCTGGGTGCCGCTGTCCCTGGTGGGCTGGGCGCTGTTCGGCCTGGGCCTCTCGGGCGGCGTCCCGCAGCTGTTCACCGCGGCGGGCAACCTGGACACGCGTGCGTCCGGCGCGCTGATGGCCCGCGTGGTCGGCCTCGGGTACGTCGGGCTGCTGGCGGGGCCGGCGGTGATCGGCGGCCTGACGCGGTGGATGCCGCTGAACGTCACCTTCGTGCTGCCGGTGGTGCTGTGCGTCCTGGCGGCGGTGTTCGCCGGGGTGCTGAGCCCGAAGCCGGAACCGGCGGAACAGCCCGTCGGCTGAGCCGCACCCGCGTTCGGGCTAAACCGCGGGGCCGCCTCGCGCGTGCACGGCGCGGGGTGATGCGGATGCCGGGGTTCGGCGGGGCGCTGCGCGTCCGGGAGTTCCGGGCGCTCTGGCTGGCCGAGGCGCTGTCGGTGTGCGGTGACCAGGTCGCGCGGGTCGCGCTGGCGCTGGTCGTGTTCGACCGGACGAGCTCCGCGGCGCTGACCGCGCTGACGTACGCGCTGACGTTCGTCCCGGCCGTGCTCGGCGGGGTGCTGCTGTCCGGTCTGGCCGACCGGTACCCGCGCCGCGCGGTCGTCGTGACGACCGACGTCCTGCGCGGCCTGCTGGCGGCGGCGATGGCCGTGCCCGGGCTGCCGTTGTGGCTGTTGTGGGCCCTGATCGGCGTGCTGACGCTGGCGGCGGCGCCGTTCAAGGCCGCTCAGCTCGCGCTGCTCCCGGACGTCCTGCCCGGCCCGCTCTTCCAGGCGGGCATGGGCCTGCGGCAGGTCACCATCCAGGCGGTGCAGGTGGCCGGGTTCGGGCTCGGCGGGGTGCTCGTGACGGCGACCGGGCCCACCCTGGCGCTGCTCGCCAACGCGGCGACGTTCCTGGCGAGTGCCGCGGTGGTCCTGCTGTTCGTCCACCCGCGGCCGGCGGCGCGGGCCACCCGGACGCCCGGCCCGACCGCGAAGACCGGCCCGGTGCTGGTCGCGGTCTACGCGTTCGCGGCGATGATCGGCTTCCTCGTGGTGCCCGAAGGCCTCGCGGCGCCGTACGCGTCGGCGGCCGGGATCGGCTCGGCCGGCGTCGGTGTGCTGATGGCGGCGGACCCGGTCGGCAGCGTGCTGGGCGGCTGGTGGGCGGCCCGCACGGCGTCCCGGCCACGGGCGGCGCCCCGGTCGGTCGCGGTGCCGGCGGCACTGGCCGGGCTGCCGCTGCTGGTGGTCCCGCTGCTGCCGGGACCGTGGTGGGCGGCCGGCTTCTGGGCGCTGTCGGGCGGCCTGTCGACGGTGTACCTGATCCGCCTGCAGGCGGCGGTGGTCGACCTGGTCCCGGACGACCGCCGCGGCACGGTGCTGGGCCGCCTGAGCACGTGTCTCACCAGCTCCCAGGGCGTGGCGATCGTCGGCGCGGGCCTGCTCGCGGAACAGCTGGGATCGGCGACGGCGATCGCGATCTCGGGCGGCTCGGCCACAGTGACGGCGTTGGCGGCGGCCGCGGTCTGGCGGTCGACGGCTCGGGCCGAGTCCCTCGCGCCGGCCGCTTAGTGGTGGTGGGCCAGGGTTCTGTGCACCCGGTCCGCCCCTTCCGCCGGTTCGGTGTGCACCACGACCGCGGTCAGCCGCGCGATCGTGTGCAGCAGCCGGTGCTCGACGGCGTGGGCGAGCGCGTGGGCGTCGGCGACCGTCAGGTCCGCGGCCACCGTCACCGCCAGCTCGGCCCGCAGGTGGTGACCGATCCAGCGCATCCGCAGGTCACGCGTGTCCAGCACGCCGGCTACCTCGCGCGCCGTCCGCTCGGCCAGTTCGACGGACGCCGGGTCGACGGCGTCGAGCAGCCGCCGGAACACTTCCTTGGCGGCATCACGCAGGACGAACAGGATCGCGACCGTGATGCCCAGCCCGACGATCGGGTCGGCGGAGGGGAACCCGAGCGCGACCCCGGCCGCGCCGAGGACGACCGCGAGCGAGGTGAAGCCGTCCGTGCGGGCGTGCAGCCCGTCGGCGACCAGGGCGGCCGAGCCGATCGCCCGGCCGACCTTGATCCGGTAGCGCGCTACGAGCTCGTTGCCGACGAACCCCACCACCCCGGCCGCGGCGACCACGCCCAGGTGCCCGACCGGCCGAGGGTCGAGCAGCCGCAGCACGGACTCGTACCCGACGAGCACCGCCGAGGCGGCGACGACCAGCACGACGACCACCCCGGCCAGGTCCTCGGCGCGGCCGAGGCCGTACGTGTAGCGACGGGTGGCCGCGCGCCGGCCGAGCAGGAACGCGATGCCGAGCGGGACGGCGGTCAGCGCGTCGGCGAAGTTGTGGATCGTGTCGCCCAGCAGCGCCACCGATCCGGTGACCAGCACGAGCACCAGCTGCGCGACGGCGGTCGTGAACAGCGCGGCGAACGACCACCCGAGCGCGCGGATGCCGCGCCGGCTGGTTTCGAGGGCGTGGTCGACGCGGTCGGTGCTGTCGTGGCTGTGCGGGCGCCACCGCGAGTGGCCGTGTCCGTTTCCCATGGCGGTAGTCTATCTGCGCACACACGCAGATACGCAAGTAGTAAGGTAGCCGGCATGCACACGTCGCTGCCGGACTTCGACATGCCCGCCGAAGAGCAGGTCCACCTGGCCGCGGAGACGTTCCGGCTGCTCGCCGACCCGACCCGCGTCAAGGTGCTCTGGGCGTTGCTGCAGGGCGAGTCGTCGGTGGCCTGCCTGGCCGAGCTCGCCGGCGCGGCCCCGACGGCGGTCAGCCAGCACCTGGCCAAGCTTCGCCTGGCCGGGCTGGTGAAGGGCCGCCGCGAAGGAACGTTCGTCTACTACTCGGCGGCCGACAACCACGTGCGCGGCTTGCTGGCCCAGGCTCTCCACCACGCGGACCACGTCGACCGCGGCATCACCGCCGGCGAGCACACGCACTAACCGAGCGGCTCCTGCAGCTCCGTCACCCAGCCCGCCGGGTCCGCCGGGCAGTCCAGGTACAGCTCCCGCTGCGGCCCAGCCGAGGCGAAACCGTGGTCGGCGACCCACCGGACCACCGCCTGCCAGCTCGGCAGGACCCCGTCGATCGCGCCGTGGTGGACCAGGGTCGCCGCGCGCGTGGCCGGCAGGTCCGCCACCGTCAGGCCGTCGAGGTCGCCCGGCCCCACCGCCGCCGGGATCGCCGCGTGCACCACGACTTCGTCCTCGGCGCGCTGCTCGTAGTAACACGTCAGGCGCCCCGCCGGGGTGACGTCCGCGCGCGGCAGGCGGCGGCCCAGCTCCGCGCACAGCGGCCGGACGACCGGGCCGATCGCCTCCGGCGCGAACCCCGCCGCGATCCCCGTCAGCTCCACCACCCGCACGGCGGGCAGCTCCTTGACCACCACGTCGTGCGCGGGCGGGCGGCCTTCGTCCTCGATCGTCCGCAGCCGCGCTTCGACCTGCGCCAGCCGGGCCGCACCCTCGGCCAGCGCCGCTTCGAGCTCGGCGCGCCGCAGCGCCAGCATGCCGCGCACCTGTTCGACCGTGACCTCGTCGGCCAGCAGCGCCGCCACCTGCTCGAGGGTGAACCCGAGGTCCTTCAGCGCGACGATCCGGTTCAGCCGCGCCAGCTGCCCCGCCGTGTAGCTGCGGTAACCGGACGCGGGGTCGACACGCGCCGGCCGCAGCAGCCCGAGCGCGTCGTAGTGGCGCAGCATCCGGACCGACACGCGGCCGTGGCGGGCGAAGTCACCGATCGAGAACACGCCCCGATCATTCCCCAGGCGCGGCGAACCCGCCGACGACGTCCGCGGCGAGCTCCGCGAACGTGATCGCCGTGATGTCTTCGTGCGCGGGCCCGACGACCTGCAGCCCGACCGGCAGCGCACCCCCGGCCGGTGCGCTCACGGCGGGCAGCCCGGGCAGGGACGCCTGCGCGATCCAGAACCCCTGGTCGTCGTAGCGGTGCCGGTCGTCGTGCGGGAACGCCGTGGTGAAGACGGTGGGGCAGAGGAAGACGTCGATGTCCCGGAAGTACCGGCCCCACGCCGCTTCGAAGGCCGTGCGCCGTTGTTCTTCCTCGGCGAACCCTTCCAGCGCACGGCCCTCCTGGGCGGCGAAGAACAGCTCGACCTGGAAGCCGAACGACTCGGCCTGGGCCATCGGGTCGACGCCGTCCGGCCAGCCTTCGGTGATCTTCACCCCGGCTGCCGCGAGCGCGTCGACGGCGTGCGTCAGCGCCTGGCCGACCTCGCCGGTCACCGGGCAGCGCGGGTCGCCGAGGACAACGCCGGCGCGGAAGTCCGCCAGCCGGGTCCGGCGAGACGGCGCGAGCGCTTCTTTGCTCGTCACGTCCAGGGCAAGGCGGAGATCTGCCGCCGAGCGCGCGAGCGGCCCGACGGCCGACGGGAACTCCCGGGCGAGCGTCACGGGCGGCCCGGGTGGCTGGAACCCTTGTAGGGAAACAGTTCCCGGGGTGGGTTTGAGCCCGTAGACACCGCAGTAGGCGGCCGGGATCCGGATCGACCCGGCGAGGTCCGAGCCGTAGTCCAGAAAGGACAGTCCAGCGGCGAGCGCGGCCGCGGCGCCCCCGCTGGAGCCGCCCGGCGTGCGGGCGGGATCCCACGGGTTCAGCGTCCGCCCGAAGAGCGGGTTGGCGGTCTGTCCGAAGTCGGCGAGCATGTGGTGCACGTTCGACTTGCCCACGACGATCGCCCCGGCGTCCCGCAGCCGTCCGACGACCACGGCGTCCCGGTCCGCGACGGCGTCGGAGAACGCCGGCTCACCCCAGGTCGTCGGCAGCCCGGCCACGCCGAAGGCGTCCTTGATCGTGATCGGCACCCCGTGCAGCGGCCCGAGGTCGTCCCCGCGCCGGACGGCCCGATCGGCTTCCGCGGCGGCGTCGAGCGCGAAGGCGCGGCTGGTCGCGACGACGGCGTTGACTTCGGAGGCGTCGATGCGGGCGAAGAGCGTTTCGGTGAGTTCACGGGCCGAGAGCACGCCCCGGCGGATGTCGGCGGCCACCTCGGTGGCGGAGCGGAAGAACGTCATGGGGTCCGGGATAGGACCTGACACGGTGTCAGGGTCAAGGGTTTCCGATCGGAGCCGCGGTGGTAGCTCAAGGTGATCGCCGTCCGAGCCACGGACGGCCTGGCGGAGGGACGACCGATGCCTGCTCACCTGACCGCACCACCGGCACCGGACCCGGTGGCGCCGGACCCTGTGACACCAGATCCGGCGCCGCCCGGCCCCGGCCGCGAGCGGCCCATCCCGGAACCGGGCGGCGTGCCCGTTCCCGACCCGATGCCGCCCGAGCCCGCGCCGGGACCGGATCGACGTTAACTACGAGAAGCAGATGATATGAAAGTCATATAATCTGTGGTACGGTCGAGTCATGGCAACAGCGCAGAACTACCGGCGGATGGTCAACGCGGGGAACAAGATCGTCGTGGGGCTCCAGCGGCTCGGCGTCGCGTTCGGCCCGATGCAGCTGCTCACGGTCGCGGGACGCCGCACAGGCGTCCCGCGCACGTTCCCGATAGCGGTCATCAGCCTTGAGGGCGGCCGCTACATCTTCCAGGCGTACCCGAAGGCGGCCTGGGTGGCGAACGCACGAGCCGCGGGTGAGGTGACGCTCACCCGCGGCCGCCGTACTTCGGCGGCCCGGTTGACGGAGGTCCCGGTGGAGCAACGGCGCCCATTGTTGCGGCAGCTGGTCGAGCAAAGCCCGGCGAGCGTGGGCAAGCGGTTCGTGACGACGGGCTTGGCGGACGCTGCGACGCCGGAAGCAGCGGCGGCCGCGGCGGAGAGGATTGCGGTGTTTCGGGTGGATTCGGCGTGACTCGCGAGGAGGGGCTCGCGCTTCAGCCTGAATCGGGTCCGCGCGAGGCCGATCGCGGTCCGGGTCTTCCTTCAGTGGGTCAGCCATGCCGATCTCAGGCTTCGCAGCACCGGGCCGACTGCAGCTTGAGCCCCGTCGCCGGACCACCGCTCCGCCTCCGTCTGGTCATGACCTGCGCGAGCAGCGGCCCCCGCACCGCCGTCCGGCCGGGTTCACTCGCCGCGGCATCGAGCCGACAGCAGCTCCAGCCCCTCACCCGACAACCGCTCCACCGCCGCCTCTCGCCCGGTCATCGCCATAACGAGTGCCAGCAACGGCCCCCGCACCTCCGGCCCAGCTCCCGCCGACCACTCCGCATCATCAGCCCGCAGCGCCAACCCCGCGATCCGCTTCTTCGCACCGATCAGCAGGTTCGACCCACGATAGAACTCAGCCACCCGCATCAGCGTCGCGGTGGGAAACGCGCGGTCCAGCCCCAGCGGCCACCGGATATCCGTCCCGTGCACCACGATCTCCCCGAGCCACGACTCGGCCGGCCCCGGCGGCCCAGTCGTCGCGTTCGCGTGCGACCGCAGCTGCTCGAGGGTCGCTTCCGGGCCGTCGGCCGTCTCGCGGCGGACGTTGGTGGCGCTCATCGCCGCGAACCGGAAGCCTGAACCGGCCAGCCGGGTGAAGAACCCGATCGGCGTCAGCTTCGCCGTCGCGACCACGTGCCCGAGTACTTCGTGGACCGTCCACTCGCGACACAGCGACGGCGTCGCCCAGGCCGCCGCGGGCAGGCCGGCCAGGTCGTCGGCCAGTGCGGCGCGTTCGCGGTGGATCTCGGGCCAGGGTCCGGCCTGGTGCATCGGGCCTCCTCGGGCCGTCCGGGACCACGTGATCCCGGTGCAGTCAGGTCGCCCGCGCTGCCCGCGGTGTTACAACGGCGGACGGATGTCTGAGACCGCGCGCCGGCGGGTACCAGCCCGGCATGGACGAAAAGATCCCCGAGCGGTCCGAGACCCGCGCCGAGCTGCTGCCCGAAGAACAGGCCGTCGAAAGCGACGACCCCGAAGCCCAGGCCCGCGAAGTCCTCCGCGACTCGGACCGCCGGACCGAGAACCCGGCATCCACCATGCGCCGCCGCCCCGAGGAAACGACCTAGCTGTGATGTCCAGGGAGGTTGGTCAGCCGGGTGACCGGCGGCTTGCCGCCGGTTGAGCTGTGGGGTCGGTGTTGATTGTAGAAGTGCAGCCAGCCT
>NZ_JBVJNO010000020.1:0-131973 GCF_055583645.1 Amycolatopsis sp. NPDC104587
GCGAAGATCGCTTCGCTGTGGGACGGCAGCTACACCGCCGCCGGCCAGCACGTCACGGTCAAGAACACCTGGAACGGCAACGTCGGCAACGGCGGTAGCGCGAGCTTCGGCTTCAACGTGACGTACTCGGGTTCGTACGTCGCGCCGTCGAACTGCAAGCTCAACGGCGGGTCGTGTGCGGCCGGGGGGACACCTCCCACCACGACCACACCGCCGCCTACGACGACACCCCCGCCCACGACCACCCCGCCGCCGGGCACCGGCGGCAAGGGCGCGCCGTACCTGTACATGGGCTGGGGCAGCCCGCCGAACCCGCAGACGGTGATGAACGCGACCGGCGTCAAGTGGTTCACCATGGCGTTCATCAACGCCTCCGGTGGCTGCAACCCGGCGTGGGACAGCAGCCGTCCGCTTTCGGGCAGCGCGGACGCCAACGCGATCGCGCAGATCAAGGCGGCGGGCGGCCAGGTCGTCCCGTCGTTCGGCGGCTGGAGCGGCAACAAGCTCGGCCCGAACTGCTCGACGTCGGCCGCGCTGGCCGGCGCGTATCAGCAGGTGATCAACGCGTACGGGCTCAAGGCGATCGACATCGACATCGAGAACTCCGACGAGTTCGAGAACGAGGCCGTCCAGGACCGGATCCTGGGCGCGCTGAAGATCGTCAAGCAGAACAACCCGGGCGTGCAGACCATCCTGACGTTCGGCACGTCGACGACCGGCCCGAACTTCTACGGCAACCGGCTCATCGACCAGTCGAAGGCCCTCGGCGCGAACGTGGACGTGTTCACGATCATGCCGTTCGACTTCGGCGGCGGCTCGAACATGTACGCCAGCACGACGAGCGCGGCGAACGGCTTGCGGGACAAGCTGAAGTCGACGTTCGGGTGGAACGACGCCACGGCGTACAGCCACCTGGGCATCTCGGGCATGAACGGGCTGTCCGACCAGCAGGAGCTGACGGACCTGTCGACGTGGACCCAGATCACGAACTGGGCGAAGTCGAACAAGATCGGCCGCCTGGCGTTCTGGTCGGTCAACCGCGACCGCGGCTGCCCCGGCGGCGGTGTGCAGTCGGCGTGCAGCGGCATCGCGCAGAACGACTGGGACTTCACGAAGGTGACGGCGGGCTTCTGACGTCGTTGTGAATGACGGCCTCCTTGCCGGCTCCCCGGGCCGGCAAGGAGGCCTTCGTCGTTCAGAGCGCTTTGACGGCGTCCCCGATGGCGTCGTTGAGGATCGACAGCCCCAGGGAAATCTCCTCTTCGGTCGCCGTCAACGGCGGGGCGATCCGGAACACTCCGCCCATTCCCGGCAGCTGGACGATGTTCATGTGCAGGCCCAGCTCGAGGCAGCGCCGCGTGACGTGGGCGCCCAGCTCGTCCGAGCCCTGCTTGGTGTCGCGGTCCACCACCAGCTCCAGACCCGCGAGCAGGCCACGGCCGCGGATGTCGCCGACCACGTCGTGGTACTCCGCGAGCTGCTCGAGGCCCCGGCGCAGCACGCCGCCCAGCTCGAGGGCGCGCTCGTCGAGCCGGTCGCGGACCAGCACGTCGAGGACCGTGTTGCCGACCGCCGCCGGGAGCGGGTCCGCGACGTGCGTGGTGAAGAACAGGAAGCCGCGGTTGTGCGCCTCCTGCTCGATCTCCGCGCTGGTCAGCACCGCCGCCAGCGGCAGCCCGGCGCCGAGGGTCTTGGACAGCGTCAGGATGTCGGGGACCACGCCGTCACGCTCGAACGCGTACCACGTGCCGGTGCGGCAGAGCCCGGTCTGGGCCTCGTCGAGGATCAGCAGCATGCCGCGCTCGCGGCACTTCTCCTGCAACGCCGCGAAGTAGCCGGGCGGCGGCTCGATGATGCCGCCGGAGCTCAGGATCGGCTCGACCAGGCACGCGGCCAGGCTGCCGACCGACTGCGCGTCGATCAGGTCGAAGCCGAAGTCGAGCTGACGCCGCCAGTCGAGGTTGCCGTCGGCGTCGGTGAAGTCCGGGCGGTAGGAGTGGGGCGCGGGGATCGCGAAGTTGCCCGGCGCGGCGGGCCCGTACCCGCGGCGGCCGGCGCTGTAGGTGGCGCTCGCCGCGGCCTGCGTCATGCCGTGCCACGAGCGGGCGAACGAGACGATCTCGTGCTTGCCGGTGACGAGCTTGGCCAGCCGGACGGCGGCCTCGTTCGACTCGGCGCCCGTGGTCAGCAGCAGCGCCTTCTCCAGCGGGGCCGGGAGCGTGTCGGCCAGGCGCCGGGCGAGGTCGACGACCGGGCGGCTCAGCATGCCGCTGAACAGGTGGTCCAGCCGCCCGACCTGCCGCCGGACGGTCTCGACGATCTCCGGGTGCGAGTGCCCGAGGATCGCGCTCATCTGGCCGGAGGTGAAGTCGAGGATCCGGCGGCCGTCCTCGGTGAAGACGAAGCTGCCTTCGGCGTGGTCGATGATTTCGCGCGTGAAGGCGCCGCCGTAGCGCACGAGGTGCCGGTCGGCGTCGGCCCAGAACGTGGCGGTGGGGTTCATGGGCTCGACGGTAGGTCGACGCCGAGCGTCACGTCCAGCTCACGATTCCGGCTTTGGTGTTCGGTTCTGCCGTACAAGAATGAGGGTCATGCTGAACCCGTGGCGCCTGCGGCTGCTGAGCCGCCTCGACACCCTGGGCACGGTCCGCGCGGTCGCGCAGGACGCCAACCTGAGCGCGTCGAGCGTCTCCCAGCAGCTCGCGGTGCTCGAGGCGGAAACCCGCACCCAGCTGCTGGAACGCACGGGCCGCCGGGTCCGCCTGACACCGGCGGGCCTGATGCTGGCCCGGCGCGCGCGGGCGATCCTCGACCACATGGACACGGTCGAGGCGGAGCTGCGCACCCTCGGCGAGGAGCCGGTCGGCCAGGTCCGGCTGGGAGCGTTCCAGAGCGCGATCCACACGATGGCGGTCCCGGCGGTGACCCGCCTCGCGGCCGCGCACCCGCACCTGGAGGTCGAGCTGCTGGAGCTCGAGCCCCACGCGAGCATCCCGGCCCTGCGCGGCGGCGACGCGGACGTGATCCTCACGACGACCGACTTCGTCGAGCAGCCACTGGGCCCGGACCTCGACATCGTCCCGCTGGCCACGGACCCGATCGTCCTGGTGTCCTCGGGTGACGCTCCGCGAGGCCCGGCGGTGCTTTCGGCCTACGCGGACGAGCCGTGGGCGCTGGACGCACCGCAGTCGTACATGGCGAACCTGACGCTGCGCCTGTGTCGCGAGTCGGGGTTCGAGCCGAGGGTGGTGTGCCGCTTCAGCAACTACTTGATGACGTTGCAGCACGTGGAGGCCGGGTTGTCGATCGCGCTGCTGCCGGGGTTGGCGGTGGACCGCCGCTACCACGTGTCGACGCGCGAGTTGGCAACCCCGGTGACGCGGACGATCGCCGCGGTGGTGCGGCGGGGCTCCCCGACCCGCGCGGCGGTGCACGTGGTGCTGGACGCGTTGCGGCAGCGGCCGGACCTGCCGGCCCTGGCCGAATGGGCCGGCGGGGGCGCAGACTGAGCCGGTGCGGGTGGCGGTGCGGGTCGCCGGGGTGGTGCAGGGCGTGGGGTTTCGGCCTTTCGTCCATCGGCTCGCGAGGCAGCTCGGGCTCGGGGGCCTGGTCGGGAACGACGCGCGTGGGGTGTTCATCGAGGTCGAAGGCTCGCCAGCCGCGATCGCCGCGTTCGAAGAGGCGCTGAGAGAGCAGGCCCCGCCGCTCGCTGTGGTTGATCGGGTCGACGTGCGTGAGATTCCCGCGGAAGGGACAACCGGCTTCCGGATCGTCGAGAGTCCCGACGGGGGCGCCGCCGACACGCTTGTCTCCGCCGATTCCGCCACCTGCGACGACTGCCTGCGCGAGCTCCGAGACCCCGCGGACCGGCGCTACCGGTACCCCTTCGTCAACTGCACCAACTGCGGCCCGCGGTTCACGATCGTCACCGGGGTGCCCTACGACCGGCCGCTCACCACCATGGCCGGGTTTGCGCTGTGCGCCGACTGCAAGCAGGAGTACGAAGACCCCGACGACCGGCGGTTCCACGCCCAGCCCGTCTGCTGCCCGGCCTGCGGGCCCACTCTCCGGTTCGAGCCCGGCGGCGGTGAGCCGATCAGCCAAGCCGCGGCCGCGATCGACCAAGGCGCGGTCGTCGCGATCAAGGGGTTGGGTGGATATCACCTCGCCGTCGGGGCGCGGCACGAAGAAGCCGCGACGAAGCTGCGCGCGAGGAAACACCGTGAGGACAAGCCCTTCGCCGTCATGGTCGCCGACCTGACCGAGGCCCGGGAGCTGGCGGAAGTCGACAGGAACGCCGAAGAAGTGCTGGGCAGCCGAAGACGGCCCATCGTGCTGCTGCCCAAGAAAACCGGCCTCGCCGAAGCCGTCGCGCCCGGGAATCGGCGGCTCGGGCTCATGCTGCCCTACACCCCGCTGCACCACCTGCTGCTCGAACGCACCGGCCCCATCGTCCTGACCAGCGCCAACATCTCCGACGAGCCCATCGTCCACCGCGACGACGACCTCAGCCGCCTCGAACACATCGCCGACGCCTTTCTCGGCCACGACCGGCCGATCCACACCAGGACCGACGACTCCGTGGTGCGGATCGTCCGAGGGAAGCCCCAGCTCCAACGGCGGTCGCGCGGGTACGCGCCCGAGCCCGTCCGCATCGAGAAAACGACAAAGCACCTTCTCGGCTGCGGCGCCGAGCTCAAGAACACCTTCTGCCTCGCCAAAGGCCGTCACGCCTTCGTCTCGCACCACATCGGCGACCTCGAGAACTACGAGACCTACCTGGCTTTCACCGAAGGCATCACCCACCTCAAACGCCTCTTCGACATCGAGCCCACGCTCATCGCCCACGACCTCCACCCCGAGTACCTCTCCACGAAATACGCGCTGGAGCAGGAAACCGACCTCTTGGGCGTGCAGCACCACCACGCCCACATCGCGGCCTGCCTGGCCGACAACCACCACGACGGCCCGGTCCTCGGCGTCGCCTTCGACGGCACCGGTTTCGGTCCCGACGGCACCATCTGGGGCGGTGAGTTCCTCCTCGCCGACCTGACGACCTACCGGCGGCTCAGCCACCTCCGCACCGTCGCCATGCCCGGGGGCGCGCAGGCCATCCGGCAGCCGTGGCGGATGGCCGCGTCCTATGTGGACGAACTCGGGCGGCCCGCGGACGAGACCATCGTGAAGCTGAAACGCAGTGGCCTCAACTCACCCCTGACCTCCAGCGCCGGCCGGCTCTTCGACGCCGCCGCCGCGTTGCTCGGGGTCCGCGACACCGTCAACTACGAGGGCCAGGCCGCCATCGAGCTGGAGCAGCTCGCCGACCCCGCCGAGACGGCCGCCTACCCGGCGCGCGTCGACGACGTCGTCCACGGTGAGGACCTCATCGCCGCGCTCCTGGACGACACCGCCGGCCGGCCGGTCAGGGCCGCGCGGTTCCACAACGGGGTCGCCGCGGCGATCGCGGGCACCTGCGACCGGCTGCGGGAGCACAGCACCACCGTCGCGCTGTCCGGCGGTGTCTTCCAGAACGTGCTTCTGCTCGACCGGACCGTCGAAGCGCTGGAGAACACCGGCTTCACCGTCCTGACCCACCGGGACGTGCCCACGAACGACGGCGGGATCAGCTTCGGACAGGTTGCCGTAGCCAGTCGTGCCACTCGGTGAGGCCGTCGCCGCGCGTGGCGCTGATCTGCAGGACCTGTGCCGTCGGGTTCACGCGGCGGACGTCCCGCTCGAACTCCGCGACGTCGAAGTCGACGTACGGCAGCAGGTCGACCTTGTTCAGCAGCACCAGGTCCGTCGCGGCGAACATGTGCGGGTACTTCAGCGGCTTCCCGGGCCCCTCGGTCACCGACAGGATCACGACGCGCGCGGCCTCGCCGAGGTCGAACAGCGCCGGGCAGACCAGGTTGCCGACGTTCTCGATGAACAGCGTCGAGCCGGGCGCGAGCGCGAGCGAGTGCAGAGCCCGGTGCACCATCGACGCGTCCAGGTGGCAGCCGGCGCCGGTGTTGATCTGCACCACCGGCGCGCCCGTGGCCTTGATGCGCTCGGCGTCGAGCAGTGTCTCCTGGTCACCCTCGACCACCGCGCACGGAACATCGACAGCGCGGATGGTCCGCTCCAGCAGCGTCGTCTTCCCCGCGCCCGGGGAGCTCATCAGGTTCAGGGCGAAGACGTCCGACGAGCGCAGATGCGTCCGGTTGTGCGACGCGAGCTCGTCGTTCTTCGCGAGGATGTCCTGCTCCAGGACCACGGTGTGGGTGTGGTCGGTGATCCGGACGTCCGAATCGGAGCAGCCGCAGGTGTCACACATGGCTGACCTCCACCGAGGTGATGCGCAGTTCGCGCCCGGCGAGCACCGAGACGTCGGCGCTGCCGCAGGGGCACAGCAGGATGAAGTCGTCGAGCGTGAACTCGGCGCCGCAGTCGCGGCAGCGCGCCAGCCCGGACGGCTCGGCGATGTCCAGCCGGGCGCCTTCCAGAGAGGTTCCCGTGCACAGGACGTCGAAGCAGAAGCGGACGCTGTCCGGGACCACCCCGGACAGCCGCCCGATCTCCAGCCGCACGCACGACACGCGCGCGTCGCCGAGCCGGGTGACGATCGTGTCGACCACCGACTGCGTGACGGACATTTCGTGCATTCAGCAGATCCTCGGCAACGGGTCCCCGACCAGCAGGTCCACGATCCGGGTGCCGCCGAACGTCGTGTTCAGCAGCACGATCCCGGGTGGGTCGTCGGCGATCCGCCCGATCACCGCGGCGTCCGCGCCCAGCGGGTGCGCGCGCATCGCGGCCAGGGCGTCCGCGGCCTGGGCGCCGTCCACGACGACCACGATCCGGCCCTCGCACGCGACGTACAGCGGGTCGATGCCGAGCAGCTCCGACGCGCCGCGGACCTCGGTCCGGACCGGGACGGCCTTCTCGTCGACGACCACGGCGACCTCCGCCGCCTTCGCGATCTCGTTGAGGATCGTCGCGACACCGCCGCGGGTCGCGTCCCGCATCGCGCGCACGCCGGGGACCGCGGCCAGCAGCCCGGCCACCAGGTCGTGCACCGGCGCGGTGTCGGACTCGAGGTCGGCGTCGATGTCGAGCTCACCGCGGGCCAGCATGATCGTGACGCCGTGGTCACCGATCGGCCCGGAGACGAGGACGGCGTCTCCGGGCTTCACGGTGGCCACGCCGAAGCCGGTGCGGGTGAGCACCCCGACCCCGGCCGTGTTGATGTACACGCCGTCGGCCTTGCCGCGCTGGACGACCTTGGTGTCGCCCGTGACGATCTGGACGTTCGCCGATTCAGCCGCGGTCTTCATCGAGTCGACGATCTTCAGCAGGTCTTCGACGGGAAAGCCCTCTTCGAGGATGAACCCGGCGGTCAGGTACAACGGCCGCGCGCCGGACACGGCGAGGTCGTTCACCGTGCCGTTGATCGCCAGGTCGCCGATGTTCCCGCCGGGGAAGAACAGCGGCGAGACGACGTAGGAGTCCGTGGTCAGGGCCAGGCGCGCGTCCCCGATCGTCAGAGACGCCGCGTCTTCGAGCGGCTCCAGCAGGGGGTTGCGGAACGCGTCGAGGAACACCGCTTCGATCAGCGTGTGCGTCGACTTGCCGCCCGCGCCGTGCGACAGCGTGATGCGCTCTTCACGCACCTTCGCGCGCCGGCGCCGGGCGCGCTCGATGCGGTCCAGGACCTGCTGCTCGCGTTCGGTGGTCGTCATGCGCGGCTCGCCTCCCGGACGCGCTGACGGCTGAACCGGCCGAAGTTGTAGTACGCCGCGCAGGCGCCTTCGGGCGAGACCATGCACGTCCCGATCGGTGTCTCCGGGGTGCACGCGGTGCCGAACACCTTGCACTCCCACGGTTTCAGCACGCCCTTGAGCACCTCGCCGCACTGGCACGCCTTCGGGTCGGCGACGCGCAGGCCGGGGATCTCGAAGATCCGCTCGGCGTCGAACTTCGCGTACTTCGCGCGGATCGCCATCGCCGAGTGCGTGATGAACCCGAGGCCGCGCCACTCGAAGTACGGCCGCAGCTCCATGACTTCGGTGATCGCCTTCAGCGCCACCATGTTCCCGTCCCAGGGCACCACCCGGGAGTACTGGTTCTCGACCTCCGAGCGTCCCGAGGACAGCTGCAACATCAGCATGTAGATCGACTGCAGGATGTCGAGCGGCTCGAACCCGGCGACGACCACGGGCTTGCCGTAGTCGCGCGCGATGAACTCGTACGGCCGGCAGCCGATCACCGTCGAGACGTGGCCCGGGCCGATGAAGCCGTCGAGCCGCAGGTCGGGGGAGTCGAGGATGGCCTTGATCGCCGGGATGATCGTGACGTGGTTGCCGAACACCGAGAAGTTCTCGATGCCTTCGGCGGCCGCGCGCAGCAGCGTCATCGCGGTGGACGGCGTGGTCGTCTCGAAGCCGATCGCCATGAACACCACGCGCAGGTCCGGGTTCTGCCGCGCGATCTTCAGCGAGTCGAGCGGGGAGTACACCATCCGGATGTTGGTGCCCTCGGCGTTCGAGTCGAAGAAGTTCCCGCCGGACCCGGGCACGCGCATCATGTCGCCGAACGACGTCATGAGCACGCCGGGCTGCCGGGCGATGTGGATGGCGTCGTCGATGCGGCCCATCGGGATCACGCACACCGGGCAGCCCGGCCCGTGCACCAGCGTGATGCTCTCGGGCAGGTAGTCCTCGAGGCCGTGTTTGTAGATGGTGTGCGTGTGCCCGCCGCAGACCTCCATGAACTTGTAGTGCCGGCCCGGCTCGCACAGCGACGTGATCTTCGCGGACAGCGCCCGCGCCTTCTCCGCGTCGCGGAACTCGTCGACAAAACGCATGACGACTCCTAATCGATCCGGGATTCCAAGAGCGCGGCCATTTCGTCCTCGTACGCCTTGCCGATGCTTTCGAGGAACTCGAGCGCGGCCGCGGCCTCCTGCTCGTCTATTTTGGACAGTGCGAAGCCGACGTGGATGAGGATCCACTCGCCGGGCTTCGGCGGGTCGTCGTCGAGCAGGCCGATGTTGATGGTGCGCTTGACGCCGCTCACGGACACTTTCGCGAGGTCCGGGCGGTCCTCGCTGATTTCGATGATCTCGCCCGGGATGCCGAGGCACATGAGCTCAGACCTCCGTCGGCTGCAGCCGGGGGCTGGTGCCCCAGGCCAGTTCGGTGACGGCGCGCACGGCCGCCGGAACGGCTGCGGTCACCTCGGGCGACAGGCCGATCCCTTCGTCGACACAAGCCGGCTCACAGCCGACGAGCAGCACCCGCCCGGCATCCCCGCCGAGCAGCCGGAGCAGCCGGAACACCGCGTCCGGCTGCATGCCGTGCGCGTCGATCGACGACTTCGTGAGGGCGGCGGTGTCGTCGGTGTCGGCCTCGATGAGCGAGAGCGTGCCGGGCGGCCGGCCGTGCGGAGTGGCGTCGAGCAGGATCGTCGTGTCGTAACCACCCATCAGGTCGTAGGCGAGGTGCATGCCGGCGATGCCGTAGTCGGCGATCTGCACCCAGGGCGGCAGGTCGGCCCCTTCCAGCTCCTTGACGACCTCCACGCCGAAACCGTCGTCGCTCAGGAAGATGTTGCCGATGCCGGCGACCAGGACTCGTGGCCTCATTCCGCGACCTCCAGGGGTTCGATTTCGTCGGGGGAGAAGTACCGGTACCGGCCGTGGGCGTGCTGGAGGTCGGCGCCGGGGTCGTCGTCGAGGGTGACGGCGACGTGCGTGGCGCCGTCCACATCGGACAGGACGACCCGGACGGTGGCGGTCTTGCCGGTGAGGAACATGTCCTGGGCGTCGGCGCCACGCAGGTTCGGCCGCAGCCGGACCCGGGACCCCTCGGCGACGCGCACCCCGGCGACGGACACCGAAGGCGCGACCGGCCGCACGGACCGGATCGCGCCGTGCAGCCGGTCGAGCAGCTCCGGCGGCATCGTGTCGACGCGGTCGAGGATCGCCGCCGCACGCGGGTCGGTGGCCCGGGCCTCGCGCTTTTCCTCGTCGGTGAGCGTCATCGTGCGCAGGGTCAGGATCTCGTCGATCTCGGTGCCGTCGAAGAGGTCACCCGGGCTTTCCGGCGCGATCGACGGGTTGTCGTAGAGGATGATCGGCGACGCGAGCATCACCGTGCTGCGCGAGGTGTCGCCGATCAGCACCGGCCACAGCCGCTCCTGCCGGCAGGCTTCGACCGCCGGTTTCGCCCACTCCGGCGGGTCGAGCATCGACAGGAAGTGCCCGGTGTCCACGCTGAGCACGAGGTGCGCGGCCAGCAGCGAATGGCGGAGGGCGTGCTCGCGGACGCCGTCGGAATGCCACGACGTCGTGTTGTGCACCTCGACCCGCAGCCGGGTGCCGCCGAACGGCCCGTCGAGCGGGTCGACCCGGGCGGTGAGGACGCCGGACAGCTCCCGCTGGAACGGCCTTTCGACCGGCAGCTCGGACAGCGGCAGCTCGAAGTCGATCTCGTGCTCGTCGGCTTCGTCCCACGTGTCGTGCCGGGGCCGAGCTTGCAGGAACCGCAGCTTGATCCGCAGGATCGTGTGCTCGAGGGGTTCGAGAACGCATTCGACGCGGGCCGAGGCGTGCTCGCCGATCTCCGCCGACGCGTACGACGGCGGCACCAGCACACCCCACTGCCAGCGCACGCGGTTCTTCGGCGCCGACGCCCGGTACGGGTAGAGGAGATAACCCTCGTAGAGCATGGCGTCACCGACCGCGCGGGCCTGCTCGAGAACGTTCACGGCGCACCCGCCAGCAGCTGCTCGATCGCGGCTTCCCAGGTCGGGATCGCATGCCGCGCCTTGTACTTGAGCAGCGCGTCCACCGTCTCGCGCGGCAGCTTGACCCACGCGACGTTCGGGAAGTACCGCGCCATCAGCTCCTCCCAGACGCCCACCGGCATCCGGACCTCGGCCTGGGTGTGCCACGGGATCTGCTCGACCCAGAACCCCGGCCCGCCCTTGCCGAACACGGTGCCGCTGAACAGCAGCACCATCGGCACCACACCCTCGGAGAGCGCGTGGAAGTACTTGCCCGCCGCGACTTCGAGGTCGTAGGTGCACGGGACCTCGGCGTCGATTTCGGTGGCGCCGGAGAACCCGGGCACCGTCACCGAAACCGTCGTGAACTGGAACGGCTTCAGCGTCTCGCCCCACCGGGAGCGCTCGCCGAAGAGGTGGGTGAGCAGCTCGGACTCGTCGTCGGAGTAGCGGCGGCGCTGTGGCTCGATGCGGATCTGGACGCGCAGCACCATCGCGTGCACCGGCTGCCCGGACAGCTCGGTGATCCGCAGCTTGAACGCCAGCGTCGGCGAAGCCGCGTACTTCAGCGGCCGGACGTCGACGCAGTCGAAGGTCAGCTCAGCCATCGCTGCGCTCCCGTAACCGAGCGAAGAAGCCGTCGATGGCCTCGTGCGCTTCGGCGCCGCCGTCGAAGCCTCGCCAGGTCGTCCGGACGAGCCCGACCAGCTCGTAGCAGACGTCGATCGGCACCAGGAAGGCCTCGAAGCCCAGATCGAGCTGGTTCAGCAGCAGCGCTTCGACGTCGTCGGCGAGGTCGGCGAGCAGGTCGTCACCGGTGCCCAGCGGGAGCAGGGACTCGGTCGCCCCTGCCGGGCTCGGGTAGAACGCGACCACGCGGTCCTGCACGGAGTTGCGGAACAGGAACGCCGTCCGGACCGGGATCCCGGCGGACTCCCACAACGCCGGGCCCGGGCCGAAGCGAGGGAAGTGCCGGACCCGGTCCGGCACCGCCCGGTGCCGCTTCCCGCCCGCGCCGCGGTGGGTGAAGAGCAGGTAGCAGCCCCGGCAGGCGCACATGATCGTGCGGGACTCGAGGTCGATGACGTGCCCGTGCTCCGACCCGATCGGCTCCGCGCACATCTCGCACTTCTCACCCGGCGCGGCGCGCGGGGCGGGAGTGCGGAACCTGCGCAGGCCGCCGGTCACGGGACCTCCACGGGGCACAGCGGCAGCAGCGGACGCCCACCCGGACCGGCGTCTTCCACCACCCCTTCGACGACGACGTCGGAGATCTCCGGCGCCGCTTCCCTGACGACGCGTTCGATGGCGTACTTCGCGGTGACCGTCGAGGACGGGCAGCCGTCGCAGGTGCCCTGCAGCCGCAGCCGCAGGACACCGTCGTCGATCCCGACGAACTCGACGTCGCCGGCGTGTGAACCCAGGTACGGCCGGACCTTGTCGAGGGCTTCGGCGACCCGCTCGTGCGTCGACTTCGGGTGCAGGTCGTGCAGCACGAGCAGGCCGCGGACGTGGTCGTCCTCGGCGAGGCGGTCCAGCAGCGGCCGGTCGACGGCTTCGACGATCCGGGCCAGGCCAGCGCCGTAGAACTCGAGCAGCGTGTGGACGAGCTCCTCGGCGAGCTCGGCGTCCTTGCCCGAAAGCTCGCCCAGCAGCTGCTCGATGCGCTCGCCGACCCGGTCGACCTCCGTCATCCGAGCTCCCCGCCGAACGCGTGCGGGGTGTGCAGCCGCTCGACGACCTTGCCCTTGCCGGTGTACATGTGCACGCCGCAGGGCAGGCACGGGTCGAAGCTGCGGACCGCGCGCATGATGTCGATGCCCTTGAAGTTCTCCTGCGTGTTCTCCTCGAAGATCGGTGTGTTCTGCACGGCGTCCTCGTACGGCCCCGGCGTGCCGAAGCTGTCGCGGACACTGCCGTTCCACGGCGTCGGCGGGTACGGGTGGTAGTTCGCGATCTTGCCGCCCTTGATCACCATGTGGTGCGAGAGCACGCCGCGGACCGCCTCGGTGAAGCCGCAGCTCACGCCTTCGTCGGGGACCTTGAACGGCTCCCACGTCTTGGTCTTGCCCTGGCGGACCTCACCGAGGGCCTGGTCGGCGAAGTGCAGGGCCAGCGCCGCCGCGTACGCCTGGAAGTACGTCCGCGCGCGGTTGCGCTCGAGCGCGTTGCTCCACTTCGGGATCTTCCACTCGAACTCGGCTTCGGGCTTGGTCGCCGTGCGCGGCAGCGAGATCTTGACGCTGTGGCCGGTCGACTTCAGGTACGGCGTGTCGACGAGCCCGGCCAGCGCGGTGACCCAGAGGCGCGCGATCGGGCCGCCGCCGGTGTCGAGGGCGAGGTGGTCCTTGCCGTCGAACCAGCGCGGCGACATCGTCCACGAGTACTTGCCCTCGAAGTCGCGCTTCGCCGGGCGTGGGATCGTGTGCTGGTTCCACGGGTGGCGCTGGTCGACCGGGTTGCCCAGCGGGTCCTGCGTGACGAACATCGGCTGGTCGGCCCAGTCTTCGTAGAACGAGCTGCCGAGCAGGATCCGGATGCCGAGGTTGATGTCGACCAGGCTGGTCGTGACGAGCTCGCCATCGACGACCACGCCGGGCGTGACGTACATCTTCCGGCCCCAGGCCTCCATGTTCTCGTAGGTGAAGTCGCAGTACTCGGGGTTGTTCAGGCTGCCCCAGCAGCCGAGCAGGATCCGCCGCCGGCCGACCTCTTCGTAGCCGGGCAGGGCTTCGTAGAAGAAGTCGAAGAGGTCGTCGTGCATCGGCAGGCAGCGCTTCATGAACTCGACGTAACGCATGAGCCGGGTCAGGTAGTCGGTGAACAGCTGCACGGTGGCGACCGTGCCGACACCGCCGGGGTACAAAGTGGACGGATGGACGTGCCGGCCTTCCATCAGGCAGAACATCTCGCGCGTGCTGCGGGACACCTGGAGGGCTTCGCGGTAGAACTCGCCCTCCAGCGGGTTGAGCGAGCGCATGATGTCGCCGATGGTGCGGTAACCGTGGTCGCCGGCGTGCGGCGCCTCGGTGCGGTTGGCCAGCTCCAGCACTCCGGGGTTGGTCTCGGCGACCATCTTCTCGCAGTAGTCGACCCCGACGAGGTTCTCCTGGAAGATGTTGTGGTCGAACATGTATTCGGCGGCCTCGCCGAGGTTGATGATCCACTCGCCGAGGTGCGGCGGGCGCACGCCGTAGGCCATGTTCTGGGCGTACACCGAGCACGTCGCGTGGTTGTCGCCGCAGATCCCGCAGATCCGGCTGGTGATGAAGTGCGCGTCGCGCGGGTCCTTGCCCTTCATGAAGATGCTGTAGCCGCGGAAGACCGACGACGTGCTGTGGCACTCGACGACGCGTTTGGCCGCCCAGTCGATCTTCGTGTAGATCCCGAGGCTGCCGACGATCCGGGTGATCGGGTCCCACGCCATCTCGACGAGGTCGGTCCTGTCCTTCATTTCGGTCATGACCAAACCCCTTTCAGCGCCACGTGGACTGGTAGCCGGTGTGGAGCTTCTTGCCCGTGTGCCGCCACTTCGGCTCCTTGTCGAGCTTGCGTTCGGTGATCTTCCGCAGGCGCCGGATCACCGACCCGTACGCGCCGCTGGCCAGCGACGACACGTTCGCGCCCGGCGGCTCGTCCATGAACGGCATGAACTTGTCCGGGAAGCCCGGCATGGTGCAGCCGATGCAGATCCCGCCGACGTTGGGGCAGCCGCCGACGCCGTTGATCCAGCCGCGCTTGGGCACGTTGCACTTCACGACCGGGCCCCAGCAGCCCAGCTTCACCAGGCACTTCGGCGAGCCGTACTCGGTGGCGAACTCACCCTGCTCGTAGTAGCCGCCGCGGTCGCAGCCTTCGTGCACGGTCGCGCCGAAGAGCCACTGCGGCCGCAGGTGGTCGTCGAGCGGGATCATCGGCGCCTGGCCGGCGGCCTGGTAGAGCAGGTAGGTGATGGTCTCGGACAGGTTGTCCGGGTGGGTCGGGCAGCCGGGCACGCAGACGATCGGGATGCCGGCCCCGGACTTCCAGTCCCAGCCCAGGTAGTCGGGCACGCCCATGGCGCCGGTCGGGTTGCCCTCCATCGCGTGGATGCCGCCGTAGGTGGCGCAGGTGCCGACGGCCATCACGGCCAAGGCCTTGGGCGCCAGGCGGTCGAGCCACTCGCTCGTCGTCATCGGCTGGCCGGTCTCGGGGTTGTTCCCGAACCCGCACCAGTAGCCCTCCTCCTTGATCGCCTCGTTCGGGATCGAGCCCTCGACGACCAGGACGAACGGCTCCAGCTCACCGCGGTCGGCTTTGTAGAACCACTCGATGAACGTGTCGGCCCCCTTGTCGGGGCCGCATTCGAAGTCGATCAGCGGCCAGTGGACCGCGATCTTGGGCAGGCCGGGCAGGACACCGAGGACGATCTCCTCGATGCTCGGCTGGGTGGCGGCGGTCAGCGCGACGGAGTCGCCGTCGCACGAGAGGCCGGCGTTGATCCAGAGGACGTGGATGGGCTGCTCTTCGGTCTGTTCTGCGGCATGCGTCACGGCTGATCACCCTTGGCGAGGTCGTCGAGCGCGCCGAGGGTCAGCTCCCACAGCGCGTGGTAGAGGGTCGTCTGGGCTTCCTGGATGCGGTGCACGGAAGGGGACGGGACGACGAAGAGGTGGTCGATGCTGTCGAGCTCGGCCATCTTCCCGCCGTCGTACCCGGCGACACCGACCGTCACCAGGCCGCGCCGGGCGGCTTCGTCGAAGGCGCGCACCAGGTTCGCGGAGTTCCCGCTGGTGGACAGGCCCACCGCGATGTCGCCGGGCCGCCCGAACGCGCCGATCTGGCGGGCGAACACGACGTCGAACCCGATGTCGTTGGACAGGGCGGTCACCACCGCGATGTCGTTCGTCAACCCGAAGGCGGGCAACGGCTTCGCGTCGCCCGCCGGGCTGAGGAACAGGCTCGCGAGGTCCTGGGCGTCGGTCGAGCTCCCGCCGTTGCCGAAGGCGAGCAGGCGCCCGCCGCCGGCGAACGCGCGTGCGAGGTCCTGCGCGCACGCGAACAGGCGGTCGCGGTCGGCCGTGAGCACCTGGGCCCGCAGCGCGACGATCTCCCGCACCTTGTCCACAGTGGACTGTTCAACCTGGCGGAGGACGGCGTCGAGGTCGCTGGAACCCGCGTAGAGGAACGGGTACAGCGCTTCGAGACCGTCCGCGCCCACGGGGGTGTGCTCCCGTGTCATGGCGCGTCAACTCCCTGGGTTAGGGATTCTCCAGACGAGCGATGGCTTCTCCGGCGTGCACCAGGATTCGGTCGCCGACACCGGCCGAAACCAGCGCCACGCTCACCTCTTCCCGGCCCGACCCGGTGTCCACGACGGCGAACCCGAGGTCCAGGAGTTCGACTACGGTCACTTCGACCGCGGTGTCGGAGCAGGTGATGCACACCCCGTCGTGGCAGACGGGGCCGACGTCTCTGTCGGCGTCACGGGCGCTCACGACGCCACCTCCAGCAGGCCGGGTTGCTCCAGGAAGACGTGCACCAGCTCCCACAGCACGTGGTAGGTGGTCACGTGGACCTCCTTGACCACGCGCGGGTCGTCGGAGCGGGCGGTGAAGACGTGGTCCAGCCCAGTAGTCGTGGCCATGGCGCCGCCGTTGCGACCGGTCAGCGCAACAGTGAACATCCCCAGGTCGCGGGCCGTCTCGAGGGCGCGGCGGACGTTGGCGCACTCGCCGTCGGTGGAGATGCCCAGCGCGATGTCGGCGGGTTCGCCGATGATCCGCAGCTGGTGGGCGAAGACGTCTTCGAGGCCGACGCGGTTGGCGATCCCGGTGACCGTCGCGACGTCGGCCGTCAGCGACAACGCCGGGAGCGCGCGCTTGCCGACGATCACCGGGTGGACGAACTCGACCGCCACGTGCTGGGCGTCGGTGCTCGGGCCGCCGTTGCCGAACACCACGAGCTTGCCGCCGCGGTGGAAGCGGCGGGCCATGCCGTGGCACGCCTCGGCGACCGCGCGGGCGTCGCCGGCCAGGGCGAGCACCGGCGCCTCGCGGCGCGCGAAGAGGGCGTCTACGGAGTCCGGGTGATTCGGTGACCACGACATCGCGGCACTTCCTCGGGGCAGCTGCTCGGTGGTGGGAGCGCACCCCAGGTTAGAGCTGTGAGTTGGATCACACAATAGATCGAACGGTCAGAAATGGTGCGCTCGGTCCTCCTGGACGTGCTCCGCACGGGCGAGCCACTGTTCGGCCTCCTGGGCGGCACCCCGCGACCGCAGCATCCGGGCCAGGCTGAGCATGCCCTGGACGTCGCCGGTTTCGGCGGCCCGGCGGAACCACTGCTCGGCCCCGGCGAGGTCCTCGCGGTGCTCGGCGAGGTGCCCGAGGTTGGTCAGCGCGGGGACGCTGCCGTGCTCGGCGGCCTTGCGGTACCAGGCGGCGGCCTCCCCCTCGTCGCCCCGGTTGCGGGCGAGCACGCCGAGGTTCGTCATGGCCGCGGGGTCGCCGCGCTCGGCGGCGTCGAGGTACCAGCTCTCGGCTTCTTCGAGGTCGCCGCGGCGGTGCAGCAGCAGCCCGAGCCGCACGACCGCCTCGACGTGCCCGCCGCCCGCGCCCTGGCGGTACCAGGACTCGGCGTCCGCCGGCCGGCCGAGCCGCTCGGCCTGCCGGCCCAGCTGGCAGGTGGCCGCGAGGTCGCCGGCCAGCACGGCCGACCGCCACCACCGGGCCGCCTCCGCGGCCTGGCCGCGGTCACGCAGCACCACGCCGAGGTCGATCATCGCGGCGGTGATCCCGGCGTCGGCGGCCTGCCGCAGCCACGACTCGGCCTCCTCGACCTTCCCCTGCTCACGCAGCATGTGCCCGAGCGAGGCGATCGACGGCAGGTCGCCGGTGCGGGCGGCCTCGGCGTACCAGTGCTGGGCGTCCTCGCGCTTCCCGCGCCGCTCGTACGACCGGGCCAGGTTCAGCATCCCGTGCGGGTCGCCGGCCAGCGCCGCCTCGTGGTACCAGCGCTCGGCCTCGTCCCGCTCGCCGCGCTCGGCGAGCAGGTGGGCCAGCGCCGTCATCGAGACGCGGTCACCGCCCATGGCGGCCTTGCGGAACCACGTCTCGGCCTCGGTGAGCTGCCCGCTTTCGCGCAGGGCCGAGCCCATCCTGGCCATGGCAACGACATTGCCGCCCTCGGCGGCCTTGCGCTGGAAAAACTCGTCGAACTTCTTGAGCCGGCCGGGCATCGGCTGCTCCCTCCGGATGGGTCCTGCTCCGGTAGTCGCAGTTGATCGGCTCGGTGTGACAGCTCATGCCTTGGGTGGGCGAGGTCACATTCGCGCCAGGTCGTCGTGTCGACGCGGTTGTCCCGGGCCGGCAGAGGCGACACTACGCCGCGCGCACCCGCAGGTGAGAGGAGAAATTCGTGGCCGCACGCGCCTTTCGGCTCAGCGTGACGCATCGGATCCTGCTGGTAGTCGCGATCCTCGCGGTCGCGCTCTTCGGGTACTGGGTGACGAGCCGCGGAGCCGGCGCGACCCCGTCGTCGTCCTCGGCACCGGTTCCGGTCTCCGCCGCCGACGCGGAGAAGCAGCTCGGCGAGCTGACCATCGCCGCGCGGACGTCCATGGACGGGTATTCGCGTGAGAAGTTCCCGCACTGGGCCAGTCAGGGGTCAGGCTGTGACACGCGTGAAGTCGTGCTCAAGCGCGCCGGCGCGGACGTCAAGACCGACAAGGACTGCAAGGCGACGTCCGGGACGTGGAAGAGCGTCTACGACGACGAGACCTGGACCAAGGCGACCGACCTCGACATCGACCACATGGTCCCGCTCGGGCAGGCGTGGGCGAGCGGCGCGAAGACGTGGACGACCGAGAAGCGCGAGCAGTTCGCGAACGACCTGACGCGGCCGCAGCTGTTCGCCGTCACCGACAACCTCAACCAGCAGAAGAGCGACAAGGCGCCGGACCAGTGGAAACCGCCGCTCGTGGCGTTCTGGTGCGCCTACGCGACCGACTGGATCGTGGTGAAGCACTACTACGGCCTGACCGTCACCCAAGGCGAGAAGACCGCCTTGACGGACATGCTCCGCCGCTGCTGAGCTGGCCGGCATGACGACCTTCGTGCTGGTCCACGGTGGCGGCGGCAGCGGCTGGGACTTCCACCTGCTCGGCCCGGAGCTGGTCGCCCGCGGTCACGGCTTCGTCGCGCCGGACCTGCCGATCACCGACCCGTCGGCCGGGCTCGCCGACTTCACCGACGCGGTGCTGGCGGCGGTGGACGACACCTCGGACGTCGCCGTGGTCGGGCATTCGTACGGCGGGTTCACCGCACCGCTGGTGGCTTCGAAGGTGCGCGCGCGGCTGCTCGTCTACCTGGCCGGGATGATCCCGGCGCCGGGGGAGCCGCCGGGCCAGTGGTGGGGCAACACCGGCTTCCAGGCGCCGAAGGGTCTTACCGAGGAGGAGACGTACTTCAACGGCGTCTCGGAGACGCTCGCTTCGGAGTGTCAGGCGCACGGGCGTGACCAGGTGAGCAAGGAGTGGGACGAGCCGTGGCCCCTGGCGGCCCACCCGGACGTCCCGACCCGGGTCGTGCTGTGCCGTGACGACCGGTTCTTCACCCCGGACTTCCAGCGCCGGATCGCCCGGGAGCGGCTGGGCATCGAGCCCGACGAGGTCGACGGCCCGCACTGCGCGCCGCTGAGCCATCCCGCGCAGATCGCCGAACTGCTGGTGAGCTTCCGGTAGGCCCAAAGCACCCCAATGTGGCCTTCGGTGCGTTGGACGCACCCAAGGCGGCCTTCGGTGCGCCCAACGCAACCAAGGCCGCCTTGGGGCGCTCGGGAAACTTAAAGGTCTAGACCTATTGACTGTGTGGTCCAGGCCACTTAACGTCAGGTGCGCGGCGAACCCGCACCTCCCCACCTGCGTCACCTCCACCCCGGTCCCCACCACGGAGGTCTCTCCGTCATGCGCTTCGCCAGGGTCCTCGGGCTGGCGGCCCTCACCGCCGGCAGCCTCCTCGTCGCCCCCGCCGCGCCCGCGTCGGCGGCCGCTTTGCCCGCCTGCCAGCACTTCTACCAAGGCACCATCCCGGACCGCCCGGTCACCGGCGGCCACGGACCCGGCACGCTCGTCGGCGCCGCGAACGTGAGCAACCGCCTGCCCGCGCCCGGTTCGGTCGCCGGCGGGCTGGGCGCCGACGGCAAGGTCACCTTCACCTTCGCGCGCGTCTCCGGCGCGAAGGCCTACCGCGCGTTCCGCAACGGCCAGGCCCTGCAGTGGATCAGCGACTGGGGCCAGCCGACGCTCACCGTCACCGACGCGAGCCCGTGCCAGAACGCGAACTACCAGCTCTACGCGATGACGGCGGAGGACAACTCGCCCGGCTCGCTCGGCCAGATCTCCACCGCCTACCGCCTCGACAGCGGCAACCACCTCGCCGCCTACCGGATCCCGGCCGGCACCACGCTGAACTACCGCGTCACGTCCTACAACGACGTCGCGCAGACCGCGCTGGGGTACAGCGCCGGGCCGGGGTTCTGCGCGGTCGACGCGCGGATCATCCCGTGGGGCACCAGGTTCTCGGTGCCGGGCTACGGCGAGTGCTACGCGGCGGACATCGGCAGTTGGATCAAGGACGACATCGTCGACGTTTGGCTGCCCGGCTCGCAAGCCGACGCCTGGGGCATCCAGCGGCTCACCCTGACCGTGCGCTGAGGAGGCGCTGTGAAAGCCAAGCTCGCACTCGCCGCGACGATGCTCGCGGTGGCGACGGTCCTCGTCGTTTCCCCGGCGACGGCCGCCACCGCGCCGTCGGCGGCGTTCACCAAGGACTCCGACTGGGGCTCCGGCTACCAGGCGAAGTACACGATCAGCGCGGGCACGTCCGCGCTGACGAGCTGGAAGCTGGAGTTCGACCTGCCGTCGGGCTCGACGCTCGGGTCCTACTGGGACGCGCTCGACACCCCGGCCGGCTCGCACCACTCGTTCGCCAACCGCGAGTACAACGGCTCGGTCGCCGCGGGCGCGTCGACGAGCTTCGGGTTCCTGGTCAGCGGCGGCGGCCTGCCCGCGAACTGCAAGCTGAACGGCCAGCCGTGCGCCGGGACGTCCGTGCCGACCACCACCCCGACCACGCTCACCACGCCACCCACGACCACCACCACGCCGCCGCCGACCGGGGGCAGCGCGCGGGTTTCGCCGTACATCGACATCACGATGGCGACCCCGTCGCTGGTCTCGGTGGCGAACGCGACCGGCCAGAAGAACTTCACACTCGCCTTCGCGCTCGGCAGCAGCCTCGGCTGCGACCCGCAGTGGGGCGGCACGGTTCCGTTGCTGGACTCGCGGATCATCAACGACGTCAACGCATTGCGCGGCCTGGGCGGCGGCGTCACGGTGGCTTCGGGCGGCGCTTTGGGGCCGTACCTGGAGAACGTCTGCGGCTCGGTGGACGCGCTGTACAACGCGTACGTGAAGACGCTGGACGCGGTCGGCAGCAACAGCCTGGACGTCGACGTGGAGGCGTCGATCCCGACGGCCATGGTGAACCAGGCGTTGCTGCGGCTGCAGCAGCAACGCGGGACGCACATCAGCTACACGATGCGGATCCAGGGCCAGGACTACGGAATGGACCCGTTCTCGGTGTCGATCCTGCAGGACGCGGCGTCACGCGGGCTGACCGTGGTCGTCAACCCGATGCTGATGGACTTCGGCTACAGCGGCTCGTGGGGCGACGCGCTGGTGTCCGCGGCGAACGCGACTTTGGGGCAGATGAAGACGATCTGGCCGTCGAAGTCCGACTCGCAGATCAAGGCGTCGCTCGGCCTGACCCCGATGATCGGCCGCAACGACACGGGTTCGGTGACGGACCAGGCGGCGGCGCGTCAGCTGCTGTCGTTCGCCCAGGCCAACCACGTGGCCAGCATCGGCTTCTGGTCGGCGGGCCGCGACAACGGCGGCTGCCCGGGCGGCGGCGCGGTGGCGACGTGCTCGGGGATTTCCCAGTCGCTGTACGAGTTCACGAACATCTTCAAGGCGTACACGGGCTGAGCCACCGGACGGCCGACGGGCCGTGATCGCCTCCTTGCCGACGTCCCCAAGCCCCGGCAAGGAGGCTTTCACGCGTTCACCAGCGGTCGAGGTGCAACACATCCTCGAGCGGCTGCCGCGCCGCGGGTTTGAACGTGTCGCCCGTGTAGAACGCCGTCGGGATCAGTGCTGCCTGGTGGACGTTCTTCGGCAGGCCCAGCACCTCGGCCGCCTCCTGCTCGTACTTCAGGTGCAGCGTTGTCCACGCCGTGCCCAGCGTCACCGACCTCGCCGCCAGCATGAAGCTCCACACCGCCGGCAGCAGCGAAGCCCACAGGCCCGCCTGGTTGCCCGCCGGCAGCTCGGCCGACGGCGTTTCGAGGCACGGCACCACCAGCACCGGGACGTCACCCATCCGGTCGGCCAGGTACGCGACGCTGTCGCCGACCCGCTGCTGCACCGGCGCGCGTGTCGGGTCGTCCGCGAACTGCTTGCCGGCCGCGCTCGGCGACTCCAGGTACTCGTGGCACGCCCGGCTGTAGATCCGGCCGAGCGCCGCTCGCCGGCCAGGGTCGGTGACGACCAGCCACTGCCACCGCTGGGTGTTGGAGCCGCTCGGCGCCTGCAGCGCGACCTGGACGCAGTGTTTGACCAGGTCGAGCGGCACGGGCCGGTCGAAGTCGAGCCGTTTGCGCACGGTCCTGGTGGTCGTCAGGAGCTCTTCGGGCGTCATCATCGGCCCATCATGCCGGGCCTACCAGCGATCGTGCACCAGCGGCCGGACCAGCTCGTCGTAAGTCTCCCGGACACCCGCCAGCGCCTCGGCCGGCAACGGCGGCAGCGCGGCCGCCGCGGTGTTCGCCGACGCCTGTGCCGCGTTGCGCGCGCCCGGGATCACCGTGCTCACGCCCGGCTGGTCGATGATCCAGCGCAGCGCGAACTGCGCGAGCGTCTGGTCCGCCGGCACCAGCCCGCGCAGCCGCTCGACGGCCGCCAGCCCGACGTCGAACGGCACGCCCGCGAACGTCTCGCCGACGTCGAACGCCTCGCCGTGGCGGTTGAAGTTCCGGTGGTCGTTCTCGGCGAACGTCGTCGACGCCGTGTAGCGCCCGGACAGCAGGCCCGAGGCCAGCGGCACTCGCGCGATGATCCCGGCGCCCGCCTCCGCGGCCGCGGGCAGCACCCGCTCGAGGGGCTTGAGCCGCAGGCAGTTGAGGATGATCTGGACGGAAGCGACGTGCGGCCGCGCCAACGCCGTCAGCGCCTCGTCACAAGTCTCGACACTCACGCCGTACGCCTTGATCCGGCCCTCGGCCACCATCTCGTCCAGGGCGTCGTACACCGCGTCGGAGGAGTACACCGGCGTCGGCGGGCAGTGCAGCTGGACGAGGTCGAGCGTGTCCACCCCGAGGTTGCGGCGCGACCGGTCGTTCCACTCGCGGAAGTTCGCCCGGACGTAGTTCTCCGGCACCTGGTCGACGCGCCGGCCCATCTTCGTCGCCACGAAGACGTCGCCGCGCTCGGCGAGGAACCGGCCGACCAGCCGCTCGCTGCGGCCGTCGCCGTAGACGTCCGCGGTGTCGAAGAAGGTGACGCCGGCGTCGGCCGCCGCGTGCAGCACCGCCAGCGCGTCGCTCTCGTCGACCTCGCCCCAGTCCGCGCCGAGCTGCCAGCAGCCGAGCCCGACGACGGACACTTCGCGGCCCAGCCGGGTGATCTTCCGGTTCTCCATGCCGCGATCCAAGCACACCTATGATCGGCGGTCATGGCGATGACATCGGGTCCGGACGGGCTCGGGACCCGGATGCGGCACGTCCTCGAGATCCTCGAGGGCGACGTCGCGAAGTTCCTCGCCGACATCGGCCTCGACGACTACCGCCCGCGGTACTCGGGGGTGGTGCGGGCGCTGCTCGCGCGCGGTCCGCTGGCCATCCGCGACCTCGCCGCGGAGATGGGCGTGACGCACTCGGCGGCCAGCCAGACCGTCGCGCAGATGAACCGCGCCGGGCTCGTCGGGCTCGAACCGGGCGCGGACGCCCGGCAGCGGATCGTGTCGCTCACCGCGAAGACGCGCGAGCTGCTCCCGCTGATCGAAGCCGAGTGGACGGCGACCACCCAGGCGTCGGAAGCCCTCGAAGCCGAGCTGCCGTACCCGCTGCGCGGGGTGCTGGAAGCGATCGTCGACGCGCTCGAGCGGAAGCCGTTCCGGCAGCGGATCGGGGAGACCGAGGCGGCGCGGGAGCTCCTGGACGGCTGATCAGGCGGCTGGGATGCGGAAGACCGCCCAGACGAACTTGCCGCCGGAGCAGCGTGCGAAGCCCCAGTCCTCCGACAGTGCCTGGACGAGCACCAGGCCGCGGCTGCGCGCTTCGGCCGGCGACGGCGCCCGCAGCTCGGGAAGCATCCGGCCGGTGTCGTAGACCCGCAGCGTGAAGTGCTCACCGGTGTAGGCCAGCTCCATCCGCTCCGGCTTCTCGCCGTGCTCGAAAGCGTTGGTGACCAGCTCCGACGTCGCCAGCAGGACGTCCGCGAGCTGCCGCTCGGTCAGGCCGAAGCCGAGCAGCGCCCGGCGGACTTCGCAGCGCGCCAGCGCCGGGGCCGTCACGTCGGCCGGGAGGACCACCGTCAGCGGCGCGGCCGGCTCGGCCGTGCGCTGCGGCGTCTTCGACATCGTCATGGTCCCCCTCCCGTGGGTTCGGTACCGTCCGCGAAGTACCCAAGCGTCCCAGCGGCTAATCAGGTGCCGTCGGCGAGCTCGGATTCGTCCAGGCCCGAACGCAGCTTCTTCAGGGTCGCAGCCAGCAACCGCGACACCTGCATCTGGGAGACCCCGACGCGGCGCGCGATGTCCGACTGGCTCATCCCGGAGCCGAAGCGCAGCGCGACGATCTTGCGCTCCCGGTCCGGCAGGCTGTCCAGCATCGGCCGCAGCGCCTCGCGCAGCTCCGCCTGGCCCAGCTCGGCGTCCGGCGCCCCGAACCGCGTGTGCGCGGCGTTCTCCAGCAGGTGGTCGAGCGACGCGCCGTAGCGGCCCTGACCAGCGCGAAGACCCTCGTAGACGTCCTCGATCGGCACCCCGAGGCGCGAGGCGATCTCGCTCGGCTTCGGCGCACGCGACAGCTGCACCGTCAGCTCCTCACGCGCGGCGGAGATGTTCGCGTTCAGCTCCTTGAGCCGTCGCGGCACCCGCACCGACCAGCTGTTGTCCCGGAAGTGGTGGCGCAGCTCGCCGGAGATGGTCGGCACGGCGAACGCCAGGAAGTCGGTGCCCTGCTCCGGGTCGAACCGGTCGACGGCGTGGATCAGCCCGACCGTGGCGATCTGGACCAGGTCCTCCATCGCCTCGTCCCGGTTGCGGAACTTCCGCGCCAGGTTGCGCGCCAGCTCCAGGTGCGTGCGCACGAGCGTGTCACGGATGCGTTCGCGCTCCGGGGCGTCCGCGGGCAGCTCGGCGAGGCGAGCGAACAGCGCGCCGACGTCGGAGTCGTCCCCGCTGCGCCCGGCGGGATCGCTCACGAGTCCGCCGCCTGGCTCTCCCGGACGAGGTCGACCCGGGACAGGAAACGGCCGTCCTCGGGGGTCACGATGCGCTCGGCCGACGTCGCGAGCGCGGTGAGCAGCTGCCACGAGAGGCCGGAGTCGTCCTCGTGGTCCGGAGTGTCGGAAAGCACTGAGACGGAGACCTCGATCCGCGGCCCGTTCCAGGAGAAGACACAGGTGAGCTTGCCGTCCGAGCTGGCGGGCAGCAGCAGCGAGCAGGCTTCGTCCACCGCCATCCGGAGGTCTTCGACGGCGTCCAGGTCGAAGTCCTGGCGCATCGCGATGTCGGCCACGATGGTCCGCAGGGTCGGCACGACGTGCGGGATCGCGGCCGTCCGCACCTCGATGACCTGCGCGCCTTCCGGCACGAGCGGGGCGTTTTCCTCCACGTTTGTTCCTTTCTCCGCACTCGCGCTGGGGGAAGAGGTGGTGTCCTCCGACGCCCGGTCAGCGAGATGCCCGTGGGGTGAGCAAACCAAACCCGCGTTTGATCCGCTCCACCGGCGGGCATGTAGCGATCGACATGCTGATCCTGGGAAGGGCGGGGACGACATGGCTGACGTGAGCCGGCTGCCGAACGTGGTTGCCGAAGAGTGGGAATGGCAGCTGAACGGTTCGTGCCGGGGCGCGGACAGCAGCTTGTTCTTCCACACCGACAACGAGCGGGGCTCGGCGCGTGAGCGGCGCGAAACCCGGGCGAAGGCCATCTGCCAGGCCTGCCCGGTGCTGGCCCAGTGCCGCCAGCACGCGATGACCGTGCAGGAGCCGTACGGCATCTGGGGCGGCCTCGGCGAGATCGAGCGGCGGCAGCTGTTCCTGCGCCAGCGCAGGGCGGCCCGGAAGGCGATGAGTGCGCACTGAACATCGCCGTGACCAGGCAGGATCAGATCACAAGTGAAGAGTCAGGACCAAAGGGCGGCGGCCGTGGCGGGCCCGGCCGCATCCTGGGCTAGGGTTGGCCCCGGAGTTGCCTTGACCGTGCCCCGGAGCGAGCTCGGGAAGGCACGGTGACACGGATGCCGCTTGACACACCAGGCGCGTACCCGGCGCAGGAGCAGCGCCTGACGAGGAGAAACTGCATGCCCGCAGCCGACCAGAACGCCACCCCGCCCGGGTTCGGCATCACGCTGGACACCGACGCGACCCGGGTGGTGGTCACCGGCGAGCTCGACCTGCTCACCAGTCCGCAGCTGCAGGAGGCCCTGGCGGGGCTGATCGCGGACAAGCGTTCGCAGCGGGTCGTGGCCGATCTGACCGGGGTGACCTTCTTCGATTCCTCCGCGCTGAACGTGGTGCTCCGCGCACAACGCCAGGCCGGCGAGCAGGAAGTCGAGCTCGAGGTCGTCCCGAGCCCCGCGGTGAGCCGAGTGATCGAGCTCACCGGCGTGGCCGAACACCTGAGCGTGTCGGAGGACCCCCAAGCCTGACCGCCCGCTACGGTTCCGCGGACTGATTTCGGTGCGTGGACCTTGGGGGCGGCACGATGATGGGGCGGACGCATGCCCTGACCGGCTGGTGCGCGGGCTTGGCCCTGGCGCCCGCGGCCGGGGCCGGTTCGGTGCACCAGGCGGTGGTCTTCGCGGCCACGACGGCCGGGTTCGCCCTGCTGCCCGACCTGGACCACCCCGGCGCGAGCGCGTCACGCCTCCTCGGCTGGCTGACGGGCGCGTTGTCGTGGCTGCTGCGCCGCGTCTCGGCGGCATTCTACGCGCTGACCAAGGGCCCGCGCGACGAGAAGGTGACGGGCCAGCACCGCCACCTCTCGCACACGGTGTTGTTCGCCGCGGGCCTGGGCCTGCTGACGTCGTGGGGCACCACGGCCGGCGGCCCGTGGGCGGTCGTCGGCGTGGTGATCTTCGGCTTGATGCTGGCGGAAGGCGCCCTGGGCGACTGGCTCCTCCCGGTGAGCGGCGCGGCGGTGGCGTGGTGGTTCTTCACGTCCCCACCGGACCGCACGGGCGAGCTGGCGTCGATCACGGGCTGGCTCGGCATCGCGGTGGCGGCGGGCTGCCTGACCCACTGCCTGGGTGACGCACTGACCGAGTCCGGCTGCCCGTTCCTCTTCCCCATCCCGATCGCGGGCGAGACCTGGTACGAGCTGGGACCCCCGAAGGCCCTGCGGTTCAAGACGGGCAAGAAGGTCGAGAAGCGGCTGATCTTCCCGGTGTTCGTGGTGCTCGGCGTGCTGCTGGTCCCGGGCGTGTGGGACTGGACGACAGCGACGTTCGAGCGGCTGTTCATTCCCCCGACGAGCCAGCAGGCGACCACACCTTGAGCCGCTCGGCCACCGCGGCGGTGTCGGTGTAGTCGCGGGTGTGCGTGATGAACCCGTCCTCCACCGTCAGCACCATCACGTGATCCGGCGGGTCGCGCCCGCGCGATGAAAACGGGCGCGCATCGCCTCGCGGCCCTTCGTCACGCGAGGCACCCCAGACAGCGTGAATGGTGCGGGCCGGGGACACGGGCATCGGAATTCTCCTGGGAAGCTGGGCGTTGAATCGGAACGGTGCACCCGCTTTCGACGATACGGAGCCTGCGTTCCGGTTGTCAACGAGGAGACGAACATGGAGAAGATGCGCGCGGACGCGCGGCGCAACCGGGCGAAGGTCCTGGCTGCCGCCGAAGAGGCGTTCGCCGCCGACGGGCTGGCCGTGCCCCTCGACGACATCGCGCGCCTGGCCGGGGTGGGCGCCGGGACCGTCTACCGGCACTTTCCCAGCAAGGAAGCGCTCTTCCAGGCCGTCGTCCTCGAACGCATCGAGCAGTTCGCCGACGAAGCGCGCAAGCTCGCCACGGCCGAGAACCCCGGCGAGGCGTTCTTCGGCTACTTCGTCCGCGTGATCAAGCAGGCGTCGCTCAACCGCGCCATCTGCGACGCCCTCGCGGAGTCGGGCGGGCACGCGTTCAAGGCCGGCGCGGGGGACGACTTCCGCGCCGCGTACGGCGAGCTGCTCGCGCGCGCCCAGGCCGCGGGGGCCGTCCGCCGGGACATCGACGCCGACGACCTGCGGGCCCTGATCGTCGGCTGCCTGGCCGTCGAGCGGTACGCGCCCGGCAGTGCGCACCTGGTCCGGGTGGTCGTCGACGGCCTCAAAGCCGAAGCTTCCGCACCCGCGCCATGACCACCGCCGAGGCTAGGACGCCGGCCGCCGCGAGCTGCAACGTCGTCCGCGTGCCGAGCGCGGCGGCCAGCGCGCCGCCGAGGAGGCTGCCGAGCGGGACGACGCCGAGGATCACCGTGTGCGTGATCGACGTGACCCGGCCCAGCAGCCCCGGGGGTGTGACGGTCTGCCGGAAGCTCGCGCTGAAGACGTTCAGCACGATCACGGCGAAGCTGGCGAAGAACCCGGCGACGACGTAACAGGCGAGCGCCCAGCCGGGCCGCGTCAGCGGGTAGAGCTGGTAGGCCAGGCCGAACAGCACCGCCGCGCCCCACAGCGCCCGCGCCCCGCCGAAACGCGCGCCGATCCGGCGTGCGGTGAGCCCGCCGACGAGTGCGCCGGTCAGCGTCGAGGTGCTGAGCAGGCCGATCGCCCACGGCGAAAGCCCGATGTCCCTGGCCAGGAACACGATCACGATCGCCAGGTGGGCGGACTGGAAGAAGCTCGACAACGCGCCGTGCGAGCTGATCGCCAGCAGCACGGGGTTGCCGCGGACGACCCGCAGCCCTTCGCCGATCTCCCGCAGCAGCCGCCGGTCCCGAGGTTCGGGACGCACGTCCGGTGTCCTGATCCGCCGCAGCCACAGCGCCGACCACAGGTAGCTGACGGCGTCGACCGCCAGCGCCACGGTCGTGCCGAGCGCCGAGATGATCAGCCCGGCCAGGCCCGGGCCGGCGACCGCCGCCATCGAGAGGTTCGTGTGCAGCCGGGCGTTGGCGTCCGGCAGGTCCTCGGGCGCGACGAGCCGCGGCAGGTAGGTCTGGTGGGCGATGTCGAAGAACACCGCCAGCACGCCGACGCCGAGCACCACGCCCAGCAGCTGGGGGAGGCCGAGCACGCCGAACAGCGCCGCCACCGGGATCGACGCGATCAGCGCGGCGCGCCCGAGGTCGGCGGCGATCAGCACCGGGCGGTGCCGCACCCGGTCGCACCACACGCCGACCTGCAGGCCGAGCACCAGGTACGGCAGGGTTTCCGCGGTCCGCAGCAGCGAGACCTCGAAGACCGACGCGCCGAGCGCCGTGGTCGCCAGCAGGGGCACGGCGAGCACGTCGATGCGGGTGCCGAGCTGGCTGGCGAGGTCGGCGAGCCACAGCCGCCGGAAGTCGCGGTTCCCCAGTGCCCCCATGGCTTCAACGTCGCACACTCAACAAACTTGAGTCAAGCAGACTCAATGTGCACCGTGTGTAACAGGAGCTAAGATCAACGCGAGTTAGTCCTCGAACCTGCGCTACGCGTGGCGAGGGGGTGCCCGGATGAGTGGCCGACCTACTTGGGGCTCCGCCGCGGTCACCGGGCTGGCGGGTTTCGCCAGTGGGCTGCTGGTGGCCGCGTTGCTCGTCGCCGGCCGGCCGACCCCGCGCCCCGCCGAAGTCACCACCCCGCCGACGACCAGCGCCACGCCGGTCGTGCCGATCACCGTGACCGCGCCGGGGCCGCCGGCGGCGACCGTCACCACGGTCGAGACGGCACCACCGTCCACCACCACGAGCCTCGTCGAGGTGACGGTCGAACCGGCCACCTCGACGAGCGTCACCCCGACCTCGACGTCACCCGTGCTGCCGCTCACCAGCGGCTGGCGGGACTGACGGTGCAACCGCCAAGCCGTTGAGGCCCGTCTGTCCGGTATGCGCTGTGTTCCGTGGGTCGCGGTGGTCCTCGCCCTCACCGCCGGCTGTGGCCAGGCCGGCTCGGAGGTCGCCTGCCCGGCGATCGGCACCCGGATCGGCATCGGGTTGACGATCCGCGAGCCGGCCGGTGTCACCCGCGCGACGCTCGACGCGTGCTGGGGCGACCAGTGCGTCACGCGCCCGGTCGACCTGATGCCCGAGACCACCGCCGGGGCGACGACCTGCGGCGGCACCGGGCCGGACAGCGCCTGCGGGGCCTCGGCCGTCCAAACCGGTGGGCTGCAAGGGTTCGCCGACATCCCGGGGCTGCCGGCCGAGCCGGTCCGGGTCACTGTCCGGTTCGACGACGGCGTGCCGCACACGGCGGTCGTGACGCCGGCCTTTTCCGAACCGGGCGGCCCCGCCTGTGGGAAGGCGGGGCCGCAGGCCCAGCTCGTGGCCGGGGCCGACCGGCAGCTGAAGCCGCGCTAGCCGACGTCGCGGCGGCGCCAGCCGACCAGCCCGGCGACCAGCGCGACGATCGCGACCGCCAGCAGCCAGACCAGCGGTGTCGCGACGAACTCCTGGCCGGGGATCTTCGGCGGGTGCTGGAACGGCGAGACGTCCAGCACCGCCTGCGGCAGGTTGACGACCGGGCCGAACAGGCTCAGCAGCAACGCCAGCGCGCCGACGCCCCAGGCCGCGGCCGAAAAGCCCGGCAGCAGCCCGAAGATCGTCACCGCGAGGGCGATGACCACCCAGGCCGCGGGCAGCTGGACGAGCATCCCGGCGAGCGAGTCGCCGACCGAGCCGCCGACGTCGCCGGCGCGCAACCCGTTGGCCAGCCCCATGAACAGGCCGCCGGCCAGCAGCAGCACCGCCGTGCCGAAGAAGGCGAACACCAGGTGGCCCGCGGCCCAGCGCAGCCTGCCGACGCTGGTCGCCAGCACCGGCTCGAGCCGGATCGCCGTCTCCTCGGCGCGCATGCGCAGCACCGCCTGGATCCCGTACAGCGACGCGACCATCGCGAACAGGCCGGCCATGACGGCGAGGAACGCCTGCGTGAGCGCTTCGCTGCCGCCGAGGCGCGCCATGATCTCCTGCGCCTGCGGGCTGGAGCCGACCAAACCGCCGATGCCACTGGCGATCGAACCGAACACCGCGCCGACCACGGCCATCCCGATCGTCCAGCCGATCAGCGGACCGCGGTGCAGCCGCCAGGCCAGCGCGAACGGCGTGCGCAGGCTCGGCGCCGCCGTCGCGGGACCCGGCCGCGGCGGCAGGATGCCGACCCCGACGTCGCGGCGGGGCAGCAGCCAGTACGCGACCGCGCCGACCACGAGCGTCAGCGCCACCGGCAGCAGGAGCACCCACCAGCGTTCGGCGGCGAACGGGCGGCTCTGCTGCACCCAGCCGATCGGCGACAGCCACGACAGCCAGCGGGCGTCCACAGTGGAGTCACCGGCGCCGCGCAGCAGGAACGCGGCGCCGACCACGGCGGTGCCGATCCCGTTGGCCGTGCGGGAGTACTCGGCGAGCTGGACGGCGACCGCCGCGACGGCCGTGAACACCAAGCCCGCCAGCGCTTCCGACGCGCCGAAGGCGAGCGAGCCGGCCGCGGGCAGCCCGGCGCCGACCATGCTGCCGTACTGGATCAGGCCGATCAGCACACTCGCCCCGCCGGCCACCAGCACGGCGGACGTCAGCGCCGCGTACCGGCCGACCACCGCGGACGCGAGCAGCTCCGCGCGGCCGGTGTCCTCCTCGGCGCGGGTGTGCCGGGTGACCGTGAAGACGACCATCAGGCCGGTCAGCAGCGCGAGGAACCCGCACATGCGCCAGGAGATGAAGCCGCCGGCGGTGGTCAGGTCGAACGGCGGCCCGTAGAGCAGCGCGTACGACGGGTTGGTGTTCGCGCCGGCCTGCAGCGCCAGCCGGTCCGCTTCGGTCGGGTAGAACTGCGCGAACGTCTTGACGGTGCTGGCCGGGATGATGCTCAGCAGCACGATCCAGATCGGCAGGACCACGCGGTCGCGGCGCAGCGCGAGCCGGGTGAGGTGCCAGGTGCCGGCCAGTTCGTGCGCCGGCGCCACCTCGGCTTCGGCGCGGGAGAGGGTCGCGGTCATTTTGCGCTCGCCTCGGTCGTGTAGTGGCGCAGGAACAGCTCTTCCAGCGTCGGCGGCTGGCTGACCAGGCTGCGCACGCCGACCTGGGTCAGCTGCCGCAGGGCCTCGTCGAGCGAGCGCGTCTCGACGTCGAACCGGACGCGGTTGCCTTCGACCTTGAGGTCGTGGATGTTCTCCAGCTTCGTCAGCCCGTTGGGCGGCCCGGCGAGCTCGGCGGTGATCGACGTCCGCGTGAGGTGACGCAGCTCGGCCAGCGTGCCGGACTCGACGGTCCGGCCGTTCCGGATGATGCTGACCTTGTCGCAGAGCGCCTCGACCTCGGCGAGGATGTGGCTGGAGAGCAGCACGGTCCGGCCCTGCTCGCGCTCCTCCTGGATGGCGTACTGGAACGTCGCCTCCATCAGCGGGTCGAGCCCGGACGTCGGCTCGTCGAGGATCAGCAGGTCGACCCGCGACGCGAGCGCGGCGACGATGGCGACCTTCTGCCGGTTGCCCTTCGAGTACGTCCGCCCCTTCTTCTTCGGGTCGAGGTCGAACCGCTCGACGAGCTCGGCGCGGCGCTTCTGGTCGAGCCCGCCGCGCAGCCGGCCGAGCAGGTCGATCACCTCGCCGCCGGAGAGGTTGGGCCAGAGGTTGACGTCGCCGGGCACGTAGGCGAGGCGGCGGTGCAGGCTCGCGGCGTCCTGCCAGGGGTCGCCGCCGAGCAGCCGGACGTCTCCCGAATCTGCGTGCAGCAGCCCGAGCAGGACCCGGACGGTGGTCGACTTCCCGGCGCCGTTCGGGCCCAGGAAGCCGTGTACTTCCCCAGTAGGTACCTGCAGATCGAGGCCGTCGAGGGCCTTCGTCCGGCCGAACGACTTGTGGAGGCCGGAGATCGCGATGGCGTTTTCCATGCTTCGGAAGCTACACTGGTTTCACAAACTTGTGAAGTTAAGAAAATGTCTAGATGGAGTGATCTTGCTGGGGTGGTACGAGAGGATGGCCCGATGACGACGCCTGACACCAAGAGAGACGAAGACGCCGTCCGCCGGTACGTGGAGAGCCTCGCGCTCGTGCTCTCGCAGATCGGGATGCAGCGCATGTCCGCGCGGGTGTTCGCCGCGCTGATGACCACCGACGAGGGCCGCCTGACCGCGGCCGACCTGGCCTCGCAGCTGTCGGTCAGCCCGGCGGCGATCTCCGGCGCGGTGCGCTTCCTGGAGCAGATCGGCCTGGTCGCCAAGGAGCGCGAGCCCGGCGAACGCCGTGACCACTACCGCCTCTTCGACGACCTCTGGTACGCCACGTTCCTCAAGCGCGACCGCATGATCATCATGTGGCGCGACGCGGCCGAGAACGGCATCGAGGCGTTGGGCGAGGACTCGCCGTCGGGCAAGCGGCTCGCCGAGATGCGCGACTTCCTGTCGTTCATGCTGGAGGAGCTCAACGGCATGTACGAGCGCTGGCACAAGATGCGCGAGGAGAAGAACGCCTAACGTCGAGGCATGGTGATCCTCGCGCAAGCCCTGTACGTCAAGCGGACGACCCCGCGGCTCCCCGGCGCGTCCGGTCCGACCGGAGGGCTCGTCCCGGGGCACGGCGAGCCGTTCCGGCTGGCCGTGCTCGGTGAGTCCACAGTGGACGGCGTCGGCGCGAAGGACCACGAGGAAGCGCTCACCGGCTGCCTGGCCCGCGAGCTCGCCCGAGACGGCCGGGCCGTGCGCTGGCAGGCGGTCGGCCGCACCGGCGCGAACGCCCGGGTCGTCCGCGCCGAGCTGGTCCCGCTCGTGCGCCCGGCCGACCTGGTCGTGATCGCCCTCGGCGTCAACGACACCCTCGAGCTGCGTTCAGCCCCCGCTTACCGTCGTGACCTGCTGAAACTGGTGATCGAGCTGAGGCGGCGGCTCGGCCCGGCCGCCGTCCTCCTCGCCGGTGTGCCGCCGATGTCCCGGTTCCCGGCGCTGCCACGGCCCCTGCGTGACGTCCTTTCCGCGCGTTCGACCGCCCTCGACGCGGCCGCCGCGGCCCTCGCGCGCGTCCCCGGCGTCACGCACCTGCCGATGGATCCCGGCCTGCTCGACCCGGCGGCCTTCGGGGCCGACCGCTTCCACCCCGGCCCGGCCGGCTACGCCCGCTGGGCGCAAACGCTTGCCGACGCACACCCAGTGATCGCTTAGCGGCACAGCGTCGATCTTCGGAAAAAGTTTGCGGCTCGTGTATCTGGCCGTCCCCCCACTGCGTCCTGTGGAGCAGCCAAGCACGGAGAGGGAACGCGGCAGGGGGTGCCGAGTTCGGAAATGCGCGGTGGCCGGGAGCCGAGGGGGCTCCCGGACACCGTCGGCCGGGTGCCTTTCGGGGGAGGGGTCATCCGGCGGGAACCCGTTGGGGAGCGGGTTCCGTGAGGGAGGGGAGTATCGGCCGGCGCGGGTCCACCCGCTCGCGTCGGCCGGTACCTCCCGTCAGTGACCGGTAGCGACCGACGAAGTAAGTGACTTGATGCATCCGAGATCCACCTGCACGCTCCTTCCCCCCGAAGGACCCGCGATACTGCCGAAGCCGACTCGAAGACGTTTCCGAAGAGGGGCAGATACGGTGACCGACGTGCAAACCACAGAGGTAGACCCGCCTTGGGAGGGCTTGTCCGGCGCCGAGCTGCACGCCGCGTGCATGCAGGCCGCCCGTGACGGTGACCGCCGGGCCATGGACCGCCTCGTCGCCGAGCTGACGCCGCTCGTGTGGCACGTCGCCCGGGCCAACGGCCTCGACCGCGCCGTCGCCGAAGACGTCGTCCAGACCGTGTGGCTGGCGCTGTTCAGCCAGCTCGGCAAGCTCCGCGACCCCAAAGCCCTCGCCGCCTGGCTGATCACCACCACCCGGCGCGAGGCCACCCACCCCTTCGGCCGCCGCATGCAGGCCGTGCCGCTGAGCGACGAAGTCGCCGAAGCCATGCCGAGCACCCAACCGGCACCCGAAGACGAAGCCGTCCGCGCCGACCGCGACCGCCGGGTCTGGCGCGCCTTCGTCCGGCTGCCCGACCGCTGTCAGGAGCTGCTCCGGCTGACCGTCCTCGCGGGCCGCGCGGAGTACCAGCTCGTCGCCGAGGCGCTGCGCATGCCGCGCGGCAGCGTCGGGCCGACCAGGGGGCGCTGCCTCGACCAGATGCGAGATCTCCTCGCCAGCGAAGGGGGAAGCCGATGAACGACGTCGGGGCGCCGGAAGGCCAAGCCTTCCGAGACGACGAGATCCTGCTGGCCGACATCGGCCGCCTGCTCGACGAGCTCGATCCCCCGCCGGACGACCTGGTGCAGCGGGTCCAGTTCGCGCTCGCCCTCGAAGACCTCGACGTCGAGGTCGCCCGCTGGGAGCGGCTGGACAACCTCGCCGGCGTGCGCGGCGGCGGCACCGGGACGATCACCTTCACCGTCAGCGACCTGACCGTGATGATCAACCTGACGAAGAACGGCAAGCTGCACCGCATCGACGGCTGGCTGGTGCCGGCCGGGCAGTTCGGCGTCGAGGTGCGCGTGGCCGAGCACGGCACGTCGTCCACGACCGCCGACGAAGGCGGCCGGTTCGTGCTGGACAACGTGCCGCGCGGGACGACGCAGATCCTCGTGCACCTCGGCGACGTGACGTGCCGGCGGACCGTCGTGACCCCGACGGTGGTGCTTTAACCCAGGAAGTCGGCCAGGGGGACGGGGATGAGCCCGTCCTTCTTCGCCTGCTCGACGAACGCCGTGTAGTCCTCTTTGAACGTCTTCCGGAAGTGCATCAGCACGACGTCGCCGGGCTTGAGCTTGTCGCCGGCCTGGAACTGGACGTGCCCGTCGTTGACCGCGGCCGTCCACAGCACCGCTGCGCGCATCCCGCACGCCGCCGCCGCGCGCAGCGTGTTCTGGTCGTAGTTGCCGAAGGGCGGCCGGAACAGCGACGGCCGGACACCGAGCGACGCCTGGAAGTCGTCCGCGTCCTCGCAGATCTCCTTGCGCTGGAACTCGTACGGCTTGCCCTTGAGGTTCGGGTGGTCGACCGTGTGGTCGCCGAGCGTCGCGCCGGTGGCGTCGAGGATCTGCTTGAAGTAGGCCTCGTGGCCCTTCACGTACTTCTGGTTCAGGAACAGCACCGGGTGGGTCCCGTTCTGCTGCATCAGCTTCAGCGCGTCCGGGTCCTTCACCGCGCCGTCGTCCATGGTCAGGAACACGTACGGCTTGTCGGTGGGGATCCGCTTGACCACCGGGACCTGGCCGTTCGTGATCGCCGGAGCCTGCTGCTGGACCGTGCCGAACGGGTACGGCCCGGACGTCTTGACGCCGGGTCCGGCCCCGGGCGCCGGGTTCGGCTGGCTGGCGCCGAACTCCCGGTGGTCCGGTTCGGCCGCCGAACAGGCCGTCAGTGCCAGTGCTGCCGCCACTACCACCGCTGCCACGCGCTTCATCCCACATCCCCCTTTCGTGTAGTGCAGGACTACACGATCGGGTGACGTTGCAGAGGGGGGCGAAGTTGCGTCCGGTGATCTTGTGTGGCCGGAGCCACCCAGGTCAGCGCCCGGTTTCGGCCGCCTTGACCAGCTTGGCCGAGAACAGGCGGATCGTGGCGCGCAGGCCGGCGGCCAGCACCGGGCCGCTGCCGCGGACCGGCTCGGTGAACGACCCGGTCCAGCGCAGGTGCGTGCCGCCGTCGGCGGTCGGGGTGAAGAGCACCTCGGCGCGGTAGTCCTTGATCGGGTTGGCCCCGAAGAACGTGTAGACGTGCTTGCGGCCGGGCTCGTACTCGAGCGTCTCCTCGCGGATCAGCACCGGCCAGAGGCCGACCTCACGAACGGCGCCGACGCCGCTGGGGTCGTCGGCGCCCGGGCGCTTCCAGCGGGCCTGCACGATGAGTGGTTTTCCCCACTCCGCCCAGCGCGGGCCGTCGGTCTCCCGCTCGAACAGCGCCTCCGGCGGCGCGCTGCTCGTGCGGTTGACCTCGAAGGAGAACTTGCGGCCCACCGGAACCTCCCGCGTTGTTGACAGACTGATAATTAAGCGTTCCCGGCAGCGTAGGTCAAGATGGGGGCGTGAGCACGCCGCGCCCCGACCTCGCCGCGCCCCACTGGCTGGTCCAGCTCCTGCGCAGCAAGCCCGTCCCGGTGCCGTGGAACATGGTCGCCCGGGCGGTCATCGCGCTGGCCGTCCCGCTCGCGGTCGCGTACGCGGCCGGCGACATCGCCGTCGGCGCGCTCATCTCGACCGGCGCGTTGCCGGCCGTGCTGTCGGAGTCGGCCGGGCCCTACCGCTACCGCGCCCGGCGGCTCGGCGGCGCGACGCTGGCGGCGACCGCCGGCTACCTCGTCGGGCTGCTCACCGGCGGCACACCCGCGTTGTCGGTGCCCGCGGTGATCGTGGTCGCCGGAGTGTCCGCGCTGATCAGCGCCGGTGGCAGCAACGCCTCCGTCGCCGGCCTGCAGATGTTCGTGTTCTGCGTGCTCGGCACCGGCCAGCACGCGACCGGGGTCCGCGTCGAGGTCCTGCTCGGCTTCTTCTGCCTGGGCGCCGCGTGGAGCTTCGTGGTCGCGCTCGCCAGCTGGACGTTCCGGGCGACCAGCCCCGAGCGGACCGCCGTCGCGCACGTCTACGTCGAGCTGGCCGCGATGCTCTCGGCGACCGACGAAGCCGTCTCGCGGGTGGCCCGCCACCGGCTGACCACGGCGATGAACACCGCCTACGACCAGCTGCTCACCGCGCGCTCCTGGCTGTCCGGCCGTGATGCCGCCTACCGGCAGCTGCTCAACCTGCTCTCCGCGACCACCCCCGCGGTCGAGGCGTCGGTGGCGATGGTCAACGCCGGCCGCCGCACGACGCCGGCGGTCATCGACCACTTCGTCGCGCTGTCGGCCGCGGTCCTGGCCAGCCAGCCGCTGCCCGAACCCCCGCCCGAGCCCGGCGACGACGCCGACCCGCTGCGCGCGGCGCTGCACGCGGGCCTGGTCCGGATCGGCAAGGGGGACGACCGCAAGCGCCGCGAGCCGACCCCCTGGTACCGGCGCCTGCGCGAGTGGGCGGGCTCGCTGGCGTCCGGCCCGCTGACCTGGATCGCGGCGCTGCGGCTGACGCTGTGCGTCGCGATCGCCGAGGTGGTCGGCCTGCTCGTGCCGCTGGAGCGGTCGTACTGGATCACGCTGACCGTCGGCATCGTGCTCAAGCCCGACTTCGGCTCGGTGTTCGGCCGGGCGGTGCTGCGCGGGATCGGCACGGTGGTCGGCGTCGGGGTCGGCGCCGTGGTGCTCGGCGTCGGCGGGCACGGCTGGGTGCTGGTCGCGCTGATCGCGATCTTCGCCGGCGGTGTCGCGGTCGGGAAGGTGCGCAACTACGGCATCCTCAGCGCGTTCGTGACGCCGTTGATCATCCTGCAGATGGACCTGGCCAACACCGGGAGCTGGAACGTCGTGGTGGCGCGGCTGCTCGACACCGTGCTGGGCTGCGTGATCGTGCTCGTCTTCGGCTACCTGCTGTGGCCGGGCAGCCGGCGTCCCCAGGTCGGCGGGCGGCTCGCCGACGGGCTGGACGCGGTCGCGAAGTACGTCTCGTGCGCGTTGGTCGAAGCCTCCTCGGGAGACGCGCGGCTCGCGCGGTCGCGGGCCCGCCGCGGCGCCTACCGCGCACTGGCCGACCTGCGGACGGCGTTCCAGCAGGTGGTCGTCGAGCCGTCCGCGAACGGCCGCCAGGCGGTCGCGTGGTGGCCGGTGATCGCCGCGCAGGAACGCGTCGCGGACGCCGTCACCGAGGTCGGCGTGACGATCGGGCGTGGGGTGCGGCCGCCGGAGCCCGGCGACGTCGAGCTGCTCACCGCGGCGGTCGACGAGCTGGCCGCGTCGATCCGCGAGCAGCGGGAGCCGCGGTCGATGCCGCTGCCGGACGCGCCGCAGCTGGCCGGGGTGGTCGACCAGCTGGAGTCGGCGTTCGACGCCGTCCGCGGTCCCGACCTGGTGGAACGCACTCCGCTGCGGCTCGTGCGGCGGTTCCTGCCTTACCACAGGCGCACGTGAGGCGAGTGCTGTTCAATTGGGGGCATGGGAATCGACTTCGACGCGTTGAAGGGCAAGGCCGAAGAGGCCCTGCGTGAGCACAACGACAAGATCGAGCAGGGGCTCGACAAGGCCGCGGACTTCGCGAAGTCGAAGTTCTCCGGCCACGACTCGCAGATCGACGGCGGTGTCGAGAAGGCGAAGGACTTCCTCAACAAGTTCGACAGCAAGCCGGACGAGCCGACCCCGCCGCCCGCCCAGTAGCTACTGCACCTCGCCGGTCGCGATCCCGTCCGCGAGGCCGGTGACCCGGCCGCCGCGTTCGCCGAGCGCGATCAGGCCGTCGCGCGCGTCGGGGGCCGCCAGGCTGATCCGGACCCCGGCGCGCTCGACGTCTAGGCTGGCCACGAGTGCTTGCGCGCCTTCGTGTCCGGCGTTGATCGTGGCCGCCAGGCCGCCGGTCGACGCCAGTGAGCCGCGCGCCGCGCCGAGCCGGCCGAGCGCCTCGTCGACGATCGGCAGCAGCGCGTCCCGGTTGCCTTCGGTCATCGCGCGGACGAGCTGCGGGCTCGACCCCGCGACGCGCGTGCCGTCGCGGTAGGACCCGGCGGCCAGCGACATCGCGAGCGGGCCGCCTTCGGCGCCGATCGTGGCGAGGATCGCCGCGAACAGGTGCGGCAGGTGGGAGATCCGGGCGACGGCTTCGTCGTGCGACTCCGCGGGCAGCGGGACGACGTGCGCCCCGACGTCCAGCACGAACCGCGCGACCTCGGCCCAGGCGTCGAGGTCGGTGTCCTCCTCGACCCCGACCACCCACGCCGCGCCCTGGAACAGCCCGGCGTCCCCGGCGAGCCAGCCGGAGTTCGACGTCCCGGCCATCGGGTGCCCGCCGACGTAGCGCGTGTACGGCACCCGGCGGCGGACGGCGTCGAGCACCGGCGCTTTCACGCTGGTCACGTCGGTGAGCAGGCAGTGCGACGCGTGCTGGCCGACCAGCCGCAGCAGGTCCTCGACGGCCGGGAGCGGCACGGCCAGCACGACCATGGCGTCCTCGGCCGCGGCCCGGTGCAGGGCCGCTTCGACGTCGGTCGTGACGTCGAAACCCGCTCTGCTCGCCGCGTCGGCGTCCACTTCGGAAACCGCGGCGCCCCACGCCGTGCGGCCGCTCGCGGCGGCCGCGCGCAGCAGCGAACCGCCGATCAGCCCGAGCCCGATCACGCATACGTCTCGCACGGGGCCCATCCTGCCAGTGCCGGGCCGCTTCCGGGCTATAGCGCCGCCGCGAGCCGCGTCCCCTGGTCGATGGCGCGTTTTGCGTCCAGTTCGGCCGCGACGTCGGCGCCGCCGATCAGGTGTGCGGCGAGCCCGGCGGCGCGCAGCTCGCCGTCGAGGTCCCGCACGGGTTCCTGACCGGCGCAGACGACCACCGTGTCGACTTCGAGCAGCCGCGGCCGGCCGTCGACGGTGATGTGCAGGCCCGCGTCGTCGATGCGGTCGTAGGTGACCCCGGGAATGCGTTCGACGCCCTTCGCCTTGAGCGCGGCGCGGTGCACCCAGCCGGAGGTCTTGCCGAGCCCGGCGCCGATCCCGGACTTCTTGCGCTGCAGCAGGTAGACCTGCCGCGGGGACGGCTCGGGCTTCGGCTCGGTGAGCCCGCCCGCCGCCTGTTCCGGGTCGGTGACACCCCATTCGGCCATCCACGCGTCCCGGTCGAGCGCGGGGGAGTCCGCGTGGGTCAGGAACTCGGAGACGTCGACGCCGATGCCGCCGGCGCCGATCACGGCGACCCGCTCGCCGACCGGCTTCCCGTGCCGGACGGCGTCGACGTAGGACAGCACCTTCGGGTGGTCGATGCCGGGCAGCGACGGCACCCGCGGCGCGACACCGGTGGCCAGCACGACCTCGTCGAAGCCGGTCAGGTCCTTCGCCGTGACGCGCGTCCCGAGGTGCAGCTTCACCCCGGTCACCTCGAGCCGCCGCTGGTAGTAGCGGATCGTCTCGGCGAACTCCTCCTTGCCGGGGATCCGCCGCGCGATCCCGAACTGGCCGCCGATCTCGTCGTCGGCCTCGAAGAGCTCGACGCGGTGGCCGCGTTCGGCGAGCGCGGTCGCGGCCGACAGCCCGGCGGGCCCGGCGCCGACCACGGCGACGTGCTTCGAGCGCCGGGTCGGCGTGAGCGTCAGCGTGGTCTCGTGGCCGGCGCGCGGGTTGACCATGCAGGACACGAGCTTGCGCTTGAACGCGTGGTCGAGGCAGGCCTGGTTGCAGGCGATGCAGGTGTTGATCTCGTCCTCGCGGCCGGTCTCGGCCTTGCGGATCCACTCGGGATCGGCGAGGAACGGCCGCGCCATGGACACAAGGTCGGCGTCGCCGCCCGCCAAGGCCTCCTCGGCGACCTGCGGCATGTTGATCCGGTTCGAGGTGACGACCGGGATGCCCACGTGCGGCTTGAGCTTCCCGGTCACCCAGGTGAACGCGGCGCGCGGCACCGACGTGACGATCGTCGGCACGCGGGCCTCGTGCCAGCCGATGCCGGTGTTGATGATCGTCGCCCCGGCGGCTTCGACGTCCTTCGCGAGCGCGACGACGTCTTCCCAGCGCTGGCCGCCTGCCACCAGGTCGAGCATGGAAAGCCGGTAGATGATGACGAAGTCGTCGCCGACCTTTTCCCGGGTGCGCTTGACGATTTCGACGGCGAACCGGCGGCGTTTCTCCGGTGTGCCGCCCCAGGCGTCGGTGCGTTTGTTGGTGCGCTCGGCCAGGAACTGGTTGATCAGGTACCCCTCGGAGCCCATGATCTCGACGCCGTCGTAGCCCGCTTCGCGCGCGAGAGCCGCGCAGTCGGCGAAGGCGTTGATCTGCTTGCGGACGCCGTGGCCGGTCAGCGCGCGCGGCCGGAACGGGTTGATCGGCGCCTTGATGCTCGACGCGGACACGCTCAGCGGGTGGTAGGCGTACCGCCCGGCGTGCAGGACCTGCAGCGCGATCTTGCCGCCGGCCTCGTGCACCGGCGCAGTCAGCTGCCGGTGCTGCCGGGCCTCGGCGGACGTCGTCAGCTTCGAGGCGAGCGGCAGCAGCCAGCCGGTCTTGTTCGGCGCGAACCCGCCGGTGACGATCAGCCCGACGCCACCGCGGGCGCGCTCGGCGTAGTACTCGGCCAGCTCGGGGAAGTGCGCGGCCTTGTCCTCCAGGCCGGTGTGCATCGACCCCATGAGCACGCGGTTGCGCAGTGTCGTGAAGCCGAGGTCCAGCGGCGACAGCAGGTTCGGGTACTGGCTCATCAGGCGTCCTTGGTGTGGTGGAGGGCGGCGAGCACTTCGTCGAACCACTCGACCTGGCCCTCTTCGACGCGGATGCCGCCGCGCAGGACCAGGTACTGGTGGAGGTGCCGGCCGATGAGACCCGCGGGCGCGGGGAAGTCGCGCTTCTCGATCTGGCGGTAGACGTCGAGGCGTCCGGCGTGGCTCGCACGGTGCCGCCGGATCTCTTCGGCGACTTTCGCGGTGTCGCCGAAGGACGCGCCGCGGATCTTCACGGCGAGTTCCACCGGACCCGCGTCGGGGTCCGGCTCGGCCAGCCAGCGGACCAGCTCGGCGCGTCCGGCGTCGCCGACCGTGTAGACCTTCTTGTCCGGCCGCCCCGACTGCGCGACGACGTCGACGGCGACCCAGCCGGCCTCTTCCATCCGCTTCAGCACGCGGTAGATCTGCTGGTGGGTGGCGCTCCAGAACAGCCCGATCGACTTCTCGAACCGGCGCGTCAGCTCGTAGCCCGAGCCGGCGCGCTCGGACAGCGAGACGAGGATCGCGTGCTCCAGAGCCATGCACCCAGTTTCATATGCACCAAGTTGCACCGCAATGAGAGACGCCGCACTTTCACGTGAAAGTGCCCACCTGGGGGCGGCACTTTCACGTGAAAGTGCGGCCTGGGGGAGCAGGATGGGAGGAGTGCACCCGGTACTCGAACTGATCTCCGAACGGATGGCGACGGGCAGCGTCCCGGGCGAACGCACCGACGGCCGTCGTCTCGCGCTGGCCATCGAAGGCGGCAGCAGCCGCGGCACGTACTCGAGCGGCATGGTCCTGGCGTTGGACGAGCTCGGCGTCACCCCCGCGTTCGACGCCGTCTACGGCTCCTCGGCCGGCGCGCTGAACGGCGCCTGGCTGCTCTGCGGCCGGTCGTCCACCGGCGTGCGGACCTGGTGGAACCCGGTCGTCATGCGCCGGATCATCAACCCGCTGCACACCCTGCGCGGCCGCGCGGTGATCGACCTCGAATACCTCGTCCACCAGGTCTATTCGGTGCTGGAGCCGATGGACTTCCCGGCGATCCTGGCCAACCCGGTCACCTTCCACCCGCTGGCCACCGACGCCGACACGGGGGAGTCGACCGACCTGCACCCCTTTCTCGACGACGTCGACGCGATCAAGGTCGCGCTCGCGGCGTCGTCCTGCATGCCGGTGCTGGCCGGCCCGCCGATCCCGATGGCCGGCCGCCGGTTCGTCGACGCCGGTGTCGCCGAACCCATCCCGTACCGCACGGCGCTGGCCCAGGACGCGACCGACGTCCTCGTCCTGCGCACCCGCCGAGCCGACGAGCTGCCGGTCCCGCCACCCAGGGCGTACGACGTCGTGGTCCCGCGGTTCCTGCGCCGCCAGGCCCCCGGCGCGATCCCCGCGTGGCGCGACACCCACCGGCGTGACGTCGAGGACGAAGACGTGCTGGCCACCGATCCCCGCATCCTCAGCATCCGCCCACCCGCCGGGTCACCCGACGTCGTCGTGCTGGAACGGGATCCCGCCGTGCTGCACCGGGCCGTCGACCTCGGCAAGGCGGCCGTCCTCGACCTCCTGGAAGGCCTACGCGAAGCTTCCTAGCCGGGTGGCGCGCGACTGCACGACCAGCCGCTGCACCCCGAGGGAAACCGCCAGGTAGAGCAGGATCGACGCGCCGGACAGGCCCTTGGCGCTGCTGTCGAAGAGCACGTCCAGTCCGATGTGGACACCGATCGCGACCACCCACAGCACGATCGTGAGCCAGGTGCCCTGGCGCCACAGCTGCCCGTCCTCCCGCCAGAGCTTGACGCTGTGCGCGCGGACGACGCCGAAGCCCGCCGCGAGCACCAAGCTGGCCACGAGCAGCACGATCACGAGGGCCGAGACCGAGGCGGACTTGAGGTAGTTGCTCAGCTGGATGATTCCGAGCACCACCAGCACCAGCAGCACGGTGGGCTTGCGGTCCTCGCGCACCAGGCGCTTCTGCGTCTGGCGCCACAGCAGCCAGGCCAGCACCACGAGTCCGATGAGGATGTTGACCGAGCTGTTCACGAGCGTTCCCTTTCCGTGTCGATCTCTCGATCACCACGGTGCCCGCGTGCCGGCGTGAAGACGTCAACCCGGGGGTTGAAGCCAGGTGGATCAGGGCTTGCGCGCGATGCCGCCGATGACCCGCGACTCGGACGGCGAAGCGGCGAAGACGGTGTGCTCGTCCGGGTGCCACGCGGGCGCGTAGACCAGCCCCGGCTCGAGCATCGGCCAACCGCCGAAGAAGCGTTCGAACTCGGCCATCGGGCGCAGGAACCCGGGGTTCGTCGTGGTCTCGTAGTACTCGAGCAGGTCGATCAGCGCCTGCCGCTCGTCGTCGTTGACCGGGTTCTCGTTGGTCATCTGCGACAGCACCAGCAGCGAGCCGGGCGCCAGCCGGTCGCGGTAGAACTCCAGCAGCTCGTCCGGGTTCGCGTCGTCCTTGATGAAGTGCATGACGGCGTTGATCACCAGGGCGACCGGCTCTCCGGCGTTGATGATGTCCGAGGTCGCGACGCGGTCCCAGAGGTCTTCCGGCTGCAGGAAGTCCGCGGCGATCGCGTGGTGGCGCTCCGGGTCGGCGGTGTCGGCGAGCAGCAGCGTCGAGTGCGCGAGGGCGATGGGCTCGTTGTCGATGTAGAGCACCCGCGTGTCGAGCTCTTCGCGCTGTTCGTCGGCGACCTCGTGGACGTTGCCCGCGGTCGGCAGGCCGGAGCCGATGTCGACGAACTGCCGGATGCCGGCGCGCACGCACTCGCGGACCGCGCGGCCGAGGAACTGGCGGCTGGTCAGGCAGTACTCGCCCATCAGCGGCAGCCGCGCGCGGACCTTCTCGGCGAAGTCGCGGTCGATCGCGTAGTGCGTGTTCCCGCCGATGAAGTAGTCGTAGATCCGCGCGGCCGACGGGCGGTCGAGACTGCTTTCGACCGCCTTGAGCGCGTCGTCGTGGTTGATCATGACCGGGCCTCCCGATAGGCGTTCACCGACTCTGTCAGCCGGTCGAGCTCGGCGCGCATCCGGGCCACGCCGGCGTCGTCGAGGCCCATCGCCGTGCCGATCACGCCGGGGATGCCTTCGGCCTTCTCGTGCAGCGCCTTGCCGGTTTCGCTGAGGCTGACCCGGACCGCGCGCTCGTCGTCGGCCTGGCGGTTGCGCTCGACCAGACCGGCGGCGTGCAGGCGCTTGAGCAGCGGCGACAGCGTGCCCGAGTCGAGGTTCAGCTCCGCGCCGAGCTCCTTCACGAGCCGGTGGTCCCGCTCCCAGAGCGCCAGCATCACGAGGTACTGGGGGTAGGTCAGGTCGAGGTCCTCCAGGACGACCCGGTACAGCGCCGTCACCGCGCGCGACGCCGAGTACAGCCCGAAGCAGAGCTGGTCGTCCAGCCGCAGTGACGCCATGGCGTCCTCCTCTCTCGTAACTCTCCATGATCCCGGCCGCGGACCGGCGCGGCAACCTAAGTGCCCTTAATCTCATTGGACGTCATTTGGTTGTGCACAACTCAGTTGGGAGCTACCTTCATGGCATCAGCTCGTACCGCCCCCAAGGAGGACGTCATGACCGCCAACCCGCAGAACCTCGCCCTCGAACCGGCCGCGCAGGCGTTCGCCGAGGCCACCGACCAGCCGCCGTACCTGTTCCAGCTGCCGCCGGAGGAAGGGCGCAAGGCCGTCGACGGCGTCCAGGACGGCGAGGTCGCCATGGCCCCCGCTTCGATCGAGGTCCTGACGGTGCCCGGGGGCCCGACCGGCGAGGTCGAGACCCGCATCGTCCGCCCCGAGGGCGTCGAGGGCCCGCTGCCGGTGATCCTCTACGTCCACGGCGCCGGCTGGGTGTTCGGCGACTTCCACACCCACCAGCGCCTGGTGCGCGAGCTCGCCGCCGGCGTCGGCGCGGCCGTCGTGTTCCCCGAGTACGACCGCTCGCCGGAGGCGCGCTACCCGGTCGCCATCGAGCAGAGCTACGCGGTCGCGAAGTGGGTTGCTTCGCACGGCGCGTCGCAGGGTCTGGACACCTCGCGCATCGCGATCGCCGGCGACTCCGTCGGCGGCAACATGACCGCGGCGCTGACCCTGCTGGCCAAGCAGCGCGGCGACGTCACCTTCCGGCAGCAGGTGCTCTTCTACCCGGTCACCGACGCGAACTTCGACACCGAGTCGTACACGAAGTTCGCCGAGGGGTACTTCCTCGGGCGTGAAGGCATGAAGTGGTTCTGGGACCAGTACACGACGGACCCCGCCCAGCGCGCCGAGATCACGGCGTCCCCGCTGCGCGCGTCCCTCGAGGAGCTGGCCGGGTTGCCCCCGGCGCTGGTGATCACCGGCGAGGCCGACGTCCTGCGCGACGAAGGCGAGGCGTACGCCGCGAAGCTGCGTCAGGCCGGAGTGCCCGTCACCGCCGTCCGGTACCAGGGGATCATCCACGACTTCGTGATGGTGAACGCCCTGCGTGAGACCCACGCCGCGGAGGCCGCGATCACCCAGGCGATCACCGTGTTGTCCCGCGCTTTGGCCCGATAACTGAGAAATCGCTGAGTCCGCACGGCGTTGCGGCCCTATGGCGCAAGTCACAGGGCCGCAACGTGCATGCCCGCTCAAACGTGATATATACGCGACTCCCGATCGACCCGGGCGCGCATTCTTGCCCGCCCGGAAGGACCGAACCCATGCACCTGAGCAGCATCCGGCTCGACTCGCCGGTCACCATGATCGTGGTGCTCGTGCTGACGCTGCTCGCGATCATCGCCGTCCCGTGGTTCTGGGACCGGTGGAAGCGCAAGCGGCTGTGGCGCAGCGCCACGATCCTGCTCGGCGTGGTGCTCGTCGTGCTCAGCACCGGGCTGGCCGGCAACATGATCGGCGGCTTCTTCCCGACGGTCGGCTCGCTGATCGGCACCGGCGTCTACGCCGGCCAGGGCACCGACGCGGAGGCGGCGCAGAACGGCGAGGACCTCGAGAAGCTGCGCGACACCGGGGTGGCGCACGCCCGCGAGGGCAAGGGCACGGTCGTCCACATGAAGGTGACCGGCCGGCGCACCAAGCTCACCCGCGACGTCACGGTCTACCTGCCGCCCCAGTACTTCGACGCGGCGTACAAGGAGCTGCGCTTCCCGGCGGTCGAGTGGATCCCGAACTACCCGTCCGGGCCCGAGGTCTTCGCCGTCTACGGCATGCCGCAGCAGCTCGACACGGCGATCGCGAAGAAAGCGCTCCCGCCGACGGTGGTGATCGTCCCCGACCCGACGGGCGTCCCGAAGGTCGGCCACGACACGGAGTGCGTCGACGAGGTCAACGGCACGGCGAACGACACGTACCTGACGGCCGACCTGCGCGACTGGGCCCTGCAGAAGCTCGGCGTCTCCCCGAACCGCCGGGCGTGGACGATCGCGGGCTGGTCGTCCGGCGGCTACTGCGCGATGAACCTGGTGACCCGCCACCCGCAGTGGTACGGCCAGGCGGTCAGCGTCAGCGGCTACGACAAGGCCCAGATCGACGCCGAGACCGAGGACCTGTTCAAGGGCCGCCAGGACATCAACGACGCCAACAACGTCCGCGTGAACGTCCGCCTGCACCCGTCCCCGGTCGAGATCCTGGCGGTTTCGGGCGACAAGGAGAGCTACGAGAGCTTCGCGATCGACCAGATCCGCGCCGCGGCGCGCCCGCCGCTGCAGTTTTCGTCGTGGCGGGTGCACGACGCGGGGCACAACATGAACACCTTCAAGTCCCAGATCCCGGACATCCTGACGTGGATCGGCGCCCACACGATCGCGCCGGCGCCGTCCGGCCGGCAGGTCGAGACCGCGGGTGGGGTGCAGCCGTGGCCGCTGCCCCGCTCGGGAGCCCACGGGTCGCTGGCGGACACGGACCAGTAGCGCGGTTGCTCGGTCGCCTGCGGGCTGCCCGACATCGTTGTCAGCGGAGCCGGTGAGGGCCGTCGTTTCGCTGCCCGTGTTCGCGGGGTACCTGTGTGCGGTGACGGTCGTCACCACATGCTGGGAAGGACTGGAGTCATGACTCACGCGAATGGCGCACGCATCCGGGTTCGCGGCCTGCAGCCGGCGCAGGTGCTGGCCGGACTGGCCGGGATCGCGTTCCTCGTCGTCGGCATCATCGGGTTCACCAGGACCGGGGTCGGCAACTTCGCCGGCCACCACGACGCCGGGATCTGGCGGTTCTCCGGTAACCCACTCATGAGCCTGGTCCGCGTCGTGACCGGCGTCGTCGGCCTGCTGCTGGCGTTCGGCTCCGGCCGCGCCCGCACGTTCGGCTGGCTGCTCTTCATCGGCTACGGCGCCCTGTTCGTGTGGGGCCTGATGATCGACGGCCTCATCTCGAACAACCCGCTCGCCACCGCCGGCAACCCGATGGACATGGGCCCCGCCGACACCTGGCTGCACCTCGGCGTCGCCGCGCTCGGCCTGCTGATCGCCGTCCTCCCGGCCCGCCGCACGATCCTCGTCCCCGAAGACGAGACGGTCGACGAGCCCACGGTCGTCGAGCAGCGCACCGACCGCGTCTCCGACGGTGTCACTGAAACCGAAGCGCCGCGCCGCCGCTCGTTCCTGCGTCGCAACCACAACGAGCGAGGCCCGGAAGCCGCTCGTGAAGAGCGTCCGCCGGGCCTCGCGCACTAGAGGAAGTTCCGGGTGGCTCAGTAGGTGGTGCCACCCGAGCCGGAGTTGCTGCTGCTCCCAGCGCCACTGTCAGCCGGAGCCTGGTTGGCGGTGGAGCTGGGGGTGGTGCCGACCTTGCACCCGTTGGGCTCGATGACGAACCAGGTGCCGTTGACGCCCATGCCGTTCGCGTCGCCCGGCTTCAGGTCCTTCGCGAAGGTGTAGACGGGCCAGCCGCCGATGGTGACCTGCTCGGTGCCGTCCGCGCGCTTGATGCTGCCGAGCAGCTTCGAGTCGATGCCCTGCAGCTCGACCTTGCCGTTGGAGAGCACGGCGGGCCAGGTCTTGGCGCAGTCACCGTTGCAGGCGGAGGTCTTGGCCTTCTTGGTGTCCTTGGTGAACAGGTAGAGCGTCATCCCGTTCTGGTCGACGATCGCGTCGCCGAGACCGTCGATCTTGCTGGCGCTCAGCTTGACGACACCGGCTTCGGCAGCGGCCTGCCCGGCCTTCCCGCCCTTGGCGTTCGCGGCGTACCAGGCGCCACCGACACCCTGGCCGGTCGCCTCGCCGGCCTTGGTGTCCTTGGCGTAGCGGTAGAGCGCCCACCCGCCGACGGTGATCTGCTCGGTGCCGTCGGCCCGCGTCACCTTCCCGACGAGGCTCTTGTCGACCCCCTGCACCTGAACGTCCCCGGTGGCCAGCATCGGCGGCCAGGCCTTGGCGCAGTCACCGTCGCAGTTGGACTTCGGCGGCTTGGCGGTGTCCTTGTCGAAGCGGTAAAGGGTCATGCCGTTCTGGTCGGTGAGCACCTGCCCGACGTCCGCGACATCCGCGACGACGAGTTTGCTTTCGTTCGACGCCGGAGCGGCGTTGCCGACCTGCCCGTTGGCGATCTGGCCGCCGCCGGTGCCACCCGCCGCCGCAGGGGCGATGACCGGCTGAGCAGTTTCGGCACCCGAGCAAGCGGTGAGCACTGCCAGCCCGGCTGCCGCAGCGGCGACGGAGACGGCGATGCGCGTGCGAAGCATGGAAGTTCTCCTTGTGTCCGTTGGGGTTTCCCGCCGCTCGGTGCGGCTGCCTGATACCCACTACACGGACCCCCGCCAGAGGCGGTTCAAAGAAAATTTCCCGCGGTTCCCGGCGGTGCCGGTCCGGGCCGCTGAGCTGCGACGTCCCTGCCGGCCCTACGTCGAAGCGCCGCCCGGCCCGCGGTCATCACGGAGGGCACGGTCGACCAGCGCGCCCGCCGCACCGGTGTAACCGGACGGGTCGAGCAGCCCGTCCAGCGCGGCGGGCGTGAGGACCTCCGTGATGGCGGGCAGCTCGTCGAGCACGTCCCGCAGCGGCCGCTCCTCCCGCACTGCCCGTTTGGACGCCTCACCCAGCAGCTCCTTGGCCTCCGCCTTCCCCAGCAGCGGGGTGAGCACGGCGGAAAGCCGCTCGGAGAGGATCAGCCCGTGCGTAGACGCGAGGTTCGCCCGCATCCGCCCAGGCTCGACGCCGAGCCCGCGCGCCAGCTCGGCAGCGGTGTGCGCGGCACCCCCGGCCAGCCGGAGACACTCACGGATGAGCTGCCACTCGGCATGCCAGACCCCGGCCGACCGCTCGTCCTCGGTCAGCATCGACTGCGTGACCCCGGCCGCCAGCACCGGCACCTGCAGCGCGGCCGACCGGATCAGCGTCGCGAGCACGGGGTTCCGCTTGTGCGGCATCGCCGACGAGCCACCCCGCCCATCCGCGGCAGGTTCGGTCACCTCACCCAGCTCGGTCCGCGTGAGCGTCTCGACATCGACGGCCAGCTTCCCCAGCGCCCCGGCCGTGAAGGCGAGCGCGTTCGCGAGGTCGACGACCGGAGTCCGCAGCGAGTGCCACGGCAGCACAGGAGCGGCCAGCCCGGTCTCCTCGGCGAACGCGGCGGTCAGCCGTTCCGCATAGCCGCGGTCACCGGTGCCGGTTCCACGATCGTCGCCGTCGCCGTCGCCGTCGCCGTCGCCGTCGCCGTCGCCGTCGCCGTCGCCGTCGCCGTCGGTGCCAGTGCCAGTACTGCGATCATCGCCGCCGTCGTTGTGGCGGCCGGTGCCGCGATCGCCGTCGCCGCGGCTGCCGGTGCCGGTGCCGGTGCCGGTGCGGCGATCATCGCCCCCGCCCCCGCCCCCGCCCCCGCCCCCGCCCCCGCCCCCGCCCCCGCCCCCGGCGCTGGTCTGGCCGGCCTGCGCGTCGTCGGCCAGGCGCGCGTACTCGACGTACGCCGCCAGCGTCCCGGCCGCACCGCCCAGGGAGACCGGTAGCCCGCCGTCGAGCACGCGCCGGATCCGGACGGCCGCGTCCAGCACCAGCTGCCGCCAGCCCGCCGCCTTGAGCCCGAACGTCGTCGGCACCGCGTGCGCCGTCAGCGTCCGGCCGGCCATCGTCGTGTCCCGGTGCGCGCGCGCCAGCCCGGCCAGGGCCTCGGCGGCGGCGTCGAGGTCCGCCACCAGCGGCCGCAGCGTCCGGTCGGCGACCAGCATCATCGCCGTGTCGAAGATGTCCTGGCTGGTCGAGCCCCGGTGCACGTACTCCGCAGCATCGGGCGCGATGTCCCCGACGGCCGCCATCAGCGCCTTGACCAGCCCGACGACCGGGTTCGCAGTCGCCCGCGACCCGCGTGCCAGCTCGACGACGTCGATCCGCGCGCTGCCCGCCGCCTCGGTGATCGCGGCCGCGGCCCCGGACGGCACCGTGCCGAGCCGAGCCTGCGCTCTGGCCAGCGCGGCTTCGGCGTCGAGCATGGCGCGCAGCCAGGCCTGGTCACCGGTCGCCGCTTCGGCCGGCGTACCGGCCCGCACCGGGGACAGGAGTCCGCAATCGGGGTCGACGCTCATGGCGCCAGCATCGCACGCACCCACCTCGGCGACCGCCCACGCAACCGCGTCTGGCACGCTCCCCGGCCATGAGCAGCGTCACGTCCGACAAAGACACCGTCGACTCCGAAAGCCGGGGGATCGCCGCAGAGCGGCTCACCTTCTTTTCGGACGCCGTCGTGGCCATCGCGATCACCCTGCTCGCGCTCGAGCTGCCGCTGCCGGAGGGCGCCACCAGCGCCGAGCTGCTGCGGTCACTCGGGGATCATCGGTCCGAATACATCTCCTTCCTGATCAGTTTCGCCGTGATCGGCGGCCATTGGCGCGCGCACCACCGCCTGTTCCACTACGTCACCACGCTGGGCGGCGGGCTGGTGCACCTCAGCTTCGGCTGGCTGCTGATGCAGGTGCTCATGCCCTTCGCCACGAAGGTGATCGCCGAAGACGGCGCGTTCGAGTTCCGTTTCGTCTTCTACGCACTCGTGCAGGTCGTCGCGCTGACGCTGTTCCTCGTGATGGCCCGGCAGATCCAGCGGCACCACCTCTACCGCGCGGACACCCCGCCGAACCGCTTCGGCGAGATCTACCGCGGGGTCGGCACGATGGCCGCCGCCTTCATCGTCTCGATCCCGGTCGCCTTCTTCACGCGCTGGGCGTACGCCTGCTGGATCGTCGTTCCCCTCCTGGGCAGCCTCCTCTTCCGGCTCCGTCGTCGCCGCGCGACAGCAGCCTGAGTCCTATTCGCCGGTGGCGCCGTCGATCCGTTCCCGGACCAGGTCGGCTTGGCCGATGTGCCGCGCGTACTCGCCGATCATGCGCAGCATCAGCCAGCGCAGGGTGAACGGTTCGCCGGTGCTGATGCGCGTGCCGGTCTGGTCGAGCTCGCTCGCCGCGATGATCTCCCGGGACCGCTCACATTCGCTGTGCCACAAGGAAAAGGCCTCGCCGACGTCGCCGTCCAGCGCCGTGAAGTCCTGCTCCGGGTCGTCGTCGGAGTAGTAGAGGTTCGGGAGGTCCTCACCGGCGAACTGGATGCGGAACCACCAGCGTTCGACACCGGTGAGGTGCCGCAGCAGCCCATGGAGGGTCAGCGTCGAGGGTGGTACCGAGCGTTCGGACAGTCTGCCCGGGTCCAGGCCGGCGCATTTCAGCTCGAACGTGCGCCGGTAGTAGTCGAGGCTCTCGGTCAGGGCCTGCCGCTCGCCCGCGACGGGTGTCGGGTCGATCCGGTCGCCGGTCAAGCGGGCCGGGGCGAGCACCGGCGGGGTGTGTTCGGTCATGAGCGGAGCGTGCCACAGGGGTCCGACAGTTTTGGATCACCGCAGGTCAGGATGGTCGCCCACGGAGGAAAGCGACCCGGCGCCGGACCGCGTCGACTGTCTCGTCGATCGTCTGGCCGGAAGTGTCGATGACGTCCTGTTCGAGCTCGGCCAGGTCGGCGAAGGCGCCGTGCATCCCTTTGATGGGCTCGACCTCGGTGAGCTCCCGGCCTTCGCGGGCGGTCCCGCGGGCGAGGGTGACCTCGAGACTGGGCCGCAGCACGACGTAGAAGAAGTCCAGACCGTCCCGCTTCGCGGCGTCGCGGAAGGGCTGCAGGGCCCACGGCCCGACAATCCCGTCGAGCACGACGTCGTAACCCCCGCGGCCATAGCCGCAAGCGGCTTCGGCGATCACCCCGAGCACAACCTCGTTCTGCCGCGCGGCCTCGGGCAGGTAAGGCGGCACGAACCCGGTCCGGATCCAGCGGTAGAAGCTGTCGGTGTGCAGGTGCACGGCCGCCCGCGGCGCATCCTCGGTGATCAGCCGCGCAACGGTGGACTTCCCGGCCCCGGGCGGCCCGGTGAGGATCAGCAGCGAACCAGACATGCAGGCATCATGGGCGGCCACCCCGGCAAGATCCAGTCTTGACCTTCGCCAACGCCTCAGCCGGACCCGGTGTGCGGGTGGGTGACCCGGCCCTGGCTAAACTGAAGCCGCGGGCCGTTAGCTCAATTGGTAGAGCTGCGGACTTTTAATCCGTAGGTTCTGGGTTCGAGCCCCAGGCGGCCCACTCGAAATCCCCAGGTCAATGCAGCCACCAGGCTGCCGAAGGCCAGCCCGGCTCACTCCTCGCCCGAGGCCGAAGGCTCGGCGGACACCGGCGCCGGCTTCTCCTCGGCCGGCGGGTCGACAACCTGCAGCAGCTCGTCGATGACGTCTTCGTGGTGTTCGAGGAGATGCACACCCGCGGATTCGAACGGCTCCTCGTCCTCCGGTGAGTGACCATCTCCGAAGCCGACCCAAGCGACCGTCGTCGACGCGCAGAGTTCCGCCAGCCGGTTCCGGGTGTCCTCGCCCACGTGCGGCAGCGCGCCCGCGACGAAGACCACCGCCGTCCGTGTGGTCTCGACGCCTCTTCGCCGAAACGAAGACCGGTCCCGCGCGCCGGCGTCCAAAATGTCGCGGACCGTGTCGAACAGATCGAGGTGATCGCCCCAGTGATCGGGGAAGTCGCGGGGACGCAGCAGATCGGGTGTGGTCAGAGGCCGTCCCCGGTGGAGCTTCCCGTCGGCGCTGAACGCCCGGACGAACCAGGGGTCGCCGTCGGTTGCGGTCAGCACCGAGCGGGTGAGCGCACAGGCGAATTCGGCCCGGGCCTTGCGCTCCGCGCGGGGTGGCTTCACGGGCGCCGACACGAAGATCAGGTAGAGCAGGACCACGCGGTCTGCATGTTCACTCAGACCTTCGATCACGTCGACGCCGGTGGTCGGCCGCCGTCGCCTGGCCATGAGGTTCCGAGAGCGGTCCAGCACCAGGTTCGGCACCAAGGCGCCCACAGTCAGCTTGATCCGCTCCCCGTACTCGGCCGGCGGAAGCGCCGAGGGTGGTGGCTCGTATTTTCGTGTCACCGCCGTCGGTTCGGCGGCGGGTCGCTGCACGGGCCCGGTCACCTGGGTGTTCACGGCAAGCCGGGAAAGGTGCGCGGCCTCGAGGTGAAAGTCCGGGTTCTTGTCGGCTTCGTGGGCCGTCGCGTTGATTGCGTCGACGATCTGCGGGACACCCCACGTGGCCGGGTCGGCGTCAGGCCCGTCGGACGGCGGGGCGGCCGTGCGGAAGATGATCGGCAGCTCGCCGAGACACGGTGTCTCGGCCAGTGCGGTCACCAGCCGATCGGCTTCCTCGAGGTCCGGGTGCACCACCAAGACGCAGAACGTCGTGCACGGGGCGGGGTTGCGTGCCGGGGACGCGCCCCAGTACACCAGGTCGCGGTACAACGTGAACGCGACGGTGTCGAGGTCGCCGCTCAGGGGGGCGTCCGTGTTCGCAGTGGACACGCGTGCCGAGTCGACGTACACGGGATCGTCGTGGATCATTCGCTCGACTCGTGCCACCGCGTCGGCGATCGGTGCCGACAGCTGCTTTGGCGCGACCACGAGTACGAGGCACCCGATCCAGGTGGCCACCGGATCCGTCACGGCGTGCTCCCGTTCGTCGCGCTGATCTTCTTCCCGTTCGGCAGGTTGAACTGACTGCGCACAATGCGCTGCCCGTTCGACGGCGGCGGTGACGACGGGTGCGGCTGCCCGCCGTTCGTCGGGCCGCCCGCGGCTTGACCGGTCGGCTGACCTGCGCCGGCCCCGGTCGCGGTGTGCAAGGTCTTCTGCACGTCCTTCGCCCACTGGGCCAGCGCCGCGTCGAGGATCTTCTCCATCTCCTTGCCGACCCGCGCGTTCGCTTTGATCCCCAGGTCCCGTTCGCGCGAGCGCATGTCGTCGACGACGGCGCCCTCCTTCTTGACTTCCTCCGAGGCCCGTCGCTCGGCCTCGTCGCGGTCGCGCGCCTGCTTGCGCTTCTCGACCTTCGCGTTCTCGACGTCGGCGTCTTCAGAGGCTTCACGGTTGCGTTCGTACGCCGTCGGCGGGCCCATCCCGGTCATGATCTTCACCAGCACCGGGAGGAGTTCGATCATGAACAGCAGCCCGGCGACGGCGTAGTGCGCCATCGCGGCGGAGTTGCCACTGCTGTTGAGGTGACCCAGGGCCACGATCTGGGCGAGCAGGCCCTTGTTGTCGCTGTTCGTCTTGCTGACGCCGTCGACGTCCCCGCTGACCTGCGCCTGCAGCGCATTCGCCCGGTTGCGAAGCCCGGGGAGCTCGGCGTTGGCGACTTCCTGTGCGTGCTTGAGGGCGTCCTCGCCCTGAGTGGACACCGAGTCGCGCGCTTTTTTGAGATCGGCCTCGGCCTGGGTGACCGTTCCGCTTGCGTCGTCGGCCTGCCGCTGGGCGTCGCGGTACTCGGCTTCGCGGGCCTTCGCCAGGTTTCCGTTACCCGGCACGTTGGTCGAACCCTCGCACGAGGAGCCGTACAGCTCGCACTGCCAGGCACGGTACTTCGCCTCGGCCAATTCGCGTGCCGTGTTGTACGTCTGGCGCGCCTTGTCCAGGTAGTCCTGGCGGTTCTTTACTTCCGGCGAGTCCGCGGCCGGCAGCACACCACGGAGGATGTTCTCGTCCGTTGCGATCTTGTCCCGGGTGTTCTTGAGCTCGACAGCCGCCGGGGTTTGGTCGGCGGTCTTGCCGCTCTGCACGGACTTGTCGAGGTTGTCCTGGACGATCTGGGCCGCGATCTCGCCCTGGAAGATCTGCAGGACGAGCGGGGTCGAGATGACGATGCCCAGGAGCGCCGCGATGGCGACGCGGGCGCCGACGACGACGACAGCCTTGGCGAACCCGCCGCGCAGGTTGAGGCTCATGACCAGGAAGCGGTCGATCACCGCGATGATGCAACCCCAGACCAGGCCGCCGAACACAGACAGTGCCACGGGCAGGTGCAGGCCGCTGTGCAGGGCGAACGACATCGACAGGACCCCGAGGCCCGCGGTCGCCAGCACGACCAGTCCCATTTGGACGAAGGAGCTGCGGTTCGTGGGCGCTGTCCGGAGGATGGCCCGATCGGCGCCGCCGATCCAGGTGAGCGTGTCGCCCAGTTGCCGGCGGGGAGCCGCGGCCGGGCCGTGGGGGTGCGTCATGGTCTTGTGCTTCCCTGTCGCAGGGCGGTGGCGACGTCGGCCGCCACCCGGTCCTTGAGGAGCTCGCGCGCGTCGGCGAGCGTTTCGTGTACGTCCAGCACGGTCTTCGTGGCGGCGGCGGCCAGGTCGGGCCCCGGCGTGTCGTGGAGGCGGGCCCACGCGGCGACCTGCCGCGGCCCCGCCTCGCCACCGGCCACCGCGGCCGTCACTCGTTGCATCGGCGCGGGGGAGGCGCCCACCGAACCGAGCGCGGCGGCGACGGCGTCCATCGGCGGGAGCTGGATCCGAGGCACCGGGTGTTCCGCGGAGCTCACCCCCGGAACGGACGGCAGCGCGTGCAGCACGGGCGGGACCTGCACCGCGGGTACGTCCGGAACGACCGGCCGCGGGAGGCCGAGGAGGTCGACGTGGAAGGCCGGGAGGTCGTACAGCCGGACATCGCCCGCGTGCATCCGGGCACTCCCGTGGTTGTTGACGACCTCCACGTCGATCGGGCCGGAAGCCAGGGGAGTCACCGTGTGGGCGCCCGTGGCGGTGCCCTGGTCCGGCAGCCGGACGTGCAGGCCGTTGGCGCCCCTGATGACGATCTCCTTGGCGCCGTCGCTTTCCCAGTGCACGCGGACGTCCTGGCCGCGAACGGTCACGGCGGGGTCGACCCAGGCCGCGCGCAGGGCCGGCGGAGAAGCCAGGTGCAGGAGGTTGCGCTCCAGGCAGTCGAAGAGTTCGCGCGCGGTCGGCCGCCGATCACGGTCGGCGCTCACCGCCCGCGCGACGACGTCGATCGCCTGCTGGTCGAGCTTGCCGGCCAGCAGGGCGGGATCCTTGGCCTGGGTGATCCCTTCGCCCTGGGACAGACAGCGGATGACGCACAGGCCGAGCTTGTAGATGTCCGTGCGATCGTCCTGCAGTCGGACGCCCGAGGAGATCTCCGGCGGGTTGAACGAAGGGGAGTGCAGCTGCTTTCGGCCCGGGTCGGTCAACGCCGCCGTGGCGTCGCAGTCGAGCAGCTTCACCCGTATCGGGTTGAGGGCGAGGGCAGCGTTCTTCAGGCTGAGATCGCCGTAGACGAGCCCGTGCTCGTGCAACCGGCCGACGGCGTAGACGAGCTGGGCCACCAGCGCGATCCGGACGAGCAGATCCTGGTAGCCGGCGCGGTCGATGCCGAGGCGGCGCACGAGAACGTCCTTGGCGCACAGCCACTGGAGCTCCATGACGAGGCTTCCGGACTTGCCGTTCGGGGGGTTCGTCCGCGTGAAGAAGTCAGACGGGATCAACGCCATCACGGCGCCGCACGGCTGTCCGCCGTCTTCCACGACTTCGACGGGCCAGGTGGTGTACTCGTCGAGGTCGTCGCGGTCGGCCTGGCCGAGACCGGCTCGGAAGGTGACGGCTTTGACAAGGCTGTCGAGCGCTTGCGCACGGGTCGCCGCGTCGATGGCGCCGACCGGCTTGATTTCCTTGTACGCCAGCGGTGGGCAGCCGGGCAGGGTGAACTTCGTCAGCCGGTGGACCTTGCCGACCGCGCCGGCGGCGATGAAGTCCATCGGACCCAAGTCCGTCCTGCGGATCACCGTTCTCCCCCCTCCCGGGTGCGCGTCCAGATCCCGACCACCGTGCGGTCGTCAAGCTGTCCCTTGCGGCCGAAGCCGACTTGGCCGCCGAAGTCGAAGATCGGGGGTGGCGCGCTCCACCACTCGGCCAGCTGCGCGCGGACCTCGGCCGAACTCCGCAGCGGCCCGTCGACGCCGTCGGTCATGACGAACAGCGCGGTGCCGTCCAATGTGGTCTGGGCCAGCTGCAGGACGGGCTTCTCGGCCGGCAGCGCACGGACCGATCCCGTGTGCAGCTCGCCTTCCCCGACCGTGGCCTGCCCGAGTTCGGACCACGCGCCCGCCGGGGACAGCTCCCACGCCGTGCTGTCGTCGCTGCGGGCGAAGTCGACCTGCAGGCCCTCCTGCGTCGGGGAAATCGCAACGGCGACCACCGTGGTCGCCATGGTGGCTTCGGGATCGTGATCGGCGCGATGTGCGGCGAAGGTACGGAGCTCGGCGTTCACGGAGTTCACTGCCTTCTCCCAGCTCCGGCCGGCCAAGTAGTGCCCGGGCAGCCGGTCGGCCACGAACGCGGCCGCCTCCTGCGAGCGGGGTAGCGAGCCGACGCCGTCGCACACGACCACGATGACGATGCCGCTCTCCAGGTCGCGTACGACGGAGAACGCGTCCTGCCGTGGTTTGCCGAGGTAGCGGTGCAGCAGGCCCCGCACCGAGGCGGCGCGGATCTCCAGGTCCGGCGTCGAGTGCTCGGACAGGGCGTGGTCGGGCACCTCGGGCTCGCCCGGCGGCTCGCCCGCCGCAAGCTCCTTGGCCGCACGTCCGGGAGCGCCGATCGCGGGTGAGCCGCGGCCGCCCACGAGCGGCGGCCGGGAAGCGGCGTCCGCGGCCCCGCTCACACCTCGCCTCCGGCTTCGCCGAACTGGGTGTCCATGTCCGCTGTCGGCTGCGGAGGCATGATCTGCGGGACACCGGCCGACGCCGACTGGCCGGAACTGAGCGCCGTCTGGCCGATGACCTCCGTCATCGCCCGCAGGACCTCGCGCACCTTGGTCGAGCGCGACAGGAACCACCGGCCGCGGGTCTTCCCGAAGTCGGGGTACGCGAGGGACTGCATGACGTTCTCGGACGCGGACCGGAACCCGAACGGCACGAAGTACGGGAACGCCTGGTTCCCGGTGCGGGCCGCGGGGTCGTAGGCGAACAGCGAGCGGAAGGTCGTGAGGTAGTCCTGGTCGCCCGGGGCTCCGTCGGTCAGGAAGAAGACGCAGGGCCGGTAGACCCGCATCCCCTTGCCCTTCAGGCGGGCGCGGTCCTCTTCGAAGACCCGGTTGTACTCGCGGAAGGCCGCGCCGTAGCTGGTGCCACCGGACGACTGCAGGGCGGGCACGGTGATCTCGCTGGGTGGCGACAGGGGCACGAGGGTCGAAGCCGCGTGGTTGAACGTGATGACGCTGAGCATCACCAGGTCGTCCACGACCGGATCGGTGAGAATCGCCTGGATCATGTCGTTGATGGCGACGCTGAGATCGGCGACGTCGCCGCTCATCGAGCCGGAGACGTCGACGATCAGGTAGAACGGCATGATCAGCTGACCGGCCGATGCAGACGTTTCCGTCATGGCTTCACTGGATACCTGGGTCATTGTTTCAGGTCCTTCTGTGTCGATCGAATTGCCGGTGATTTCTGCGCCGGATCGGAAGAAATTGTCAGCGGCTGCGCAGCCATTTTCTGGTAAGGCTTCCGGTCGTCGCCAGCAACAGGAGAAAGATGACGGCTCGCCACAGGTCGCCGCTGTCTTCCTGGCGTCCCGTGTAGGCGACGGCGCCGTAGAAGAAGAACGCGATGTCGACGGCGATGAACGTCAGGAGTACCCACCCGCTCCAGCCGCGCTGCTTCGGGACCGGGAACTGCCCGTTCTGGTAGATGTTGGTGGTGTTGAACTGGGGCCCGTTCTGGTTGACGAAGCCGTTGCCGCCCTGGCCGACGTTGATCTGCTGGTTGTTGTGCGAGCCGCCGTGCTGAGGTGTGCTCATCCCCGGCTCCGGCCTCGGCCGGGTGGGAGAACGCTGTTCACCTGGCGGCCCTGGTTCACGTAGACGGTGCTCCGGTCGGCGTTGACGTGCTGGACGTTCTGGCCCGCGCCGGGTTCCGGAGTCCTTTGTGCAGCGTGCGGCGCGCCGCCCGGGAGTGCTTCGATCAGCCCGCGCACGTCGGACTCGAAACTCCGGTGGCGCACCTGCCAAAAGGTGTGCACGCAGAGCTGCGCGAGATCGGCCGGGAGGTCCGCCGGGCTCGGAAGCGGCGTGCCGTCCAGGAGAACCGGCACAACGGGGATCCGGCGCTCGAACGCCGTCCTGAGTTCGGTGCGGACCCAGTCGTGCGGGGCGTCGAGCCTCCGGCGCCCGGACTCGTCCCGGATGTCGAGCCACTGTGGACCGATCAGGGCCAGCACGACGTCGCACGTCGCCAGCGCGTCCCGGATTCTCGCCGGGTAGATCTCGCCCACCGGCAGCGAATCCCGGTCACGAAAGACGTTCTCGGCGCCGAAATGGCGGCCCAACCGGTCCGCGATCGCCGCCGCGACATGAACGCTGTCGGCTACTCTGTAGCTGATGAACAGTCTCGACACAGTACGCCCTTCGCGCTCTTGACATCCCCGTCCAGCGAATCGTCGGACCTACTCGTCTCTTCGTTACAGGCGACCTGAAGTTCCTGATGAAACCGTTGGCGCAGTGCTCGGAATAGTGGTCAATTAGTGGACATTCACGAGACGTGAAATGTTCGCGAGATGAGGATCCTCTTCGTCGATTCGGTGGCTGTTAGGCTCCGGTATGGACGCGACGAGGTGGCTCATCGTGCTGCGGCACGCCAAATCGGACTGGACGGACGACCTGCCCGATCACGAACGGCCGCTGGCGGCCCGTGGGATCCGCGCCGCGCCGAAGCTCGGCCGGTGGCTGGCCGAGGGTGGGCATGTTCCCGACGCGGTCCTCTGCTCCACGGCTCGACGCACGAAAGAGACCTGGCACCTGGCCGGCGGTGAACTCGCCGGGCGGCCGGCTGTCAAGTACGACCGCGCGCTCTACGGCGCCGACGGCGACGAGGTGCTGGCCATCGTCCGCCGGACATCGCCGGACGTGACCCGGCTGGCCGTCGTGGGGCACGAACCTGCGGTCAGCGAGCTGACTTTGCTCCTCGCCGGAAACGGCGAAGACACCAGGCAGGTCCAAGCCAAGTTCCCCACCGGCACTGCCGCCGTACTGGCCACCGGTGACAGCTGGGAGGCACTGACCGACGCCCGGCTCGTGGCCTTCTTCCGGCCCCGCGAACAATGACGGCAAAGGGCCCGGCCACGAAATGGCCGGGCCCTTTCAGGGGAAATCAGACCCCGGCCACCTGGGAAATCCAGCTGCGATAACGCGTGATGTTCGTGTACGCCGTGTTGTTCGAACGGTCGCTGGTCGACGCCACACCGACCTGGCGGCCGGAGGCGAACATCGGGCCGCCCGAGTCGCCGCCGGCCGTGATGCCGTTGACGCGGTTCGCGCACACCGCCGTGCCGCCCGTGTAGTCGCTGCAGCCGATCGAGTTGACGCGGACCGTCGCGACCTTCAGGTACCGCGACTGGCAGTTGATCTCGGAGCCGCACTGGCTGGTCGCGCCCCAGCCGTAGACCGAGACGTTCTGGCCGACCGAGACGTCGCCGACGCTGCCGAGCGGGGAGTACGTCGCGTTCACCGAGGTCGTGAGCTTGACGATCGCCAGGTCGGCGGCACCGTTGTAGCGGGTGATCGTCGATCCGGTGGCCATCGTGCCGCCGCTGGACTGGTCCAGGCTGCCGATCCGGAACGTGTAGGTGCCGGAGCTGCTCACGCAGTGCTTCGCGGTCAGGATGTACTGCGGCGCGATGATCGTCGCGGTGCAGTTCTGCTGGCCGTTCACGAACAGCCGCGCCGCCCAGGGCCCGCTCGACGCGGTGCTGCCGCCGATGATCGACGGCTGGGCCTGCGGGGTGCTCTCGGCCGCCGCGGGGCCGCCGAGGCCGACGACGGCCAGTGCGGTGCTCGCGGCCAGCAGGACGAACTTGCCGAATTTCACGCTGACTCCTTTTCGCGCGGGAACCCGCACGGGGGAAAGCCGGTGGGGACCGAACTCCGAAAGTGTCCGAGTTCGCAGGGAATGTCCGGAACCGACGAAAGTCCGGTCGCGTCCGTATTTATTTCCCCGAACGGGCTACGTGCAGTACCCCGTACTGTTCCGCGCTCAACCCACGGGTGGAGGCTCTCGCGCCGGGATCAATCCGGGGCTTGAGGACTCCGGCGTCGCGCCGCCCTAGCGTTTTCGGCGGGAACCGGAGGGGGAGCCATGACGGTGACGGCCGAGGTGCGGACCGGGCGGGGCGAGCGGATCGCGGTGGGGGTGGTCCTGGCCGTGGCCGCGGCGCTGTGGGGATGGGCGCTGGGCAGCCGGCCGCTGCAGCCGTACTACGTCTCCGCCGTCCACTCGATGTCCCGCGACGTCTCGGCGTTCTTGTTCGCGGGCTTCGACCCGGCGGGCGTCGTCACGGTCGACAAACCGCCACTCGCGTTCTGGGCGCAGACGCTCGGCGTCGCCGTGTTCGGCTTCCACCCGTGGGCGATCGCGCTGGTCCAGGTCGTTGAGGGGGTCGCCGCGGTGTTCGTGCTGCACCGGGTCGTGCGTCGCTGGGCGGGCCCGCGGACCGCGCTGCTCGTCGCCGCGCTGTTCGCACTGACGCCGATCACCGCCGCGGTCAACCGCGACAACCTGCCGGACGCGCTGCTGGTGTTCCTGCTCCTGCTCGCCGCTTACTGCGTCACCCGGGCGGTCGAAGACGACGGGATGCGATGGCTGGTGTGGGCCGGCGTGTTCGTCGGGCTCGGGTTTCTCACGAAGATGCTCGCCGCGTGGATCGTGCTGCCGGGCCTGGCGCTGGCGTACTTCGTCGCGGCGCCCGGCTCGCGCGGCCGCCGGCTCGCCCGGATCGGGCTGGCCGGTGGTGTGACGCTCGCCGCGTCGCTGGCCTGGCCGGTCGTCGTGAGCTTCTGGCCGGGGGCGAAACCGTTCGTCGGCAGCACCACGGACGGGTCGGTCTGGCAGCTCGCCTTCGGCTATAACGGCCTGACGCGCCTGGTCGGCGGCTCGACCGGGGTCGGCGGCGGTTACGCCGCGACGGTCGGCGCGGCGCTCGGCGGCGGACCGGGCCCGTTGCGGCTGTTCGACGCCGAGGTCGGCGGGCAGATCGCGTGGCTGCTGCCGCTCGCGTTGGTCTCCTTGGTCGTCGCCGCGTGCCGGGCTCGTGGCGCCGCGCCGCGGACGAAGGCGGGCTGGGCGCTGTGGGGCGGCTGGCTGGTCGTCGGCGCCGTGGTCTTCTCGTTCACCGGTGGTGTCTTCCACGCGTACTACACCGCCGAGCTCGCCCCGGCCATCGCCGCGCTCGCCGCCGCGGGGCTGGTCACGGCGTGGCTGTGGTTCCGCTCGGAGGGACCGGCCAGGTTCGTGCTGCCGGCCGCGGTCGCCGGGACGGCGGTGTTCGCGTACGTCCTCCTCGACCGGACGCCGGACTGGGCGCCGTGGCTGCGCTACGCCGTGCTCGCGCTGGCCTTGCTCGCCGTCGTCGCGGCGCTGGTGCGAGCCCGGGCCGCGACGGTCGTGGCCGGCCTGGCCGCCATCGTCGCCGGTCCCGCGGCCTTCGTCGTCGACACCGCGGTGCGGCCGGTCAGCGTGCTGGAGACAGCCGACCCGGGCGCCGGGCCACCGTCGACGGCCGCTTTGCGCACCGTCGTCGGCGTCAACACCGGTCAGGGCGCCGAAGCCGGATACATCCGGTTCATCGAAAGCGCGTACCGGCTGAGCCCGGGGCAACGGGAGGTCCTCGACTACGCCGAAGCGCAGGCGCCGTCCGCGGGCGTTGCCCTTGGTGTCGAGGGCGGCACGTACGGCGCGGACCCATTCCTGTTGAACACCGACGCCCGCGTCGCGCCGCTCGGCGGTTACCTCGGCTTCGACCCGGCGCCGTCCGCCGCTGACCTGCCGCGATGGGTTTCGGCCGGGAAGCTGCGCTTCGTGCTGTTGCCGCGGGTGTTCCTCGAGATCCGTGGCAGCGGTTCGGCCTCGCAGACCGTGGTCGACGCCGGTGAGCTCGTCCGGCGGATCGCCTGGGAGGCGAAGCACTGCCGTCCGGTGCCCCCGGCGCGGATCGGTCCGGACGCCACCACGGCCGGGGTGCTGTTCGACTGCGCCGGGGTCAGGCCGTGACCTTGGCCGGGGCCGTCCGGCGCAGCCAGTACAGGCCGACGACCGGCAGCACCAGCGGGATGAACAGGTAACCCTCGCCGTAGACCGACCAGACGGTCGGGTGCCGGAACGCGGCCGCGTCGACGAGGCTCAGCGTGCCGATGGTCAGCACGCCCAGCAGCTCGATCGAGCAGGCGGTGAGCGCCACGCGCCACCAGCCGTCACCACGGCGGGCCAGCGCGATCGTCGCGACGATGTAGACGACTGCGGCGAACGCCGAGAGCAGGTAGGCCAGCGGGGCTTCGTGGAACTTCGTGCCGATCTGGACGCCCGCTCGCGACGTCGCCGCCAGCGCGAAGATCGCGTACACGGCGACGAGCACCCGTCCGGGCCCGCTGGCCGTCCTACGCTGTTGCTCCACTCCACACCTCGTTCAGTCGCAGCACCATCACCGGGATGGCCAGGCAGGCGATGCCGAGCACCGCCGTGCTCGACCGGCTCCGCTCGGCCAGCGCCCACGCGGCGCCGACCGGCAGCACGACCAGGCTGCCGATCAGGTAGGCCAGGTAGGTCGCCAGGCTGCCGGGGCGGTCACCGCCGGCGAGCAGCACGATCCCGACCACGAGCTGGGCGACCAGCAGCAGTTCGAGGACCGCGAGCGCGACCAGGAGCGGGTTGTCGGGCAGCCGGTTGCGAGCCGACTGGACGAAGCTCCACAGCGCGACGAGCGTGGCCGCCACGGCGACCGTCACGGCGAATCCGAAGACCACCCGTTCCTCCTTCCGGTCCGCCGGCCGCCAACTTACTCCGTAGTACCGGTGGGGCCGTTCGCCGCGTGCCGCGGGCGTGGTGTGCGCCACGACGACGTCCACTGTGGACGTCCAAGAGGTCACGGGACGTGGTGATATCGAGAAAATTCATCACCAGGTGGCCTTGATGGCATTCTGCCAATTCGGTGGTTTATTCCGGACCACCCTTGTGTAGACCTGCGGGAATGTCGTAAAAAGCTTCGTGTTACACCCCGACAGAGTGGTTGCCGGTCACGCCGGAATCACGCTGAGTTCGGCTACCGACTGGTAAGTGACCTTTTTGCCTACCTCGGATAGCCCAGTTGAACCCCCGGGTTGGCGGATTGGCCCAGGGCCGTTCGGCATGGGGGAATATTCCTCGTCCCGGAGCCGAGGCGCGCCGGGGGATCGCACCGGAGGGGTATCTCGGATGGACCTGCGCTACGAAGCTTTTTGCTTCGCCGACCCGTTGTTCTACGACGAACAACAGGAAACCGGCGCGCTGGTCGACGATTACGCCACCGCGCTGCCGGCGCCGGAGACCGGCTGGGTCACCGCCGACCGCGGCGTCTGGCGGGTGCTGCACCCCGAGGGCCGCGAACTTCCCGGCCAAGGCTGGAAAATCCACGTTTCCGCTGGTCTGGACAACGCCCGCCGCGTGCTCGTGCAGGTGCACGAGTATTGTCTCGAGTACCGCGTCGCCTACAAGCACCTGCGCTCGCCGCTCATCCTGCTCGCCCGGAACTCGAAATACGCACCCCGCGACGGCAGCGGGAAACTGATCACGATTTATCCGGCGAATGAAGACGAGCTCAAGTGTGTGCTGGACGACCTGTCGGTTCGCCTTGAAGGCGAGCACGGCGCCTATATCCTGAGCGACTTGCGCTACGGTGACGGCCCCCTGTACGTGCGCTACGGCGGATTCGCCGAGCAGTGGGTCGAACACGACGGCAACCGCGTCCTGGCAATCCGCAAGCCGGACGGACAGCTGGTACCGGACAAGCGGGAACCGACGTTCTCCGTCCCCGAATGGGTGAAAATTCCGGCCTGTTTGCGCAGCAGCATCGCAGCGCGCAAGGCTGGTGACCCGAGCCAGTTCCCCTACCGGGTGACGAGCTCCCTGCACTTCTCGAACGGCGGCGGCGTCTACCTCGCCGACCCGAAGGCAGGCGGCGACCAGGTCGTGCTCAAGGAGGCCCGGCCCCACGCCGGCCTGGACCGCGCCCAGATCGACGCCGTCGCCCGGCTGCGCCGCGAGCACGAGGTGCTCGACGCGCTGGCCGGCGTCCCCGGCGTGCCCCGCGCCCTCGAGCACTTCACCGTCTGGGAACACCACTACCTCGCCATGGAGTACATGCCCGGCACGTCGCTCGGCAACTGGCTGGCCCGCAACTACCCGCTGACCAGGCGCGACACGACCGAAGCCGACCTGACCGCCTACGCCGCCCGCGCGCTGGCCGTGCTCGCGAAGGTCGAGGAGACGATCGAGGAAATCCACGCACGTGGCTTCGTCTTCGGTGACCTGCACGCGCTGAACATCCTGATCGACGAGGACGACGAGAGCCGCGTCTCGCTGATCGACTTCGAGATGGCCGCGACCCTCGAGTCCGGTGAGCGGCCCGCGCTCGGCGCGCCGGGCTTCCGGGCACCGGCCGACCGGACCGGCTTCGAGATCGACGAGCACGCTCTCGCGGCGCTGCGGTTGTGGATGTTCCTGCCGCTGTCCGCGCTGCTGGAGCTGGCGCCGGCGAAGCTGCGAGGCATCGCCGACTTCGTCGAGCGCCGGTTCGGCCTGCCGGAGGGGTACGCCGACGCCGCAGTCGCGGTGCTGGCTTCGCGTGAGGCGACCGCGGAGCCGGCACCGGTTCACACGGAGCTCGACCAGGAGAAACCGGACTGGCCGCTGGTCCGCAAGCAGATCGCCGAGGCGATCCTGGCCAGCGCGACCCCCGAGCGCCAGGACCGGCTGTTCCCCGGCGACATCGAGCAGTTCCGGGTCGGCGGCGCCTGCTTCGGCGTCGGCGCCGCGGGCGTGCTGCACGCCCTCGACGTCACCGGCGCCGGCCGGTTCCCCGAGCACGAGCGCTGGCTGATCGACTCGGTCCGCCGTGAACCGCCGACCCGGCCCGGGTTCTACGACGGCAGCTACGGCATCGCGTACGTGCTGGAGAACCTCGGTCACCACGACGAGGCGAGCCGGCTGCTGACGTCGTCGGCGCGGCTCGTCGAACAGACCACCGACCACGGGCTGGAGGGCGGGCTGGCCGGCATCGGACTGACCCAGCTGCACTTCGCCGCGGCCCGGCAGGACAACGAGTTCGGCCGGCAGGCGCTCTCCACCGCCGTCCGACTGGCCGAGGCGCTCGAGACCGCCGCGCCGCCGGGGAAGTTCGCCCGGGCGGGCCTGCTGTCCGGCTGGTCCGGTCCGGCGCTGCTGTTCATCCGACTCTTCGAAGGCACTGGCGAGCCCGCGTGGCTGGCCTTCGCCGACCAGGCGCTGCGTCGCGACCTCGAGGAATGCGTGCTCGCCGACGACGCGTCCCTGCAGGTCCGCGACGGCGCGACGCGCACTCTCCCGTACGCCGCGATCGGCAGCGCGGGGATCCTCTTGGTCGCCGAGCAGCTGGCTCGCCACCGCCCGGACGCCGTCGCCTGCGAAAGCCTGCCCGAGCTGCGTCAGTCGTGCCGCGGCGAGTTCGTGATCCACCCAGGCCTGCTCTACGGCCGGCTCGGGCTCGCGGTCGCCCTCGGCATGGGCGCCGAACCCGAGCAGCGCGTCCGCGAAGCGATCGACCTGCACCTGGCTCGGCTGGCCTGGTACGCGGTGCCGTTCCGCGGCGGGCTCGCCTTCCCCGGCAACCAGCTGCTGCGGCTGTCGATGGACGTCACCACCGGCGGCGCGGGGATCCTCCTCGCACTCGCCGCCCTCCTGGACGGCAAGGAGGTGCTGCCCTTCCTGGGCAGCACGCCGTCCCCACACACCTCCGGTCGCTGACGACCGGCGGACACGAGAAAACCGAGGAAAGGAACACCATGGAACTCGTTCTGGAGCTGCAGGCCCTGGAGACCCCCGAGGTGCTCAACGGCGGTCACGGCGGCGGGGGCGGCGCGCCGTCGAACCTGAGCCTGCTGGCCTCCTGCACCAACAGCACCCTCTCGCTGCTGACCTGCCACTGACCTGGCAAGTCCGCCGGCAAGTAGTGCCTAGGTGAACAGTGCGGGAGCGGCACAGGCCAAGTGCGCCGCTCCCGCACGTTCATTCTGGCCCCGGAACCGCCTCGGCGGTACCTCGTCCGAAGGAGTGAGATGCGCGGCTCCGCCGATCGGCTGCTGGCCCGGGTGGCCGGCCTCGATCGACCGAGGCTCGCCGCGATCATCGTCACGGCCCTGGTCGCCACCGCGGCCGGGCTGCTCCTGCCCAGTGCGCTCGCTGCCGCGGTCGACGCCGTTGTCGCCGGCCGCCCCAGCTGGCCCGAAGTCTCCTGGCTCCTGATCGTCGGCGGCGCGGAAATCGTCGCCGACGTCGTCGGGGGAATCCTCACCACCCGCGTGACAGCGACCGCGTCGGCCTGGCTGCGCCGCACGCTGACCGACAAGCTTTTCGGCCTGGGCGCCCGATCCCGTTTCGCCGAGGGTGACGCGATCAGCCGCCTCACCGGTGACTGCGTCGGTGCCGGCGGCATCGTCACGATCGTCGTCCAGTGCGGCTCGATGCTGGTCATCTCCTCCGGCGCCGTAGTGCTGCTCGCCTTGCTGGACTGGCGGCTCGCGCTCGTGTTCCTCGGCAGCATCCCGTTCGCGTTGCTGCTCGCGCGAAGCCACCTCCGGAACACCGCCGACGACGTCCTTGCCTACCAACGGGTCTCCGGCGAACTCGCGGCCGGCATGGTCGACGCCGTCGCCGGCCTCCGGACTATCGCCGCGTCCGGCACCGCGGACCGCGAAGCCGAACGCGTGCTGCGCCCGCTCCCGAAGCTGGCCTTGGCCGGGATGGGCATCTGGCGCACCCAGGCCCGCATGGTCTGGCGGGCCGGCCTGCTGACGCCGGCGGTCGAGCTCGCCGTGCTGGCCGCGGCCGGGTTCGGCGTGCTCGCCGGCCGGCTCAGCGTCGGCGACGTTATCGCTGTGCTCGGCTACGTCGCGCTCGGCCTCGGGCTGGTCACCCAGATTCCGCTGCTCACGACGCTGTCGCGGGCGCGCGGCTGCGCCGAACGGCTCGTCGAGGTCCTCGACGAGCCCGCCCCCGTGCCCGGCAAGCTCCCGCTCCTGCCTGGCAACGGCACTCTCGACGTCCGTCACGTCGGCGTGACCGGCGCGCTCGCTGAGATCGACCTGCGCGTCGACGGCGGCACCTTCCTCGCGGTTGTCGGCCGCTCGGGCGCGGGCAAGTCGGCGCTGGCCGGCGTGCTCGGCGGGCTGGTTCTGCCCGACGAGGGCCAGGTCGTGCTCGACGGCCGCCCGCTGCACCGGATCCGCCCTGAGGAGCTGCGCGCGGTCGTCGGTTATGCCTTCGAGCGGCCCGCGCTGCTCGGCACCACCGTCGCCGACGCGGTCGGCTACGGCTCCTGGGCGGGCGAGTCCGCGGTCCGCAGCGCTTGCCGGACGGCGCAGGTCGACGAGGTTGTCGTCCGGCTGCCCGAGGGCTACCGCACGCCGCTGACCGAGACGCCCCTTTCCGGCGGCGAGGCCCAGCGCCTCGGACTGGCCCGCGCGATCGTGCACAACCCGCGCGTCCTGATCTTCGACGACGCCACGGCCAGCCTCGACACGGTCACCGAGGCAGCCGTCGAGCGCGCGTTGGACGGCGTGCTGCCCGGCCGGACGCGTGTCGTCGTGACTCACCGCGCGGGCACAGCGGCTCGCGCGGACCTGGTGGTCTGGCTCGAGGAAGGCCGGATCCGCGCAGTGGCCCCGCACGCCGCGCTTTGGCAGGAACCGGGCTACCGGGGCGTCTTCACGGAGGACGACGAGTGAGCCTGCGCCGGTTGTACTGGTCCGCACTCGCCGGTCAATGGCGTGGCGGTGTTGTGCTGCTCGTCTGTTCCGTGCTCGAAGGACTCCCCGCTTTCTTCTCGGGACGGCTGGTCGAGCTGTCCGTGGACCGTGGTTTTTCGGTCGGCAACCCGGCGGCCGGCCTCGGCTGGCTGGCGCTGTTCGGGCTGGCGGCCGTGCTCGGTGCGTTCGGCTCGCGGATGGTGTGGCACCAGCTCGGCAAGGTGGTCGAACCCCTGCGCGACGCGCTCGTGACAGCCGTCGTCCGAGGTGTCCTGCACGACGACTCCCCGCCGCGCAACCAACCGGACTCCAGCGGGGTCGCCCGGATCACCCAGCACGTCGAGGTGGTCCGCGACGCGACCGCCGGCCTGCTGGTGCAGGCGCGCGGCATGCTGGTGACGACGGCCTCCGCGCTTGCCGGGCTCGTGACCGTCGCCGGTGCGCTGGTGGTGCCGGTCGCCGTGCCGGTGGTCGCTTCGTTGATTGTGTTCGCCTTCCTCCTTCCCTCGCTGGCCCGGCGCCAGCGCGCGCTGGCGCTGGCCGACGAGCACACGGCCGCGACAGCCGGCGGATCTCTGGCCGGGATGCGCGACATCGTGGCCTGCGGCGCCGAGCCGATCGCCTCGCTGGCGATGTACGACGCGGTCGACGCCCAGGCGGTGGCTGCGATCCGCGTGGCGCGATCGAGCGCCCTCCGGTCCCTGGTGATCTCGCTCGGCGGGTTCGTCCCGTTGCTGCTCGCGCTGGCTCTGGCGCCGGGGCTGGTGGCCCGCGGAGAGCTGACCGCGGGCGCCGCTCTCGGCGCGCTGGTCTACCTGGCCACGACGATGCAGCCGGCCCTGCGTGGGCTCGCGGCCACGGCCGGCACCGTCGTCCTGCGGCTGCTGGTCGCCCTCCGCCGGCTCGCGGAGACGGCCGAGCTGCCCACCACTCACGAGGGCACGGCGACCCCGCGCGGCACCGACATCCGGGTCCACGGCCTGACGTTCGGCTGGGGCGCGACGGCCGAACCCGTGGTCCGCGGTCTGGACGTGGGGTTGCGGCCGGGGGAGCACCTCGCCGTCGTTGGGCCGAGCGGGATCGGCAAATCGACACTGGCCGGCTTGCTGACCGGGATGCTCACGCCGCAGGAGGGCCGGGTGCTGCTGGGCGGCGTCCCGGTCCGAGACGTGCCCGCCGCACTTCGGCACGAGCTCGTGGCGCTGATCCCGCAGGAGGCGTACGTCTTCGCGGGAACCGTGCGGGACAATGTCGGTCTCTTTGCGCCGTCAGCCCCGGACGAGGCACTCGTGGCCGCCGCGGATGCAGTGGGCGCTGGAGCGCTGCTGAGGCGCCTGGGCGGCCTCGACGCCGAGATCGGTCACGGCGGCGAAGGCATCTCCGCAGGCGAAGCGCAGCTGCTCGCGCTAGCGAGGGTGCACGCCAGTTCGGCGAAGTTCGTGATCCTCGACGAGGCGACCTCCCATCTCGACCCGGTGTCGGAAGCTCGCGCGGAGCGGGCCTTCGCCGCTCGGGGTGGTGTTCTGGTGGTGATCGCGCACCGGCTTTCGTCCGCCCTGCGCGCGAACCGTGTCCTCGTCATGGACGGCCGGGAGACCGCAGTGGGCAGCCACGCCGACCTGATGGCGGGCTCGGCGCGTTATGCGGAGCTCATGCAGGCCTGGGCGACACCGGCGGCTCGGAAAGGAGCCACCGGTGCCACCGGGCCAGCGAGCGGCGGGCCGGCTGGTACCACCGGACCGCCAACGGGCGGTGCGGTCGCGATCGTCGCCGGGGCGCCTTCCGGCGACTGACCGCGAGCACCGTCGCTTCGTCCTGTGGACGATGGTCCTCCCGGCCGTGGGCGGGGCGCCTTCCGCGAACGGCCGGGCGACCATCGTTCAGCTCTCTGCGCCAGTGGGTGTTCCTTCCCCGCGGGCGGGGCGCCTGCCGGCAACAAGGTCGGTCACCACTGTCGACCGCATGAAGCAGTGGGTTCGCGGCCGCCGACGCATGGCGGACCCGTTACCACTGCCGGGCTTCCTGCTCACTCGGTCCGCCGCAGACGCCGATCGACGCCTAGGCCGCCCTCCGCGCTGCGTGCGGATCCGGGTGAGCCGATTGCCCATCCACTGTGGACTTTTGCACTGTATCGCCGTGGACGGCCCGCGAAAGGGGGTGATCCAAATCTGTGGACAACACGCCGATGTGCACGGCCCCTGTGGACAACTCAGGCTGATCGCCGCGTTCTGTCGGTGCCGTCGTGCATGATCGGAATCGCGGGAAGAACACGGCTCGGAACCGGCACCGTCAAGTAAGGAGGTGACCCGCCGGCGGTGCAGGTCAACCGGGCCGCAGTGCTTCCAGCGCCTCGCGCAGCTTGCCGGAGAGCGGTGTCGGCCGGCGGGACTCGCGGTCGACGAAGACGTGCACGAAGTGCCCTTCGGCGACCAGGGACTCGTCGGCGGCGTACATGCCGATCTCGTAGCGCACGCTGGACTTCCCGAGGTGCGCCACACGCAGTCCCACCCGCAGCGAACCAGGAAAGGACACCGATGAGTGATACCCGCAGTGCGACTCGACGCACAGCCCGATCACCTCCCCGGTCTCGATGTCGAGGCCGCCCTGCTCGATGAGCCACGTGTTGATCACGGTGTCCATCAGCGAGTAGTGCACCACGTTGTTGACGTGGCCGTAGACGTCGTTGTCCTTCCAGCGCAACGGAACCGTCTGCCAGTGCGGGTACCCGTTCACCGCAGCGACACCGAGTCGCGGAGGATTGCGGAAAGGTCCTCCGTGGACGCCTCTCGGGGCGCGGTGGCCAGCAACCGCTGCTGCTTCAGGGTTCCTTCGACCAGGGAGTCCACATCGGACTCCTGGTAGCCGACGGCGCCGATGCCGTCCGGGATGCCGATCTGGCGCATCAGGTCGATCAGCACCGCGGGCAGGTGGTCGGCGAAGTCGCCGGGCCACTCGAAGTCGGGCGCCAGCAGGCGCGCGACGCGCAGGTGGCGGTCCGGCGCGGCGTCGAAGGTGAAGCGGAACGCGGCGGGCGCGGTCAGCGAGACGGCCATGCCGTGCGGCACCATGGGCTCTTCGTCCGTGTAGCCGTCCGGGTGGAAATCCCTGACCTGCCCGGCGATCGGGTACGCGTTGGCGTGCGGGATGTGCACACCGGCGTTGCCGAACCCGAGTCCGGCGAACGTCGCGGCGAGGGCCATGGCTTCGCGGGCCTTGAGGTCGGAGCCGTCGCGCACCGCGGCGGGGAGGGCCCACGACAGGAGCCGCAGCGACTGCTCGGCGAACATGTCGGCCAACGGGTTCGCGCCGCAGTACGGCACGCGTTGCTCCGGGCGCTTGCGCTCGAACTCGGTGTACGGCTTGGCGGTGTAGCTCTCCGCGGCGTGGCAGAGGATGTCCATGCCACTCGCGGCGGTCACGCCGGCGGGCTGGCTCACGGTGAGCCGGGGGTCGACGACCGCGAGGGTTGGGCGCAGCCGCAGGTGGCTGATCCCGCTCTTGACGCGCAGGGACAGCACGTCCAGCACGCAGACCGTGGTGCTCTCCGAGCCGGTGCCGGTGGTGGTGGGGACCGCGACCAGCGGCTTCAGTGGGCGGCTTGGCGCGCGGCCGCCGCCGACGGGGGCGTTGACGTAGTCCATCAACTCGCCGTCGTTGCTGGTGAGCAGGTTCGCCGCCTTGGCGGTGTCGATGGCCGACCCGCCGCCGACGGCGACGAACGCGTCGTATGGGCCGGTGCCGCGGGCGAAGTCAACCGCCTTCTGCATGCTGACATCGGTGGGCTCTACGTGTACACCGTCGAAGATCTCGGTCTCGATGCCGTAACCCGTGATGCCGTCGGCGATGCGGCGGGGCCAGCCGGTCGCGGCCACGCGCGGGTCGGTCACGACCAGCACGCGGCGGGCGCCGAACTGCGTGAGGTCGTAGCCGATCTCGTCGCTGGCTCCCGTGCCGTACTTCAACCCCGGTGCGCCATAAGTAAAAACTGTTTCACGTTCGGTCGCGGTCAAGCCTGCGTCCTCGCTCCCTTGATCGGCTGACAGTCGGTCAAAGCGGACATTCGGTCCATCCTTGCCGGGTTTCGGCGAAGATCACTTGACTGCACTGAACGGTGCCCGCCTAAGCTCTCCTCATTAGATACCAACTGGGAGCGACCGTCGCCCAGACGGCCGTGCGGATCCTGACCGAGGCGCGTGTCCGCCGCGTGTACGCGGTGGTCGGTGAGTCCTTCCTGGAAGTGCTCGACGCCCTGCAGCGCGAGCGGGAGATCACCCTGGTCTCGGCGCGCCACGACGCGGGCGCGGCGTTCATGGCGGAGGCGGAGGGCAAGCTCACCGAGCGGCCCGCCGTACTGCTCGCCAGCCGGGGGCCGAGCGCGGCGAGCCTGGCGATCGGCGTCCAGACGGCCTACCAGGACGAAACGCCGATGGTCGTGCTGCTGGAGACGCCGGCGACCGAGCCGATGGCGTCGTCCTCCGGTGAGCTGCCGACCGCGGACCTGACGGCCATGTTCGAGTCGATCGCCAAGTCGACCCTGCGGGTGACCGACCCGGACGGCCTGCCGGGGTTGCTGGCGCACGCGCTGACGACGTCACAGGAGGGACGGCCGGGGCCGGTCGTGCTCGGCGTGCCCTGCGACATCTGGGGCATGCCCTACGACGCGGCGAAGCCGATGGCGCGGGTGCGGCCGCCGGCGTCCGGGACGCTGGGCCGTTCGGCTGATGCCGTGGCGCAGCTGGTGGACGAGGCGAAGTACCCCGTGGTCATCGTCGGCGGGCGGGCGCGGTCGGCGCGGGACGAGCTGATCGCGGTCGCCGACGAGCTCGCGCTGCCCGTCTACAACGCCTTCCGGCGGCAGGACTCCTTCCCGGAGAACCACGCTCGCTACGCCGGGCACCTCGGGCTCGGCATCCCCGCCCGGCAGCTGGACGCCCTGGAACGGGCGGACCTCGTGCTCGCGCTCGGCACCCAGCTCGACGAGGTGACGACGCAGGCCTACCGCTACCCGACCGCCCAGCAGACGCTGGTCATGGTGGGGACGGGCATCGAAGTCAGCCCGCGGCGGCGGGGGCTGACCTTCCGCGTCGACTCCGAAGTGGAGCCGTTCCTGCGGGAGCTGCGGGAGGTCGCGTCGCCGCGGACGCGGCGGGCCTCGGCGGCGAACGCGGCCGTCCACACCTTCATGACGCCGCCCGACACGAGCGGGAACACGCGTGTCCACCCAGTGGACGTCGTGCGGGCGCTGCGGAAGCTGGCGCCCGAGGACACCATCGTCACCAGTGATGCCGGCAACTTCGCCCAGTTCATGCACCGGTACTGGTGCTTCACGGCGCCGCGCAGCCAGCTCGGGCCGAGCAACGCCGCCATGGGGTACGCCGTTCCGGCGGCCGTCGCGGCGAAACTGGCCGAACCGCGGCGGACCGTGGTAGCCATGGTGGGAGACGCCGGGACGCTGATGACCGGCCAGGAGATCGAAACGGCCGTCCGGTACCGGGCGCCGGTGATGGTGGTGGTGTTCCAGAACGGCGTTCACGGGGCGCTCGCGATGCACCAGGCGCGCACGCAGGGCCGGCTGTCCGGGGTTTCCATCCCGTTGACCGACTTCGCTTCGTGGGCGCGTGGGCTCGGCGCGGCCGGGTACACGGTGGACGATCGTGAAGAGCTCGAGCCGATCATCGCCAGCGCGCTGGTGCGGCAGCGGCCGTGCGTCATCGACGTGCGCACCGACCCCGATGTCGTGACCCCGGACGTGCGGCTTTCGGCCCTGCTCGGTCAAGCGCGCCCGCAACCTCCCGCCCAGTAAAGGGTTTGGCGGCCGACACGGGCGGAAAACGCCGGGAATGTCGTGTGGTAGCACGGCCTTGGCTCAGGTAGCCTGACGGTGTTCCGGTGGTGGTTCGCCGCTGAACCTTTCCCGGCCGGGTCCCGGCGGGAGACAACCGGTTTCTGTCGGTGCCGCATGGCACCATCACGGTCATGACCCGCGCCGAAGCGGGCAGGGAACGAGGGGAGTTTCGACGTGACCGATCACCAGCACGTATCCGACTCAACGCGGAAGTCCTCGGGCGTCGTACCGGTGCTTTTCAGTGCCAGCGCGGAGGCGCACGACGACGCCGTCGTCGCGGCCGAACGCGACACGACCTGGCGTTCGCCGTTCACCACGGAGGGGCTGCGCCCGGCGAGTGGCGAATAGCTCACCCCGCTTGGGTGAAGACCGCTTGTCCGCCCAGGTCAAGGTGTGCTTTACTGCTGTCGGTCTCGATTTTTGTGTTCGTGTTGAGTCACGCTCGCAGAATTCAGCGGGCGTAGTGTCTCCTCGCCGAGGAAGCAAACCGTCCTGGTGGTGACCCGGGACGCCGAAGTGGCTTCCTGTTTTGTTGTTACACATGGAGATTTTTGATGACTCAGGGCACTGTGAAGTGGTTCAACTCCGAGAAGGGGTTCGGCTTCATCACCCCCGACAACGGTGGCGGCGACGTCTTCGTTCACTACAGCGAGATCCAGGGTAGCGGCTTCAAGAGCCTCGAGGAGAACGCTCGCGTCGAGTTCGAGATCGGCCAGGGCCAGAAGGGCCCGCAGGCCACGTCGGTCACCGTGATCTGACTTTGATCTTGAAAAAGGGCCGTCACCCGTTCGGGGTGGCGGCCCTTTTCGTAAGCTCCGCTGCATGATCGAGCACGGCTACACCGTCTCCGGGATGAGCTGCGGGCACTGCGCCCAGTCCGTCACCGAGGAAATCACCGCGGTGCCCGGAGTGACCGAAGTGGACATCGACGTCGCGGCCGGCCGGGTGGTCGTGCGCGCCGAAACCGCGTTGGCGGAAGACGATGTCCGCGCTGCGGTCGAAGAGGCGGGCTACGCCTTCGAAGGCGCCGTCGACCTCGTCTCGTAGCCGGCTGCCGGGGCTCGGCCCCGGTTGGTTCTTCTCCGGCCGTGCGGTGTTCGTCTCCAGGATGGACAGTCCACTGGAGATCAACCGCGCCCCTGTGATCTTCGACGCTCTCGGCGCGCGCCCACCGCGATGACCTCGTACGGCGCTGTGTGCCGGTGAGTGCAACGCCCTGCAACCCTTCCCTTCGCGGCCGTCCGCGGAGTCTCCTGTCCTCCGGTGAAGTATCGGGAGGTCAGGTGGGAGAAACGGTGGCGGGGATCGTCGCGAATCCGGCTTCGGGGCGGGACATCCGCCGGCTGGTCGCGCAGGCGTCGGTGTTCCCCACCGCGGAGAAGGCGAACATGGTCCAGCGGCTGCTGGCGGCGTTCGCCGTGACCGGGCTCGACCGCGCCCTCGTCTCGACCGATCTCGGCGGGATCTCCGCCGCGGTCCTGCGCGCCCTGGGCCGGGGCGGCACCTGGCCGAAGGTCGACTTCTGCGAAGACGACCCCATCACCGGCACCGCGGCCGACACGACCAACGCGGTGCGCCGGATGGTCGACGCGGGCGCCGGCGTCATCGTGGTCCTCGGCGGGGACGGGACCGCCCGGGTCGCCGCCGCGGCCTGCGAAGACGTGCCGATCCTCGCTCTCTCGACCGGGACCAACAACGCCTTCCCGCAGATGCGGGAGGCGACCGTCGCCGGGCTGGCCGCCGGGCTGATCGCCACCGGGCAGGTCGACCCCGACCTCGTCACCCACCGGGTCAGCGTGCTCGAGGTCGTCACCAAAGCCCGCCGCGAGATCGCGCTCGTCGACGTCTGTGTGTCGCTGAGCAGGCACATCGGGGCTCGGGCGCTGTGGGACCCGGCGTCGCTCACCGAGCTGTACTGCACCTTCGCCGAGCCGGACGGCATCGGCCTCTCCAGCGTGCCCGGCCAGCTCTGCCCGAGCCCGCGGTCGAGCCCGGACGGCGTCGCGCTGCAGCTCGGGCCGGTCGGGGAGACGCCGTACGTCGTGCAGGCGCCGATCGCGCCCGGGCTGGTGCGGCCCGTGGGGGTGCGCGGGTGGGGTGTTCTCAAACCCGGGGTGCGGGTCGAGCTGGCCGCGGCCGGCGGCGTCATCGCGCTCGACGGGGAACGCGAACTCGAGCTGAAGACGGGGGAGAGCGCGTTCGTCGAGCTCAAGCCGGACGGGCCGTGGTGCGTCGACGTCCGGGCGGCGATGGCGGAAGCGGCGAGGAAAGGGCTGTTGCGCACGGAAACCGATCAAGGGAAGGAGCGTCGAAGATGACGGACACCCTGCGGGAGGCGTATCGCGTGATGCGGACCATCCGGGCCTTCGAAGAGCGCGTGCGCGAAGAGTTCGCGACCGGCGAAATCCCGGGGTTCGTGCACCTGTACTCCGGTGAGGAGGCCTCGGCCGCCGGTGTCTGCCTCCACCTCGACGACCGGGACACGATCGCCGGCAGCCACCGCGGCCACGGCCACTGCATCGCCAAGGTTGTCGACGTGAAAGGCATGATGGCCGAGGTCTACGGCCGCCGGACCGGGTCCTGCCACGGCAAGGGCGGCTCGAGGCACATCGCCGACCTCGCGAAGGGGATGCTCGGCGCGAACGGCATCGCCGGCGGGGGCCCACCGCTCATCTGCGGCACCGCGCTCGCCGCGAAACAGCAGAACACCGGCGGTGTCGGGGTCGCCTTCTTCAGCGACGGCGCCGGCAACCAGGGGACGACGCTGGAGGCGCTGAACCTCGCGTCCGTCTGGAACCTGCCCGCGATCTTCGTCGCGGAGAACAACGGTTACGCCGAAGCGACGTCGAGCTCCTGGTCCGTCGCGTCGGACAACATTGCCGACCGGGCCGCCGGCTTTGGCGTGCCCGGGGTGATCGTCGACGGGTTCGACTTCTTCGCCGTGCACGAGGCCGCGGGCGAAGCCGTCCAACGCGCCCGCGAAGGCGGCGGCCCGACGCTGATCGAGGTCAAGTTCACCCGCTGCTCCGGGCACTTCGAAGGGGACCTCGACTGCCTCAAGCGGTTCCGGGACCAGGTCACCGACAGCGGTGACCTGCCCGGACCGGTCCTCGACGACCTCGACGCCGAAATCGCGAAGCTGATCGAAGACGCCGTCACCGAGGCGAAAGCTGCGCCGAAACCGACGAAGGAAGACCTCGAGACCGATGTCTACCTGACTTACTGAGAAGGGCGCGTCGTGGCCAGGACGATCAGCTATCGCGAGGCCGTCAACGAGGCGCTCGCGCAGGAGATGGCCCGGGACGAGTCGGTCATCGTGCTGGTCGAGGACAACGCGGACAGACCCGGGGATGGTGTCCTCGGCGTCACGAAAGGCCTGGTCGACCGGTTCCCCGGGCGGGTGCTCGACACGCCGGTCTCGGAGTCGGCGTTCGTCGGCGCGGCGATCGGCGCCGCGACGCGGGGACAGCGGCCCGTCGCCGTGCTGATGTTCATCGACTTCATGGGCGTCTGCTTCGACCAGATCTTCAACCAGGCGGCCAAGTTCCGGTACATGTTCGGCGGCAACGCGCGCACGCCGGTCGTGATCCGCACGAGGTACGGCGCCGGGCTGCGGGCCGCGGCGCAGCATTCGCAGTGCCTGTACCCGATCTTCACGCACGTCCCCGGGCTGAAGGTCGTGGTGCCGTCGAGCCCGTACGAGGCAAAAGGCCTGCTGGTCAAGTCGATCCGGGACGACGACCCGGTGATCTTCTGCGAGCACAAGGCGCTCTACGACACCAGCGGCGAGGTGCCCGAGGACAGCTACACGATCCCGTTCGGCGAGGCGAACGTCGTCCGCGAGGGCCATGACGTCACGATCGTCGCCTTCGGACGCATGGTCGCGGTCGCCGAAACAGCGGCTGACGAGCTGGCCTGCGCCGGGATCGAGGCCGAGGTCATCGACCCGCGCACCACCAGCCCGCTCGACACCGAAACGATCCTGGAGAGCGTCGAGAACACCGGACGGCTGGTCGTGGTCGACGAGGCGTCGCCCCGCTGCAACCTCGCCACGGACATCTCCGCGCTCGTCGTTCTCGGACGCGCTCGAGGACCTCTACATCCCGGACTCGCAGAAGGTCCTCAACGCGGCGAAGTCGGTTGTGGAGTACCGGCGATGACCAGGCGCATCGACACCGCCCAACCGTGCTTGCCACCACCTTCCGATCACCGAACCGAAAAGGCAGACTGAGGAGGCGGAGCGCAAGGAGCGGCGGTTGGGGCAGCAGAACCTCGAGGCAGCGTTGCCGGCCGGGGCGGACCCTCGGCGGTACGCGCGCGTCCTCACGCAGGTGCACGAGGCAGCGCTCGCCGGGAAAACCCTGCCCACGCGCCCGCGCGCGGTGATCGGCGCGTCCTGGGAGCGGATGCGCCGCCTCGGCCTGGACCCGGACAGCCGCGCCGCCGCGCCCGTCCTGAGCTTCGAAGAGCTGGAGACGCGCCGCCGGACCAGCCGGCTGGCCGAGGCGCTGCCGACCCTGCGCGGCGGCCTGATCAGCCTCGCCGAACAGGCTTCGCACATCATGGTGATCGTCGACGCCGGTGGCACCGTGCTCTGGCGCGACGGCAGCGCCGCGGTCCGCCGCCGCGCCGACGGGCTCGGGTTCGTCGAAGGCGCTGACTGGCAGGAAGAAGCCGTCGGCACCAACGCGATCGGCACCGCCCTGGTCACCCGCCGCCCGGTGCAGGTCTACTCCGCCGAGCACTACGTCCGCGCCCAGCACTCCTGGACGTGCGCCGCCGCGCCGCTGCACGACCCGCGTGACGGCTCGCTGCTCGGCATCGTCGACCTCTCCGGCCCGGCCTCGACCGTGCACGCGACGACGTTGGCGCTGGTCGACGCCGTGACGCGGCTCGCCGAGGCGCAGCTGCGCACCGCCCACCTCAGCGAGCTGGAACGGCTGCGGGGCTTCGCCGTCCCGATGCTCGCGAAGGTCGGCGGGCAGGCCGTTGTGGCCGACGACCACGGCTGGGTCGCGGCCGCCGCCGGGCTCGCGCCGATCGACCGGGTCGCGTTGCCCGCCGACCTCGCCCCGGGCGGGGTCTGGCTGCCGGCGTACGGCAACTGCGCGGTCGAGCCGGTGCCCGGCGGCTGGCTCATCCGGGTCGTCGAGCACGGGGCCGCCCCGGCCACCCGGGTCGTCCTCGACGTCCGTTCGCCGCGCCGGCCCGAGCTGACCGTCGCCGGCGCGTCCGGGACGTGGACGCACCGGCTCAGCCCGCGCCACGCCGAGATGCTGTACGTGCTGGCCAGCTGGCGTGACGGCCGCTCGGCGTCCGAGCTGGCGCTCGACCTGTTCGGCGACCCCGGCCGCACGGTCACCGTCCGCGCCGAGATGTCCCGGCTGCGGCGCCACTTCGGCGGCATCCTCGGCGCGAAGCCGTACCGGTTCGCCGACGACGTCGAGGTGCTGGTCCGGCGGCCGCCGGACCCCGAAGCGGTGCTGCCGCACTCGCTCGCCCCGGCCATCCGCGGCTGAGCCGCCCGCGCGGGGAAGATGGGGGTGTGCCGAAACGTCCCGCGCTGCCGGACACCATCGCGCCGAGCTGGCTCGTCGTGCAGCTGCTCGGCACGCTCTTCTTCGCCGCGACGCTGCTGACGGCGCACGAGCCGGACCCGCGGATCTGGACGTGTTACGGCGTCGCGAGCGTGTGCTGGTTCGGGTTCGTCGTGTTCGCGTCGCGGGCGCCGAAGACCGCGGCCGTGCTGCTGGCCGTGGCAGGCACGCTGCCGGCGGTGATCGTCGGCTGGGCGGGGGACTCCTCGGCGATCGTGCTGTCCGTCATCGCGCTCGGCCGGCTCGCGACGCTCACCTCGGTCGGGGTCGCCGCGATCCTCGGGACCGGCCTGCTCGACATCGTGCTCGCGGCCGGTTCGCACCTGGTCGCCGGGCAGTCCCTCGCCGACGCGTTCTCCGACGCCGGCGTGATGCTGCTGCTCGTGCTGGTCGGGCTCAACCGGCGCCAGTACGAGGTCCAGGCGCTGCAGGCCGAGGCGCTGCTCGAACAGACCCGCGTCGCGCAGGCCGAGCACGCGCGGGCCGCCGCGCTCGACGAACGCACGAGGATCGCCCGCGAACTGCACGACGTCCTGGCGCATTCCCTGGGAGCACTGGGGGTCCAGCTCGAACTCGCCGAAGCGCTGCTCGAAGAACGGTCCGATGTGGACGGTGCGCTCAGGTCCGTCCGGCGGTCGCGCCGGCTCGCCGCCGACGGGCTCGTCGAAGCGCGCAACGCCGTCACCGCGCTGCGCCGGGACGTCCTGCCCCTCGCCGACGCGCTCGCCGCGACCGCCGCCACGCACGCCCGTGACCACCGCGTCGCCGTGTCCTTCGACGCGGACGGCGAACCCCGGCCGCTGCCGTCCGCGGTGGTCGTCGCGCTGGTCGGCATCGCGCGCGAAGCGCTGACGAACGCCGGAAAACACGCGCCGGGCCAAGAAGTCCGGATGCGGCTGACCTACGAACCGGACGCCGTCCGGTTCGACGTTCGCAACAAGCTGGGCGAATTCACTCGGACAGGTGAAGGTTTCGGCCTGGCCGGGATGCGCGAGCGGCTCGCCCTCGCCGGTGGCACGCTGAGTTCGGGGCCGGAAGACGGCTATTGGCGCGTGCTCGCGGAGGTGCGGAGTTGATCAGGGTGGTCGTGGCCGACGACCAGCAGTCGGTGCGCGAAGGGCTCGTCGCGCTGCTCGGCCTGCTCGACGACGTCGACGTCGTCGCCTCGGCCGGCAATGGCCGCGAAGCCGTCGACGTCCTCACCGCCTGCCCCGCCGACGTCGTGCTGATGGACCTGCGCATGCCCGAGCTCGACGGCGTCGCCGCGACCCGGCTGATCCGGCGCGACCACCCCGGCACCGCCGTCGTCGTCCTCACGACGTACGCCGACGACGCCTCGATCGCGGACGCGCTGCGCGCCGGCGCCCGCGGTTACCTGACGAAGAACTCCGGACGCGCCGAAATCGCCGCCGCGCTCCGGTCCGCGGCGGCCGGGCAGGCGATCTTCACCGCCGAGGTCTCCGACCGGCTCGTCGCCGCGCTCGGAACCTGGTCCGCGTCCGACGAGAAGCCGCCGGACGGCCTGACAGCCCGCGAAGCCGAAGTCCTCACGCTCGTCGCGCGCGGCCTGACCAACCCGGAGATCGCCACCGAGCTCTACATCGGCGAAGCCACGGTCAAAACGCACATCAACAACACCTTCGCGAAGATCGGCGCCCGGCACCGCGCGGAGGCCGTCAGGTACGCGTTGACGCACCGCCTCTGAGATCACGTGCTGATGACGGCGGGCGGTGCCGGTGGCTGCGCGCACGGCGACTCGGCTACCTTCTGCGAGTACAGCTTTCGGGGAGGAATCGGGGATGACCAGCACTGCGACGGCCCCGGGTCCCACGGCGCCCGCGCCGGGACCCCCGCCGTCGCCACCGGAAGGCCGCGACCGCGCCGGGGGCCGCAGCGGCTTGCTGGGCCTGCTGGACCTGCCGGGGCAGGGGGTGCGCGCGATCGTCCGGTCCGCCGCGACCACCCCCGGCCGGCTCACCGTGATCGCCGTCGGGCTGGTGCTGCTGGCCCTGGTCGCCGGGCTGGTCGCGACGCTGTCGGTGCAGGACCGCGACAACACGATCAGCGGGGTCATCGACCACCGCGAGCCCCTCGCCGCCGCTTCGCAGCAGGTCTACCGCTCACTCTCCGACGCCGACGCGACCGCCGCGAGCGCGTTCCTTTCGATCGGCACCGAACCACCCGAACTCCGCCAGCGCTACGAGCGTGACATCGCCGAAGCGGGCGCCGCGCTCGCGAAGGCGGCTTCGGACGCTTCGGACGTCGCCGACGCGGCCGGTCCGGTCGACGTGCTGAACCAGCAGCTGCCCGTCTACACCGGGCTCGTCGAGACGGCGCGCGCGAACAACCGCCTCGGCTACCCGGTCGGCGCGTCGTACCTGCGCGAGGCGTCCGAGCTGATGCGCGCGAAGATCCTTCCCGCCGCGCAGGACCTCTACCGCGTCGACACCGCGCGGCTCGTCGAAGAGCAGGACAGCGCCACCGGATTCCCGTGGCTCGCCACGATCCTGATGGTCGCGCTGCTCGCCGCGCTCGTCGTCGCGCAGGTCTACCTGACCCGCCGCACCAACCGGTTGCTCAACGTCGGGCTCGTCGTCGCGACGGCGGCCGTCGTGGTGTCGCTGCTGTGGGGCGCGGTCGCGCTGATCTTCCAGGGCGCGCTCGTCGGCAGCGGGCAGGACGACGGATCGCACCGCGTCGACGTCCTGGTCCGCGCGCGGATCGCCGCGCTGCAGGCCCGCGCCGACGAAACGCTCACCCTGGTCGCCCGCGGTGACGGCGCGGCGTACGAGCGGGACTTCGGCACCAACGCGGCCCAGCTGCTGGGCCCCGACGGCCAGGCCGGCCTGCTCGGCGAGGCCCGCGGGCTGATCACCGACGGCGAAGGCGCCGCGAAGGTCGCCGACGCGACGAAGGCCGCGAACGACTGGCTGAAGGCCCACGCGCAGGTGCGCGCCCAGGACAACGGCGGGCTGTACCAGGAAGCCGTCGACGCCGCCGTGCTGGAGAGCAAGGACGGCGGCTCGGCGCCGGCGTTCCGGCGGCTCGACGACAGCCTCCAGGCCGCGATCGACGTCGGTCGGCAGCAGTTCCTCGACGACACCCACAACGGCGACCGCGCGCTGACGTTCCTCGCGCCCGGCCTCGCCGTGCTGGCCATCGTCGCCGCGGCGGGTGTCACCATGGGGGTCCGGGAGCGACTGAGGGAGTACCGGTGAGCAGGCGGGGGAACACGGTCCGGGCGGGCGTGCTGGCGCTCGTCGCGCTGCTGGCGGCGTCCTGCGGCAGTCCCGGGCAGCCGGTCGACCCGGCGCCGGTGAGCAACGCCGCCTGGCCGCAGCCCGCGCACGTCGCCGGGCCGGACGCGAGCGCCGGCGGGGGCACCGACACCAGCTGCAACCCGCTGGCCAGCCTGTCGCCGAGCAGCACGAACGTCCCCGACAGCTCGACCATGGGCGAGATCAAGCGCCGCGGGAAGCTGATCGCCGGGGTCGACCAGACCACCTTCCTCTTCGGCTTCCGCAACCCCACCACGGGCAACCTCGAGGGCTTCGACATCGACATGGTGAACCAGATCGCGCGCGCGATCTTCGGCTCACCGGACGGCCACGTGCAGTTCCGCGCGATCACCTCGGGCCAGCGCGAGGAAGTCCTCCAGAAGCACCAGGTCGACATCGTGGTCCGGACCTTCAGCATCACCTGCTCGCGGAAGAAGAACGTGCAGTTCTCGTCCGTCTACTACAAGGCGGGGCAGCGGATCCTGGTCACCAAGGAGTCCAACGTCACCAAGCTGGCCGACCTGAGCGGCAAGAAGGTGTGCGCGGCGAAGAAGTCGACCTCCGCGGCGAAGATCGCGACGGACCCCGCGAAGCCGGTGGCGGTCTCGGTGGACAACTGGTCGGACTGCCTGGTGATGCTCCAGCAGGGCCAGGTCGACGCCGTGTCGACCGACGACACGATCCTCGCCGGCATGGCCGCGCAGGACCCGGCGCTGCAGGTCGTCGGCGACCAGTTCAGCGAGGAGAACTACGGCATCGGCGTGCCGAAGGACAACGAGGACATGGTCCGCTTCGTCAACGCCGTGCTCGAAAACGTCCGCACCGGTGGCGCGTGGCAGGACAGCTACCGCAAGTGGGTGGAGCCCTCGCTGGGCCCGGCGTCCCCGCCGTCGGCGCAGTACCAGTGAGCCGGACGCGACTAGGATCGATCTCCGCACGCCGGGGATCTGGGAGGTAGCAGTGTCGGAGGAGCCGCGCCGTCCTCGGCACGCCGCGCCGGACGACGAGCCGCAGGTGGCCACGCCCAGCTGGCAGCCGCCACCGCCGGTGCGGTGGGAGACCCCGGAGCCGTCGATCTCCGGCCGCCTCGACGACGCCGAGCCGGGCCAGGAGACCGTCTTCCACGCGCCCGTGCGCCGCCCGCCGACCCCGCCGCGCGGCCAGCAGGCGCCCCCGCGCGGGCCGGTCCCGGGCGCCGACGACCCGACCCGCCCGCCGGGCAGCTTCCAGCCCGTCGCGCCGCCCACACAGGCCGTGCAGCCGCCGACACAGGCCGTCCGCCCGGACCCGAACGCGCCGCAGCCGACGAGCGTGCTCGCCGCGCCCGCGCCGGAGACCCAGAGCATCATGCCGCCGGCGCACCGGCCGGAGACCGGCCCGGGCCTGCCGCTGCCGGACCCCGGCACCGAAAGCGTGCTGCCCGAGCGCCCCAGCGAAGGCCGGCACACCGGCACCGGGACGGGCACGGGCAGCGGGAGCGGTTCGGGCTCCGGGCCCGGCGCGTTCCCCGGCACTTCGCGGCGGACGTCGTCACGCAGCACGCGCTCGCGGCGCGGCCGGCTCGGCGCCGGGCTGGTCGACGTCCCGCCGGTCCCCGCGCGCGACCCCGCGTCGGCGGTGCTGGCGAACCCGATGGTGTCGGAGGAAAAGCGCTTCTGCAGCAAGTGTTCCGCCAAGGTCGGCCGGAGCACGGACGGGAAACCCGGTGCGGCGGAAGGGAAGTGCGACAACTGCGGCACGTCGTTCTCGTTCCTGCCCAAGCTGCAGCCGCACGAGCTGGTCGGCGGCCAGTACGAAGTGCTCGGCGCGCTCGCCTACGGCGGGCTCGGCTGGATCTACCTGGCGCAGGACCACAACGTCAGCGACCGCTGGGTCGTCCTCAAAGGACTGATCGACTCCGGTGACCCGACGGCGCTGGCCGCCGCGGCCAACGAACAGCGGTTCCTGGCCGAGGTCGAGCACCCCAACATCGTCAAGATCCACAACTTCGTGCAGCACCCGGACCGCCAGAGCGAGACGACCGTCGGCTACATCGTGATGGAGTACGTCGGCGGCCAGTCGCTGCGGCAGCTGGCCCTCGCGCACCACCGCGAAAGCCGCCGTCCCGAGCCGCTGCCGATCGGCCAGGTCATCGCCTACGGGCTGGAGATCCTGCCCGCCATGGGCTACCTGCACAGCCAGGGCATGCTCTACTGCGACCTCAAGCCGGACAACGTGATCCAGACCAACGAGCAGCTGAAGCTGATCGACCTGGGCGCCGTCCGCCGGCTCGACGACTACGAAAGCCCGCTGTTCTTCACCACCGGGTACAGCGCGCCGGAACTGGCGACCCAGGGCGCCTCGGTCGCGTCGGACCTGTTCACCGTCGGGCGCACGCTCGCCGTGCTGAGCTTCGAGTTCACCGGCTACACCACCAAGTTCAAGACGACCCTGCCCAGCCCGGACGCGGTCCCGCTGTTCGCGCTGTTCGGCTCCTACTACCGGTTCCTGCGCCGCGCGACGCACACCGACCCCGACCGCCGGTTCCTCTCCGCGGAGGAGATGTCCGACCAGCTCACCGGCGTGCTGCGCGAGATCATGGCGCTCGGCACCGGCAAGCCGCGGCCCGGCGCGTCCACGGTGTTCGGCCCGGAGAGCCGCACGTTCGGCGTCCAGCTCGTGGTGCCGGAGGCCGGTGCCAGCGTGCCGTTGCCCGGGGCGGCCGAGGTGGTCGCCGGCCTGCCGATCCCGCAGGTCGACACCGACGACCCGGCGGCGGGCGTGCTCGCCACCACCACCGCGCTCGACCCGCGCGGCGCCATCGAAGCCCTCGCCGGCGCGCCGCGGGAGTCGATCGAGGTGCGGCTGCGGATCGTGCGCGCCCGGATCGAGCTGGGCGAGCTGTCCGAAGCGCAGCGGCAGCTGCAGGCGGCGCAGTACCTGGCCATCAAGAACGGCTTCCCGCACGACTGGCGGATCGACTGGTACCGCGGCCTGATCGAGCTGGCCGGCGGCCGCTCCCGCGTCGCGCACGTCGCGTTCGAAGCCGTGTACGACGACCTGCCGGGCGAAGTCGCGCCGAAGCTGGCGCTGGCGATCAGCGCCGAAGGCGTCGGCGACTACTTCGCCGCCGCGCGGTTCTACGAGCTGGTCTGGCGGACCGACCGGAACTACGTCAGCGCCGCCTTCGGCCTCGCCCGCGTCTACCTCGCGCAGGGCGCGCGGGCGAGCGCGGTCGAGGTGCTCGAGACCGTGCCGCCGTCCTCGACGCACTACGTCGACGCCCAGGTCGCGGCCATCAAGATCAAGACGACGGCCACCAAGGCGAACGGCCGGGAGACCCCGGTCACCGAGCACGACCTGCTCGACGCGTCGGCCCGGCTCGAACGGCTCCGCCTGGACGTCGAGCGTCAGACCCGGCTCAGCGCCGGAGTGCTCGAAGCCGCGTACGAGTGGCTTCGCGGGCCCAAGCAGAGCGCCCCGACGCAGGGCGCGCGCGTGCTGGGGTGCTCACTCGAGGAGCGTGAGCTGCGGTTCGGGCTGGAGCGGTGCTACCGCGCCCTGGCGCGGCTGGCGGCGACGATCGAGCAGCGCGTCGAGCTGGTGGACCGCGCGAACGCGATCCGGCCGCGCACGCTCACGTGAGCGTGCGCGGGCACGTCAGGGGTTGATCTCCCAGTCGCCGCGCTGCCGCTGGTTCTTCTCGTGCTGCTCGGCCAGCTTCTCCAGCGCCTGCGGGTCGCCGTGCGTGCTGAAGTGCTCGAAGCCGACGACGATGAACAGCGCCCGGGCGCTTACCGCGATCGGGCCGTCTTCGGCGTCGAGCCGGCCGTCGGCGCTGACGTAGATCTTGCGGCCGGCGATGCCGTCGAGGCGGGCCTCGATGAACAGCGTCGAGCCGACCGGCACCGGACGGCGGAAGTCCGTCTCGAGCTTGCCGGTCACCGCCGGACGGCGCATCAGGTTGCCGACCGTAGAGCCGAGCGCCTCGTCAAACGCGCAGGCCAGCAGGCCGCCATGGGCCAGCCCCGGCGCGCCCTGGTGCGCCGCGGTCACGGTGAACCGTGAGTGGACCACCTGGCCCTCGCCGACGGTCGAGCGCAGGTGCAGCCCGGCGTCGGCCTCGTCACCGCACCCGAAGCACTCGCCGAAGTGCACCCCGAGCTCGGTGCCCGGCGCCGGCGCCTTGGGGTGCGGGACCGCCGGTTCGACGGCCACCGGCGGCCAGGGTTGAGAAACACGACTCATGCGCTGACGTTAACTCGCCGGTAGACCCCGCCCGCGCGCGACCCGCGGCGTATGCAGGCAACGTATACCTCTCAGTAGCCGGAAAGTTCCCCACCGTAGAAGTTTTCCGGTTCAGGCTGCCGAGCTCCGACGCCCGGGCAAGACTGGGTTGATGAGCTCGAACGGCCCAGTGGGCACTGCACGGAGGAGGTCGTCGCCGGCATGAGCGAACCTGGAGCAACGACGAGCAAGCCGCCGGCGGACGAGAGAACCGTCAAGCGCGCGGTGTGGGCGTCGGCCATGGGCAACGCCACCGAGTGGTACGACTACGGCGTCTTCACCTCGGGCGCGATCGCCGTCAGCATCGGCTCGGAGTTCTTCCCCGGCGAGGGCAACGCCGTGCTGAAGTCGCTGGCGCTGCTCGCGGTCGGGTTCATCGTGCGGCCGTTCGGCGGGGCGTTCTTCGGACCGCTCGGCGACAAGATCGGCCGCAAGAAGGTCCTCGCCATCACCATCCTGCTGATGTCGGGCTGCACCTTCCTGGTCGGCGTCCTGCCGACGTACTCCGGTGGTTACAGCATGGGCATCGCGGCGCCGATCGCGATCCTGCTGCTGCGGATCATCCAGGGCTTCTCCACCGGTGGTGAGTACGGCGGAGCGGCGACGTTCATCGCCGAGTACTCCCCGACGAAACGCCGTGGCTTCTTCGGCAGCTTCCTCGAGCTCGGCACGCTGGCCGGCTACGTGCTCGGCAACCTCGTGGTGCTCTCCGTGACGCTCTCCCTGTCGGCCGACCAGGTCGACGCCTGGGGCTGGCGGATCCCGTTCTTCGTCGCGCTGCCGCTCGGCCTCGTGGGGCTCTACCTGCGGAACAAGCTCGAGGACACCCCCGAGTTCCGCCGGATGGAAGCCGCGGGCCACAAGCCGCACAAGGCGCCGCTCAAGGAGATCTTCACCCGCAACTGGCGGATGATCCTCAACCTGATCGGCATCGTGCTGCTGCTGAACGTCGCGGACTACCTGCTGCTGACCACGATGCCGACGTACTTCACCGAGACGCTGAAGATCAACGACAACACCTCGACGCTGATCATCATCGCGGTCGAAGTGCTCCAGATGGCGATCATCATCCCGCTGGGCGCGCTGTCCGACAAGATCGGCCGGAAACCGCTGCTGCTCACCGCGGCCATCGGGTTCCTGGTGCTGAGCTGGCCGTCGCTCAAGCTGATGCAGTCCGGCAGCATTTTCTGGCTGTTCGTCGGGTTCCTGATCGTGGCGATCCTGCTGGTGCTGATGCTCGCGGTGATCGGCTCGACGTTCCCGGCGATGTTCCCGACCCGCGTCCGGTACGGCTCGTTCGCGATCGGCTACAACGTCTCGACGTCGCTGTTCGGCGGCACCTGCGGTGTCATCGTGACGGCGTTGATCCAGAGCACCGGCAACCCGGACTGGCCGGCGTACTACCTGATGGCGGCCGCGCTGATCGCGATCATCCCGATCATCAAGATCCCGGAGACGTCCCAGGTGCCGATGGACCAGATTGAGACCGAGGGCAGCGGCGGCAAGCTGACTTCCGCGGGCGCTCAGCGCTGAGCTTCCGCCGGGAACACGAGTGCCCCGTCCGGACCACCGGGCGGGGCACTCGTGCGTCGCGGGTCAGCTGGCGTCGTTCCGAGGAGCGAAGCGCTTACGGGACCAGGCGGCGAGTGCGCTCGCGACCACAACAGCGATTCCGGTTTCGACGATGAGTGCGGCGAACACCATGTGCTTCCTCCTCGGGTTCTCGGGCCGGCGACGCGGCGTCCGGCTGAGCAGTTGTCCGGCGCCCGATCGGAACACCACCCGGTTCATCGCCACGGGAAGCCCCGGTATTTCGTCGGAAACCGACATCGGCGCGGTGATCTGCGTCACGTCGCTGACCTGCGGAAACGGCTAGCGCGTCTGGGTCGGCGTCGGCAGCTGCGTGACTGTTTCGCTCGGGTTCGCCGACGGCGGTGACGACGGCCGCTCCTTGCGGCTCGTGGTCGGCGTCGGCACCGTCGTCTTCTGCGAACGCGGCGGCGGTGTCCGGCCCGGCTGCGCCGCGGGCGGCGCCACCGACGTCGCCGGGACCTCGGTGGCCGGCTGCGGGGCGGGCACGGAGGTGCCGATCGTTGACAGGACCGGGCCGGCGGGCTCGACCGGCTCCGGCGGCCCGGCGCGGTGACCGGCCAGGAAGCCGGCCACCGCCAGGATCACCGCCGTCGCGGTCGAGGTGCCCACGACCGCCACGCGCTTGCGTCGTCGCCGGATCCGGCCACCGCGTTCGATCACGTCGGCGGCCTCGAGGCGCATCGGCGGAGTGTCACCGGCGGCGCCGGTGAGGATCGCGCGGACGTCGTCTTCGGGGTCCATGTTCGTCACCTCCCCTCCGTGGTCACGCTGAAGGACAGCGCTTCGTAGTGCGGGCCGAGCCGGTTGCGCAGGGTTGCCAGGCCGCGGGAGGCCTGGCTCTTCACCGTGCCGGTGCTGCAGCCGAGGGCCTGCGCCGTCTCCTCGACGCTCAGGTCCTCGAAGTACCGCAGCACCAGCACGGCTCGCTGCTTGGGGCCCAGCACGGCCAGCGCCTGCCGGACCAGCATGTCCTGGTCGCTCCCGGCCGGCTCCGCCGGGAGCTCCGGCGGTGTGTCGGTGAGCCGCTCCCGCTTCCACCTGCTGCGCCGGTGCTCGGCGAGGAACGTGCGCAGCACGACCTTGCGGGCGTAGGCGTCCAAGGCGTCGTGGCGCGACAGCCTCGGCCAGGCGAGGTACAGCTTCAGCAGCGCGGCCTGCGTGAGGTCCTCGGCCTGGTGCCAGTCACCGCAGAGCAGGAAGGCCGTGGACCGCAGGCTGTGCGCGCGCTCGCCGAAGTACCGGGCGAACTCGCCGTCCCACGGCGAGCCCGGCCCGGTCGACGGACGGGAGCGGGAGATCACCGAGCTACCGGGTCACCCCGATGGCCGGCAGGTGCAGGTCACCGGTCGGGCCGGCGGGCACGGCACGCGGGACGCGCTGCGGACGCGCGGAGGGCGCCTTCGTCGCCTCACGCGGCGGCGCGGGCACGGCGGTCGGCGCCTGGGCCGGCTTGCGGCTGGTGGTCGGCTCCGCGGACGGCGGAGTGGTGGGCCGGGTGGTCGCGGTCGGGGCCGGCGGCTGCGCCTCCGAAGCCAGCGCGATGCCACCGGTCAGGGCGCCACCGGCGAGCACGAGCGCGCCGAGGGACAGGGCGATGCGGATACGCAAGACAGCTCCTCATTCTCGCGGGCGCGGCGGGGGCCGTCGCGCCTCTGCCCTTAGTCATGCCGTGGGTGATCACCGGGGTTGCATCGGATTCCGCGGGTTTCGTGAGAAGCACGAACGGCCGGGAAGCCCGTGTGGACTTCCCGGCCGCCCGGTGTTTCCCGATGGTCTGTCGCGTCGTCTCAGCTCGCGAGGGCCGACAGCTTCTGCCAGCTCGCCCAGTCGTACGTCCAGTCGCTGTAGTCGCCGTCCTTGGCCGTCAGCGTCTGCGTGCTGCCGGTGATCTCCACCGGGTCGCCCGTGAGCACGCCGTCGTAGTACTCCTTGGCCCGCGCCGGCGAGAGGTTCAGGCAGCCGTGCGAGATGTTCTTCTTGCCCTGCGCCCAGACCGACGCCGCGAGGCCGTGGATGAACTCGCCGTTGTTGGAGATCCGGACCGCCCACGGCACCACGACGTTCTCGTAGTGGTACTTCGGGTTGCTCATCGCGTACGTGGCCTGCTTGCCCATGACGACGTGCGTGCCGCTGTGCGTGACGCGGCCCGGGTCGGAGTCGAGGCCGTAGCTCACCGGGTAGTCGGCGATCTGCTGGCCGTCGCGGATCACCTGCATCGTGTGCTGCGTGGTGTTGCCCTTGACGATCTGCGAGCGCCCGATCGCGAAGCTCGCCGAGACGTCCTGCTTGCCGTACACGCCTTCGCCGATCTTGACGCCGTAGATCTTGGCGTTGACCTTCACCTGCGTGTTGGGCTTGAAGTACTCCTTCGGCCGCCAGTGCACCGAAGTGTCGCCGTTCAGCCAGGCCCAGGAGCCCTCGGTCTTCGGCGTCGTCTCGACCGACAGGGCCTTCTCGACGGACGCCTTGTCGGTGACGCGGCTCGGGAAGGTCAGCGCGATCGGCATCGCGATGCCGTACGTCTGCCCGTCACCGACGTTCAGGCTCGCCTGCATCTGCCGCTTCGGCTTGACGGTGGTGAACGCGCCGCCGATGGGCACGTTCTTGCCGTCGGCGCCCTGCGCCTGCCCGGTCCACGTGTAGGTCTTGCCGTAGCCGAGCTGCTCGGTGGTGCCCCAGCTCTTCTTGTCCGCCGACGTCTGGCCCTGGACCTGCTTGCCGTCCGGGTTGGTCAGCGTGACCGAGACGATCGTGCCGCTGTCGACCTTGACCCCGACCGGTTCGCCCGGCGCCACGTCCTGCGCGCCGCCGGCCGGCGTCACCGTCAGCTTCGCCGGCTGCGCGGTGGGCGCGGGCGGCTGCGTCGGGCCCCCGCCCGACGTCCCGCTCGCCGAGACCGTCGGTTCACTGCTGCACGCCCCCAGCGTGAGCACCGCGACCAAGCCCAGTGCCACCGCCGCGCCCCGGCGCCGCGTGGAAGTCCTCACCGTCACACCCATTCCCCTTTGCCCCTTTGGTGCTTCCCCTCATCGAGACGTCCCGCGGACCGGCGACGTTGAGCAAGAGTCGCGTGACGAAGGTCACAGTGGTCCCGGCGGGCTCTTACCGAGGGGGCACGGGCGACTCCGAGCCGTATCCGGTGATCACGGTGTCGCTGTGCTGCGCAAGACTATCCGGTGGGTCCGACAGAACGTGGTGGGGAGCCCTACGACGTTCCGGTGACCTTGGCCCGGACCGGCATTTTTGGGCTCGATCACGGGGTTCAACTTTGGCCAGATCCCGGTAGTCTGCTTGCAGGCCGTCGTTTTGCGTGTTCGTGGCTTCACACTCGCGGAACTTCTGACGCGAGCCATGGAGCCGACACGCTCTTGACTCGTCTCGTTGGAACCGCCCGGGACGGCCGGGGTGCCGCTTCGGTGGCATTCGAAGCGGATCTGTGTAACGAGGAGAACAGCGGTGGCGCAAGGCACTGTGAAGTGGTTCAACGCGGAGAAGGGCTTCGGCTTCATCGCGCAGGACGGCGGCGAAGGCGACGTTTTCGTTCACTACTCGGAGATCGAGGGCCGCGGCTTCCGCACCCTCGAGGAGAACCAGCGGGTGGAGTTCGAGGTCGGCCAGGGCCAGAAGGGGCCCCAGGCCCAGAAGGTCCGCGCGATCTGACAAACAGGCCCTCTGCGTTGTCTAAGGCCTGAGCGAAGGGCCCCCGGCGAGCTTGTTCGCCGGGGGCCCTTTCTCGTGTGTCCTGGTGGGGCAGCTGGGGTTCAGCGGCGCCCGGCGACCGGCGCGTCGAAGGCGTCGGCGGGGAAGTGGAACTCATCGGTGAGCTCGGTGAGCTCGCCGGCCTGAACCTGCCGCTGGTCCTGCAGCGAGGAGGCCTGGCCTTCCCAGTTGAGCCGCTCCAGGATCCACTCCTGGGCGAGCGCCTGGGGCGAGATGTCCCGGGCCTCGGCGATGTCCTTCAGCTGCTGGCTGGCAATGAGGCTCATCCGCAGCTGGAAGACCTGCGCTTCACCGAAGCGCTTGCCGGTCCCGGTGCTTTCGTTGTCGGCATCCGGCGCCAAGGCGGCCAGATACGAGGTGAGTTCCTTGTCCTCGACAACACCATCGTCCGCAGGCTTCGCGGCACCACGATGGCGTCCGGAGGACGCGGCTTTGAGGTTCGTCCGGCTGCTCAAGCGGCCAAGGGAGGGAAGAGGCACGCTGGCCACGATAACGGTTAGGTCTCACCACACAAACCACTGTGAGCCACAACACGCCGACAACCATCCCCAATCAGCCCAACCCCGCCCCAAAAGGCCCAACCCCCAAACACACCCAGCAACCTGTCACCAACCCACCGAGTCGATCACCCAAACACACAAGCGCGAGGGCGCCCAGCGCCCGAACCGGCGGCCGCACCACGCAAACCAGCGAGGGCGCCCAGCGCCCGAGGCGACCCACGGCCGCACCACGCAAACCAGCTAGGGCGCGCAGCGCCCGAAGCGACCCACGGCCGCTGAAGAAGCGAGGGCGCGCAGCGCCCGAGGCGAAACCACGCTGGAAGCCGAGCAAGAGGCACCGTGGGGGGTCCGGGGGGCTCGGCCCCCCGGGTCAGCACACCGGAATGAATGGACCCACGAAGGGCGTCAGCCCGAGGGGGTCCGAGAAATGGAGGACCCCCGCGCCAGGGGGAGGAACGCGGGGGTCGGAGGGGATCTCCACAGGCGCTGACCGGGGGTGTGTCAGCACCTCGATTGTTGCACGAGTTGGCTGGTTGGGCGAGTGGAGAGCGGGAAATTTCCGCTCCGGGTGTCACTTCGGGGCGGGGGTGACCGTCGTTCGGGTGGTGTTCTTCTCCGTGGTTGCCGATTGCGCTGCGTTGAGCGGAGCGTGGCCTCAGGTTCACTCTCCGGGGGGCTGTGTGTGGCGCCCGGCGCTGGTTAGCCTCGCGGCCAAGTTGTTGTGAGCCGTATGGAGGGGCTATGAGCGGGTCTGTTGAAGTGCGGCAGTTCCTCCTTCGGTACGAAGGTGCCGATGGGGGGAGTGCTCCGTTCGCCGGGGGGTTGCCGGCGCAGCGAAGCGGGGCTGCCGACGCGCAGCGGGTGTCGGACGACCAGGTGCGGCGGGCTCGGCTGGCGGTGGCGAACGGCGCGCTGGGGGTCGAGGACTGTGCGCAGCTGCTGGAGATGCTGGGGCTGAACGTGGACGAGGACGGGCAGGCGCCCGTCCAGCGTTAGGCGGGGTGGGCCCGGCGGGCAGGGTGGCTGCCGCCGGGCTCTTCCGGTGATGTTCGTGCAGGTTGTGGCTGTTTCCGGTCGATGATTCCCATCGTGGTCCGCCTTGCTTGACGCTAGTTTCGTAACACTGTTACGGTAACGGCGTCGAAAGGGGTGGTCATGACGACGATCGAAGGTGCGGCGGGGCTGGCGAGCCGCGTGAGGCCAGTGGTGCAGGTGCTGGGTGGCCGGTTCATGACGTCGCCGGAGCTGGCGGCGGTCGAGGCGGAGGCCGGGCTCCCGGCGCGTTCGCTGTACGTGCGGGGGCGGTCGGCGGTGCTCGGCGACGTCCCGCCGAAGGTGGCCGCGGAGCTGTTCGGGATCTTCCCGCACTGGCTGTTCGAGTTCGTCTTGCCGCCCGCAACGGCGGCCCTCGACGCGCCTGCCGCCGTCGCCGCCTACACGGAGTCATCGGCGCGGTGGTCACGCGTCCACCTTTCGGCCGTACCGGAGTCCGGCCGTCTGGCGGACCTGCTGTTCCGGGTAGTCGACGCCGCGGACGCGAGCGGGCTGGCGCTCTTCGCCGGCTGGAAGAACGCCGAACGCCCCGAGGGCGACGCCGAACGGCTCGGGTTCGCGCTGATGGTCTTCCGCGAGCTGCGCGGCGGCCTGCACTTCGCGGCGCTGCGGGCGCTGGGGCTGTCCGTGCCGGAGGCGGTGGTCGCGGACCCGGAGGGCGGCCGCGCGCGGCTCCTGCGCACGGCGTGGCCGGCAGAGGCGGCCGACGAGCTGATCGCGTCGGCGGCGCGCAAGCCGGACCTGCTCGACCGGTGGCGGCGAGCCGAGGCGCTGACCGACGAGCGCGTCGGCGAGCTGCTGGCCGCGGCGCTGACGGAGCCGGAGCAGATCGAGCTGGCGCGCCGGGTGGCGGATCTGGCTGCGTTTGCGCAGGTCCCCGGGGTGCCGGAGGCTTAAGGAACCCCCGGTGCAAAGCGGTGGTGGCGTGCCCTATGCTTGTAATCGCTCCCGGGGGGACCTGAGAGCGCGGTCGGTCGGTCACCCGAAACCGGCCGGGCTCCCATCGTCCAGCGGCCTAGGACTCCGCCCTTTCAAGGCGGCAACGCGGGTTCGAATCCCGTTGGGAGTACGCAGTACAGTAGTTCAAGCAAGGCCCTGTGGCGCAGTTGGTTAGCGCGTCGCCCTGTCACGGCGAAGGTCGCGGGTTCGAGTCCCGTCAGGGTCGCAAGATCGTTCGGCTCCTTGCCGGCGTTCCCGGCCAGGTAGCTCAGTTGGTACGAGCGTCCGCCTGAAAAGCGGAAGGTCGCCGGTTCGACCCCGGCCCTGGCCACCGCTACGAAAACCACCCCGATCCCTCGGGGTGGTTTTTTCGTGTACCGGGCAGGATTCCCCGCGTGAACCCTTGGGACGCCGAAGCCGAGACCTTCGATGACCAGCCCGACCACGGCCTCCGCGACCCGCGGGTGCGCGCGGCGTGGACGGACCTCCTCCTCCCGCTGATGCCCCCGGAACCGGCGGCGATCGCCGACCTCGGGTGTGGGACCGGGAGCCTCTCCGTTCTGCTCGCCCGGGCCGGCCATGACGTCTGCGGCATCGACCTCTCCGCCGCGATGCTCGACGTCGCCCGCCGGAAAGCCGAGGCGGCCGGGGTTCGCCTCGAACTCCGGCAGGGTGATGCCGCCGATCCGGCCGGTTCCTACGACGTTGTCCTCGCGCGGCACGTCCTGTGGGCCCTCCCCGATCCCGCCGAGGCTCTGGGGCGCTGGCTGGGGCTGCTCAAGCCGGGCGGCCGGCTGGTCCTCGTCGAAGGCCGGTGGTTCACCGGGGCCGGGATTTCCGCCGCGGAGTGCGAGCGGCTCGTCCGGGAACGGCGGGAAGAGGCGAAAGTCTCGCTGCTGGACGACCCGGCGTTGTGGGGCGGGCCGATCGAGGACGAGCGATACCTCCTGGTCAGCCGCCGCTGAGGTGCGAGAACCCCGACGATCGGACGCCGGGGCACTAGGCCGAACGAGTGAAGCCGAAATCCCCGTGTCCGGAAGTCCGGACGGGCTCCGACCACCGGGTGAAGGCAGCCCAACCAGGGCCGCCACCCACCCAAGGGGACCGACATGCGCTACCTCCTCACCCTCCACATGAACCCCACCATCTGGGCCACGCTCACCGACGACCAGAAGGACGGCGTCTACGCGGGCCACGGCGACTTCATCAAGCTGGTCACCGAGTCCGGCGAGATGGTCGAGACGAAGGCGCTCGCCGAGCCCGGTGAGTCGAAGACCGTCCAGGTGAAGAACGGCGTGCCGCAGGCCAAGGACGGCGTCTACGTCGAGGCGGAGTCCTTCTTCTGCGGCTACTACGTCGTCGACGTCGAGAGCGAGGAACGCGCTGTCGAGCTGGCGGCGAAGATCCCCGACGCGCAGTACACCGCCGTCGAGGTGCGGAAGGTCGTGCACGAAGGTTGACCTCGATCTTGGTCGAGGTTGCATCCTCGACCCATGAGCGCTGAATGGGCTATCGAAGCCGTTGACCTCGACGCCTACCTCGAGCGGGTCGGGCTGGAGCGACGCCCGCCGTCGGTGGCGGCTCTCGAAGACCTCGTGCGGGCGCACGTCCGCGCCATCCCGTTCGAGAACGTCGACGTCATTCTCCAGCAGCACCAAGGGATTTCGCTCGACGTCGTGAACGCCAAGCTCGTCGGGCGGCGGCGGGGCGGCTACTGCTACGAACAGAGTGGCCTCTTCGCCGCCGTCCTCGAGCGGCTCGGGTACCCCGTGCACCGGCTCGCCGCGCGGGTGCAGCCGCGGCGGCCCGGGCCCTACACGCACATGACGCTGGTCGTCGACGTTGCCGGGCAACAGTTTCTGGCCGACGTCGGGTTCGGCGCCGGGATCCTCGCCCCGATGCCGTTGATCGACGGCCACGAGGTCGACCAGGCCGGCTGGCCGCACCGGCTGCGGCACCGCGACGGCTGGTGGACGCTGCAGAAGGGCGACGAAGACCTGCTCGAGTTCCGGCTCACCGAGATGCACCCGATCGACTACGAGGTCTACCACCACTACACCTCGACCCACCCGAAGTCGCCGTTCACCGGACGGCTGGTGATCATGACGCTCGAACCCGGGACGAGCCGCAAGCTTCTCGGCCGCGAGCTGACCGTCGAAAAGCCGGACAGCACCAGCGAAACCACGGAAATCGCGCCGGACGAGCTCGACACCACCCTCAAGGACTTCGGCATCGAGCTGACCGCCGACGAGCTCGCCCGGCTGAAAGAGCTCTACTGACTCCCGAACAGCTCGTCCGCCGGGACCGGGTGGCCGAGGTGGTAACCCTGCGCCTGGTCACAGCCGAGCGCCCGCAGCAGCTCGAGCTGCTCCGCGGACTCGACCCCCTCGGCGATCACCGTCAGGTCGACGGCGTGGGCCATCGCGATGATGCTCGTGACGATCGCCTCCGCGTCCCGTGACTCGGCGATGCCGGTGATGAACGAGCGGTCGATCTTGAGCGTGTCCAGCGTCAGCCGCCGCAGCTGGGCGAGGGACGAATAGCCGGTGCCGAAGTCGTCGATCGCCAGCAGCACCCCCAGCGACCGCAGGGACGCCAGCACTTCCGCGGCCGCCTCCTGGTCGCGCATCAACGCGCTTTCGGTGACCTCCAGGCAGAGCGCGCCGGCCGGCAGCCCGGTGCTCGCGAGCGCGTCCTGGACCGCGGGCACCAGGTGCGGGTCGTCGAGCTGCCGCGTCGACAGGTTGACCTTCAACGTCAGGTCCAGGCCCTGGCCGGTGCGTCGCGCGGCGAGCTCGCGGGTGGTCGCGCGGAGCATCGCCTTGCCGATCACGTTGATCAGGTCGCTCTCCTCGGCGAGCGGGATGAACTCCGCGGGCGAGATCGCGCCGTGCCGGGGGTGGGTCCAGCGCAGCAGCGCCTCGACCGCGACCATCTCGCCGGTCCGCAGGTCGACGACCGGCTGGTAGGCGGGCCAGAGCTGGCCGTCCTGCACCGCGTCGCGCAGGTCCTGCTCCATCCGCAGCCGCCGCTGCATCCGCTCGCGCAGGCCGACGTCGAAGAAGTGGTGCCGGCCCCGGCCGAGCGTCTTCGCCTGGTACATCGCGACGTCCGCGTCCCGCAGCAGGTCCTCGGCGCTGCGCCGGTCCGCCTCGCCGACGAGCACCACGCCGATGCTGGCGTCGAGGTGCAGCTGCCGCCCGAGCACGCCGATCGGCTCGGCCAGCGCGGCCCGCAGGTGCTCGGCCAGCGCGCGGACCTCGCCGGGCTCGGTGACCTCACCGGTGACCACGACGAACTCGTCCCCACCGAGCCGGCCGACCAGGTCGTCACGCCCGGAGCAGCGGCGCAGCCGCTCCCCGACGATCCGCAGCACCTGGTCACCGACCGAGTGCCCGAGCGAGTCGTTGATGACCTTGAACTTGTCCAGGTCGAGGAACAGCACCGTGCCGGCGCCGCGCTCGCGGACGGCGAGCCGGTCGAGCACCAGGGTCCGGTTCGCCAGCCGCGTCAGCGGGTCGTGGGTGGCGTCGTGGGCCAGCTGCGCGCTGATCGCGCGGGTCTCGGTGATGTCGGTGAACGACGTGACGACGGCCAGCGCCGCCGGGTCGTCCGGGTTGAGCAGCCGCGACGTCAGCGAGACCCAGACGTCGCGGCCGTCGGGCCGGCGCAGGCGCACGACCAGGCCGTTGTGCGAGACGCCGGTCCGCCGCGTCTGCACCGACGGCGTCTCGTCCGGCGGGATCCAGTGCCCGGACTCGGTGAACAGCACCAGCGTGTGGCACGGGACGCCGATCAGCTCGGCTTCGGTGACCCCGAGGATCCGGCACGCCGCCGGGTTCGCCGCCTCGATGAGCCCGCCCGGGCCCATCACCAGCACGCCTTCGTCGAGGGACGCGACGACCGTGCGGTAGTTCTGCTCGGCGCGCCGGCGCGCGGTTTCGTCGGCGCAGACGAGCACGTAACCGTCGTTCATCTCAGCTGCCGAAACGCGGACCGCCAGGGGCGCGCCGTCACGCCGCCGGTGCACCGCCTCCACGACCCCGCCGCCGCGCCGGATGGCCGGCAGGTCCAGCGGCGCGCCCACCAGCTCGCTCGCGCGCCGCCCGACGGCTTCGGCCGCGGTCCAGCCGTACACCGCCTCGGCGGCCGGGTTCCAGCTGGTCACGACCCCTTCGCCGGTGGTCGCCACCAGGGCGTCACTGACGTGCGACACCAGCGCGGCCTGGTAGCGCAGCGCGTCGGCCGCCGCCTTCTTCGCGGTGATGTCCCGCATGACGACCTGGAAGGCGTGCGGCCTGCCGAGGCGCACCAGGACCGTCTCCACGGCGAACTTGCTCCCGTCGAGCCGGGACATCAGCGCTTCGACGGGTTCGCTCGCCTGACCCGCGACGGTCAGCTGCGCGAGCTTCTCCACCAGCGCGGCGCGGGCGTCTTCGGCGACGAAGTCGCTGAACCGGCGTCCGACGACTTCAGCGGCGGAGCGCGCCGCGAACGTTTCGAGGGCCGCGCGGTTGGCGTAGGTGAGGACGCCGTCCTCGTGGACGCAGATCGCGTCGGGACTCGACTCGACCAGTTCGGCGAGCGAGTCGGCCTCCATGAGCGTCCATCCCCCGTGCTCCTCGGCTGTGGCCCGTCGATTACACCACCGACTCCGGCTCGTGCATACCCGCCGGAATCGCGGCCCGGCCTGCGGCTGGACCGCGCAGCCGCGGCCCCCAGAACAGCAGCCCGAAGTGCGCGGCGAAGGCGTGTCCGAGCAGCGTGACGATCGAATCGAGGCCGGTCGGGTCGTCGCCGAGCCAGATCACCGCGATGAACGCCTCCAGCACGGCCAGCGCCGCCGGCCGGGCCCGGCCGCGGAGCAGGAAGACGAGCGCGCCGGCCGTGGTGAAGAAGCCGTAGCTGACGCCGATGTCGAGCCAGTGCCCGGCCGAGCTCGGCAGGACGTGCGTGCTGATCAGCGCCATCACCGGCAGCTCGGTGACGAGCGTGGCCAGCACGTGCCCGGAGAAGAACACGATGGCCGCGCGGCGGGCGCCGAACCGGCGTTCCAGCGGGGCGACGGCGATCGCGAAGATGACGACGTAGGCGAGCCAGCCTTCGTCCGAGAGCCAGATCGCGCTGGTCAGCAGCGAGGTGAGCGGCCGCCGCCAGAGGTTGTGGGCGTCGGTGCTCGACAGCCGCAGCAGCCGGTCGGTCAACGCCGGGTCGGCGAACCGGAGCAGCAGCGTGGTGCCGAGGAGGAGGACGAGGTAGCCGAAGGTGAAGGGGGTCGCCTTCGGGTTCGGGACGAAGCGCGCCCACCGCCGGACGACCGCTGTCCGCGGGACCGGCCGGGCGGCTTTCAGCAGCATGGACCGAGCCTCGCTGGTCATGCTGGGAGTATCACGAAAGCCAGCTGTGAAAACGCTGTGGATTGTCACTCACGGTCAGATTCGACGTTACGTGACGAATTTTTGCCCCTACCTCACCCGTTCGGGTGCTTTGTGCGGTAAAAATACGGCCACGATGTCGGCCGAAAGGCCTTTCGGGAAGGTCCTTCGGGTGAACGACGAGGTATCGGTCGCCGAGCTGCTCGTCCGCGAGGGCTGGGGCGACCGCGACGCACCGGCTCAGTCGCGGTGGCGCGTGCTCGCGGTGATGCTCGCCGTGGTGATGGGCTGCGGCGCCGCCGCGGTGCTGGTCGCCTTCGGCGGTGGCAAGGAAAGCCGGGACGCGTCCCCCGTCGACCAGATCCAGGTCATCCCGTTCCCGCAGCGCACCACCGGCCTCGGCGGCGCGGACCAGGCCACCGACTCCCCGCCGGAGGGCGGCACCGGCGGCGGCGACGTCGTCCCCGGCGTCGGCGTGCCCACCGAGACCGTCACCGAGGTGCCGGGCACCGACCCGGCCACCGAGAGCAGCGCCGGCACCACGACGCCGACCACCACGCCCACGAGCGGCGGTCCGGCGACCACCAGCACCCCGACCTCGACGCCCCCGCCGAGTCACGGCCACAACCCGCCGCCGCCCACCAAGACGTCGACCTGCCTGCTGATCATCTGCTGGTGATCAGGCCAGCTTCTCCGCCAGGTCGCTGAAGTCCGACGTGTTCCAGCGCTCGGGCCGCATCACGATCGCGATGTTGCTCCCGTGGGTGTCGTCGGTCGCGTCCGTGTAGGCCTCGCTGACGCCCGGGGGCAGGTAGCGGGCTGCCATCTCGTGGCGCTCCGCCTTGGTCATCGGCCACGTCTTCACCACCGGACCCTCGACCGAGACGTACTTGTAGACGCCGTCCTGCTGCTGGACGCACAGCGCGAACCGGCCGGCCTCCTCGATCAGCCGGGTCTTCCGCAGCCCGGGCGACGTCATGACCACGACGTCGCCGCCCGGCTCGTAGCGGTACCAGATCGGCGTGGTCAGCGGCGCCCGGCCGGGTTCGGCCGTCACGCTGAGGACGCCCACCTGCGGCTGGGCGAGGAACGCCTCACGCTCGTCCTTGGTCATCTTGCGAGCCATGTCGAGTCTCCTTAAAGCAATCCTGTTTGACTTAAGGCTACGCAGACTCCGGTCGCTAAGGCAAGTGTGATTGCTTTAAGCTGCCCGCATGACCCGACCCGGCGGCCGCAGCGCCCGTGTCCGCGACGCGGTGCACGACGCCGTCGTCGAGCTGCTCGCGGCGGGGGAGATCGACGCGGCCATCCCGAAGATCGCCGAGCGGGCCGGGGTCAACCCGACGAGCATCTACCGGCGCTGGGGCAGCCGCGACAGCCTGCTGCTCGACGCCGCCGTCACCCGGTTGCGCATGACGTCGCCGATCCCGGACACCGGCGCCCTGCGGGGTGACCTGCTCGGCTGGGCCGAGGGGGTCGAAGCCGCGATGCGCGAGCGGCACGGCCAGATCCTGCTGCGCGCGCTCGTCGCGACCCTGGCGCCCGGCGCGGAACCGCTCGAATACCTCCAGGCGCGCGGGGACGACCTGCAGCGGATGCTCGACGCGGCCGCGTCGCGGGGCGAGCCCGTGCCGTCGGTCGACGAGGTGCTCGACTTCGTGCTGGCCCCGCTCTACCTGCGGGTGCTGTTCCGGCGTCCGGTCGAGCCGGGCACGGGTGCCCGGCTCGTCGAGCGGCTGCTCACGGCGCTTCCGGCAGATCCGGCTCCGCGCGCCGGCCGAGGTGGTTGAACAGCAGGTTCAGCGCGAACGCCAGCACCGCCGCCACCGTGATCGAGCTGCCGCAGATCGTCTGCAGCCACGCGGGGAAGTGCTGGAAGAAGTCCGGCGCGAACGCCGGCAGGAGGCCGACGCCGAGCGCCACCGCGACGATGAAGGTGTTGTGGTTGCCCGAAAACTCCACCGTGCGGAGGTTCTGCGCGCCCACCACGGCGACCATCGCGAACATCACCACCGCGACCCCGCCGACCACCGGCTGCGGGATCGCCGCGATGAACGCGCCGATCTTCGGCACCAGCCCCATCAGCACCAGGATCCCGCCGGTCACCGCGACCACCCAGCGGCTGCGCACCCCGGTCATCCGCACCAGCCCGACGTTCTGCGCGAACGCCGTGTCGGGGAAGGAGTTCATCACGCCGCCGAGCACGGCCGAGAAGCCGTCGGTGGCCAGGCCGCGCGCGAGGTCGGAGTCCGTCGGGCGCCGTCCGGTGATCTCGCCGACGGCGATCATGTCCGCGGTCGACTCGGTGAACGTCACCAGCATGACCACGCACATCGACAGGATCGCCGCGACCGGGAACGTCGGCGCGCCGAAGTGGAACGGCGCCGCGAGCCCGAACCAGCTCGCCGCGCCGAGGCCGTCCCAGTGCACGAGCCCCAGCGGGATCGCGGCCACCAGGCCGATCGCGAGCGCGAGCAGCGGGCCGATCTGGTTGGCGAACCCGCGCAGCACCCGCGTGAACAGCACCAGCAGGGCGAGCACGCCGAACGCGAGCAGGATGTGCGACGGCGCCGCGTAGTCCGCCGCACCGGGGTCGTTGCCCGCGATCAGGCCCGCGCCCGGGCCGAGCAGCGAGACGCCGATGACCAGCAGCAGCGTCCCGGTGACCAGCGGCGGGAAGAACCGGATCAGCTTCGCGAACGGCTTCGCGATGAGCAGCCCGAACACACCCGAGGCGATCATCGCGCCGTAGACCGCGGACAGGCCGTACTGCGACGCGATCAGGATCATCGGGTTGACGACGGTGAACGTCGCGCCCGCGACCACCGGCAGCCGGATCCCGAGGATCTTCCCGATGCCGATCGCCTGGATCATCGTGGCGATCCCCGCGACGAACAGGTCGGCGTTGACCAGCAGCCCGACCGTCGCCGCGTCCAGCTTCAGCGCGCTGCCGACGATCAGCGGCACCGCCACCGCGCCGGCGTACATGATCGACATGTGCTGCAGGCCGAGCAGCACGAGCCGCCCGGCGGGCAGGCCCTGGTCGACGGGGTGCACCGCGGGTTCCGTCATGATCAAGCCCCTTCCTCGCGGCACAGCCAACGCCTCGCGCGTGACGGTAGCAAGTCCCGGCGGTCATGATCCGGTTTCCGGGTGCGGCGGAACGGCCCGCGATGTGTGACCATCGGTGCATGACTTCGGGCGGTACTTCCCAGGTGGGCCCGCCGTTTCGCGCCGATCACGTCGGGAGCCTCCTGCGGCCCCCGGTGCTGCGTGACGCGCGACGGCGGCACGAAAGCGGCGAGATCGGCGCGGAGCAGCTGCGCGCGGTCGAGGACGACGCGATCCGCGACGTGATCAAGATGCAGCGCGCGGCCGGGCTGAGCTCGGCGACCGACGGCGAGTTCCGGCGCGCGTCGTGGCACATGGACTTCATCTACGCGCTCGGCGGGGTGTCGAAGAGCGACGAGCGGCTGCACGTCAAGTTCCACAACCTCGCCGGTGACCTCGAGTTCAGCCCGCCGGGCCTGCAGGTCGACGGCAAGGTGCGGCTCGACGAGCCGATCTTCGCCGACCACTTCCGGTTCCTGCAGTCCCATGTGGACGATGGCGTGACGCCGAAGCTGACCGTCCCGTCACCGAGCATGGTCTACTACCGCGGCGGCCGGGCGGCGGTGAGCGAAAGCGTTTACCCGGACCTCGAGGAGTTCTTCGCCGACCTCAGCACGGCGTACTCCGCGCAGGTTGCCGCCGTGCACGGGCTCGGCTGCCGGTACCTGCAGCTCGACGACACGAGCCTCGCCTACCTCAACGACCCGGCGCAGCGCGAGCTCGTCGCGCGGATGGGCGGCGACCCGGACACCCAGCACCTGCGCAACATCGCGACGATGAACGCGGCGCTCGCCGAGCGTCCCGAGGACCTCACGGTGACGACCCACCTGTGCCGCGGCAACTTCCGGTCGTCGTGGGTCGCCTCCGGGAGCTACGAGTTCGTCGCGGAGGCGCTGTTCGGCGAGCTCGCCGTCGACGGGTTCTTCCTGGAGTTCGACGACGAACGCTCCGGCGGCTTCGAGCCGCTGCGGTTCGTGCCGAAGGACAAGAAGGTCGTCCTCGGCCTGGTCACGACCAAACGGCCGGAGCCGGAGGACCCCGACGTCCTGGTGCGGCGGATCGAAGAGGCGTCGCGGTACGTCGACGTCGACCAGCTCTGCCTGTCGCCGCAGTGCGGGTTCTCCTCGACCGAGGAGGGCAACGACCTGACCGCGGACGAGCAGCTGCGGAAGCTGGAGCTGATCGTCGAGACCGCCGACCGCGTCTGGGGCGGCCGGTGATCACGTGCGTCGTCGACTACGTCATCGACCCCGCGAAGATCGCCGACTTCGAACGCTTCGCCGCCGCGTGGATGCGGCTGGTGCAGCGCGAAGGCGGTGTCCACCACGGCTACTTCCTGCCGGCGGAAGGGGCGAGTGACGAAGCCCGCGCGTTGTTCAGCTTCGAAAGCCTGGCCGCGTACGAGCGCTACCGGACGCTGTTCGGCGTCGACCCGGACTTCATCGAGGCCGACAAGATCCGCGACGAGAGCGGCTGCGTGGTGCGGTACCGGCGGTCGTTCATGCGGCCGCTGCTGCCGGACGACGAAGACTGACGTGCGGCACAGCGCGCGGCGGCCGCCGTCAGTCGTGGACCGGGTCCTCGACCTGCTGGGCGCGTTCACGGCCGAGCGGCCGCGGCTGACGCTGTCGGAGCTGAGCCGCCGCGTCGGGCTGCCGCTGTCGACCACGCACCGGCTCGCGGGCGAGCTCACCAAGCGCGGTGCGCTCGTCCGCGACACCGCCGGCGCCTACCGCGTCGGCCTGTGGTTGTGGGAAGTCGCTTCGCTCGCCCCGCACGGCGCGGAGCTGCGAGAGAGCGCGATGCCGTTCCTGGAGGACCTTTACGAGGCCACGCACCAGAACGTCCAGCTCGCGGTCCTCGACGGGCCGGAGGTGGTCTACGTCGAGCGCATCTCCGGCCGCGGCGCGGTCAACGTCCTGACGCGGGTGGGCGGCCGGCTGCCCGCGCACGCGACCGGCGTCGGCCAGGTGCTGCTCGCGCACGCGCCGGTCGACGTCCAGGAAGAGGTGCTCGCGGGTCCGCTGAAGACGTTCACGCCGAAGACGATCGGTTCGCCGGAGCAGCTGCGCCGGGTGCTGGCGGACGTCCGCCGCAACGGTTACGCGGTCAGCGACGGCCAGATCGAGCTGATCTCCCTTTCGGTGGCGGCCCCGGTCTACGACGCCACCGACGAGGTGGCCGCCGCGATCTCGGTGGTCGTCCCGGCCGAAGGGACGGACCCGCGGACGCTGGTCCCGGCCGTGCGCGCGGCCGCGCGGGGGATCTCGCGCGTGCTCGGGGCGCCGCGGGCCCTGCGGACGAGCGGCGAACCCCACTGATCAACTCCTCGACGAGCCGAGCGGGTTGTGGTCGGATGAGGTCATGGGTGAAGAGACCACCGTTCTGATCGTCGGCTCGGGGCAGAGCGGGTTCCAGGCCGCGGCTTCGCTGCGGGACCGGGGCTTCGCGGGCCGGGTGGTGCTGGCCGGGGACGAGCGCGGCGTGCCCTACCAGCGGCCGCCGCTGTCGAAGGCCTACCTGGCCGGGACGGCCGGGCTCGAGCAGCTGCACCTGCGTGGTGAGGACTTCTTCGCCGAGAAGGACATCGAGCTCGTCGCGGGCCGGGTCGCATCGATCGACCGTGAAGCTTCGCGGGTGCGGCTCGAAGACGGCGCCGAGCTGGCGTACGACCACCTGGTCCTGGCCACCGGCGCGCGCAACCGGACGCTGCCCGTGCCCGGCGCGGACCTGCCGGGCGTGCTGACCCTGCGCACCCGCGACGACGCCGACCGGCTCCGCGCGTCGCTCGCCGAAGCGAAGGACGTCGTGGTGGTGGGCGGCGGGTTCATCGGCCTGGAGTTCGCGTCGCACGCCGGCCGTCCGGTGACGGTCGTCGAGGCGCAGGACCGGCTGCTCAACCGCGTCGCGACGCCGGAGATCTCGGCCTTCTTCGCCGCGCTGCACCGCAACGCCGGGCACACGGTGCTGCTCGGCCAGGGCGTCTCGGCGCTGCACGGCGACGGCCGCGTGCGCGAAGTCGAGCTGTCCGACGGCACCCGGCTGCCCGCCGACCTGGTCGTGGTCGCCGTCGGCGTCGTCCCGGAGACGACGCTCGCCGCCGCCGCCGGGCTGCCGGTCGACAACGGCGTGGTGGTCGACGAACACCTGCGCACGGCGGACGAAAAGATCTTCGCCATCGGCGACTGCGCGAACTTCCCGTGTGTCCAGGCGGGCGCCGCGACCCGGCTGGAGTCCGTGCAGAACGCCGTCGACCAGGCCCGCTGCGTGGCCGCGGCGATCACCGGCGCGCCCGAGCCGTACGCGAGCCTGCCGTGGTTCTGGACCGACCAGTCGGGCGCGAAGCTGCAGATCGCCGGGATCCTGGCCGACGCCGACCGCACGGTGGTCGCGGGTGACCGCGAGGCGGGCAAGTTCTCGGTGCTGTCCTTCCGCGACGACGTCCTCATCGCGGTCGAGTCGGTGAACCGCCCGGCCGACCACATCGCGGCCCGGCGCCTGTTCACCGCCGACCCGCACCCGCGGTACGCGGACCTCGAAGCGAGCGAGTTCAACCTGAAGGAACATCTGAAGGCAGCGTCAACTCGCGGTTGACGACGCGAGATCGTCAACCTACAGTTGACGGCATGGACCTTCCTGCGAACGTCAAGCTCGACGACCTCATCAACGCCATCAAGAGCAACAACGACAAGGACGCCCTCGCCCAGCTGACCGACGCCGTCTACGTGGGTGAGCACCTCGGCGAAGTCGCGGACCACCTGATCGGCCACTTCGTCGACCAGGCCCGCCGGTCCGGGGCCTCGTGGACCGAGATCGGCAAGAGCATGGGCGTCACCAAGCAGGCGGCACAGAAGCGGTTCGTGCCGAAGGTCGATCCCGGCGGTGACCCGTCCGGGGCGATCGAGCGCGTCTACGGCCGCTACACCGACCGCGCGCGGCACGTGGTCGTCGCCGCGCAGAAGGCGGCCATCGACCACGCCAGCCCCGAGATCGACACCGTGCACCTGGTCCTCGGCCTGCTCACCGAGCCCGCTGCGCTCGCCGCCGGGGTGATCCTGGACCAGGGTGTCACGCTCGAAACCGTGCGTGAGACGGCCGAGGCGCGGCTGCCCGAGCCGGTCGATCCCGTGCCGAACCCGATGCCGTTCAGCGCGAACGGCAAGAAGGCCCTCGAACTGACCCTGCGCGAGGGCCTGCGGCTGGGGCACAACTACATCGGCACCGAGCACATCCTGCTGGGCCTGCTCGAACAGGGCGAGGGCAGCGGCTTCGCGGTGCTCGACGGCCTGGGGATCGGCAAGGCCCGCGCCGAGGCGAAGATCCAGGAGGTGCTGGCGGAGATCCTGGCCGCGCGGGGATGAGACGGCTTTGGCTGGCGGCGTTGCTCGCGTTGCTGCTGGTGACGCTGCTCTGACCGGGTGGGACCAGGGGGTCCACCCGGCCACGGAACGGCCCTCCGGAGCGGAGGGCCGTTCCGCGCACCTCAGGCCTCGGACTCCGGGCGGCCGTCCTCGGCCCAGGCCGTGTGGAACGAGCCGTCGCGGTCGACGCGGCGGTAGGTGTGGGCGCCGAAGAAGTCACGCTGGCCCTGCACCAAAGCGGCCGGCAGCCGGTCGGCCCGCAAGCCGTCGTAGTACGCCAGCGCCGTCGAGAAGCCCGGCGTCGGGATGCCGAGCCGGACGGCCGTCGAGATCACCGAACGCCACGAGTCCTGCGCGTCCTCGACCGCCTTGCGGAAGCCGCCCGAGGTCAGCAGCGTCGGCAGCTGCGGCTCGTCGGCGTAGGCCGCGGTGATGTCGTTGAGGAACTTCGCGCGGATGATGCAGCCGCCGCGCCAGATCGAGGCGACCTTGCCGAGGTCGATGTCCCAGCCGTACTCGGTCGCGCCGGCCTGGATCTGGTTGAAGCCCTGCGCGTACGCGACGACCTTCGACGCGTACAGCGCCTGCTCGACGTCGTCGGCGAAGCGCTCCAGCGAGGAGCCCGTCAGCGGCGACGCCGAAGGACCGCCGAGACCGCGGGCCGCCGCGCGCAGCGAAGTCGACCCGGACAGCGAACGCGCGAAGACGGCTTCGGCGATGCCCGAGATCGGGACCCCGAGGTCGAGGCCGATCTGCACGGTCCAGCGGCCGGTGCCCTTCTGCTCGGCGGCGTCCGCGACGACGTCGACGAACGGCTTGCCGGACGCCTGGTCGACGTGCGCGAGCACGTCGGCGGTGATCTCGATCAGGTAGGAGTCCAGCCGGCCGGTGTTCCAGGTCCGGAACACTTCGGCGATCTCGGCGGGGGAGTAGCCGCCCGCGTGCCGCAGCAGGTCGAACGACTCCGCGATCAGCTGCATGTCGGCGTACTCGATGCCGTTGTGCACCATCTTGACGAAGTGCCCGGCGCCGTCGGCGCCGATGTGCGTGCAGCACGGCTCGCCGTCGACCTTCGCCGAGATGTCCTCGAACAGCGGGCCGAGGGACTCGTAGGACTCCTTCGAGCCGCCGGGCATGATGCTCGGCCCGTGCAGCGCGCCCTCCTCACCGCCGGAGACACCGCTGCCGACGAAGTGCAGCCCACGCTCGCGCAGCGCCTTCTCACGACGGCGCGTGTCGGCGAAGTGCGCGTTGCCGGCGTCGATGATCACGTCGCCCTCTTCGAGCAGCGGCGCGAACTCCTCGATGACGGCGTCCGTCGGGCCGCCCGCCTTGACCATGATCACGACCTGCCGGGGCCGCTCCAGCGCGTCGACGAACGCCTGCGCCGAGTACGCCGGGATGAAGTCGCCCTCGTCGCCGAACTGCTCCACCAGCGCGCGGGTCCGCTCCTCGGACCGGTTGTGCAGGGCCACCGTGTGGCCGTGCCGCGCGAGGTTCCGGGCCAGGTTGCGGCCCATGACCGCCAGGCCGGTGACCCCGATGCTCGCCTTCTTGCTCATCCGCATCCTCTCGAAGACTCTCTCGATTCAGACAGTAGTCCGATCGACGCCTCAAGGAAGGGCACGAAGACGCGGCTCACTCAGTTCAGGAGAAGCAGCGGATCGGGCCCTTGTTGATCGCGACCATGTCGGTGACCGCCGCGAGCAGGTCGATCTGCGCGCCCCACTCGGCGCCGTCCAGCTCGGCGTACGCGCGGTGCAGGTTCCCCGGCAGCCGCTCCTGCTCGCTCATCGACGCGAACTCGCCGAGATCGGCTTCCTTCGCAGCCTCCAGCGGGGACAGCCCGGCGGCCTTCCCGCGCTTCGCCGTCTCCTGGAGGAAGGCCAGGTACGCGTCCACGGTGTCGACGGTCTCGAGCCCGCACGCAGGCCCGTGCCCGGGCAGGATGACCGCCGGGTCCAGCTCGCGGACGACGTCCAGCGCCTTGCGCCAGCCGGCGACCGACCCCATCAGCGCGAACGGGCTGCCGCCGTTGAACACCAGGTCACCGGCGTAGAGGACGCGCTCCGCGGGCAGCCAGACGAGGACGTCGTTGGTCGTGTGGGCGGCGTGGCCGGGGTGGATCAGCTCGATCGTGACGTCACCGGCGTGGACGGTCAGCCGGTCGTCGAACACGACCTCGGGTGGGCGGGACCGCAGCTCGCCCCAGTCGCTGCCGGTGAAGATGCCCTCGAACGTCTGGATGCCTTCGGCGACCATCAGCTCGCGGGTCTTGCGGTGGCCGATGACCGTGGCGCCCTCGACCAGGTAGTTGCCGTTGGTGTGGTCACCGTGGTGGTGGGTGTTCACCAGCGTGGTCACCGGGCTGCCGGTGGCGCCTTCGACGGCCGCCAGCAGCGCCCGCGTGCGGCGCTCGGTGGAGCAGGTGTCGATCAGCACGGTGTGGTCACCGGCGTCGACGACCCCGCAGTTGTTGATGTACCAGGAGCCGTCCGGCTGGACGTACCCGTGGACCCGGTCGGCCAGCCGGGTGACGGCGGCGGCGGAGGGCGAGCGATCGGTCACGCGCACCACTATGCCCCAGACCGCTGCCCGCCGGTTGGGCGAAAGGTCACGAATCCGCTGGTCCAGGCGAGTGAAGACACAGGTGACTGGCATTCCGCGTCATTTCCTGGAACGCTGCGCGATGTCATCATCGAGATCCGCAAGGTCAAGCACTAGCCTGGGTGGGTTCGATAGTTCGCGCGCGACGGCGGCCGATGGCCGTCGTCGCTTGGTAGTGGTCCGGGAGAGCAGGGCGATGGCCAGCACCGTCACCTCGCGCCGGAAGCAGCTCGGGAACGAGCTCCGGCATGCCCGCACCGCGGCGCGGATGACACAGCAGCAGGTCGCCGAGGTTCTCGGCTGCACCCAGGGCAAGGTCAACAAGATCGAGTCCGGTGCCGTCGGGGTGAAGCTCGGGGATGTGCGATCGATGCTGAACGCGTTCGGGATCAACGGCGAAGAAGCCGACACGCTGATGAACCTGGCGCGGGCCGCCGCCGGGCAACGCGGCCACTGGTCGGGCTACCGCTCGGTGGTGCCGCACTGGTTCCGCACCTTCACGGACCTGGAGCCCGCGGCCGCGGAGATCCTCACCTGGCACGGTGAGCGCATCCCCGGCCCGCTGCAGTCCGAGCACTACATGCTCAAGCAGTTCACCGAGTTCGGCGCCACCGACGTGACGTCGCTGGTGCGCAACCGGCTCGACCGCAAGGCGGTGTTCGAGCAGCAGCAGCCGCCGTACTACCGGTTCATCATCAGCGAGGGCGCGCTGCGCCGGGCCCCGGGCGGCTACGCGCCCGCGGTGATGCTGGACCAGGTCGAGCACCTGCTCTCGCTCGAACGGCACCCGCGCGTCTACGTGCACGTGCTGCCCTTCGGCGCGCGCCTGGCCGCGGTGCCCAACGACTTCACGATCATGCGGTTCCCGGACCGCACCCGGGACTTCGTCTACATCGAGCACTCCGCGGGCGGGCTGTACCTCGACGACGTCAAGGACTTCAACATCTTCGTCGACTCGTGGGACAGGCTGCGCGGGGCCGCGCTGGAGCGCCAGGAGACCCGGCAGTTCCTCAAGGAGCTTGCGGAGGGTTACCGCGGCCAGATGCAGCAGCTCCAATAGGGCGAACGGCGGTGTGAAGGGTCCCGGGTGGTGAACGACTGTCGGTAGAGTGGGCCCGTTGCGCCCTGTCCACCGGAAGTGCCGCCCGAAGGGGACATCGTGGACCCCGACTTCCTCCCCGAGGCCGTGGACCTCGACCGGCCGAACGTGGCGAGGATCTACGACTGGGCGCTCGGCGGCACCGCGAACTGGGCCGTCGACCGGCAGTACGGCGAGCAGGCCCTGGAGGTCTTCCCGCTCGCCAAGACCCTCGCGCGGGCCAACCGCGCCTTCCTCGGCCGGGCCGTCCGCTACTGCGTTTCGCTGGGCATCACGCAGTTCCTCGACCTCGGCTCCGGCATCCCGACCGCGGGCAACGTCCACGAGGTCGCCGACGACCACAGCGACGACAGCCGCTGCGTCTACGTCGACAACGAGCCGGTGGCCGTCGCGCACGGGCGGATCCTGCTCGACGAGGAAGGCGATCCCGAGCGGCACGCCGTGCTGCACGCCGACCTGCGGGACGCCGTCGAGGTCTGGGAAGCCGCCCTCGCCACCGGCGTGCTCGACCCGGACCGGCCGATCTGCCTGCTCAGCGTGGCGGTGCTGCACTTCCTGCCGGACGTCACCGGCGTGCGCGAAGCGATCCGCGACTACCGGACGCTGCTCGCGCCGGGTTCGGCCTTCGTGCTCTCGCACGCGACTGAATCCGGTGTCTCCGGTGAGGAGCTGGCGCAGTGCCGGCGGCTGGTCAAGCTGTCCGAACGGTCGAGCTCACCCGCGGTGTGCCGGTCGCTCGACGAGATCGCCGCGTTCTTCGGTAACTTCGACGTCGTCGAGCCCGGGATCGTGCCTGTGGGAGAGTGGCGCCCCGAGCCCGGCGCCGCCACGGTCCCCCTCGCGAGCGTGGTCGGCGGTGTCGGCCGCAAGCCTGGAGGAATGGCATGACCACGCAGGACCCCGAAGCCCCGGAAGGTGTCGACCTCGAACGGCCGAACGCCGCCCGCATCTACGACTGGTTCCTCGGCGGCGACGCCAACTGGGCCATCGACCGCCAGTTCGGCGAACAGGCGGTCAAGACCTTTCCGATGATCAAGACGGTCGCCCGCGTCGGCCGGGACTTCCTCGGCCGCGGCGTCCGCTACCTGGCGCGCAACGGCATCGACCAGTTCCTCGACCTCGGCTCCGGCGTCCCGACCGTCGGCAACGTGCACGAGGTCGCGGCCGAGGTGAACCCGAACGCCCGCTGCGTCTACGTCGACAACGAGCCGGTCGCGGTGGCGCACTCGCAGGTGCTGCTGGAAAAGGAAGGCGTCGCCGACCGGCACGCGGTGCTGCAGGGCGACCTGCGCGACCCGGCCGACATCTGGAAGCGCGCGCTCGACACCGGCGTCCTCGACCCGAACCGGCCGATCGGGCTGATCATCGTGGGCGTGCTCTACTTCCTCGGCGAGGACGAGCCGGTGGCCCAGACCATCCAGAAGTACCTGTCGCTGCTGCCGTCCGGCTCGTACTTCCTGTCCTCGCACCTGACCACCGAGGGTCTCGACGCGCTGGCCGACCACGACAGCCGCACGTCGATCGTGGAGCAGTACAAGAAGTCGAGCACCCCGCTGCACCTGCGCAGCAAGGCGGAGTTCACGTCGTTCTTCGAGGGCCTCGAGCTCGTCGAGCCGGGCATCGTGTACCTGCCGGAGTGGCACCCGGAGGAGATCGAGTCCCGGGCGACGAAGAAGCTCGCGAACGACCCGTCGTTCGTCGGTCACATCTGCGGCCTCGGCCGCAAACCGTGACGGCGGCCGCCTACGACGCCCTCGCCGCCCGGTACGCCGAGTTCTCCCTGAAGATCTGGGACGCCTCGGCGCTGGACCGCGCGGCCTGGGCGGCGTTCGCGGACAGCGTCCGCGGCGCCGGGCCGGTGGCCGACCTCGGCTGCGGGCCCGGCCACGTCACGGCGCACCTGCGCGACCTCGGCCTGGACGTGTTCGGCGTCGACCTCACCCCGGCGATGGTCGAGCTGGCCCGCGAGCACGCGCCGGACCTGCGTTTCGACGTCGGTTCGATGGCCGCGCTGGACATCCCCGACGCGTCCTTGGCGGGCATCCTGACGTGGTATTCGATGATCCACACCCCGCCGGCGGAGATTCCGGGCTACTTCGCGGAGTTCACCCGGACGTTGACCCCCGGCGGTCACGTTCTGTTGGGGTGCTTCGAATCCGAGGGCGACGTCGTGACGCCGTTCGACCACGCGGTCACGACGGCGTACCGCTGGCCGCTCGACGAGCTGGTGCGGCTGGCGGGTGTCGCGGGCCTGACCGAGGTCGGCCGGATCCACCGCGAGCCCGGTGAGCAGGAGCGTTTCGGCCACGGCGCCCTCCTGCTGCGGAAACCGTAGCCGCACAACGGCGAGAGCCCCGGTCCCATCAGGGAACCGGGGCTCTTCTGTGGTGGTGCGGCGGTTCGGGTCTAGGCGCGCGAGCCGACGCGGCCGCGCAGGAGCGGGCTCAGGTCGATCGCGGTCTCCAGCGGCCGGCTCGTGCGGAAGCCGTCGGAGTGCCGCTGGTGCGGGAGGTCCTGGTCGGCCGCCCACGTCGTCGTCTTGCGCAGCGGCGCCTGGATCAGGCTGAAACCGAAGCGGTTGCGCAGCTCGTGCGCGATCCCCTTGCGGCCACGGTGTTCTTCCTCTTCACGGCGGAAAAGTGAGTTCAGCCGGACGGCCATCGTCTACACCCCCAGCTCTCGTCGCGGTGACCGGGCGCGTTCGCCGCCGGTCAGTCCGAGACAGGGTTCGCACGGCATGCCGGCCCCGGGGGCCAGCCATTCCACGTCGGCGCGGGGAAGCGCTTCCCCGCATTTGGTTCGGACCAATGGTGAGTCATCGCGTGCAGAGTCCAGCCCGAAGACGTGGACCACTCGGCGGGCCTCGCCGGCGGTTCCCTTGGCGAGCCTGCCCACGACCAGCACGCTCGGTGGCGCGCTGTCCTCGACGATCACGCTGTTCCTCCCCCATGAGGTCCTGCGGTGGGTGGGTTGACCGGTCTCCGGGACGTGGCCGGCGACGGTCCGAAACCGCCCGCCGCATGCAGGCAGTCGTTCACCGACGCCGGTGCCCCGGCCGATGCGATTAATCCTACTCCTGGAATAATCTTCATGTCGAGGCCGGAGCTAGTTGATCACCCGCTTGGCCCTGCGCAGTACTCCATTGAGACACTGGGTAGCCGGGAGCGGGTACCTTCGACCCAGTCGCGGCCGCGCCCCCCATCGAGCCACGGAGGTACGACCCATGGCGGATTATCCGTCGTTCGCGGATTACGATCCGAGCACGGCCGTGTCCCTGTTCGAAGAGGCTTCCTGGGAGAAATCGTTCGCCAGTGAGCCCAACGGCGGCAGCTGCGTCGAGGTCAACCTGGGCCGGGAGGGCGTGATCGGCGTCCGTGACACCAAGCTCGCGACCAGCCCCGTCTTCGTGTTCGACACCGCCGAGTGGGAAGCGTTCCTGATCGCCGTCAAGGCCGGGCAGTTCGACCTGCCGGCCTGATCCCTCCCCCGCGGAGGTGATCAGGATCACCCACTCGTGTATGAGAATGGCGAAGGCCCCCTTCCCCTCTGGGGAGAAGGAGGCCTTCGCGACGGCGTGAGTACGTCCGGACGCCGATTGTGAGTGAAATCTCACCCGATTGCCGGAAGCTCCCCGCCGCGCAGCCGCCCGCGGGTCCGGCGCCAGGCCAGCACGACCAGCACCACCAGCCCGATCAACGGCAGGGTGCTGATCGCCCAGCTGAAGCCCATCGGCGGCCCGGGCTGTTCCAGCACCGGCAGCCCGCGCAGGTCGCCGGTGCCGGACCCCGCCGGGCCGGTGACGGCGAAGCGGAACGTCCATTCCCCCGGCCGGGGCATCGACCGGACGTCGAGCCCCCACACCTCCCGCTTGCGCGGATGGCGGACCAGCGGCTGGGTGCGGTTCTTGCCCCCTTCCGGGTTGATCATCGTGAGCGTCCCCGACTTGTCCTCGATCCCGCCGTCGGGGATGAAGGTGAAGTCCAGTGACTGCTGGGCCTTGAGCGGCCAGGTGCTGAACCCGATCGTCATCCCGTACGGCCCGGCCTGCACGTGCTCGGTGTGCACGATGTTGACCGGCTCGTAGGCGTTCGCCGGCGCCGCGGTGGCGAACAGCAGCCCGGCCACGGCGGATAGCGCCAGCACAATTCTTTTGGGGGCTCCGGGTGGCGTAGCCCCCGGCCGGGGCGGAGCCCCGAACAACACTGTCTTACGCATCAGCGGTTTCCCCCTTCTTCGCGGGCGCCAGCAGGCAGAGCATCCCGCCGAACCGCCACCCGGCGAACCCGCCGAGCAGCCCCAGCGCCGCGCTGAGCACGGCGGTCGTGGCCAGGTACCAGACCGGCGGCACGTGCGCGCCGGTGTAGAGCAGGGACCGTTGCACCGGCAGGCTCAGGCCGATCAGCAGCCCGGCGATCCCGCCCACGGCCACGGAAACGCGGCCCGCGCGCCACCCGCGTCGCCGGCCGAGCAGGTACCCCAGCTCCATCAGCGCGGCCACCGGCAGCAACACCATCGGCGTCAGCGAGGGCATCTCCGGCACCCCGGAGATCGCGTCGCGCATCGGCAGCCCGACGAGGTCGGCGTAGGTCTGCGCCGCCCACGGCGAAAGCCACCAGAAGAGCGCCTGCACGGCCGCGACCATCGCCGCGACACCGAGCGCGCCGCCCGGGCGGCGCACGAACCCGGCGCCGACCGCGACCAGCAGCACCGCCATCATCGAGCAGCCGACCGAGACGGCGTCGGCGTAGTCGTCCGGCACCTGCTGCAGGCCGAGCGCCAGCACCGGCCCGAACGTCAGCAGCACGGTCAACGACGCCAGCGTGCCGAGCCGGCCCCAGCGGTGCTCCCGTGCCGCGGCGAACACCGCGGTGGTGCCGATCAGCGACACCGTGATCGACAGCAGCAGCCCGATGTGCGGCGGCGAGTCGATGACCGCGTCGAAGCCGTAGAGCCCGTGCCACCACTGGTCCCACAGGCCGTAGAGCAGGAACGTCGCGGCGCCGACCCCCGAGACCAGATAACCCAGCGGGGCCGCGAAGGTCCGGCCGAAGACGTTGACCATCCGGCCGCCGACCCGCGGGTCGACCGGACGGCCCGCGCGCCGCGCCGCCGTCGTCAGCAGCACGACGGCGAGGCTCGCCAGGCCGACGACCGCGCTGCCCGAGTACAGGAACAGGTGCGGCAGCGTGAAGAACGTGTCCGGCCCGACGTCGCTGTGCCACTGGATGTCCCAGGTCAGCCCGACCAGTGACAGCAGTGACCCCCCGAGCACGACGTTCGCGGGCAGCAAGCCCGTTCGCGCCGGTTGCGCCACCGACGTGGTGCGCACGCCGGATGCGGTGAGATCCATTTCCCCCGACCCTTTCTACTTGACCAGCAACGGAAAAACGACTTGGGCGGGCCCGCCGGGGCCCCGCACGGACACGGTGATCTCCCACTGCCCGGACATCGGCAGGGAGACACCCGACGCGCGGAAGCGGTCGGCGCTCTCCGCCACGGCGAGCACCGGGGCGAAAGCGTGGCCCATCTGCGCCATGACCGGTTCGACCAGCACGCTGTCGGGCGCGGGTCCGGCCACCGCGAGGGCGAAGGTGTTGCCGCCGATGCGTGGCTCGTCCGCGGAGAACTGGACCGTGTACGGCCCGGAAACCGCTTGCTGCGTGGAGGGTTTCGCGCTCCCGCCGGGCCACAGCAGCCAGGTGGCACCGGCCACGACCACCAGCGCGACCACGATGACGAGCAGTGTCGGGCGTTTCATCGGCCGGCTCCTGGGGTCGGGACGTCCACCACGGCGGGAACCGTGAGCACGCGGTAGCCGCGCTCGGCCTGCAGCCAGATCCGGTACCGGCCGGGCGCGGTGAAGGTGTAGGTGAAGCCGACGTCGGGGCCGTAGGCGGCCACGGTCTCGTCGGGGCGGTCGACCTGCCCCGCGACCGGCGGTGTCATGGCGTGGACGTGCGCCCAGGTCGGAGCCTTGGCGGCGGCCGCGCCGACGTCCGGCCCGGCGATCGGGCCGGCGACGATGAGGTGGCCGAGCATGCCCAGCCACGGCTGCAGGTCCTGGGTCCGGAAGTGCGCGGTGACGGTGGTCGGCGTCCCCTCGCCGATCGTGAGGTCGACCGGGGTGCCGTCCACCGTCCGCGGTCCGGCGCCGGGCGGTTCGGGCGCGGGCGCCGCGGTGCCCTGCAGGTCCACAGTGGACCGGGCGAGCTGGACACCGCCGCCGCGCCGGACGAGCTCCGCGGCGACGGCGTAGGTGCCCGCCTCCGGATCGGTGACGTGCACGCGGTAGTCGCCCGGGCCGACCCGCACCGGGTGCAGGTGGCTCATCCGCCCGGACGGCGAGACGAGGACCAGGTGCACCAGCGCGTTGTCGTGGACGAGCAGGTCGTCGACCGGCAGGCCGGTGGCGCCGTCGGCGAAGCTCAGCTTCAGCGCACTGCCCTCGGCGTGCACGGCCAGGTTCACCGGCGGCCGCGAGTAGTCCACTGTGGACAACGGGAGGTTCCCGTACGGGTCCGTGACGTTGTCGAACGTCGGGTCGAGCTGGCTGCCCGGCGCCGGCGGCGGGGGAGTGCCCGCCGACAGCAGCGCGCCGGTGACCGCGACGGCGATCGCCGCGACCACCGCGCCCGCCGGGATCAGCGCGAACGCCGTCCGCTTCGCCCGCACGCCCACCACGAGCGCGATGAGCAGGAACGCGCCCGCGGCGACGAACCCGCCGTAGGTGGCCTTCTCCCACGGCGGCACCACCCGCGCGGGCACGAGGAACGGGATCGTCGCGGCCGGACCGGCGCCGTCGCTCAGCGACAGCAGCCACGGCCCGGGCTTGTCGACTTGGAGATTTCCCGGGTACACGCCGGGTTCGGCGCCGAGGGTGACGTCGGCCCGCGACGTCACGACCCCGCCGGCCGCGGCGGTCAGGTGCAGCACCCCGGGCGCGGTGCCCTGGTGCGTCACGACGTCGACCCGCAGCGGCGACGGTGTGGTGTCGACCCGGCGGATGATCACGGTCAGCTCACGCGCGCCGAGCGTCTGGGCGACCTGGACGTCGGTGCCCGCCGGAGCGCCGTCGGCGTGCGCCGTGCCGCCGCCGGCCGCGATCCCCAGCACGGTCAGCAGCAGCACCAACGCGAATTTCGGTTTTTTCCCCATCGTGGGTCCGAACCTAGCGACGGCGGCGGGTGGCGGGCGTCACGGCGGGGAGGGAACTCCGGTCCCCAGTCCGGGGGACCGGGACCCCCCGGGATCTCAGGGGTTCAGGAACTTCCGCAGGTGGGAGACGACTTCCCCGGGCTGCTCCTCGGGCAGGAAGTGACCGCATTCGGCCAGGGCCGCACCGGTGACGTCGGTGGCGTACTCCTGCCAGATCTCCAGCGTCGGCAGGGTGCCGAGCAGGCCGTTCGCGCCCCACAGCGCGAGAAGTGGCTGGGTGACGCGCTTTCCGGCGGCGAAGTCGGCGTCGTCGAGCTCGGCGTCGTCCGGGAAGGAGGCGCGGTAGTCGTCAAAACCGGCCCGCAGAGCGCCGGGCTGGGAGAACGCGCGGACGTATTCGGCGACGGCGTCGGGGTCGAGGCGGTCGCGCTGGTAGGTCCAGCGTTCGAAGAAGTACCCGAGGTAGCCGGCGATGTTCTGGCCCGCGAGCAGCTCCGGCAGGTCGGGCTGGAGGTGGAAGAGCCAGTGCCAGTAGGCCTTCGCGACGCCGGTGTCGAGCCGCTGCCACATCGCGCGGGTCGGTGCGATGTCGAGGACGGCGAGGCGCTCGACCTGGTCCGGCCGGTCGAGCGCCCAGCGGTGGGCGACCCGGCCGCCGCGGTCGTGGCCGGCGACCGCGACCGTGCCGAACCCGAGGTGCTCGGCGAGCGCGGCGACGTCGGCGGCCATCGTGCGCTTGTCGAAGCCGGTCCTCGGTTTGTCGGTGCGGCCGTAACCGCGCAGGTCGGGGGCGATGACGGTGTGGGTCTCGGCGAGGGGTCCGAAGACCCGGTGCCAGCAGTGCGACGTCTGCGGCCAGCCGTGGAGCAGGAACAGCGGCGGGCCGTCGCCGGCCGTGACGTAGTGCATCCGGAGCCCGTTGACGGTGGCGGTGGTCTCTAACCGGTTCATAGGGTTAGACGGTAGCGGTGCTTCTCACCGTCTTCAAGGGTTAGAATGAGCGCATGGAGTGGGTCTTCGACGGCGGACGGCCGTGCCTCGACCTCGTCAACACGCTGCGCAGCCGGCACGACGGCGGAGTCGAGCTGCTGACCGGGCCCGGCGCGCTGGCGGACTGGCTGTCCCTCGCGGGGTTCACGACCGGGCCCGTCCCGGTGACGGCCGGGAACCTGCTGGCGGCCAAGGCGTTGCGGGAAGCCGTGGACCGGGTGCTGCTCGCGGACGGGCAGCCGGACGAGATGGACATCGACCTCGTGAACAACGCGGCGGCCTCGGCTCCGGCGCCCCCGCCGCGGCTGGCCCTGACCGACGGTGTGCTGCGCCGCGAGGTGCCCGCGCCGAAGGACCCGGTGGCGGCGGCGTTCGCGGCTTTGGCGGCGGACACGATCGACTTGGCCACCGGCGACGCTTCGGTGCGGGTGTGCGTGGCGGACGACTGCGGGCTGCGGTTCTGCGACGCCTCGCCGCGGCGGAACCGGCAGTGGTGCTCGATGGCCCGGTGCGGCAACCGCGCCAAGGCCCGCGCCCACTACGCCCGGACCAGCCACCGCGAGCCGGAGCTTTCACGTGAAAACTCCGCGCCCAGGTCGTAGCTTTCACGTGAAAGCTACGGCTTCGCGCCGGGGCCGTTGCCGCCCACCAGGCGCTGGTACACCTTGGGGTGGGCGCGGAGCCAGACGTTGAGCCGGCCGATCCAGCGCATGTGCGCCGTCCGCGCCCAGGCTGGGATCGGCGTCGCGAAGATCCGCACCACCGCGGCGAAACGCCGGAACCGCCGCTGGTCGCGAAGAGTCCACTGTAGACCGAGACGGTCCCGGAAGTCAGGCGGCAACGTCGCCCGCAGCAGGAACATCTGGATCCGGGCGTGCCACCGCCACCACGAGTCGGACAGCCACCGCACCGGCTTGCCCACCGTCCGGATCGTCTCGAAGAGCTGGTCGATCGTCGGGTTCCCGGCGAACCCGGCCACCATCGAGTCGTAGTAGCGCTCGAAGGCCGCCCAGTCCGGCGGCAGGTCACGCTCGCGCACGCCGAGTACCCGGCCGATGTCGCACATCTGCGCGTAGTACTCGTCGAGTTCCGAAGTGGACAGTGGACGCCCGAAGAACCTTTGAGCGTCAATGGGAACCTTCACGAGCGTCGCGTGCACCCAGGCATAGGCCTCGGGGTTCAGCGCGCTGTAACGGCGTCCGTCCGCAGAGCCGGTGAACGACCGGTGCAGGGCACGCAACCGCTCCGCTTCCACCCGGGCCCCGGCAGCACCGCCGTAGACGTAGATCGAGAGCGACGCGCCGGTGCGCATCAGCCGGGTCCACGGGTCCGACGTGTAGTCCGAGTGGTCACGGACCCCCGCCGCCACCACCGGGTGCGCCACCTGCAGCACCAGGACCTGGCCCGCCAGCAGCCCGTCGCGGAAGTCGCCGAAGTACTTCCACGCCGCTGTGCCGCGGACGACGGGCCGGGCCATCACGCACCGCGGATCAGCATCATCAGCGGCTCGGCGACCGGCGTCGCGGTGTCACCGGTCGCCAGGCGGCGCAGCTGCAGCCCGGCGATCAGCGCCACGACCGGACCGGCCAGCCGGCGCGGGTCGGGCACGCCCAGGGCTTCGAGGATCGTCACGGCCAGCTCGTCGTACGCCGCGAAGCAGCGCGAAGAGGCTTCCTGCAGCTCCGGATCGCGCGCGGACTGGAGGTACAGCTCGTGCGCGCCGAGCTCGTCGGTGCCGAACGGCAGCTGCGCGATCACGTGCTCGACGACCGACGCCGCCTGCTCGACGCTCAGGCCGGCCGCGCGGTAGCCGTCGACGATCGCGCCGAGCTTCGCCGTCTCCTCCTCGACGAACATCAGCATCGCCTCGCGCAGCAACGCCGTCTGGCTGGGGAAGTGGTAGGTCAGCGTGCCGAGCGAGACACCGGCGGCGGCCACGATCCGGCGGTTGGTCAGCCCGCCCACCCCGTGTTCGCCGACGACGGTCAGCGCGCCGCGCAGGATGGCGTCCCGGGTGCTTACCAGCTTGTCTCGGGATGCCGCTCCGGCCACCGTTCGACCTCTTCCAGTTGCGCGGCAAGCGAAATCAGCCGCTCCTCGGCGTGCGACGGGCCGAGCAGCTGGGCCCCGAGCGGGAGCCCGCCGGCCGTGAGCCCGGCCGGGACGTTGACCCCCGGCCAGCCCAGCACGTTCCACGGCCAAGCGTACGGGCAGGCGGCGATCATGGCCTGGTCGGTCTCCCAGCCGGACAGCCCGTCGAACGTGCCGATCGGCGGCGGCGGGGTCGCGGTGGTCGGCGTCAGCAGGACGTCGACGCGGCCGAACACCGAGCCGATCCGCCGGTGCAGCCCGGGCTCGAGCGCGCGGGCGAGCCGCAGCGCGGGCCCGGCCAGCAGGCGGCCTTGGCTCGCGTTGCTGCGCGTGCGCTTGTCGAGCCCGGTGCGGTCCGGCACGCGCAACGTCCAGTCGCGGACGCCGGTGAGCGAGCGCGGCAGGAACGTCAGGCCGATGAGCCCGTAGTCCGGTTCGACCTCGACGATCTCGTGGCCCAGCCCGGCGAGCGACTCGGCGAGCCGGCGCACGGCGGCCTCGACGACCGGGTCGAGCCGCGTTTTGGTGGCGGTGAACGGGATCCGGGTCGACAGGCCGATCCGGAGCTTGCCCGGCTCGCGCGCGGCGGCGGTCCGGAACGTGGCGCCGGTGGCGGCGGCGACGTCGAGCAGCAGGGCGGCGTCCTCGACGGTCCGGGCGAGCGGGCCGAGCACGGTCAGGCCGTGGAACAGCTCGCCGTCGGTCGGGATCCGGCCGCGCTGGGTCTTGACGCCGACGAGCCCGGTCCACGCGGCGGGGATGCGCACCGAGCCGGCGCCGTCGGACCCGAGCGCGGCCGCGATGGCCCCCGACGCCACCGCGGCCGCGCTCCCGCCCGAAGAACCCCCGGGGGTGTGGCCGGGGTGCCACGGGTTGCGCGTCGCACCGAAGGCCGGGCCCTCGGTGAACGGCCACTGGCCCAGCTCGGGGGTGTTCGTCTTGCCGATGATGACGGCGCCGGCTTCCCGCAGGAGCGCGACGGCGGGCGCGTCCGCCGTCGCGCACGGGAAGTCCCCGGCGCAGCCGAACGCCGTCGGCAGACCGGTGAGGTCGACGTCGTCCTTGATCGCGATGGGCACGCCGAGCAGGGGAGCCCGTTCGCCGGCCGCAAGCCGCCGGTCGGCTTCGGCGGCTTCGAGCGGCGCTTCGACGTCGCGGAGGTGCCGGAACGCGTTGAGCGTGGGCTGGCTCGCGTGCGCGCGCCCGAGGGCCGCGGCGGTGAGCTCGGCGGCGGTGACCTCGCCCGCGGCGAGCTGTGCGGCCTGGGCGGTCAGGCCCGTGAAGTCGAGGCCGGTCTTCGGCGTTGCGGTCACGGGCACCCCCGGAAGTCTCGTTCGTTCGAACGAACGTTACCGGATACCGGCGGTCTCCGGCTACTCCCGGACGCACCGATGAGTTTTCGGCGCTGCTGCCGTCTACCCGGGAAACCACTTCAGGAGGAGCAACCATGGCCACGGTGCACACCGGCATGACGATGTCGCTGGACGGATTTGTCGCCGACCGGCGCGGCGGGACGGCCCGGCTGTCCGACCCCGCGGCGTCGAACGGCAGCGAGTTCATGGCGGGGCTGATCCGCGAAACCGGCGCGGTCGTCCTGGGCCGGCGGACGTTCGACATGGCCGAGGACCCCGACTGGTACGTCGGCAACTACGAGTTCCAGACGCCGATCTTCGTGGTCACCCACACGCCGCCGCCCGTCCCGCCGAAGCAGGACGAGAACCTGACCTTCACGTTCGTCACCGACGGGATCGCCTCGGCGATCGCCCAGGCCGAGGCGGCCGCGGGCGACCTGGCCGTCAAGGCGATCGGCGCGAGCGTGGTCCGGCAGGTCCTGCGGGCCGGCCTCGCCGACGAACTGCACGTCGACGTCGCGCCCGTGCTGCTGGGCGCCGGGCTGCGGCTGTTCGACGACCCCGCTCTCGAAGGCGTCACCCTCGAGAAGATCGACGCCCGGGACGTGGGGACGTTCACCGCACTCCGCTTCCGGTGCGCGGCCCCTATCGTGGGGGCATGAACTTCGACGGGTTCCCCACCGCCGCACTGGACGCCGTTCCCCGCGTCGACCTGGGCGGGTGGCCGACTCCGCTGCACGAGGCGCCCCGGCTCGGCGAGGCGCTCGGCCTGCCGAACCTCCTGCTCAAGCGCGACGACGTCCACCCGCTCGGCGCGGGCGGCAACAAGCTCCGCAAGCTGGAGTACCACCTCGGCGCCGCGCTCGAAGCGGGCGCGGACACCGTGATCACCTTCGGTGCTCTGCAGACCAACCACGGCCGCCAGACCGCCGCCACCTGCGCGAAGCTCGGCCTGCGCTGTGAGCTCGTCCTCACCGCGAAGGTCCCGCGCGACGGCGAAGCGTACGAGCACTCGGGCAACATCCCGCTCGACTGGCTCTTCGGCGCGACGGTGCACGTCTGCGCCGACGGCGAGGAGACCGGCCGGACGTACGACCGGCTCGTGGCCGAAGCCGCCGCGGAGGGCCGCAAGGTGGCCACGGTTCCGGTCGGCGGGTCCAACGAGCTGGGGGTGCTCGGGTACGTCCGCGCCACGTACGAGCTCGCGACCCAGCTCGCCGAGCGCGGCATCGACCGCGCCCACCTCGTCGTCCCGCACGCCAGCGGCGGCACGGCGGCCGGGGTGGCGCTGGCCGCCGGGCTGCTCGGCGGGCTCGGGGTCGGCGTCGCCTGCGTCAGCCACCCGCTCGACGAGGCCACGGAGAACCTGCGCGAACTCACCGCCGGCGCGGCGAAGCTGCTCGGCGTCGAACCGCCGTCGCTCGACCACGTGCGGCTGGGCGACTCCACGCTCGGCCCTGGTTACGGCATCCCGACCGACGCCGTCTGGGACGCGCTAAAGCTGTTCGGGCGCACGGAAGGCGTTGTGCTCGACCCGGTCTACAGCGGCAAGGTGGCCGCCGCCCTGGTCGAGTGGGCGGGCCACTTCGCGCCGGACGACCACGTGGTGTTCCTGCACACCGGCGGCATGCCCGGCCTGTACGGCTACGGCCCCGAATTCGCGGCGGCCGTCGAGGGCTGACTCCACGCGGGTCGCGACCCGCAGCAGGGTGAACAGCAGCCCGACGTCGGCGAGCAGCAGCAGCCGTTGCGTGACCCCGATCGGCAGCAGGTTCGACACCTCGGGGAACGGCTCGACGCCGGCTTCGCTGAGCCGCACGAACAAAAAGCTCAGTGCGAAGAAGGCGAACGTCACCGCCGTCAGCCGGATCGCGCGGACCAGCAGGACGCGCTCCGGCCGTCCCTTCAGCGGTTCCAGCAGCGAGAACGCGGCGCCGGGCAGGCTGAGGAACGCGACCAGGCACGCGTAGAGGTGGATCTCGCCGCTCACCGGGTCGGGCGCCTCCGGGTAGCTCGCCGGGAAGATCGCGGCCGCGGCCATCCCGAGCGACCAGAGCGTGAGCAGCAGCCGCGTCGTCCGCGACAGCGGCACCCCGGCGACCTGCAGCGCGCCCAGCACCGCCAGTGAGCCGATCGCCAGCGACAGCACGCTCGCCCCGAGCAAACCTTCGCCGCGGTCGGTGACGGTGTAGCTCGACAGCGTGTCGTACACCGGGTCGTGCGAGCTGACGATGTGCAGCACCACGGCCGTGAACAGGCCCCAGCCGATCGCCCCGGACGCCACGAGCCGCCACGGTCTCGTGCGCTTCCCCTGTTCCGTCCCCATGGCGTTCAGGTTCTCGGACAACGGGACGGCCGTGATCGGGGAAGACCCTGAATTCATCCCCGAGAGAAGTCGGCCAGCACCAGCGCCTGGTCATCGTGGCGCTTCGGCCGCGGCCAGCGTTCGCCGTCCGGGTCCTGCTTTTCGGCGGTGCGGACGGCGTCCAGCACGGCGTCCGGCCCGTCGGCGCGGGTGATCGCCAGGACTTCGCGCCAGTCGAACAGGTGGTACTGGTCGACGCCGATGGAGACACCGTCGCTGGCGAGCAGGACGGCGTCGACGGCTTCGCGCGGCCAGCTGCGGCGGATCGCGTGCGCGGCCGCGCCGGGATCGGCTTCGGCGACCCAGAAGCCGTCGTGGGCGTTGCGTCGGCGCCGGACGTCGGCGCCGGTCTGGAGCATCCCGCGGCGCCGGAGGCCGGCGAGCCGGTCGTCCGAGACGACGTCGACGCCGAAACCGCCGAAGCCCACCACCGGGCTGTCGGCCAGGACGAGGGCGTCGACGCGGTCGTCGAGCCAGCGCACGGCGGCGACCGTGCTCGACGGCGACTGCCGCGGCCGCAACGCGTTCTCGGTCGTCACGGCGGCGATCGCGCGGGTCAGGACGTCGGTGAGGTCGGCCTCGGGGGCCGCGAGGAGGTCGCCGGCGAGGCGCCGGGCCAGGCGTTCGGCGTACCAGCCGCCCGGGGGGAGCGAGGGGTCCGGTGAGGTGGCGCCGTCGAGGACCAGGACCGCGTTGTCCAGCACGACGACGTGGTCTTCGGTCGGGCGGGGGTGGCCGTCGGCGCCCACCCCGGCCCGCTCGGCGATCACGATCTCGGGCATCACCCGACTGTACGGCCCGTCCCTCGAGGCTTCGCGCTGAAGTTGTCAACTCAGGTTGACAGGCTTCGATTGTCAACGTAGGTTGACAGGCATGACGGAAGCGACGGACCTGGCCGCGCGGGCCGGCGACCGCGATCCCCGGGTGGGACTGCGAGCGGTCGCCGCGCTCCGGCGGCTGGTGGAACAACTGGAGGCCGTCCAGGTCCGCAGCGCGCGGATCAACGGCTGGTCATGGCAGGAGATCGCCGCCGAGCTGGGGGTCAGCCGGCAGGCCGTGCACAAGAAGTACGGGAGGCACTGATGTTCGAGAGGTTCACCACCGACGCGCGGACGGCGGTCGTCGAGGCGCAGATCGTGGCGCGGGAGTCCGGCTCGGTGGAGATCGCGCCGGCCCACCTGCTCGCCGGGCTGGTGCGGACCGAGGTTCCCCTGCTCGCCGAGCTGGGCATCGCCGCCGAAGACGTCGCCGCGGAACTGGAACGCACCCGGCGCCGCGGCGGGGTCAGCGACGCCGACGCCGAGGCGCTCACCGAGTTCGGCATCAACGTCGAGCAGATCGTCGAACGGATCGAGCAGGCCCACGGCGAGGGCGCCCTCGCCGGCCGGCTCGGCCCCGCCAAACGCGGGCACATCCCCTTCACGAGCCAGTCGAAGAAGACGCTCGAGCTGAGCCTGAAGGAAGCCGTCCGGCTCGGCGACAAGCACCTGGGCCAAGAGCACATCCTGCTGGCGCTGGCCCAGCAGCGCGGCACCGACGACGTCCTCGCGCGCCACGGCGCCGACTACGTCACGCTGCGCCGGGTGGTGCAGCAGCGCAAGGCGAGCTAGTGCACGGGCTCCTGCTCCTCGCGCTGCGGTTCACGCCACACCACGAGCGGCAGCAGCGCCTGGGTCAGCGGGCCGATGGCGAGGGCGTAGAGCACCGTGCCCACGCCGACGGTCCCGCCGAGCAGGAATCCCACCGCGACGACGGTGACCTCGATGCCGGTGCGCACCAGCCGGACCGACCAGCCGGTGCGCCCCGCGAGCCCGGTCATCAGGCCGTCCCGCGGGCCCGGGCCGAGCCGCGCGCCGACGTAGGTGGCCGTCGCGACGCCGTTCAGCGTGATCCCGCCGGCCAGCAGCACGATCTGCCAGGCCAGGTCGTGCTGGTCCGGGACCAGCGCCCGGACGGCGTCGACCATGACCGAGATGACCACGACGTTCGCGATGGTGCCGATGCCGGGCCGCTGGCGCAGGGGGATCCACAGCAGGAGCACGACGACCGAGATCAGGCCGGTCACCGTGCCGAACGTCAGCCCGGTGTGCTTCAGGACGCCTTCGGCGAGCACGCTCCACGGCTCCAGGCCGAGGCCGGCGCGGGTGACCAGGGCGACGCTGGTGCCGTAGAGGGCGAGGCCGCCGAGCAGCTGGGCGCTGCGGCGGACGGGGTCACGGGAGATCCGGACGGGCCGGAGATCGATCTGAGCCACCCCTGCACTATCCGCCGCAAGTGGCCTTGTAAACCATAGCCAATTCCAGGATATTGGCCTTATGGAAGCCACTGTCCCACTCGGTGGACGCATCTCCGGTCCTCGATTGGCCGTCATGCTGGGCTCGTGGCGTCAAGGCTCACGCCAGGGCGCGGCCGACCTCGCCGCGGCCATCGAGCTGCAGGTGCTCGACGGCCAGCTCCCGCTCGGCACCCGGCTGCCCGCCGAGCGGGAGCTCGCCGACGCGCTCGGCGCCAGCCGGACGCTGATCGGCGCGGCCCTGGACCGGTTGCGGGAGAACGGGTTCGTCGCGAGCCGCCGGGGCGCGGGGTCGTGGGTCGCCGCGCCCGGGCGGCGTCGCCGCGGCCCGCTCGCCCCGGCCGGCGGCGGCGCGATCGACTTCACCCACGCGTCCTCGCCGGCCATCCCGGGCACGGCGGCGGCGGTCGACGCGGCCCGCGTCCGCCTCGCCGACCACCTCGGGGACCACGGGTACCAGGAGCGCGGGCTGCTCGCCCTGCGGGAGCGGATCGCCCGGCGCTACACCGAACGCGGGCTGCCGACGACCCCCGCGCAGGTGATGGTCACCAACGGCGCGCACCACGCGTTCGTCCTGGTCCTGCGGATGCTCGCGGGCCCGGGTGACCGGGTCCTGGTGGAGCAGCCGACCTACCCGAACGCGCTGGAGGCGATCCGAGCCGCGCACGCCATCCCGGTGCCGGTCGCGCTCGACCCGGCCGGTGAGCGCGGCTGGGACATCACCGGGATCGACGCGGCGCTGCGCCAGGCGTCCCCGCGGCTCGGGTACCTCGTGGTCGACTTCCAGAACCCGACCGGCCTGCGCCTGGACGCCGAGGGGCGCGAACGGCTCGGCGCCGTGCTCGCCCGCGCCCGCACTCCGGTCGTCGTCGACGAGACGCTCGTCGAGCTGGACCTCGAAGGCGACCCCCTCGACGGGCCGCCGCCGCTGGCCGCGTTCGCCGGTGACCTGGTGATCTGCGTCGGCTCGGCGTCGAAGACCCACTGGGGAGGTCTGCGGCTGGGCTGGATCCGCGCGTCGGAGGACCTGCTCGGCCGGCTGGTCTCGGCGCGCTACGCGGTCGACCTGGGGTCACCGGTGTTCGAGCAGCTCGTGCTGACCGAGCTGCTCGACGACGAGAGCGCGCTGGCCCGCCGTCGTGAAGAGCTGCGCGGCTACCGCGACGCGCTCGCCGGCGCCGTGCACCGGCACCTGCCGGAGTGGACGTTCACGGTGCCGAAGGGCGGCCTGTCGCTGTGGTGCCGGATGCCGGAGCCGGTGAGCTCGCGCCTCGCGGTCGCGGCGGCGAGCCACGGTGTCCAGGTGGCGCCGGGCTCGCGCTTCGGGGTCCACGGCGGCCTGGAGCGCTGGCTCCGGCTGCCGTTCTCCCTGCCGCCGGAGACGATGGAAGAGGCCGTTCGCCGGCTGGGCGCCGCGGCGGCGTCGGTCAGCGGGACGCCGGACTCGCTCGCCGCGCCGATCGCCTGAAGGCGGACAAAAAACGAACCGGTGCGCTGGATGCGAGCCTGCTCCCAGGGATGGGCGGCGTTCATGTGCATCCAGCGCACCGGTTCGTCGTTCACACCCCCGCTCACGGACGTGACCCCGTTCGCGGGTAACCGCTGGCTTCCCGGCACAGCCCCTCGACGTGCCGGGAAGCCGGCGGTTCAGGCGTGCTCTCGGTACTGCGAGTCCTCGCTCGGCGCGGTGAGCAAGGGCTCCCGGAGCTCGCCCGGTGTGGGTCCCGGGGGGGGGGGGGGGGGGGGGAGGCGGGGGGGGGGGGGGGGGAAGGGGGGGGGGGGGGGGGGGGGGGGGGGGTGGGGGGGGGGTGGGGGGGTGGTGGGGGGGTTGGTGT
>NZ_JBVJNO010000020.1:131983-150635 GCF_055583645.1 Amycolatopsis sp. NPDC104587
GCATCACTCTTCATCTCGGTTATAACCACATCCCGTTCCCCCCCCCCCCCCCTCCCCCCCCCCCCCCCCCCCCCCCCCCCCCCCCCCCCGGGACCGGGATCCGACCCGGCCGGGCGCGGTCGGCCGGTCGGAAAGACTGTGGTTTCGCATGCGTTTCGCCCCTGGGTTACGTCGGACGCGCAAAAGGCGTCACGAGACGTGAAAGAGCCACGGATTGTGCACTGCTGCAGGGGATTCCTCACGCCTCAACGGCGTGGCGGCGCGTCCAGTTGATCTTGTTTTGGACGCAGTTCTCCCCGGCTGCCCGGTACGGGGTCAGTCGGGGGAGGTGGTGGGCAGGGCGGCTTCCCTGCCCGCGCCGTCGACGTCGTGGTCGCGGCTGGCGCCGATCAGCTTCAGCTGGGTGGTGGTGGCGTGGTCGGTGTGGACGGCGAACGGGTGGCGGGCTCCACCGGGGCCGTCGTGACCGGGAGCGGCGGTGGGGGCCGGCGCGCTCGGAGAGCTGGTGCCCCCGGGCAGGCCGGGCGTGGAGTCGCCGCCGCCGTTGCGGGCGTGGACGCCGGAATCGCGCGGCTGCGGCTTTTCCTGCGTCGCCGGGAGGGTGTGCTGCCGCTCGATGAGGTGCACCACCGCGACCCGGCCCGACTGCGGCTCTGAGGTCGGTTCGGTGGCCGCCACCGGCGCGGCGGCGGTGGTCGTGGTCGTGGTGACGGTGGCCGTGGTCACCTCGGTGCCGCCGGTGAGGCCGTCGACCAGGCCCGGCACGATCGCCGTGGCGCCGCCCGAGTTCGAGCCGGTGCCCAGCACCGGGGCCAGGATGTCGTCGAGGGGGAGGATGGCGGGGGCGTCCGGGTGGTCCGCGGGCGGCTGCGTGAGCGGCGCGAGCACGGTGTGGGACAGCGTGGTCGTGACCGCGCCGACGGTGCTGGTGACCGTGTTCAGCGTGCCGCCGACCAGGTTCAGGACCCCGCCGACGAGCCCGCCGAGCAGGCCGCCGCCGGAGGACGTCGCCTTCGTGGCGGGCTTCTCGGTCGCCGGCTCCTCGGCCTGCTGCTTCGCCAGGGACTGCTTTTCGGCCGGCTTTTCGACGGCCGGCGTCTCCTTGGCGGTCTTCGTCTCGTCAGGCTGCTTCGTGGCTTCGTCACCGGTCTCCGGCTGCTGCGCGCACTGGGCGGCGCCGGTTTCGCGGTGGTGGCTCTTGCGGTGCTTGCCGTGCGTGAAGGACTTCGCGGGGGCTTGGTCCACAGTGGAGACTGACGGCGCGCTGGGGCAGCTCGCGGTTTCGGCGGCCGAGGCGGTGCTCCCGGTCAGCGCGCCGGTGAGCAGCCAGCCCGCCAGCGTCAGGCCACCGGCGACCAGGATCTTGGCCGCGGGCCGGTGCAGCGCCGCCGCCCACGGGCGCGGCGCGCGCCCGCGCGCGAAAACGGTTTCACCCTCGGTGAGCGCAGGCTGCGCGGGAGCGCCGCGGCGCGCAATCGCCGTGCTGCTCACCGCCACCACCACCGTCCGCGCCTGAAGCTCTCACATCGTCCGTTCGAGCTTGTTCTTGCTGAGGTCTTTCTCCGGCCAGGTCGCAGTTCCCCCGGGGCTGCACTCTTTCTAGCACCGCTCGGGAGTCTTTCATCTCTCCCGCGTTCGATCCAGCCCGTAAGGCGGAACGTCCCTACCGGGCACGGGAGGTGCGGCCGACAAGTTGATCACTCTCAGTGCCGTTCGGGTGCTCTTCTGCGACCATTCGGACGAGTTCTGCAACTTGCACATTCGGGGGTTGACCTGATGTTTCCGGACTGGTGACAGCGGTGCGTGCCGACTCGTGCGCGCTGGGTGCCGGAGCGGAGTTTCGGCTGGGCGATCGGAAAGTCGTCCGGGATGTGGGACGGCGATTGGGCTGAACGGGTGTGCGCGCTGGCGCCGCCGGTCCCGTGCGGCGTCCACAAGGGACAGCCGGAGCGCCGTTCGGAACCGCTGCGGTCCGTGATCGGGAGCACGGTGATGATCACGGACGGCCGCACGCGCCGCCCGCGTCCGCCAGGTGAGCCCGTGACCCATCGGCCGGCTCGCGCCGCGGCCGGAATTTCCCCACCCGGTCGCGGAGCGTGACAGTGATGCGCGGCGAGCGACGGGCGTGCCGAGCGCTCCGCCGCGGCCGTCGACGGGCCGGCGCGCGCGGCCCCGCGACGCTTCCCCGCACTTGTGACGCGCTACGGCGTTGATCCCCGGCTGTCGAAGCGTCCGCGAAGCCGTAGCGAGATCGTCAGACCAGTTTGCGCAATCGGGTGACGCCCTCGTCGATGACCTCGTTGCGCTTGCAGAACGCAAAACGCAGCAGGTGTTTCCACTCGTCCGGGTGATCGGTGAACACCTTCACGGGCACCGCGGCGACCCCCACCCGGGCGGGCAGCTCCCACGCCAGGTCGGCGGCGTCGGTGAAGCCGAGCGGCCGCACGTCGACGCAGACGAAGTACGTGCCCGCGGTCGGCCGCACGGCGAACCCGGCTTCGGCGAGCCCGGCCGAAAGCCGGTCGCGCTTCTCCTGCAGGCTCGTGCGCAGGCCGTCGACCCAGGGCAGCTCGTGGTCGAGCGCGTGCGCGACGGCCGGCTGCAGCGGCCCGCCGGAGACGAAGGTGATGAACTGCTTCGCCGCCTTCACCGCGGCGACCAGCTCCGGTGTCGAGCAGACCCAGCCGATCTTCCAGCCGGTGCAGTTGAACGTCTTGCCGGCGCTGGAGATGCTCACCGTCCGCGGCCGCATGCCGGGCAGGGTGACCAGCGGGATGTGCTCGTTGTCGTCGAAGACCAGGTGCTCGTAGACCTCGTCGCAGATCGCGATCAGGTCGTGCTCGACGCAGAGCGCGGCGAGCGCTTCGAGCTCGGCGCGGGTGAACACCGTGCCGGTGGGGTTGTGCGGCGAGTTGACCAGGATCGCGCGCGTCCGCGGGGTGATCGCGGCGCGCAGCCCCTCGACGTCGAGCCCGAACCGGCCGTCCGGGCCTTCGACCAGTCCGACAACACGGCGTTCGGCGCCCGCCATCGCGACCGCGGCGGCGTAGGAGTCGTAGTAGGGCTCGATGACGACGACCTCGTCGCCGGGCTCGGTCAGGGCGATCAGCGTCGCGGTGATGGCCTCGGTCGCCCCCGCGGTGACCAGGATCTCCGTGTCCGGGTCGTACTCGGTGCCGTAGCGCAGCCGGTGCCGCGCGATCGCCGCGCGCAGCTCGGGCCGCCCGGGCCCCGGCGGGTACTGGTTGGCCCCGCCGAACAGCGCGTTCTTGGCGGCGTCGAGCATGCCGGCCGGGCCGTCGGTGTCGGGGAAGCCCTGGCCGAGGTTGACGGCGTTGTGCTCGACGGCCAGCGCGGTCATCTCCGCGAAGATGGTCGAGGTGAACGGCCGCAGGCGGGGGACGAGAGCAGGTTCGCGCACGATCAGCGATCCTCGCGGACAATGGTGGTGTGGAGCAACTGACCCCCGCCAAGGTGACCCCGGCCGACCCGCCGGGCGGCGCAGCCGGTGAAGCGGAAAAGCGGCGCGCGCTGCGCAAGATGAAGCTGGTCGCGCTGTCGTTCCTGCTCGGCGCCACCCTCGTGTTCCTGCTGACCAGCTGGGCGCAGTCGGCAGGCTGGCCGGGCTGGGTCGGCTACGTGCGGGCCGCGGCCGAAGCCGGCATGGTCGGCGCGCTGGCGGACTGGTTCGCCGTCACGGCGCTGTTCCGGCACCCGCTCGGCCTGAAGATCCCGCACACGGCGATCATCCCGAACAAGAAAGACGCGCTCGGGACCAGCCTCGGCGAGTTCGTCGGGTCGAACTTCCTCTCCGAGGAGGTCGTGCGCGACAAGCTCAAGCGCGTCGAGATCGCCCGCCGGCTCGGCGGCTGGCTGGCGCAGGAGGAGAACGCCGAGCGCGTGACCTCCGAGCTGGCCACGATGGTCCGGGCCGCGGTCCGCGTGCTCCGCGACGAGGACGTCCAGGCGATCATGGAGCAGGCGGTCGCGCGGCGGATCATCGACAAGCCGTGGGGCCCGCCGCTGGGCAAGATCCTCCAGGGCGTGTTCGCCGACGGCGCGCACCACAAGCTCGTGGACCTCATGTGCGACCAGGCGTACGAGTGGGTGCGCGACAACCACACGACGATGCTGCGCGTGGTGTCCGACCGCGCGCCGAGCTGGTCGCCGAAGTTCGTCGACGAGATGCTCGCGGACAAGGTCTACGGCGAGGTGCTGTCGTTCGCGTGGGCGGTCAAGACCGACGTCAACCACCCGATGCGGCTGGCGCTGGACAAGTTCCTCGGCGAGTTCGCCCAGGACCTGCAGACCAACCCGGACGTGATGGCCCGCGCCGAGCAGGTCAAGGGCCAGATCGTGCACCACGAGGAGGTCCAGCGCCTGATCGGCTCGGCGTGGAGCACGGCCAAGGAGATGCTCCTGACGGCGGCCGAGGACCCGTCGAGCGAGCTGCGCCGGCGCGTGCGGCTCGGTCTGATGTCGCTGGGTGCGCGCCTGGTGTCCGACGACCAGCTCCGCGCGAAGGCCGACGGCTGGGTCGAGGGCGCGGCGGCGTACCTGGTGAAGAACTACTCGGGCGAGATCACCACGATCATCACCGACACGGTCGAGCGCTGGGACGCCGAGGAGACGTCCCGCAAGATCGAGCTCCAGGTGGGCCGCGACCTGCAGTTCATCCGGATCAACGGCACGGTGGTCGGCGCGCTGGCCGGGCTGGTCATCTACGCCGTGGCGGAGCTGCTGTTCTGAGGGACGAGTCGTATACCACACCTGGGGGACCCTCAACCCAGTTGTCCACAGGAAGCTGAGTTATCCCCCGGGTTATCCACAGCTTTTCACGGTGATGGCCTAATGACTGTCCACAACGTGTGGGGGTGGGGACTCCCGGGGCGTGGATATGTGGTGCCGGTGGGCCGAGTTGTCCACAGGTGATCGAGCGTCCACCGCTCGGATGAGACCGAGCTTTCCCTGGGAAAGATGCGTCCGGAGGGGGCTGGGGCGGAGCTTTCCCTGGGAAAGATGCGTGTCCGCCGCTCGGCTGGACCCGCGGGTCAGCCGGCGGCGGCGCGGGCTCGCCAGCCGCGGGCCTTCTCGCGGTTGCCGCACACCCGCATCGAGCACCACGTGCGTGAGCGGTTGCGGGACTCGTCGTAGAACGCCCAGAGGCACGTGTCCGCGGGGCAGATCTTCAGCCGGATCCAGTCGCCGCGGACCACGAGCCGGGCGCAGGCCGCGAACACCGCTCCGACCACGTCCTCCGCGACCAGGGCCGGGCCGTCGTCGGTGAGGGAGATGCGGGTGCCGACGTCGAGGCTGCCGCCGGGCAGGCGCGGGTCGCCGGTCGCGGCGCGCAGGGCGTCGCGCGCCGCGCGGGCTTCGGGGGCCGGATTGGCCTTGAGGCCGTGCGCGGCCGCCCACCCCCGCCACCGTCCGGGATCTTCGAGCAGGTCAGTGCCCTCTTCGACGTTGACCGTGTTGAGGAACTCCACGACGAGGGTGGCGTCGGTGTGCACGTGTCGAGTGTACGGCGGACGGTGGTTGCCCCCGGACCCGCTAACCCACATAATCGGTTCGCTGGTTACTCGCGAGCGAAGGGAGCGACGATGAGCGCGGTACCGACACTGGGTGTGGTGGCCCTGGACTGCCCCGACCCCGTGGCCCTGGCCGGGTTCTACCGGGCGGTGCTGGAGTGGGACGCGCCCGACGTCTCGGAGGACGGCCACTGGGTCACGCTGGCCAACCCCGCGGGCGGCGCGGGCATCGCGTTCCAGCGTGTCGACGACTACCGGCCCCCGGCGTGGCCGTCGGCGGAGAACCCGCAGCAGATGCACCTCGACCTGACCGTCACGGACCTGGAAGCGGCGCACGAGCGCGTCCTCGGCCTCGGCGCGAAACTGCTGGACGACGCGCCGAAGACGTTCCGCGTCTACGCCGATCCAGTGGGGCACCCGTTCTGCCTGTGCGCCTGCTGAGCCGTTTGTGCGTAGGCTCTGATGTGTGATTTGTCCGAAGTGTCAGAACCAGATGCGGACTGTGGACAAGAACGGCGTCCACATCGACCAGTGCGAAGGCTGCCGCGGGATCTTCCTGGACCGCGGTGAGCTGGAAGCCATCGCCGGTGCGGAGAGCTCGTTCTACGGGCACCAGCCTCCGCCGTACCAGGGCGGCCCGGCGCACTACGGCCGGTCCGACTCGCCACGCCCGTACCGCGGCGGCTACCCGGACTCGCCGAAGGGCTACCGGGGCGGCGGTTACGCGGACTCGCCCAAGGGGTACCGCGGCGGCGGGTACTCGGATTCCCCGCGGCCGTACGGGCACGGCCACCGCAAGCGCGGCTTCCTCGAGAACCTCTTCGACTGAGGTGGGTCTCGACCTGCGGATCTGCCCGTCGTGCGGCGACCGGGCGGACCGCCCGGTCGTCTCCGGCGAGACGCTCGAGTGCGCCCGCTGCGGGCACCGGTGGCCGTTCCGGAGGCTGCCGCTGTTCGCACTGACCGGCCCGAGCGGCGCCGGCAAGTCGACGCTTGGGCCACTGCTCGCCGCGCGCTTCGCGGGCGACGTCGTCGTGCTGGAGCAGGACGTCCTCTGGACGGGCGCCCTGCGCGACGACGTCGAGGCGTTCCGCGCGGTCTGGCTCCGGATGGCGGCGATGCTGCACCAGAACGGCCGCCCGGTCGTGCTGTGCGGGACGGTCGCGCCCCCGGAGTTCGAGCCGCTGCCGGAGCGCGCGTTCTTCAGCGACGTCCACTACCTCGCGCTGGTCGCGAACCCGGAGGCGCTGGCCCGCCGGCTGCGGGCGCGGCCGGCCTGGCGCGAGTGGGACGAGCCCCGCATCGAGGAGATGCTGGAGTTCAACGACTGGCTGCAGAAGTCGGCCGCGGAGCTGGGCGTCGACCTCTTCGACACCACGGAGGCTTCGGCGGAGGCGACGGCCGGCTTCGTGGAGACGTGGATCCGCGCGAGGTTGCCCTAGCCGAGCGGCCAGGCGCGGCCGTCCGGTGTGTCGAGCCAGAACTGCTGCCGCTCCCCGGTTACCGTCACGCCGAAGCGGTCGCGTTCCGGCTTGCCCAGCTCGCACCACTCGACATAAGCCGCTTCCGCGAGCTCCCACAGCGCGCGCGGGCCGCCCTGGGCCACCTCGTCCGCGCCCGCGCGCTTGCGGTGGCGGACCCACGAGCCGTCCTCGTGGACCAGCGCGACGCTCGGCGCGTCGTCGTCCGTGCTGTCGCGGACCGGGCGGACGCCCGGCAGCGCCAGCCCGGCGAAGAACTCGAACTGCTTGCGGGGCTGCAGCACCGTCGACATCGCCAGCCGCGTCTGCTCCCAGTCGCCGCGCGAGGGCATCGGGAGCGGCTCGGCGTCCGGCAGCCGGTGCGCGCGAAGCGGCATGAAGCGGCCGTCGCGCGCGAGGACGTGGCCGAGGCCGGTGCCGTCCTCGCCCGCGACGAGCCGGACGAGCCCCGCGCCGATCGGCCGGTGCAGCGTCGTGACGATCAGGCCGCCCGGCGTCGTCTGCGCCAGCCAGGCCGGTGGGATCGAAGACACCGCGGCCGTGCACAGCACCCGGTCGAAGAGCGTGCCGGCCGGGAAGCCTTCGGCGCCGTCGCCTTCGGCGCACGCCGGGTGGTAGCCCGCCTCGGCCAGCCGCGCGCGGGCCTCGCCGACGATCACCGGGTCGATGTCCACTGTGGACACCCGGCCGGCGCCGCAGCGGTGGCTCAGCAGGGCGGCGTTGTAGCCGGTGCCGGTGCCGATCTCGAGCACGCGGTGGCCGTCCCGCACCCGCAGCTCCTCGAGCATGATCGCCATGATCGAGGGCATGCTCGACGAGCTCGTCGGCGTGCCCGCGACCGGGCCGTCTCGCCGGGCGAGCTCCCAGCGGTCCGGGTCGTCGTCGAGCTGCGTCACGAGGACGTCGCGCGAGTAGACGGTCTCCAGCCAGTCCGGGTCGCCGCGGTCGACCGCGGCCCACAGCCCGCCCGCCGGCACGAAGAACCGCGGCAGGAAGACGTGGCGGGGCACGGCGCGGAACGCGGCGACCCATTCCGGGGCGTGCAGGACGTCCTCGTCGAGCAGGTGCTCGACGAGGCGCCGCCGCAGCCGGGCCGAGCGCGTCATGTCCTTACGTTAGCGGGTGAGGACCGTCACGCCCGATAGTTGCAAGCAGAGTGCTTGCAATAGCTAGCACTCGGGCGTACCGTCGGAATGGTCGCGAGGAGGTGACCGGATGACGGAGACCGGTGGGACGCCAGGATCCGGCAGTCCCATGGAGAAGGTCGCGGACATCGCTTCCGACATCGGCGAGTACATCCGCCAGCAGCGCAACACCGCGAAGATCTCGTTGCGCCAGCTGTCGAAGCTCGCCGGCGTGTCCAACCCGTACCTGAGCCAGATCGAGCGCGGGGTCCGCAAGCCCAGCGCCGAGATCCTGCAGCAGATCGCCAAGGGACTGCGCATTTCGGCCGAAGCGCTGTATGTGCAGGCCGGGATCCTCGACCTGCCGACGGGCGGGCCGGTGGGCGACGCGATCCGCGCCGACGCCGAGCTGACCGAACGGCAGAAGCAGGTCCTGCTCGACGTCTTTGAGTCCTTCCGCCGGGAGAACGCCGCGGCACGGCCGGCCGCCGGATCCCCCGCCACGGACACCCCAGACAGCACACCAGCCGCAGACACCAAGGAGTCACCATGACCACCCCCAAGACCGAAGACGTCAAGAAGGCCGTCAACACCGCCCTCGACCAGGTCCGCACCCCGCTGCTCGCCGCGCTCGGCGCCGGGAACCTGGCCGGCCAGGCCGTCACCGACGCCGTGGCGAAGGCCCGCGAGAACGTGACCAAGGGCAGCGAGACCGCCCGCAAGAACCTGCAGGAGCTGCCGACCGACGTCGAGAGCCTCCGCGAGAAGCTGGACCCGGCCGAGCTGCGCAAGGTCATCGACGAGTACACCGAGGCCGCGCTCAAGCTGTACAACAAGCTGGCCGAGTCGGGCGAGCAGGCGTGGGACAAGTTCTCCGCCCAGCCGCAGGTCAAGAAGGCCATCGAGCAGCTCGAGGAGGCCGTCGCCACCGCGCAGGGCCAGGTCGAGGGCGTCACCACCGAGGTCCGCGAGCGCGTCGACGGCGTGCTCGGCACCTTCACCAAGCGCACCCGCTCGGTCGGCGAGAAGACCGCCCGCAAGGTGACCGAGGTCGCCGGCGACGCCGCCGAGGCCATCGAGGACCTGGGTGACGACGTCGCCCACGAGACCCGCTCCGCGAGCCGCAAGGTCGCGAACAAGACGGCCCCGAAGACGGCCACCCCGGCCCGCCGCACGACGACGACCGCCACGGCCGCCGTCAAGAAGCCGGCCGCGCCGAAGACCGACAAGTAAAAACGCCGTGAAGACCCCGGCCCCGCCTCCGACCCCGGTGGCGGGGCCGGGGTCGTTCGGGTGGTTTGCCGTAAGCTGTCGCTGTGCTGGTTGCCATCTGGATCATCGAAGTCATCCACTGGGGCAGCGCGCTGGTCGGGCTCTTCGCCTTTGTGCACGCGCTGCTCCAGCGCGCCGACGCCTACTCCGCCGCGGACCGCAAGACCAAGCCGGTCTGGATGCTGATCACCGGTGGCGCCACCCTCGCGATGGTGCTGTTCTACCTGGATCCCAACAGTCCGGGCATGATCTTCTGGGTGCCCGCGGCCGCGGCTTCCCTGGTCTACCTGGTGGACGTCCGTCCCAAGCTGATCGAGGTCCAGCGCGGCGGCTCCAACTGGTAGCTAGGGTGACGAGGTGACCTGGACGATTGCCGGGAGCCTCACGGTTGTTCCCGCCCCCACGCGTACTGACCTGCTCGCCGAGCCCGTCGCCAAGGCGCTGGCCGCGCTCGCCGAACCGGACGCCCTCGGCGTCGCGGAGATCGACCCGGCCCTCGCCGACACCGCCGCCTTCTGCGAGACCTACGGCTCACCGCTCGAGGCGTCGGCGAACTGCGTCGTCGTCGCCGGCAAGCGTTCGGGTGAAGTCCGCTTCGCGGCCGCGCTGGTGCTCGCGACGACCCGCGCCGACGTCAACGGCGTGATCAAGCGCCGCCTCGACGTCCGCAAGGCGTCGTTCGCCCCGATGGACGAAGCCGTCTCCCTGACCGGCATGGAGTACGGCGGCATCACGCCCGTCGGCCTGCCCGCCGACTGGCCGATCCTGGTCGACCAGCGGGTCGCGGACGCGCCGGAGCTCGTCATCGGCAGCGGGATCCGCGGCAGCAAGCTGCTGATCTCCGGCGCCGCACTGGCCGCGCTGCCCGGGGCCGAGGTCATCGAGGACCTCGCCAAGTGACGTCCGTCTGGCTCCGGTACCTGACCGGTGCCGACATCGACTCGCTCGGCATCACCGACGCGGACATCGTCGGCGCGGTCGAGGACGTGCTCGCCGACCACGGCCGCGGCCAGGTCGTCTTCGAGCCGCGTACGCACCTCGTGCCGGACAACGGCGGCAAGGGTCACTTCAACATCCTTCGCGGCCACCTGTCCTCGAAGCAGGTCAGTGGTGTGAAGGTCGTCGGTGACTTCGTGGGGAACTTCGAACGGGGCCTCCCTTCCGAAATGGCGTTGATCCTGCTGCTGGACCCGGACACGGGCATGCCGCGGGCGATCGTCGACGGCACGATGATCACCGAGGCCCGCACCGGCGCGATGACCGCCGTCGGCGCGAAGTACCTGGCGCGCCCGGACTCCCGGGTGCTCGGGCACATCGGCGCCCGCGGCACCGCCTGGTGGAACGTCGTCCTCCTCGACTCGTTGTTCGACTTCGCCGAGATCCGCGTGACCAGCAAGCGCCCGGAGTCCCGTGAGGACTTCGGCCGCCGGCTCTCCGAACGGCTCGGCAAGGCCGTCCGCGTCTGCGCCACGGCCGAGGAAACCCTCGACGGCGCGGACATCCAGGTGGAGGCCTCCAGGCTGGTCGAGCCCGAGGCACTCGTGCGTCGCGAGTTCCTCCGGCCCGGCACCTTCCTGGTGCCCTACGGCACGATCAGCGCACTGGAGCTCACGCTGCTCGAAGACATCGACAAGGTTGTCGTCGACGACTGGCGCGAATCCCGGTCCGGCAACCCGCGGTTCGGCGCCCTGCGCCCCCAGCTCAACGCCGGCCTCCTCACCGCGGACGGGGTCCACGCCGAGATCGGCGACGTCGTAGCCGGGAAGAAGCCGGGCCGCGAGCGCGACGCCGAGCGGATCCTGTTCTGGCACCGCGGACTGTCCACAACGGACGTCGCGGTGGCGGACCTGATCCTCACCCGCGCCGAGGCTTCCGGCGTCGGCACCATGCTGCCGTACCGATGATCACCGACGGAAGCGAGTTCGCCGACAGTGAACGGTTGGTTCTGGACAAACCGCTGGTAGAAGCCCTGCGGCGGCGCCGGGACGAGCTGTTGACGGCGCTGGAAAAGCGTGCCGAGCCGATCTACGGCGTCACCACGGGCATGGGCCGGCTGGCAGGGGTCGCGCTCGACGCGCGGCAGCAGGCCGAGCACCAGCGCAACCTGCTGGTCGGCCGGGCCGTCGGCGGGCCGCCGTGGCTCCCGCCCGAGGACGTCCGGGCGCTGCTTCTCGTGCGGCTGCGGGACTTCCTGCAGCCGTGGTCGGGCGTGAGCCCGGAGCTGGTGCAGTTCCTCGTCGACCGCCTCAACGACGGCTTCACCCCGGCGGTCCCGCGCGGCGGCCTCGGCAGTTCGGGCGAGATCATCCCGCTGTCGCACGCTTTCCAGACGTTCCTCGGCATCGGCACCGTGCTCGAAGACGGCGTCGAGACCCCCGCGGCGGACGCTCTCGCCCGCCGCGGCACGGAGCCGTATGTGTTGGGGCCCAAGGAAGGCGCTTCGCTGCTTCAGGGTTCTCCGCTGGCGGTTACGCATGCGCAGCGCGGCCAGGCCGAAGCACGGCAGCTCATCCAGCTGCAGACGCTCACCGAGGCGATGGCGATCGACGTCCTCGGCGCGCCGCGCGAGGTGTTTTCGCCGGTCATGGCGGGCGGCGACGACCACCTGCGGCGCCTGCTGACGGCCCTGACCGGGATGGTGGGCGCGGGCCCGGTGCGCGCCGGGGTTGTGCAGGCGCCGCTGTCGGTGCGGGTCGCGCCGCGGGCGCTGGCGCACGCGTCCCGCGTCAACGACGAACTGGCCGAGGCCCGGCGGCGCTGGGGGACGATGCCGGGGGACTCACCGTCGTTCGTCGACGGGGACTTCCTCCCGGGGACGGCCTACCACGCCGTGGACCTGGGCCTGCGGATGGACGCGGTGACGGCGGCCCTCGTGCACCTCGGCGAGCTCTCGGTGCAGCGGACGCACCGCCTGCTCGACGAGCGCTTCAGCGGGCTTCCGGCGCAGCTCACGACCGACCCGGGCCCGCGCGCGGGACTGGTGCCGCTGCACAAGCGGGCGGCGGGGGAGCTGCACGCGTTGCGCCGGCTCGCGGCGCCCGCGACGCTCGGTTCGATCGACACTTCGGCCGGTCAGGAGGACGTGCAAGCGTTTGCGTGGGCGGCGGGCGAGGAGCTCCGGGCGGCCGCGACGCACCTCTTCGCGATCACGGCGTGCGAGCTGGTCACGGCGTCGCAGGCGCGGTACCTGGCCGCGGACGGCGTTCCGGGGTTGGGCGCGGCGTACGAGTGGGTGCGGTCGGTGGTGCCGCCGGTGGAGGAGGACCGGCCGCTGGGGCCGGAGGTCGAACGGCTGGCTGCCGCGTGCCGCTCGTTCAGCGGGTGACTTCCCCGATGTGGCGCCAGGTTTCGGGCGACACTGTCAGCGTGCCGGACGCCGGGGCCTTCGAGTCGCGGACCACAACCGTTTCGGCGGCGAAGGCGACTTCGACGCAGTCGCCCTGCTGGCCTTCGCCGGTGCTGTGACTGCTTCTGCGCCAGCAGAGGTCGGACACGTTGGTCGCCTCCAGTCAGATTTCGGCGATCACCTGCCGGATCAACCGGATCGAGTCCGGTTCGTCGTATGCGAGATCGGCGAGATGACGGAAAACCAGCCTAGCAGCGTTCACATCCTTGGTTTTCTCGAACTGGAGCGAGCCGAAACCGTGCTCGACGTAGGCGATATCCGGCTCCTGGAGGCGCGAGTAGCTGAGGATGCTGAAACTGCCGTTCCGCCCGGAATGGATGCCATGGTTGTTCGGCACGACCTGCACCGTGACGTTGGGCAGCTCCGCGCGCTTGGTGATGTGCTCGAGCTGCGCGCACTGCTCGTCCGGGAGCAGATCGGGGCGGCGCAGGACGGACTCGTCGATGATGGCGTGGAACCTGAGCGGCTCATCGTCGGTGAGCCGGGTCTGGCGGCGCAGGCGGACCGTGATCTCGTTCTCCAGCCTGCGACCGGACATCGGATCCCGCGCACCGGCGAACGCGGCGCGCATCCCCGCCTCGGTCTGAAGCAGCCCGGGAACCAGGCCGAGCTGGTAGGTGCGAACCTCGTCGGCGTCGGCTTCCAAAGCGACATAACCCAGGTCATTCAGGCCGTAGGCGTGCCACCAGCCCTTCTCCCAGGCACGGTCGTACTGGCTGACCCACTCGTCGTAGTCCGACACGATCACGCCGTAGCGGTCGAGCAAGCCCAGGAAACCGTTGTAGTCCGGCAGGTGGCCCAGCTCGATGCGGCTCATCTTGTTCTTGTTGAACCGCATCGGCTCGCCGGCCTCGACCTGGGTGAGACCCGCGTCTTCGCGTAGGCGGCGAAGCTTGTTGGCGAGCAGGCGCTTGCGCGCGTTCGGCTTGTTACGCTCCACACACGGATCGTAAGGTGTGACTGCGCAGGGTGAGATTCCTACGACTCACGCCGGGCGTTCTGCAGCGCCAGACCTCGGGGTGTGGCCAAACGGGTGATGAGCGCGAACGCGCCGTCGCACAGCAGGGCCAGGATCACCGCTGCCAGGCCGCCCGCGAAGATCTCGCCGTAACCCTGGGCGCCCAGCGCGAAACCGTCGACGATGTAGCGGCCGAGGCCGCCGCCGTCGTTGACGATCGCGCCGATGGCGACCGTCGCGATCAGCTGGAGGAACGACACGCGCGCGCCGGCCAGGATCACCGGGGACGCCAGCGGCAGCTCGAGCCGGAGCATGATCTGCCCCTCGCGGTGACCCGTTCCGCGCGCGGCGTCGACCGTCTCCTGTTCCAGGGACACGACACCGGCGTAGGTGTTCGTGAACAGCGGCGGCATCGCCAGCGCGACGAGCGCCAACAGCAACGGCCAGAACGTCGTGTCCAGCTCCCAGCGGCTGGCCAGGAACCAGAACAGGATGATCAGGCCGAAGCTCGGGATCGCGCGGCCGATGTTCACCGCGCTGCTCGCGAGGAACGCGCCACGGCGGTAGTGGGCCAGCCAGAGCGCCGCGGGGATCGTCAGGACGGCCGCGATCACCAGCGCCAGCAGCGAAAACCGGAGGTGCTCGACCGTGCGGTACGGGATGCCGGCCTTGTCCGTCCAGCTCCAGCGGTTGGGGTCCGCGAGCCACGCGTTCAGCTGGTCGAAGAAGCTCATCGTCCCCGCACCTTCCGGGTCCAGGGCGCCAGCAGGCGCTCGCTGAGCCAGAGCAAGAGGTCCACGACCACCGCGAGCACCACTGACAGCACGACGCCGACGATGATCTCCGTCGGGTTGGGCGTGGCTGTCTGGATGCCCGCGCGGATGAAGTACCCGAGGCCGCCGAGGCCGAGCATCGACGTCACCGTGACCAGGCCGATCGTCGTCACGGCGGCGACGCGCAGCCCGGCGATCACCACCGGCAGCGCCAGCGGCAGCTCGATCTGCCACAGCAGCTTGCCGCGCGTGTAGCCCATGCCGATCGCGGCTTCGCGGACCTCGTTGGGCACCTGGTCGACGCCGGTGACGATGTTGCGCACGAGGATGAGCAGCGTGTACGTCGCGAGGGGGATGACCGCCGAGACGAACGTCAGGCCGAAGAACGGGACCAGCACGGCGAACGCGCCCAGGCTCGGGATCACGTACAGGCCGCCGGCCGTGCTCAGGATGAAGCCGTACGACCAGCGGAACCGCAGGGACAGCAGCGCCAGCCCGACCGAGACGACCAGGCCGATGCCGAGCGCGGCGGCGGTCAGCGAGACGTGCTCGCCGAGGCGCTGGACGATGTCGTCGGCGTTCCGGTCCACCCATCTCCACTGGAAGATCGGGGGTCCGCTGTCGGCGGCCAGCGGGGTCACCGCGGTCACATGCACCGGCCGACCCTACCCCGTTCGGGCGGTTGAATTCCGCAGGTTGGGAATCTGGGACGTCTTCTCCCAATATATGGGCGCTTGTCGGTGGGCGGCGCTAGGGTCCTTTCGTCTGTTCGAGTGATGAGGGAGTGGGGATCGTGCGCTGGTTCCGGAACGCGTCCGTGGTGGCGGTGGCCGTCGCGGCCACACTCGGCTTGGCCGCCTGTGGTGGTGGCAGCGACAGCGGTGACAAGCCCGCCGCGCAGGGCAAGGGCGGGGCGCCGATCGTCGTCGCGTCCTTCAACTTCACCGACAGCCAGATCCTCGCCGAGATCTATGCGCAGGCGCTGGAGGCCAAGGGCTACCCGGTGACGAAGAAGCTGAACCTGGGCTCGCGAGAGCTGATCTACCCGTCCCTGAAGTCCGGCGAGCTGCAGTTCGTCCCGGAGTACCAGGGCGCGGCGATCACCACCGGCTTCGGCAAGGACGCCGGCAAGACCGCGCAGGAGGAGCACGACCAGCTGGCCAAGCTGTTCGAGCCCAGCGGCGTCGGCCTGCTGAACTTCGCGCCGGCGGAGGACAAGAACACCTACATCGTCAAGTCCGACCTGGCGAAGGAAAAGGGGATCGCGTCGATCAGCGACCTCAAGAAGCTCGACAAGGTCGTCATGGCGGGCCCGCCGGAGTGCGAGAAGCGGCTGCCGTGCTTCCTGGGCTTCAAGGACGTCTACAAGCTGACGAACGCGACCTTCCAGACGATCCAGGAGGCCGGGCCGCGGGTCGAGCAGCTCAAGTCGGGCGCGGTGACGGTGATCCCGGTCGACTCGGTCAGCCCGCTGACCGGCGACTCGAACTACACCGTGCTGAAGGACGACCTGAACATCGTGCCGACGGAGAACGTCGTGCCGGCGGTGAACAAGAAGGTGCTGGACGAGCGGGGTGCGGACTTCGCGACGGCCGTCAACGCGGTGAGCGCGAAGCTGACGACCGATGTCATGCGGGATCTCAACAAGCGTGTCGATTCCGATGGTGAGAAGGCTGAAGACGTCGCGAAGGACTGGCTGTCGCAGGCGGGTCTCTGAGAACTTCGGCCGCGCTAAGCCGTTCCGCGGACCACCCAGGCGCGGGCCGACAGCGGGATCGACCCGTCCGGGTTGGTCGGCAGGCGGCTGCGCAGGAGTTCACGGATCTGGTCCCGGCGGGCCTCGGGGAGTGTCGCGAGGTACGCCGGGGCCGGGCCCTGGGCGCCGAGGAACGGCCGCCAGTAGTCGTCGAAGCCGGTGAACACCGTCGGGATCTTGATCTCGCCGACCGAGACGTCCTCGAAGCCCGCCTCCGTCCACAAGCGACCTAGCGGCTCCGGGCGGCAGAGCGTGAACCGGCGGCCTTCGTCCAGGTCGGCGACCTTCGCCGGGTCGAGCTCGGCCGCGGCCTCCCAGAAGTGCCGGATCAGCTCCATGCCCTCGGCGAGGTCCCAGACGTACGCCGCGGCCAGGCCGCGCGTCACCCGCGCGATCTCCGCGGCCGCGCGCGCCGGGTCGGGCACGAAGTTCAGGACCAGGCCGGACACCACGACGTCGAAGTGGCCGTCCGGGAACGGGAGCTCCCGGGCGTCCGCGAGGGTGAACGACGCGCGCGGATCGGTGACGTTCGCGCGAGCCGTCTTCAGGAACCCCTCGGACGGGTCGGCTCCGGTGACCTCCGCGGGGTCGCCCGCTTCGAGCACCGCCGACGTCAGCGCGCCGGTGCCGCAGCCGACGTCCAGCCAGCGCCGGCTCGCCGGGGCGGCCAGCTGCCGCACGAACACCGGTGCGATCCGGCGGCTCCACCGCCCGATGTAGGCCTCGTACGCGTCGCCCGACTGCCACATGCCACGGAGTACAGCACAAAAAACCGCTGGTCAGCTGTTGGCCAGATCACCCGTCGCGACGTGACCCGCCGACGTCGCGCGGCGCAGGAAGTCGGCGATCAGCTCCAGCTCGGGCTCGCTGTACTCCTCGAAGATCTCGTCCAGCGCGGCGTTCATGCCCGCGTACAGCCGGAACAGCTCGGCGTTGCGGCCCCGGACCGCGCGCACGGCGATCGCGCGCCGGTCGGCCGCCTCCGGGTCGCGCTCCCGGACGATCCAGCCGCCCTTCTGGAGGCGGTCGAGGATGCCGGTCATCGTCGCGGGGTGCAGCCCGGCCCGCCGGGCGACGGCGCTCGGGCTCATCGGGCCGAGCCGGGAGATCACCTCGAGGCAGTCGAGGTCGACGTCCTTGAGCGTTAAGCGCGTGCTGACGTGGTGGTTCAGCAGCGAAAGCTGGTTTCGCAGATCGCGCAGCGCCTCCTTGACCGACGCGGCCGTCCGCCTCCGACGGCGGGCGTCCTCCCCATCGACACCCGATACGGAACTCATATGATATGCTCCTCGTATCATCTGGACTTCAGGCATCAGGGTAACGCGGGGGAAGGGTTTCACCATGATCGTGCTCACCGGGGCGACCGGGCTGGTCGGCCGCCTGCTGGCCAGTGAACTCAAGGGGCACGGCGTCCGCGCCGTCACCCGCTCACCGCAGGACGCGGCCCTGCCCGCCGACGTCGAGGTCGTCGAGGGAGATCCGCAGCGGCCGGAGACGCTCGACACGGCTTTGCGCGGCGCGGACGCGCTGTTCCTGCACTCGCGCGCGGTGGGAGATGCCGCGTACGACGTCGTCGCACGGGCGCGGGAGCTCGGTGTCCGCCGGGTGGTCGCGCTGGCGGCGGCGAACGTCGCCGACCGGCTCGACGCGCAGCCGTCGCGGTTCCGCGGCGACCGCAACAAGGAGGTCGACGACGCGGCGGCGACGAGCGGTCTCGAGTGGGTCAGCCTGCGGCCCAGCTCGTTCGCACTGAACGCCCTCACGGCGTGGGGCGGCCAGATCCACGCGGGTGACGACGTCCGGTACGTCTACGCCGGCTTCGAGGAGTCGCCGCTGCACGAAGCGGACCTCGTCGAGGTCTTGGCGCGAGCGCTCGTCGACGACGACCTGCTCGGCCGGCGCATCGACCTCACCGGCCCGGAGTCGTTGTCCCACGCGGAAATGGTGCGGCAGCTCGGGGTCGCGCTCGGCCGGCCGTTGCGGTTCCACGAGACCCCGGCCGAGGCGGCGGCGCAAGGCATGCTGGCCAACGGGTTGCCGGAGCCGTTCATCACCGCGATGATGGCGCGCTACGTCGCGCACCTCGCGCAGCCACAGTTCCCGCCGACCCTGGAGGTGGAGAAGATCCTGGCCCGCCCGGCGCGCACGTTCGCCGAGTGGGCGGCCGACCATGCAGCGGACTTCGGGGCGCGACAATGAAGCTCACGCTCTTCGCAGCGTCCGGCCGAACTGGCGCGCACGTGCTCGGCCAGGCCCTCGCGGCTGGCTTTGGGGGTGTGTTGGTCGGCTGGGCTTTGGCTGCTGGCTTTGGGGTGCGTGGATGAAGCTGACGCTTTTCGCGGCGTCCGGCG
>NZ_JBVJNO010000020.1:150732-154201 GCF_055583645.1 Amycolatopsis sp. NPDC104587
CCCTCGCGGCTGGCTTTGGGGGTGTGTTGGTCGGCTGGGCTTTGGCTGCTGGCTTTGGGGTGCGTGGATGAAGCTGACGCTTTTCGCGGCGTCCGGCGAACCGGCGCGCACGTGCTCGGCCAGGCTCTCGCGGCTGGCTTTGGGGGTGTGTCGATGAAGCTCACGCTCTTCGCAGCGTCCGGCCGAACTGGCGCGCACGTGCTCGGCCAGGCTCTCGCGGCTGGCTTTGGGGGTGTGTTGGTCGGCTGGGCTTTGGCTGCTGGCTTTGGGGTGCGTGGATGAAGCTGACGCTTTTCGCGGCGTCCGGCCGAACTGGCGCGCACGTGCTCGGCCAGGCTCTCGCGGCTGGCTTTGGGGGTGTGTCGATGAAGCTGACGCTCTTCGCAGCGTCCGGCCGAACTGGCGCGCACGTGCTCGGCCAGGCTCTCGCGGCTGGCTTTGGGGTGTGTTGGTCGGCTGGGCTTTGGCTGCTGGCTTTGGGGTGCGCGGATGAAGCTGACGCTTTTCGCGGCGTCCGGCCGAACTGGCGCGCACGTACTCGGCCAGGCTCTCGCGGCTGGCTTTGGGGGTGTGTCGATGAAGCTCACGCTCTTCGCAGCGTCCGGCCGAACCGGCGCGCACGTACTCGGCCAGGCCCTCGCGGCGGGTCACGAGGTCACGGCGGTGGTCCGAAACCCGGACGCCGTCACGGCGCCGGTCCGGGTGGTCCGCGCTGACCTGACCACACCAGAACCGGCGACGCTTAAGTCCGCAGTGGACGGTGGCGACGCCGTGATTTCCGCACTGGGGCCACGACACCACGGCGAATACGGCGTCGCCTCCCGCGGAACCCGGGACATCATCGACGCGATGGAGGCGGCGGGGGTGCGCCGCCTGGTCGTGGTGAGCGTCGCGGGTGTCTCGACGATCCCGACGCCGAGTCGCCCGAACCCGCCGAAACGGGATCCGGGAGTGGGGTTCTTCACGCGCACTGTGCTTTCGCCGCTGGCGAACCTGCGGCTGCGGAAGCACTACGAGGATGTTGCGTTCATGGAGCACGAGCTCCGGATGAGCGGTCTCGACTGGACGTCGGTACAGCTGCCGCTGCTGACGGATAAACCAGCGACCGGGCGCTATCGGATCGCTTACGAGCAGAGTGTTCGCGGCGGGTTCAGGATCGCCCGGGCGGATGCGGCGCATTTTGTGCTGCGGGTGGTTGAAATGCCTGAGGCCGTGCGGGATTCCGTCGCGGTTGCGTATTGAAAGGAGTTGGGGCTGGCAAACAGATTGTGCTGAACGGCGGGGCTCGCCTCGCGTCCGGGAGCGCTTCGGCCGGGCCGGAGGTCCGGGGTGGTTTGGTTTCGTGGGTGCTGACTGCCCGGTCGGCGGCTGTGCGGGCTGGTGCTCGCCTGCTCTGGGCGGGGTCGGGGGCTTGGGTTGCGGAGTGGGTTCGTGCGGGCGCATGGTCAGGTATGCCCCGTTTCGGGGCTGGCTTCGCGTGCGGTGGCTTCGGGGCAGCGACAGACCGCGGTGGCTTCGGGATCGCGCAGGCGCTCGCGGCCGAGGTCGGCGATTGCCCGGGAACCGCCGGGTCTGCGCCCAGCTCGGCCATGGCCGGCGACTGGGCGGGCTGGGATCCGCCAGGTCGAGCGGCCAGCCCCACGTGAGCCCGTGCCCGGTCGCCAATGGGCATCGCGTCTGGACCCCGCCCACGTGGGACCCGTGGCCGCCCGCAGCCGCGAAGGCCCTGTTTTCCGTGGTGAACGCGACGCTCCAGCCCTCACCCCCGCGGCCTAGGGTGGGAGCCGTCCAGCCACCTCGGAAAAGGAGTGAAATGGGAAAGGTCACGGCCACCGCGGAGCGCACCGTCAACGCACCGGCCGACAAGGTCCGCGCGCTCGTCGCCGACTATGCCGAAACGCGGCCGAAGCTGCTCACCGAGCACTACCGCGACTACGAGGTGACCGAAGGCGGCGTCGGCGCCGGGACCAAAGCCGGCTGGAAGCTGCAAGCCACCTCCAAGCGTGTGCGCGATGTCAAAGCAACCGTCACCGAGCCGCAGCCCGGCACCCTGGTCGAGACCGACGCGAACTCCAGCATGGTCACCACCTGGACCGTCACCGAGGCCGGCGACCAGAGCCTCGTCCGGATCGAAACCAGCTGGGACGGCGCCGGCGGTGTCGGGGGCTTCTTCGAGAAGACCTTCGCTCCCGGGGGGCTCAAGAAGATCTACGACGGCGTTCTCGGAAAACTTGCCGAAATCGTGTAGCCCGTCACAATCGGAATGTGCGCCCCGGTTAGCCGGTTGTACCCGGTGGAATCCGGGGCGACTGCCCCGCTTCGAGACTTGAGGAGTTCGACGGTGAACGCACCCACCCAGGCGACCGAGATCCGGCTGGCTTCACGGCCGGAAGGTGTCCCGACGCACGACAACTTCGAGATCGTCGACACGGAGATCCCGACCCCGGGTGACGGGCAGATCCTCGTGCGCAACCTCGTCATGAGCGTCGACCCGGCGATGCGCGGGCGCATGCGCGACGTCAAGTCGTACGCGCCGCCGTTCCAGGTCGGGGAGGTCATGAACGGCGGGGCCGTCGGCGAGGTTGTCGAATCTCATGTGGACGGTGTCAAGCCGGGTGAGCACGTGCTGCACCAGGCCGGCTGGCGCACCCACGCCGTCCTCGACGCCAAGCGCTTCGTCAAGGTGGACGCCGATGCCGCGCCGCTCTCGACCTATCTCGGCGTGCTCGGCATGCCGGGCCTGACCGCCTACGCCGGTCTGCTGGAGTCGGCCGAGTTCAAGCCGGGGGACACCGTCTTCGTTTCCGGGGCGGCCGGCGCCGTCGGGTCGCTCGTCGGGCAGCTCGCCAAGCTCAAGGGCGCCAAGCGGGTCATCGGCTCGGCGGGGTCCGCGGAAAAGGTCCGTCACCTCATCGACGACCTCGGCTTCGATGCGGCCTTCAACTACAAGGACGGCCCGGTCGCCGAGCAGCTGCACCAGGCGGCGCCCGAGGGCATCGACGTCTACTTCGACAACGTCGGCGGTGAGCACCTCGAGGCCGCCATCGACGCGATCACCTTGCACGGCCGGATCGCCGTCTGCGGCATGATCTCGCAGTACAACGCCACCGAGCCGACCCCGGCGCCGCGCAACCTGAGCCAGATCATCGCCAAGCGGCTCACCATCCGCGGCCTGCTCGTGCTCGACCACTGGGGCCTGCAGCAGCAGTTCGTCAGCGAGATCGCGCCGCTGGTCAGCGCCGGCGAGATCAAGTACTCCGAGACCTTCGTCGGCGGCATCCGCAACGCGCCGGACGCGTTCCTGGGCCTGCTGTCCGGGGCCAACACCGGCAAGATGCTGGTCCGGATCGCCGACTAGAGCCGACTAGGGCCGACTAGATGTGATGTCCAGGGAGGTTGGTCAGCCGGGTGACCGGCGGCTTGCCGCCGGTTGAGCTGTGGGGTCGGTGTTGATTGTAGAAGTGCAGCC
>NZ_JBVJNO010000021.1:0-36662 GCF_055583645.1 Amycolatopsis sp. NPDC104587
CCCCCCCCCCCCCCCCCCCCCCCCCCCCCCCCCCCCCCCCCCCCCCCCCCCCCCCCCCCCCCCCCCCCCCCCCCCCCCCCCCCCCCCCCCCCACGGCCGTGTCCGATCCGGACGGTGCGCTAGTTGTCCCAGCGGTGCCGCCCGCCGCGCGCCCCGGCGATCGCACGCACTCGCAGCGCCAAGTCACTCCGGCGGGCCCGGCGCGCGTACTCCAGCAGCGCCTCGACCTGCTCCCGCGGGAGCGTGCCCTGGTCCGCGCCGACCTCCAGGCGCAGCAGGTGCGTCACCAGCTCCCGCGAGTCTTCACCCTGTGCCCCGGCCAGCTCCGCGAACCGCTCGGCCGCTTCGGCCTCACCGTCGCACCACGCCGTCATCGACAGCAGGGTCGCCGTCGCCGTCAGGATGTCGCCGCGGTGGACGCCCCCTTCGGCCGCCAGGTGCTCCGCGAGCTGGAAGCTGTGCGTGCCGACCCCGCCGGCGCCCTCTCTGCGCACCGCTTCCGCGAGCGCCCTGATCTGCTGCGTGACATAGTCCCCGCTCGACAACCCCGCCATGCTGTCCCCTCTGCCGCGCACGACAACTCGTGCGTCACCCCGACAGGTGTATCGCATCGGCGGCCAGATACGTCGGATGCCCCACCGGGTTTCCGCCGAGTGGTCGCATGATCAGGTCGGGCGGCCGCCCTCGCCGCGGCGCTGTGACACGTACACCGCCGCCGAGGTCCGCCGCTCGACCCCGAGCTTGTGCAGCACCGACGACACGTAGTTCTTCACCGTCTTCTCGGCCAGGAACAGCCGTTCGGCGATCTGCCGGTTGGTGAGGCCCTCCGCGACGAGGTCGAGCACCCGCCGCTCCTGCGGGCTGAGCTGCTCGTACCGCGGGTCCGGCGCCGCCGTCGACGTTTCTCCCCGCAGCTTGTTCATGACGGACGCGGTGAGCGTGGCGTCCAGCAGCGAGCCGCCGACGGCGACCGTGCGGACGGCGTCGACCAGCGACCGGCCGGAGACCTGCTTCAGCATGTACCCGGCCGCGCCCGCCATGATCGCGCCGAACAGCGCGTCGTCGTCCGAATAGGACGTCAGCATCAGGCACGCGGGCGGCGGCTCGACCGTCGAGCGGATCTCGCGGCACACCTCGACGCCCTGCCCGTCCGGCAGCCGGACGTCGAGGATCGCGACGTCCGGGCGGACCTGCGGGATCCGGACCAGCGCCTCGGCGGCGGTCGCCGCCTCCCCGGCCACCTCGATGTCGGCTGCGGGTTCGAACACGGTCTTCAGCCCGGTGCGGACCAGCTCGTGGTCGTCGAGCAGAAACACCGAGATCGTCATCACGCACTCCCCTGCTCGCCGGTTCGCGCCGGCAGCTCGGCCGTCCACTCCAGCCGGGAGCCGCCGCCGTCGGCGGCCACCAGCACGCACTTCCCGCTCCACCGCGCCGCGCGGGCGGCCAGGTTGCCCAGCCCGCTGACCCGCCCGGCCGCCGTCGGCGGGCCGGTCCCGTCGTCGCGCACCACCAGGCTCAGCCGCCGGCCGAGCCCGTCCACGATGACCTCGACCGAGCACGACGTCGCCCCGGCGTGGCGCGCGACGTTCGTCAGGGCTTCGCGCAGCGACGCGGTCAGGTCGGTGCGGACGGCGTCGGGCACCGCGGCGTCCAGCGGCCCGTCGAAGCCGACGCGCGGCTCGAAACCCAGCGTGTCCCGGGCGTCGACGGCCACGCGCAGCAGCTCCGCGCGAAGACTGCCCTGGGCCTGCGACGGCGCCTGCAGCGAAAAGATGCTGTTGCGGATCTCGCGGATCGTCCCGTCGAGGTCCTGGGCGAACCCGGCCACGCGCGCGCCGACCCCCGGATCGGAGATCAGCCTGCTGACCCCTTCGAGCCCGAGCCCGGTGGCGAAGAGCCGCTGGATGACGAGGTCGTGCAGGTCGCGGGCGATCCGGTCGCGGTCCTCGAACACCGCGAGCTGCTGGCGGGCCACCTGGGCCCGGGAGAACTCGACGGCCAGCGCGGCGTGCCCGGCGAACGTCTCGGCCAGCTGGACGTCGGAGTCGGTGAACGGCGACTTGTCGCGGAACTTCGCCACGACGAGCACCCCGAGCGTCTCGTCGCCGACGATCAGCGGCACCGAGATCGCCGCGTCCAGGTCCTTGATCATCGCGGGCATCGGCCCGGCGCGGTCGCGCTGCTCGTTCTGGACGTGCTCGCCGTAGTCGCGGACCACGACGGGTTTGCGTGTGGTGTAGGCGATCCCGGTGGCCGTGCCCTCGGTCGGGACGGTCAGCCCGGTGAGCCGGTCGGAGTCCTCCCCCGGCGGCTCGACGACGTCGAAGACCAGCTGCCCCGGCCCGGCGGGCAGCGCGATCGCGCCGCCGGTGCCGCCCGCCACCACGCGGGCGCGTTCGGCGATCAGCCGCAGGGTCGCGCGCAGGTCCTGCGCGCCCAGCAGCGCGCGGGTCACGTCGTAGGACGCTTCCAGCCAGCGTTCGCGGCGGCGCATCCCGTCGACGAGCACGGCTTTCTCGACCGCCATCCCGGTCGCCGCGGTGAGCGCGCCCAGCACCTCGCGCTGACGACGGCCGAACTCGGCGCCGTCGCCGGGTTCGACCGAGAAGGTGCCGAACATCCGCTCACCGGCCCGCAGCGGCAACTGGACCGGGACCCCGCTGCCGGGGCGCCCGTGTTCGGCGACGGCGCCCTCGGGGCCGGTCACCTCGAGCCGGCCGTGGCGGGCGCCGAGCAGCTCGCACACCGTCTTGGCCGCGCGGTCCAGCACCGCCGGCAGTTCCAGCTCCCGTGCGATCCCGGCCACCGCGGCCAAGATCATCGGCATGCTGACTTCGTCCGCCACTGTTCCCGTCGACCCCGTTGGCTCGCCGTCTCCCGGAGGACTCCCCGGGCCGTCAAGGGTGCCACAGGGGGCTGCCCGTGTCGGTCCCATCCGGTTCGTCCATCCGGTGGGTCGATCGGAGCAGTGGCTTTGTTACTCGGCGTGGCAGGCGATGCGGTGACCGGTGATGGCTTCGACGGGGATCCGCAGGAACCGCCGCCCGGAAAGGGAGGGACACGGGCACAGGCAGGCGACCTCGTCGTCGACGGCGGACTCGGTGGCCCGGCCCAGGAGGCTCACGTACCAGCCCGCGCCGAAGTCGGCGGCGAAGTCGTCGGCTTCGAACGCGACGACGGCGTCACGCGCGCCCGCGTAGAGGGGACTGCCCGCCGGCACGGCGAACACGACGGCTTCCTCGACGACGGTGAACCGCACCGGACGGACCGCGGGCATGGCGCGGTGGGTGAAGATCACCCGGCCGAGGCTCGCCGTCCGGAGCAGGGCGAGGCACTGCTGCCGGTCGAGCAGCAGCCCGAAGCCCACGTCGTCCACCATCGCGTACCTGTGTTTCTCCTGTGAAAAATCCCTGGTGACCAGCGTGATCGAAAGCCGTGGACGGCCGGTAGGGCCGTTCGGCCCGAGCGCCGCCGCGGTGGGCCGCCGACGCCTTTTCGCCGCGGCGACGGCACAGCGCGGGCCCGCGCGGTAGGGCCGGAAGACCCGGGCCGTGGCGGCCGCCCGGCCGGTGTCGAGCCCCCGCTCGTCGATCTAGCGTCGTGACTGTTCGTTGCCGGCGAGCGCTGCCGAAGGAGACGTGAGAACGATGCCGCCGCACTCCGCCGAGGGTGACGCCGCACCCACGGCGACGTTCGTGCTCGACCCGGCGCTGGTCCGGTCCGCCGTCGGCGGGAACCGGGCCGCGGTGGCCGGGCTGCTGCGCGCGCTGCGGCCGATGGTGTTCCGCTACTGCCTGGGCCGCCTCGGGGCGTGGCAGGACGGCTCGTCGGACGCCGAGGACTGCGCCCAGGACGTGCTGCTCGCGGTCGTGCGCGCGCTGCCGGGTTATCGCTACGAGGTGGACGGCTTCGTGCCGTTCGTCTTCGGCATCGCCGGGCACAAGGTCTCCGACTTCCACCGCCGCCGGGCGCGCGACCGCACGAGCCCGGTGGCCGACCCGCCCGCCGAGCGCTGGGTCGGCGCGGACCCGACCGGCGACGAGGTCGAGCGCTCCGCCGCGCTCGACTGGTCGGCCGGGCTGCTCGACACGCTCCCGCCGCGCCAGCGGGAGATCCTGGTGCTGCGCATCATCCTCGGGCTCTCGGCCGAGGAGACGGCCGCGGCGGTCGGCCTGGCCAGCGCGGGCGCGGTCCGCGTCGCCCAGCACCGGGCGCTCACGACGTTGCGGCGTGGCCTGCTCGCCCAGAAGCGCGAGGCGGCCTCGTAAAGCCCGGCCACGGCCGGGGGGCGCCGCATCGAGGGACTTGGCCTCCTTCGATGCGGCTTCCTTCGTGTCCCGGGGCGCGGGACTTAGAGGCCCCCGATGCGACCTTCACGGACTTTCGCGGCGCCTCCCCGGCTGATCGTCGGCGCACCGGGTTCTCGTTCCTGCGGGTGGACACCATCGAGCAGGCCATCGTCCGCGAGAGCCCGCCGGCGCAGCCACTGGGTCCGGTCGGTTACGTCGTCGCGCGGGACGTCGCCGCCGACCTGCTCCGCACCGGCGCCGGCGTGATCGCCGAATGCGTCAACCCGCTCGCCGTCACCCGCGACGCGTGGCGGGACAGCGGGCTCGGCGCCGGGGCCGTGGTGCTGGAGACCGAGATCGTCTGCTCGGACCCGGCCGAACACCGCCGCCACGCGGAGATCCTCGACCGCGAGTACGAGCCGTGGACCCGGGACCGCCTCGTCGTCGACACCGCACGGGCCTCGGTCGACGAGGCCGCGGCGGTCATCGCAGCTGTGGCGCGGCCGTGACGTCGTCGTTGACGCTCTCCAGGCGGCGGCCGGTGGTGCGCGGGCCGAGGACCGCGACGTCCACCGCGACCACCACCAGCGCGGCGGCGACGACCAGGAACAGCGTGGTCGGGCCGTGCGAGCTCAGCAGCGGCACCAGCACGAACGGCATCGCGCCGCTGGCCAGCCGCGACAGCGAATAGGTGCCGCTGGAGGCCGTCGAGCGCAGCGCCGTCGGGAAGATCTCGGCCTGGTAGATGTGGTAGGCGTTCGAGAACAGGTTGCTGGTCGCGGTGTAGAGGAAGCCGAACACGAGGATCAGCGCCATCGAACCCGCGTAGCCGAACGCGATGCCGAACACCGCCATCGCCAGCACCGAGCCGACGACGAGGTACTTGCACTCCACACGTTCGACGATCGGCAGCAGGCCGAGCGGCACGTCCGGCAGCTCGTCGCGCACCGCGGCGACGGTCGCGCGGATCCGGCCAGGCCGGGCGGCACCTGCACAACACCTACGGCCGCGCGGCGGCCAACGCGTGGGAGGGGCTCGGACTCGGCATCCGCCGCTTCGACTCCGCGCTCGGCGGGCTCGGCGGCTGCCCGTTCGCCCCGGGCGCGTCCGGCAACGTCGCGACGGACGACCTCGTCGACTTCTTCCACCGCGAAGGCGTCGCGACCGGGATCGACGTCGGGAAGCTGGCCGAGCTGCGCGACCAGGTGGCTCTCGCCGTGGGGCACCGCCTCGGCTCCGCCCTGGCCGCGATCCCGGCGGTCCCGGCGGCGCTGCGCTGATCCCGGCGACGGGCGTGAATGACTCATTCCTGGCGTCGGACGTCAGGAATGAGTCATTCACCACGGCGGCCCGGCGCCCGGCGGCCGGGAATCTGATCTCCGGCCGGAACGGTTCTCCCGTCGTGGCGCGGTCACAGATTCCCCAACCCGCGGCCGGCGGGCATTCCGCGCGCCTCACTCAGGGATACGGATGCCGGTTCGGATCGGTTCAAAGTTTTTCGCCACACCCCTCGGAGCTGGACAACGCCCTGGTCGACGGCCCAAGATGACCGCGCACCCGAGAGCACCGGAGCGGGTCACGCGCGGCTACCCAGCGTGATCCACCTGCGCGCCGTCGCGCCCGCGTCAATTGGTGTGCGCCATTCTTCGTCAATTCTCGATGCCCTTTCACGCCCGCGCTCGACTACGGAAACGGAAACCGGTCCTGACGGTTCGTGATTGCCGGAAATACCTTCTTGCCCGGCATCAAGTCCCGGTGTAGCTTCCATCACGGAACGATAACCAGCCGGTTGACGGCGCGGCCACGGGCAGGTGGTCGCGCATCCGCCGATGTCGGGTCGGTGGGCCAGCCGGGAATCGTTCCCCCGCCGACGTTTTTCCTGATGGGCCGAGCCCTGCCTCGCGTCCGTTCAGTGTCGTGCGTTCCCGCCAGCCCGACACCCCCGGAGGATTCCGCATGTCCCGCACCCAAGGACGGCATCGCCTTTCCCGCAGAACGAAGATCGCGACCGGCGGCCTCGCCCTCGCGATCGCCGTGGGCGGCATCGTCGTCGCCACGACCACCGGCGGCACCGGCGAAGCCAGTGCCGACGAAACCGATCCCGCGCTCTACGTCGACATCCTGAAGGTGAAGCCGAACCAGTTCGACCCGCGGCCGGTCTACGGCGCGTCGACCGGCACCTTCACCGTCGACTGCGGCCGCAACGAGAACGGCCACTTCAACCCCGACAACTTCATCGCCCAGCCCGGCGTCCGCAACGGCGCCCAGCACCTGCACGACTACGTCGGCAACCTCTCGACCAACGCCGACTCGAACAACAAGAGCCTCGTCAAGGCCGGCACCACCTGCCGCAACGGCGACAAGTCCGCCTACTTCTGGCCCGTGGTCCGCATCGACACCGGCGAAGAAGAGAAGAACGCGCCGGCGAAGAAGCCCGACAGCGACCGCGCGCAGGCCGACCAGGAGGCGAAGACCGTGCAGGTCGCCTGCCCGGACGTCGCGAGCAAGCTCTCCGACGTGCCCGACCAGGCGATGGCGGAGGTCGACGGCAACCTCGACCAGCTCGACACGCAGACCGACGAGGCCAACCAGCGTGTCGCGCAGACGCAGGGCCAGGGCGGCGCGGACTTCGTGCAGAACGCCATCCTGAACCCGCTGAAGGACCGGCGCGCGGCGATCCTCGAGCGGATCGCCACCATCATCGCCCGGTTCGCGCCGAAGCCGAAGGACCTCGGCGGGCTCGCGCCGTGCGCGCCGAAGCCCGGCAAGGACACCGGCACGCCGACCCCGCCGCCGAGCAGCACCGCGGGTGGCGCGCTGCCGGGCCAGGACGAGAACAACGAGCTCCCGGGCAACGACGGGGAGATCCAGCGGCCGCAGAAGGTCCAGATCACCTTCCGCGGCAGCCCGGTGGGCAAGGTCGTGGCGATGCCGCGCTTCCTGCGTGTCCTCTACGGCGACGCCAAGCAGAGCACCAACGGGCCGGCCAACGCCCGGGCGAGCTGGACGTGCACCGGCTTCGAGAACCGCGTCACCGACAAGTACCCGATCTGCCCGCAGAACAGCAAGGTCAAGCGGATCCACACGTTCCCGAGCTGCTGGGACGGGAAGAACACCGACAGCGCCAACCACCGCACGCACATCGTGTTCCCGGACAAGTTCGGGCAGTGCGCCAAGGGGTTCAAGGCCGTGCCGCAGCTGCAGATCTCGCTGACCTACGACATCCCGCACGACATCCAGGTCAAGAAGCAGTACAAAGTGGACGCCTTCCCCCAGGAGAAGCACAACCCGCTGTCCGATCACGACGACTTCGCCAACGTGATGTCGCAGCGGATCATGAACGGGCTGGTCAACTGCGTGAACCGCGGCAAGAACTGCCGCGCGTGAGCTGAGCGGACCCTTCCCACGGCCTCCCACCGGCGATCCGCCGGTGGGAGGCCTTCATGGTTCCGGGCGTGCGTATCTCCCGGACCGGACCGTGACGAACGCGGGCGCGGCACGTGCGGACCGCAGTCCAGAAGACGCCGGAACACCCGGGCGCGACCGAAACTGGGTCACCTCACCACTCCCCGGTTGCGGCCGGGGCCCGCACACCGAAGAGGAGGAACCGCGGGACTTCCGCCCCACTGCACCCCGCCACGTGCCGCGGCCCCCTGGCTCCGGGGCCGCGGCACGCCCACGTCCGGCCCACCGGAGGTTCGTGATGCCCGCCGACGACGTCCGCCTGCGGTTGACCGGGGCCGAGGTCCACGACCTCGGCCCCGGACGGTGCCTGCTGATCACGCCGAGCGGCGGTGAGGTCACGGTTCCCGCGCCGGCGCACGAGGTCCGGGACTGGATCCGCCGCTGTGACGGCACCCGCGGCCGCACCGAGCTGCTGTCCTGGATGGACCCCGGCTTCGGCGAGATCGTCGACCTCCTGGCCGCGGACAGCGTTTCCGCGCCGGCACGCCACCCCGGCGCCGGGTCCCCCCGGATCACCACGACCACCGTGCTGCTGGCCGGTTCGCCGGAGCTGACCGCTCCCCTCGCGGACATCCTGACGACGTCCGGCTACGCGCGGGTCGAGGTGCTCACCGGCCTCGACCACACCTTCCCGGTGACCGCGGACGACACCGTCGTCGTCGCGGTGTACACCCGTCCGGCGCATGCCGAACTCACCGCGCTGGGCGCGTTGTGCGGCCGCCACGGGCTGCGCTTCTTCCCGTTCCGCGCCGAACACGGCCGGGGTCTCGCCGGGCCCGCGGTCACGCCGGGCGCCGGCCCCGGTTTCGCCGACGCGCTCGCCCGTCGTGCCGCCGCCGAGGATCCGCGGGAGCTCGACGACGGCGGCTCGCGGTTCTCCCCCGCCGACGCCCGCTGGCTGCTCACCACCGTCGCCGTCCAGCTCGGACGCTGGATCGCCGGTGAACCCGCCGACACCACCACCGGGGAGCTCGAGCTCGACCCGGCGCGGTTGACGGCGCTACCGCGGCCCGTGCTGCCGTTGTCCTCCCGGCGCGGGCAGGCGGCGGACGAGCCACGCCCCGGCCTGCTCGTCGACGACCGGACCGGGATCGTGACCGGCGTCCACGAACTGCCGGGCGCCCCGGCGCGGCTTCGGGTGTGTGCCGCCGATGTCGCGGGCCACGGACGGGTGGTCGGCTCGTCGTGGCAGGACGTCGAGTCCGCCCGCGACGCGGCACTCGGCGAGGCGGTGCGGCTCTACTGCGGCGCGTCACCGCTCTCGGACGACGACGTCCGCCACGACAGTTACGCGCGGCTGCGGCGCGACGGCGTCCCGGCGCTCGACCCGCGCCGGCTGAACCTCTACTCGCCGCGGCAGCACCGCACCCCCGGTTTCCCGTTCGCGCCGCTGACCCCCGATGTCGCGATCAACTGGCTGGAAGGGTTTTCCCACACCCGGCGAGAACCGGTCTGGGTTCCGGCGTGCCTCGTCTCGCCCGGGCCCGGCGTCCGCTTCACCGCCCCGCTCACCGCCGGGGCGGCCGGCGGGACCAGCGAAGAGCAGACCCTCACCGCCGGTCTGGAAGCGGTGCTGGCCCGGGACACGGCCATGCTCTGGTGGGCCAACACCCCGCGGCTGCCGCGGCTCCGGCTGACGACCGAACTGCGCGCGCTCGTCGCCGAGACCGCCGAAACACACGACGTCACGCTCATTCCGCTGGACACCGAGTTCGGCGTCCCGGTGGTCGCGGCCGCCGTCTTCGACCGCACCCGGCGGCGGCTGACAACCGGGTTCGCGAGCCGCTCCGACGCGGTCGAGGCGGCCAAAGCAGCGCTCGCCGAGGGGTTTTCGTTGCAGTACACGCAGCTCACGCTCGACGACGAGCGGGCGCCGGGCCGGTCGGGCGCGCTCAAGCCGTACCGCGCCGACCGCCGGTACCTCGACTCCTACCGCGAGGACTTCGCCGACGTCGTGGATCCGGCGTGCCAGCAGCAGGTCCACCTCGACCCGCGCGCGGCGGCCCGGACCGCGCCGTGGGTGCGCGACCTGCCGGCGCGCGACTGGGAGGGCCTGCCGGCGTTGGGAGAGCGGACTTTCAAGGCCTACCAGGATCGGGTGGAAGCGCGCGGGTTCGAGGTGATCAGTGTCGACCTCACCACTCGCGACGTCGCCGCCGCCGGCTTCCACGTCACGCACACGCTCGTACCGGGGCTGGTGCCCGCGTTCCCGGCCGGGCTGCCCTGCTGGGGCGACGGCCGGATCCGCCGGGCGGCCGTCGACCTCGGGTGGCGGGAGAAGCCGTTGCCGGAGGAGCGGCTGAACGTCTTCCCGCTCCCCTACGCCTGAGAAGTTCTTTCGGTGGCTTCGCTTTCCGCGCGTGTGAGCGTGTCTTCGGTGATCCCGAACAGGCCGCCGACGACCGCGAAGGCCAGCACGGCCATGAGCACGAACACGGTGTGCAGCCCGGCGGCCTGCGCGAGCGCGCCGCCGGCCAGGGCGCCGAGCGACTTGGTGCCCCAGGCGACGAGCCGGTGGCTGCTGTTGAGCCGGCCGAGCAGGCGGTCGGGCGTCACGCGCTGGCGCAGCGACACCATCACGACGTTCGAGACGAGGATGCCCGCGCCGCCGAGGAAGAACGCGGCCCCGACGAGGAACGGGTCGGCCGTCACGGTGAGCACGCCGACCGTGAGCCCGCCGGCGAGCCACGACACCCACAGCGCGCGGACGCGGCCGAGCAGCCGTTCCACCGGCTCGGCGAGCAGCGACCCGGCCAGGCCACCGGCGGCGGTCATGGCCATCAGCAGGCCGAAGGCGGGTCCGGAGAGTCCCATCGCCGAGCCCGGGCCAGCCGCGTACAGCACGAACACGGCGAAGGTCGCACCGGTGGCGAAGTTGAACGTGCCGACCATGACCGAGAACGTCCGCAGCACCCGGTGCCGCACGAGGAACCGCAGGCCTTCGGTGATGTCCGCACGGAGCGACGTGGGCGCCGGGCGTTCGATCCGGTAGGACCCGCGCACCAGCAGCAGCGCCACGACGGCCACCGCCCACAGCGCCACCGGCGTGACGAGGGCGGCGACCACCCCGGCCGCGGCGAGCACCCCGGCGAGCGGCGGGCCGGCGAACTCGTTGGCGGTCTGCTCGACGGCGAACATCCGGCCGTTGGCGCGGGCCAGCTGCGCCCGCCCGACCACCTGCGGCACGATCGACTGCGCGGCGGTGTCGTAGACGGTCTCGGCGCACCCCACCCCGACGGCGGCGACGTAGAGCGCCCAGATCGATCCCCCGCCGAAGACGGTCAGCAGGCTCACTCCGGTGAGCAGTCCGCCACGGACGAGGTTGGCGGTGAGCATCGCGCGGCGGCGGTCGAGGCGGTCGACCAGCGCGCCGGCGGGCAGCGCGAAGAGCAGCCACGGCAGGCTGAAGGCGAAGGCGAGCCCGGCGATGAGGGCCGGCTCGCGGGTGTACCCGACCGCGACGAGCGGCAACGCGACCTTGAGCACGCCGTCGGCGAGGCTGGACAGGCCGGCGGCGGTCCACAGCCGCCAGAACACGGTGTTCATGAATGGAGGTTCGCACATCGATGGGGAATTCTCCATCGCTGTGACGCAATTCCATCGATGGACTACGCTGCGTTCATGACCGAGCCCCGCCGCCGCCGGCCCGCGACCCCGGCCGAGGCCAAGGCCCTCGGCCACCCCCTGCGGCTGCGCATCATGCGGCTCTGCCTGGTCGACGAGCTGACGAACAAGCAGCTGGCGGACCGCCTCGACCGCGACCCGGGCACGGTCCTGCACCACGTGCGTCAACTGGTGGCGGCGGGCTTGCTGGAGCCGGCGCCGGTCCGCACGGGAGCCAGCGGCGCGCTGGAGAAGCCGTACCGTTCGAACAACGAGACGTGGTGGCTGGACGGCCCGCTGGCCGGCGCCGACCCCGAGACGCGGTTCGCGCCCCTGGAGATCTTCCAGGAGGAGCTGCGCGAGGCGGGGCCCGAGTCGGTGGTGGTGCACGAGAAGTTCCTGCTGCACCTGTCCCCTGACGAGGCCGCGGAGCTGGATCGGCGCATCCTGGCGGTGCTGGACGAGTACGTGGCGACCGATCACGAGCGCTCGGACCGGCTGGCCGTGGGGGGGATTTTTGTGCTGCACCACGTGAAGCGGGAGGGTTCGGAGACGCCGGGAAGCCGTGAGTGACTGCCCCATTCACGACGCCGGACCAACGACACGCGCGGCCCCTGCCCGGGGGAGGTGGGCAGGGGCCGCGCGTGACTACCGCTCAAGACGTCAGTGGTTCACCTTGAACCAAGGCTGCGACCAGCCGAGGTACGTCTGGCCCCACTTGCTCTTGATCTGCGCGATCGTCGTCTCGGTGTAGCTGCCGTAGCCGTTGATGTCGTTCGACAGGAACTTGCCGCCGCCGATGGAGATCATCGTGTGGCCGGCGCCGCTGCTCTTGAAGAACGCCAGCCCGCCGGCCGGGACCTGGGTGTCGCCCGGGTGCTTGAACGAAGCCGGGATCTGCGTCCAGTGGACGTACGCCGTCTCCGAGCCCGACGCGGTCCAGCCGTAGTTCTGCGCGTTGATCCGGTCGCACCAGCCCTCGTAGGAGTCGAGGTCGTTCGTGTGGACGCGGGTCTTGGCGTAGGCCACTGCCTGGGCGCACGTCTTGGGGTTGCCGGTGCCCGCAGTGGTGCAGGTCAGGGTCGAGCCCGCGCAGTCCGGGGCCACCCGGCCGTCCGAGCCGGTGTAGACGTAGGCGTCGCTGATGTAGCCGTCGCCGACCTTGTCCCAGATGTCCGAGGTGCCGTACTTGCCGTCGACGGTCGAGCCGTTGGTCTGGCAGGAGATGGTGACGGCGGTGCCGTCGGCGACGGTGCCGACCGGGCTCCCGCTGGTGCTCGGGGTCGCCCGCACGGTCAGCGCGATCCCCGAGTCCGTGTGCACGGTCCCCGTGGCCGCCAGGGCCGGGGTGGCGCCGGCGAGCACGATCGCCGCGGCGATGCCGGCCACGCCGGCCGCCCGCTTCCCGATCCGAATTCTCATGGTCTGTCCCTCCAGGATGTGTGTGGGGACAGCATGGAGACCGCCGGTACAAGGCCCGTACAAAAGCGCGGACCCCTTGTGGAGATGCGGCAAACAGGACGAGCCCTGCCGGTCGGCCGACCGGCGGGGCTCGTCGAAACCGGGCTCAGGCCAGGTATTCGGCCACCGCGCGCAGGCTCACGTACGAGCCGCTGAACGTGTCGATCCGCGGCCGGTCTTCCGCCACCGGGCCCGGCGCGCCGGTCTCGACGCGGATGAAGCCCACCCCGGACAGCGCGGCCAGCAGCTCCCGCACCCGCGGGTGCCGGTGCGCTTCCCGCGTGACCACGACGACGCTGCCGAACCCCTTCGCCGCCTCGAGGATCGTGTCGGCGTCTTCGGGGGACGCCGTCATCGCCCGGGTGCCGGGCACCAGCTCGGCCAGGTGCGCGCCGAGGCCCCACGGCATCGGGCCGGCCGCAATGGTCGGCTCGGTCTGGACGTCGACGACCAGCGGCGGGCCGGCCAGCCGCGGCTCGCCGGTGACCCGCAGCGCCTTGCGCGCCGCCTCCAGGCCGAGCCGGCGGTCGACCGGGCCGACCGTCGCCGGGGCCGGGTCGGTGCCGAGCGACGCCGTCCGCGAAGCCGCCTCCTCGAGCCGCTCCAGCGGCAGCTCCCCCGACGCCACCGCGGCGACGATCGCCGCGTTGATGGCGTCCAGGGCGTCGGCCTCGAAGGCCGCGCCGCCGATGCACAGCGCGTCCGCGCCGGCGACCAGGGCCCGCACGGCGGACTGGCCCAGGCGGTCGTGCCGGCCGTACGCGCCGGACACCGCGCCCATCTCCAGCGCGTCGGTGATGATCGCGCCGGTGAAGCCCAGCTCGCCGCGCAGGACCTCGGTGAGGGCCGTCCGGTTGAGCGTGGCCGGCTCGTCGCCCCAGGCCGGGACGACCAGGTGGCCCGACATCACCGAGCGCACCCCGGCCCGGATCGCCGCGGCGAACGGGACCAGCTCGATCTCGCGCAGCTCTTCCGGGGTCCGCGGCAGCACCGGCAGCGCCACGTGCGAGTCCTCGGTCGCCGCGCCGTGGCCCGGGAAGTGCTTCGCGCACGCCGCGACGCCGTACTTCTGCAGGCCGGTGACGTACGCCGCGACGTGTGGTGACGCCTTCGCCGGGTCGGACCCGAACGCCCGGACGCCGATGATCGGGTCCTCGGCCGCCAGGGTCAGGTCCGCGCACGGCGCCAGGTTGATCGTGACGCCGCAGGCCGCGAGCCGTTCGCCGAGCGCGGCGGCGACCGCCGTGGTCAGCTCCGGGTCGTCGGCCGCGCCGAGCGCCAGCGGGCCCGGCACGAACGACCCGGTGTTGACGTCGAGGCGGGTGACGTCGCCACCCTCCTCGTCGATGCCGACGACCACGCCGTCCCGCTCGCCCCGCAGCTGCGCGGTGAGCGCGGCGACCTGCTCGTCGTCGACGACGTTGCGGCCGAACAGCACCACCCCGCCGAGGCCCTCGGCGATCCGGCGGCGGAGCCAGTCCGGCGCGGTGGTCCCGGCGAAGCCGGGCAGGACGACCGCTTCGGCGAGCTTTTCGGGAGCGGACACCGGCTACCCCTTCACCGCGCCGGCGGTCACGCCGGACACGAGCTTGCGCTGCACGATCAGGAAGAACACCAGCGCCGGGATCGCGTAGATGACCGACGCGGCCATCACGCCGCCCCAGTCGGTCGCGAACGCCGTGCGGAACGACGCCAGCCACACCGGCAGCGTCTCCTTCGGCTTGTCCCGGATGAACACCAGGGCGAACAGGTACTCGTTCCACGCCGTGATGAAGCTGAACACCGAGGTGGTGACCAGCCCGGGCCCGAGCAGCGGCAGCGTCACCCGGCGGAACGCGCCGGTCTGGCTGCAGCCGTCGATCATCGCGGCCTCTTCCAGCTCGTACGGGATCCCGTTGACGAAGCCGTAGAGCATCCAGACCGTGAACGGCAGCGTGGTGGCGAAGTAGATCAGCAGCAGCGACGGCAGCGTGTTGAGCAGCCCGGCGTCCCGCATCAGCAGGAACAGCGGGATGAACAGCGCCGACACCGGGGCCAGCTGCGCCACCATGACCAGCACCAGGAAGCCCTTGCGGCCGGTGAAGCGCAGCCGCGAGAGCGGGATCGCCGCCAGCGTCCCGGCGACCAGCGCGCACAGCACCGACCCGACCGTGACGATCAGGCTGTTGAGCAGGTACGTCGGGAAGTTGTCCTTGGACAGCGCGGTGGCGAAGTTGCCGAAGGAGAACGACGTCGGGATCAGGTCGTACTTGGGCGAGAGGATCTCGCCGGGCGTCCGCAGCGACGTGACGAACATCCAGTACGTCGGGAACACGATCGCGAGCGCCACGAGCACGCCGACGACCGAGAGCGCGATCCGCTGCGACAGCGGTTTCCTCACGTCAGATCACCTTCCGGGGTCCGGACCAGCAGCTGGATGTACCGGCCGGTGATGAGCGCCAGCACGATCAGCATCAGGGTCGCGATCGCGCCCGCCGCGCCGAAGTGGTTGCCCGCGATGCCCTTGAGGTAGAGCACAACGGCCAGCGTGGTGCTCCCGCCGTCCGGGCCGCCCTCGCGGATCGCCCAGATCTGGGCGAAGGCGTTGAAGTCCCACAGCACCGACAGGAAGGTCACCATCGTGGTGATCGGCCGGATGGCGGGCCAGGTCACCGCGCGGAACGTCTGCCACGGCCCGGCGCCGTCGATGCCGGCGGCCTCGTACTGCTCGCGCGGGACGCCGATGAGGCCCGCGTACAGCGAGAACGTCACGAACGGCACGGCCTGCCACACGATGAGCAGCCCGATCACGGCGAGCGTGCTGGGGCCGCTGGAGAACCACGAGAACCCGATGAAACTGTGGAACCCGAGCCGGTCGAGGGTCTTGTTGAGGATGCCGTACTGCTCGTCGAAGATCCACTGGAAGACGGTGGTCGTGGCGATCACCGGAGTCGCCCAGGCCAGCACGAGCGTCACCTGCACGATGATCCGGACGACCGGGTCGAGGTGGCGCATCAGCACCGCCAGCAGCAGGCCGCCGAGGATGGTCGCGGCCACGATCGAGGCGGTGAACACCAGCGTCCGGACCGTGATGGCCCAGAACTCCGGGTCGGAGAGCGTGTTCGTGTAGTTGTCGAACCCGACCCAGATGGTCTTGCCCGAGATGAGCTGGCCGATGTCGAGCTTGCGGAAGCTGATCGCGAGCACCTGGACCAGCGGCCAGGCGAGCAGGACGAGGATGGCGGCGAGGGCGGGGAGGAGGAGCAGGTACGGGAGCACCCGGTCGCCGAACCGGCCCCGCTTGCGCCTCCTGACCCCCGCGTCGCGCGGCGATGCCGGCGGGGTCGCCCCCGCCGGCATCGTCACATTCGCGGTCGCTGTCATCCGCCGATGAGCTTGTTCAGCGCTGCGTTGGCGTCGGCGGTCGCCTGGTCGAGCGTCTTCTTGCCGGTCAGGTACGCGGTCAGCATGTCCTTGACCGGGTTCTGGCCGGACTCCACGTCACCCCACTTCGGGCTGGCCGGCACGGCCTTGCCGTTGGTGGAGGCCTTCGCCATCACCGTGCCCAGCGGGTCCTTGTCCAGGCCCGCGAGGTCGGTCGACGTGCCGGGCACGACGCCGGCGGCAGCAAGCTGGCCCTGGTACTTCGCGCTGGAGAGCAGCTTGATGTACTCCTTGGCCGCGGCCACGTTCTTGCTGTTGGCCGGGATCGCCAGGTTGGAGCCGCCCAGGAAGACCGGGGCGCTCTGGCCGGCGGTCTTGCTCGGGATCGGGAAGGCGCCGGTCTTGGCGGTCAGGCTCGGGTCGGTCTTGGCGGCCGTCGGCAGCTCCCACGGGAGACCGATCATCATGGCCACCTTGCCGGCGCCGTAGACGGTCGCCTGCTGCGGCTTGGCCTCGTCGGCGTCCTTCGGCGCCTTGGTGCCGGAGGTGTCGACGAGCTTCTTGTAGAAGTCCAGGCCCGCCTTCGCACCGGCGCTGTCCAGCGTCGCCTTGAAGTTCTTGCCGTCGGGCTGGGCGATGTCGCCACCGTTGTCCCAGATGAACGACAGCAGCGCGTACCAGTTCTGGCCCGGCATGTACAAGGGCTGGAAGTCGGGGTCGGACCCGAACTTCGTCTTCAGCTTGGTGATCGCGTCGACCCACTCGTCGTTCGACGTCGGCGTCTTGGTGATGCCGGCCTGCTCGAACATGTCCTTGCGGTAGATGACCTCACGGTTGGCCGCGTAGAACGGCACGCCGTAGACCTTGCCGTCGTAGCTGCCGGAGTCCGCGAGACCCTTCAGCCACTGCGCGCCGTTGAAGCTGTCCTTGTCGGCGGTCAGGTCGGTCAGCACACCGTCCTGCGCGGCGAACGCCGCGGTCTGCGTGTTGCCGATCTCGATGACGTCCGGCGGGGCGCCACTGGCCAGCGCGGTCGTCAGCTTCTGCTGGATGCCGTCCCACTGCTGGATTTCGTACTTGACCTTGACGCCCGGGTGGGCGGTCTCGAACTCCTTGTTGAGCGCGTCGGTCAGCGTGGTCGGCGCGGAGCCCGTCATCAGCCAGACCGTGACGTCGCCGGTGATCTGCGCGGGAGCACCACTCGACGAAGCGGCGGTGTCCGTGCCGCTGGAACCCGCGCAGCCCGCGGTCGCGAGGGTGAGTGCGGCGGCGCCCGCCGCCAGCTTGAGCCAGCGTTTCACTCGATGCCGTCCTTTCCATGCCCGGCCACCGTGGCCGGACGCCCCAAATGGTGTAGACCAATGTTGGAGCTAGAGTGGTACGTACCACAGGCGGTGTCAAGGCGGTTGCCGGAACGTTGTAAACGCACCGGGCACTCTGACGAAGAGTAGCCGACCGGTCACCCGCACTGCCCCGACCTGCGGCGGAAGTCGTCCGAATAGGAGGGTGTCCGGAACGTTTTTCACCGGTGGGCACGCGGAATCCGCGGCAGCACCACCCGGACGGCGCAGCAAAAACCGCCCCGGGAAAGAATTACCGGGACGGCGATGAAGCGCGCGTGCGGTTTCCGTTTCCGGTGACCAGGCCGCCGCGGGTGCGGGCGACGGCCGGTCCGGTCAGCGTCGGCGTGCTTTCCGGCCGGAATCCGGCCTTGAACCGGCCTTGAAGTGCGGAAACGGCTTCTCCGACCTGGTGCGGCGGCACGGCCCACCGGGCCGGTCAGGGGCTGCCGCGCGGGCCCGTGCGGCCAGGGCCTGCATCGAAGCCGCCGGAGGTGGCGGGCTGGGGCGGGTGGGTCGTGCCCAAGGCTTCGATACAAGGGCCTAGAACGGGACTCCCACCGCCGCGGCGAGCGCCCGCACCGCCGTCCACAACCCGGCGCCGGCCGTCGCGAGGCCGCCGGCCTCGCGCAGCAGGTCCCGCGCCCGGCGCACCTTCGCACCTGCGGACCCTGCCGCCCCGCGGTGCACCACGTCCCGGTCGACCTCGTCGAGGGCGTCGTGCACGGCGTCCTTCGTGGCCGGGGGTAGCCGGGCGGCGTCCAGCTCGGCGCGGACCGCCCGGACCAGCTCGGCGACCTGCCGCGCGTCCAGGCCGCGGTGGATCTCCTGGTGTCCACCGTGGACGGTGTTGATGTCGCCGTGGACGGCGTTGTTGACCGTCCCCGCGCGGACTTCGCCGTGGAAGTGGATGCCGTCCATCTAGCCCCTCCTGCTCCGCCGGCGGCGCCTGCGCTCGCGCGCCGCCTTGGCCATCACCAGCCCGATCATCGTCACGACCGTGCCGAGCACGAACAGCGCGAACCCGACGACGCCCAGCGGCACCCCGTCGATGACGTCCGGACCGAGCAGCGGGGGCGGCGCGTCGAACGAGCCCGCCGAAACCGCGTCGGAGCCCGCCTTGACGAACTTGAGGATCACCGACGCCCAGATCCCGAACCCGCCGAGCAGCATCAGCAGCCCCAGCAGCATCACCGCGCGGCCGGCGCCCTGCCCGGTGGCCAGCTCGGTGAACACCTGTCCCTCCGGCGTGCTGAACTCGTACCGGTGGTGCTGCCGGTGGTCGTAGCTGTTGTTGACGTCGCGGCCGGCGTTGTTGATCGTCCCGGCGGACACGTCCCCGAACGCGACCCCGCCGGCCGAGGACCGCTGCCACGTGCGGGTGTGCGCGGCGCCGCCCTCCCCGTCGGAGTAGACCGCGGCGATCGGGCCGAACTCGAGCCGGTCGCCGTTGCGCAGCGCGTGGTCCTGCTTGGCGGCCAGGCGGTGGCCGTTTACCCAGGTGCCGTTGCGCGAGCCGGCGTCGGACACCCAGGTGCCGCGGCCGTCCCGGCGGACCCACGCGTGGTGGCTGCTGACCTGGTCGGAGTACAGCCGCAGGTGCGCGTCCGGGCCGCGGCCGACCAGCCACGAGCCGCGGCGCACCACCAGCCGGGCGACCGCGCCGTCGAGCGTCTCGATCTTCGCTTCGTCCTGCCCGCTCATCGGCACTCTCCTCCCGCCGCAGAGCTCTCCGCTGCTTCAAGGAAGAGCCCTGCGGCGGCCGGGAGATATCCGGCGAACGGGTGAACCCGTTCAGGCCTTCGGCGCCGGTGTCTTCACCCGCTCCAGCAACAGCTGGGCCACGTCGCGGACGTCGACGTTCTCCGCCTTCTGCTCGCTCTGCCGCTGGACCAGGCCGTCGGTGAGCATCACGCGGCAGAACGGGCAGCCGGTCACGATCGTCTCCGCGTCCGTCGCGATGGCTTCGTCGACCCGCTCCAGGTTGATGCGCTTGCCGATCTGCTCCTCCATCCACATCCGCGCGCCGCCCGCGCCGCAGCAGAGCGCGCGGTCGGCGTGGCGCGGCATCTCCTCGAGCGTCGCGCCGGTCGCCCCGACGAGCTCGCGCGGCGGGGTGTAGACCTTGTTGTGGCGGCCGAGGTAACACGGGTCGTGGTAGGTGACCTTCGGACCGTCTTCGACCGCCTTGACCGGCGTCAGCTGCCCGCCGCGCACCAGCCGGTTGAGCAGCTGGGTGTGGTGCACGACCTCGTAGTGACCGTCGAGGTCCGGGTACTCGCGGCCGAGCGTGTTCAGGCAGTGCGGGCACGTCGTGACGATCTTGCGCAGCCGCGGCTCGCGGCCCTCGAACACGGCGTTGAGCGTCTCCGCCGTCTGCTGCGCCATCATCTGGAAGAGGAACTCGTTGCCCGCGCGGCGCGCCGGGTCACCGGTGCAGGACTCCTCCTTGCCGAGCACGACGTACTTCACACCGGCGATGTGCAGCAGCTCGGCCGTCGCGCGGACGGTCTTGCGGGCGTTGTCGTCGAACGCGCCCGCGCAGCCGACCCAGTAGACGTATTCGACGTCTTCCGCGAGCTCGCCGTCGAACACCGGGACGTCGAAGTCGAGGTCCTTGGTCCAGGCGAGGCGTTCGGAGTTGTTCTGGCCCCAGGGGTTGCCCTTGGTCTCCAGGTTCTTGAACAGCCCGCCCAGCTCGGTCGGGAACGCCGACTCGATCATCACCTGGTAGCGCCGCATGTCGACGATGTGGTCGACGTGCTCGATGTCCACCGGGCACTGCTCGACGCACGCGCCGCAGGTGGTGCACGACCAGAGCACGTCGGGGTCGATGACACCGCCGTCGGCTTCCGGTCCGACCAGCGGGCGCGCGTCCTCGTGCTCCTTGCCCGAGAGGACGTAGGGCGCCTCCTCGAAGAGGTTGTCCCGCAGGCCCATGATGAGCAGCTTGGGCGACAACGGCTTCCCGGTGTTCCACGCCGGGCACTGCGACTGGCAGCGGCCGCACTCGGTGCACGTGGCGAAGTCGAGCATGCCCTTCCACGTGAAGTCGCCGATCTTGCCGCGGCCGAACGTGTCGTCCTCGCCTGGGTCTTCGAAGTCGATGGGCTTGCCGCCGGACTCCATCGGCAGCAGCGGGCCGAGCGCGTCCGGCAGCCGCTTCGCCGAGACGTTGATCGGCGCGACGAAGATGTGCAGGTGCTTGGAGTACAGCACGATGCTGAGGAACACGAGCATGACGCCGATGTGCAGCAGCAGGCCGACTGTCTCCAGCACCTCGGTCGTGGAGTGCCCGAGCGGCTCGAGGAGGTTCCCGACGCCGAGCGAGACGTACGCGCCGTTGTCGTACGGAAAGTTGCCCGACGCCGAAGACGCGCCGCGGAAGAAGAACATCGTCCAGACGACGTTGAAGATCATGACCAGGATCAGCCAGGCGCCGCCGGTGTGCGAGCCGTAGAAGCGGGACGCGCGGTCCTTGCGCTCGGGGGCGTTCCGGATGCGGATCACGGTGAACACGCCCAGCGACACGGCCACCATGACGGCGATGAAGTCCTGCAGGAAGCCGAGCACCGCCCAGTGCCCGATCCACGGGATGGCGAACCGCTCGTCGAACAGCGCGCCGTACGCCTCGAGGTACACCGAAGCGAGGATCACGAAGCCCCAGAACGTGAAGAAGTGCGCGAGGCCGGGCACCGACCACTTCAGGAGCTTGCGCTGGCCGAACACTTCGCGCACCTGCGCGAAGAGGCGGGCGCCCAGCTCGTCCGACCGCTTCGTGTCGGGCTGGCCGGCCTTGATCAGCCGGTACAGGAAGGCCACGCGCTTGCCGGCGACGGCGAGGCCGACGACCGTCATGAGCAGACCGAGGATGAGACGAACGAGCACGAGTCCTCCGTGACGTGCTGGAAGGAACGGCTCAGTGCGAGCCGGTGTAGTAGCGGCACGCCTGGCACGCGTACCGCATCTTCGCGACCCGCCAGTGTTTCCGGTACAGATCGAGGTCGGCCGACCGGCGGACGCCGAGGCGCTGGTAACGCCCCGGACGGCGGCGGCCGGTTTCGTACTGCTCGGTCGCGCGGCCGAGGTGGGCGCGCCGCAGCACGCACCCCCGCGTCCCGCAGCGGCCGAGCGCGCCGCGGCAGAACCGGTGCAGCAGCACCAGCTCCCCGCTCACTTCGTCGACCACGCCGTAGCCGGGGTGGCTGCCCGGTCCGGTGAGCCGCACCGGCAGCCCGCAGTACCCGCATTTGAGGGTGCAGGAGAGACAGCCGGTGATGTGCCTGAGCCGCAGTTCGCGCCGATCTTCGGAGCCGGGTCCTCGGACGCGCGACGCCATGGGGCCTCCTGGAGCGACTGTGATCGGCACCACTGCCTGCTACTGGAGGGTAATGAGAGGCTCACGTCGTGCGACAGGACCAACTGGCCTAGTTGACCTAGGCTGTTCGGCGTAAAAAACCGAGGAAGGATCACCTTACTGTCCGTACAGCGGACGGTGTTGTGACGGAGATCGTACGTTCGGCCCTGCCGCGGCGACCGTGTCCCCCGCCACACTCCGGACATGACCTACCACCCCGTGCCCTACCGGCCCGCCCGGCTGCCCGCCGCCGAAGCCGTCGCCCGGTCCGCCGCGCTGCGGCAGCGGATGGAAGCACGGCGCTCGGTCCGGATGTTCTCCCCCGACCCGGTGCCGGAGCGTGCGGTCCTCGACGCGATCGCGGTCGCGTCCACCGCACCGAGCGGCGCGCACCAGCAGCCCTGGACGTTCGTCCTCGTCACCGACCCGGCGGTCCGCCGCACGATCCGCGAAGCCGCCGAGGAGGAGGAACGGATCTCCTACGGCGGCCGGCTCGGCGACGCGTGGCTCGACGCGTTGCGACCCCTGGGCACGGACGCGGTGAAGCCGCACCTGACGGACGCGCCGTACCTGATCGTGGTGTTCCAGCAACGTTTCGCCCTCGACGAAGACGGCGGCGTCCACAAGCACTACTACGTCGACGAGTCGGTGGGCATCGCGGTCGGCATGCTCCTGACTGCGTTGCAGGTGGCGGGCCTGGCGGCGTTGACGCACACCCCGTCCCCGATGCGGTTCCTCGGCGAGCTGCTCGGCCGGCCCCGCAACGAAAAGGCGTTCGCGGTGATCCCGGTGGGATATCCCGCGGACGACTGCGTGGTGCCGGATCTGCAGCGGAAGCCGCTCGAGGAGGTGCTGGTCCGGGTGTGAGCGCTGCTCAGCTGCCGGGCAACCTGCTCGGCGGCTCGGCGAACACCGCACCCGCCACGCCTCAGGCAACCGACTCCGCCACCGAACCCGCGCCGAAGCCCCTCGACGAGGTTCTCCTCCGCGCCTGACCGGCTCAGTTGCCGGGCAACCCGCCCGGCAGCTGCGCGAACACCGGCCCCGCCACGAGATCCACCCCGCGCTCCCGCCACCACCCGGCCAGCTCACGGCTCCCGACCTCGGTCACCGAAACCGTCGCCCCGCCCAGATGGACCGCCTCGATCAGCGTCGCCGTCGACAGCTCCACCAGCGGGTGGTCCCGGCGGGCCACCACGTGCGGCGCCAGGCGGACCGTGCGGACCGGCAGGTCCACCAGCCACGTCACATCGCCCGCCGCGCCGTGGATCTCCGAGGCCACGCCGATTTCCGCCAGCACCTTGAGGTTGTCGGCCGCGTCGACGGCGTCCGGGGGCAGGGCCGCCGCCGGGAAGCCGGGGCGGAGCCGGTCCGGGGGCAGGCCGGTGTCTTCGAGCACCCGGCGGATCTCCCCCACCAGCTCCGGATCGCCCGCCTGCGGCGCCGTGAGCTCCACCGTCAGCGGCACCTCGACGCCGGACTCGGCCAGCCGCTCGGCCGCGGTGCGCAGCAGCCACGTGCCCAGCGGCAGCGCCAGCCCGGTCTCCGCGGCCAGCCGCACGCACGTGTCGTGCGGCAGCACACCTTCCCGCGGATGCGTCCAGCGCAGCCGCGCCTCCACCCCGGCCACCTCGTCGCCGGCGGCGACCAGCGGCCGGTAGCGGACCTCGATCTCGCCGTTCTCCCAGGCGCCCGCCATCGACGCCGCGAGCCCGAAGTCGTGCCGGTCGCGCCGGTCCAGCTCCCGGTCGTAGAGGCCCCACTGGTTGCCCGTGCGCTGGACGCGGCGCAGCGTCAGGTCCGACGCGCGCAGCAGCTCCGCCGGCGTGATCTCGCGCGGCGGCCGGTGAACCACGCCGATGCTGGCCGACACCGCCACCCCGCGGTCGCCGTCGACGTACTCCGCCTCCGCGAGCTCATGGGTGATCCGGCGGACGAGCGTCACGACACCCGGCGTCTCGGCGGAGTTCTGCACCAGCACACCGAACTCGTCGCCGCCGAGGCGGGCCACGAGCGCCTTTTCCGCTTCGAACACCGTCTTCAGCTTCGCGGCGACGCCGCGCAGCACGCGGTCCGCGAGCTCCTGACCGAGCCCGCCCGCGATCTGCGAGAAGCCGTCCAGGTCGAGGTGGAACAGCGTGACGCCGCGGGCGGCATCGGCCTCGCGCAGCAGGTTTTCCAGCCGGGTGCCGAAGAACTGCCGGTTCGGCAGCCCGGTGAGCGCGTCGTGCAGGGCCTGGTGGGACAGGCGCCGCTGCAGCAGCGAAACCTCGGTGTCGTCGTCGACGATCGTGAGCACCTGCCGCGGGGTGCCGACGGCGTCGCGGATCACCGAAGCGGCGAACGTCGCCCACATCGGCTCGCCGTCGCGGCCGAGCAGGCGCCGGCCCGCGCGCAGCCGGTGCAGCTTGCCGGCCACCAGGTCCCGGTAGGCCTCCCGCAGCAGCTCGACGTCCTCCGGGTGCACGAGGTCGAACAGGCTCAGCGCGGCGATCTCGGCCGGTGTGCGGTTGAGCGTCTTGGCGAGCGCCGCGTTGGCCCGCAGCACCCGGCCGTCCAGCTCGGTGAGCGCGACGCCGCTGGCCGAGCCGGCGAACACTTCCTCGAACTGCGCGCGGGTGATGACGTGCTTCTGCCGCGTCTCCTGCTCGACCTTCAGCAGCGCGCGGCTGAGGCCTTCCTGCCGCTTCTGGATGTCCTCGCGCATCATCTCGCCGTACCCGGAGCTGAGCGCGCCGAGCACGACCACGACCCGCTCGGCCAGGCGCTCGACGTGGTGCAGCTCCGGCTCGCGCAGGAGCGCCTTGCCGAGCACCTCCAGGCTGCGGCGCAGGCTGTCCGCGCCGACGCACCGCAGTTCGACGAGCCGCTTCCCGGCCGCCGCGGCGCCCGCCACGTCCGGGGGCTCGCTCGCGACCGCGTCGAACAGCCGGCCGGCCAGGACCGCCAGCTCGCGCTCGATCTCTTCGGGCGTGTGCGGCAGGTAGGCGGTCGTGCTGACCAGGTAACCCCACTTGCGCGCGAGGGTGCCGAGCCGGCGTGCCGCGCGTTCGGCGGACGGCTTCTTCCGCGGGGTGTCACCGCGGGGATGGGGAGCAGTCACCTCTGCCTGTCCAAGGGGTCTCGGGCATACTCCGATTCGGTCAGCCGATATATCTTGGCGCGAAACAACGCGACACGCACGGTTTAATATTCATCCAATCGAGTGATAACCCTGCGGAGTGATACCCAGGCTGTTTCGCAGCCACGACCGGGTGGCGTCCCGGTAGTCACCGGCGTTCCGGTGCAACGCAACGGAATGACCGGCACCCGGGAGGACGTACATCGACAGTTTCGACGGATCGGCGTAGTAGGGCGCCTCCTGCGCGCGCAACACTCCGGGGTCCCCGCAGTCACGCAGCGCGAGCAGTCCGCAGAAAAGAACGTCCTTTTCTCCCACCACCTGGAAAACCGGTGCGGTAATTCCCCTCGTCGCCGGCAGCACGATCCCGAACAACGCGACCGTGCCCATCCCGGGCACCGAGACCTGGTCCTTCGTGGCTTCGTCGGCCGCGATCACGCCCGGGTCGGCGTCGGCGGTGCTGTAGAACAGCCCGGCCCGCGCCCCCGGCCGCGTGGTGAAGTACAGCGGATCGCTGCCGAGGTGCCCGAGCTGTCCGTCGAGCAGCGCGGGCTGGAGGCCGAGCGCCGCGCCGAGCGCCAGCACCGGCAGCGCGGGCAGGTGCGTGATGCCGGTGAGGACCACCCCGTCGACGTCGTGGTAGGTCGACGCTTCGACGGCGACCACACCGGAGCCGACCGAGTGCCCGACGATCACGACCTTCGCGAACCGCACCCCGCCGACGTGCCCGGCGCGCAGGTGGCCGACCACCTCGTGCGTCGACTCCGCCGCGGCCCACACCGACAGCGGCAGGCTCAGCGGGTGGCTGCTGTTCCCGGCGCCGAGCTGGTCCGCGGCGAAGGTCGCGTAGCCGTGCGCGGCCATGTCGCGCTGGTAGGAGTACCGCTCGGGCTGGTACGGCAGGTCCCAGTAGGCGCTGTTGTACGTCCCGCCGTGCACGAGCAGCTGGACGGTGTCCGGCACGCTCCCGGCGGGCAGGCACAGCCGGCCGTGCATCGTCGCGGGCGCACCCGGCACCAGCGGCGGCAGACCCGGGCCGCTGACCGGCAGATCCGTGTCGGTGCACGAGATCGCGGCGGCCTCGGCGGGCATCGCGGCGGTCATCGAGGCGAGCAGGACACCGCAGGCGAACAGGGCCGACGTCACCTTGACGGGCAGCTTCACGCCGCACTCCCTCTGGACTCGGACAGGTGAAGGAACTCCGGAACACTACACCCGGTAGCCGAACGGGCACCGTCAGGTCCGCGGCACCAGCGTCATCGGCAGCCGGTTCGGCTGCATCGTGGCCTTGAGCTGCGCGTAGACCTTCTTGCCCGGCACCGGAACCAGCCGCCAGCGCGCCCCGATCGTGGCGGCGACGATGCCCAGCTCCGTCGGCGCGAACACGTGGCCGGGACACAGCCGGGCGCCCGCGCCGAACGGGATGTAGGCGCCCTTCGGCAGTTCCGCGGTGTGGCCGGGAGCCCACCGGCCGGGGTCGAACCGCCCGGGATCGGGGAACCAGCGCGGATCCCGGTGCAGCGTGTGCTGGCTGACCGCGACCTCGGCGCCGGCCGGGATCCGGACGCCGCCGAGCTCGACGTCTTCGCGGGCCCGGCGCATGAGGATCAGCGGCGGTGTCCGGCGGACGACCTCGTTGACGATCTGGTGCGTGTACACCAGATCCGGCAGGTCCTCGAACCGCGCGGCCCGGCCGCCGAGCACGGCGTCGACCTCGGCGTGGAAGCGGCGTTCGACGTCCGGGTGCTGCCCGAGCTCGTGGAAGAACCAGGCCAGGGCGACGGCGGTGGTTTCGGCGCCGGTGGTGAGGATCGTGATGACCTCGTCGTGCACCTGCCGGTCGGACATGCCCTCGCCGGTGTCCTCGTCGCGCGCCATGAGCAGCATCGACAGCAGGTCGCCGTGGTCGGCGCCCTGCTCCCGGGCGGTGACCACGGTTTCGCCGATCACCTCGCGCAGCCGCGCGGCCGCGGCGTCGAACTTCCGGTTCGGCGGGATGGGCAGCTTTTCCACGAATTTCGGGGAGAAAGCCCGGATCAGCACGTATTTCAGCATGACCGGGATGGAACGCTGGATCTCCGCGAGTGCTTCGTCGCCGAGCGCGGTCGAGAAGAGCGTCTGCCCCGCGATGGTCAGCACCAGGTCCTGCATCCGCCGGTCGAACTCGACGACTTCGCCCGGCTGCCACGACGTCGTGATCTCGTCGGCCAGCTTGGTCATGGTGTTTTCGGCGTAGCCCGCGATCCGCGTCCGGCCGAAGGCGGGCATCACCAGCCGGCGCTGACGGCGGTTGAGCTCGCCGTTCGAGGTGGCCAGGCCGTCGCCGAAGAGCGGGCGCATCTTGTCGAAGACCAGGCCCTTGTCGAACTTGTCGGCGTCGGTGGCCAGCACCTGCCAGGACAGCTCGGGGGTCGTGACCACGTGCACCGGCAGCGGGCCCAGGTGGAGTTTGACGACTTCTCCGTGTGCGGGCAGGGAAGTGAGGAGTTTCAGCGGGTCACGCAGCAGCGCCACGGTGTGCCCGAGCACGGGCCGGCGGCCGGGAACGGGACGCGCGTCGGTCATGTCTCGCCTCCTCGCGACCGGGACACCTTAGCGACGCGGCGGGGTCTCCGAGCGCGGGTCCACACGAACGGATGAGGGCGCTACACTCCGGCATCTCGAGCGAGGGTGGGAGGTCCCGTGACCGGGGAACTGAGCTGGGTGCCGGCGGAGATCGACACCACGGTGCCGAACCCGGCGCGGGTGTACGACTTCTGGCTCGACGGCGACCACAACTTCGCCGCCGACCGCGCGCTCGGCGAGCAGATCCTCGAGATCATGCCGGGCGTCCGCGACGCGGCCCGCCTCAACCGCGCGTTCCTTCGCCGCGCGGCACGGTACCTCGTCGACGCCGGCGTCCGGCAGTTCCTCGACATCGGCTCCGGCATCCCGACGGTGGGCAACCTGCACGAGATCGTCCAGCAGGCCGACCCGTCGTGCCGCGTGGTGTACGTCGACCGCGAGCCGGTCGCCGTCGCGCACAGCGAGCTGCTGCTGCAGGACAACCCGGGCTGTCTGGTGCTGCAGGCGGACCTGCGCGACGTCGACGAAGTCCTGGAAGGCGCCGCCAAGCTGCTGGACCCGGACCAGCCGGTCGCCGTGTTCATGTTGCTGCTGCTGCACTTCGTCCCGGACTCGTGGGACCCGGCGGGCATCGTCGCCCGCTACCGCGACCGCCTCGCCCCGGGCAGCTACCTGACGATCTCGCACGTCGCGGCGGACTCCGAGTCCGAGCGCCTCGACGAGGCGGTCGAGGTGTACAAGAGCAACCAGAACCAGCAGAACCAGCCGGTCCCCCGCACCCACGCCGAGGTCCTCCGCTTCTTCGACGGCTTCGAAATGGTGGAGCCGGGGCTGGTGGGGTGCGCGATGTGGAACCCCCGCGGCGCCGGCGACATGTCCGACGACCCGGCGATCAACGCGCTGCCGTATGCGGGTATGGGCCGGAAACCCTAGTCACCACAGGGAGAATGTCGCCAGTTCACCGGGCCGTCGAAGGTCGGGTAGACGTCGTGGCGGCCGGTCGGCCCCACGCACCGTGACGCGTGATGACTCCACTGTGGACGCCGAGGCGGGCCGCCCGGTGAGGCACGGATCTTCGGAGTGCCCGTCGTCGTTGCGACCCCGCCGCACGAAAGGCCTCCCGGATTCGTCGAATCGTTTCGACGGCGCGGCGCGGAACATTCGCGTCGAAGGTGCGGACGGTGACGACTATTACAGTCGCCCGAGTCGAAGGTCAAGACTTACTGGGAGCGCGCCCAGGAAGTTTCGGTCACGCTCCAAACTGCGCTTTGAGCTGGGGGAAGATCCGTTACCAGCACCGTTCGACAAATTCGACTCCGAGGCCCGCCGTCGAATGCGAATCGAATATCTCCACGCGGCAAAGCGTGCTTGTGTTTCGCGCGGGTGTCACCTACCTTCTTGCCATCGTCGATGCGCTTCGACGCACTTCTCCCGCTTCGTCCCCAGGAGGCCGCACGTGGTCACGATCAACGACGTCGCCAGCGCGGCGGGCGTGGCACCCAGCACGGTGTCGTACGTGATCAGCGGAAAGCGCTCGATCTCGCCGAAGACCCGGCGGCTGGTGGAAGAGAGTATCCGCAAGCTCGGGTACCACCCGCACGCCGGGGCCCGCGCGCTCGCCAGCAGCAAGACCAACGTGCTGGCCCTGGTCGTCCCGCTGCGCACCGACCTCAACGTCGCCGTGGTGATGGAGTTCGTCGCCGCGGCGGTCACCGCGGCCCGTGCGCACGACCAGGACCTGTTGCTGCTCACCAAGGACGAAGGCCCCGCCGCGCTGCAGCGGGTGGCGTCCTCGGCGATCGCCGACGCGCTGATGGTGATGGACGTCGAGGCCGCGGACCCGCGGGTGCCGATGCTCATCGCGCTCGACCGGCCGGTGGTGCTCATCGGGGTGCCCGACCACCCGGCCGGGCTGAGCTGCGTCGACCTCGACTTCACCGCGGCGGGCTCCGCGTGTGTCGCGCACCTGGCCGACCTCGGCCACCGCTCGGTCGCGCTGATCGGCCCCTCCCCCGCCGTCTACCGGCGCGGCACCAGCTACGCGACGCGCTTCCTGCGCGGGTTCGACGACGCCGCGCAAAGCCGTGGTGTGCGGGCGACGAACCGGCCCTGCGCGCACTCCTACGAAGCCGTGAGCGCCTGTTTGGACGAACTGCTCGCCGCCGACCCGGACCTGACCGGGCTGGTCGTGCACAACGAGGCCGTGCTGCCCGGGCTGCTCTCGAACCTGCGCCAGCGCGGTCTGCGCGTGCCCGAGGACATCTCCGTCGTCGCGGTCTGCCCGGACAGCATGGCCGCGCAGCACGCGGTCGCGCTGACCACCGTGGCCATCCCGGCCGAGGAGGTCGGCGCCCAGGCCGTCGAGATGACCATGCGCCGGCTCGCCGGCCACACCACCCCCGAGGTCCGGCTGCTCGGACCCCGCCTCACCCCGCGAGACAGCACCGCCGCGCCGCGCGCCTGACCGGTTCCACTCCAGCGACGAAGGAGAACCACCATGTCCGCAGCTCGTCGCGCCCTCGTCCTGGCCGCGAGCGCCACCCTGCTGGCCGCCTGCAGCCCCAGCCCCGCGCCCCCGGTGTCGAGCGCCGCCGGCGCCCCGGCCGCCACCTCGATCACCGAGCTCGACTACTACGCCGACGAACAGGGTTCCGCCGCGTGGCAGAAGGTCCTCGACACGTGCGCGACGCAGACCGGGGTCAAGATCGACCGGCAGAAGGTGCCGACCGCCCAGATGCTGCCGAAGATCCTGCAGGGCGCGAGCTCGAAGACGCTGCCGGACCTGCTCTTCACCGACAACCCGACACTGCAGCAGGTCGCCGCCACCGGCGCGCTGACGGCGCTGGGCGACTACGGCATCACCACCGACGGTTACTACGAAAGCATCGTGAAAGCCGGGACCTACCAAGGAAAGGTGTACGGCGTCGCTCCCGGCGTCAACGGCCTCGCGCTGATCTACAACAAGGACCTCCTCACCGCGGCCGGTGTCGAGCCGCCGAAGACCTGGGACGAGCTGAAGGCCGCCGCGGCGAAGCTCACCAAGGACGGCAAGTACGGCCTCGCGTTCTCCGCGATCCCGTCCGAAGAGGGCACTTGGCAGTTCCTCCCGTTCTTCTGGGGCAACGGCGCGGAACTGTCCCAGCTGGACTCCCCGAAGGCCGTGCAGGCCCTGCAGTACGTCACGGAGCTGGTGAGCTCCGGCTCGGCGTCGAAGTCCGTGGTGACGTGGAACCAGAACGACGTCGCCGACCAGTTCGTCGGCGGTGCCGCGGCCATGATGGTCAACGGGTCGTGGAACCTGGCCCGGCTCGACGAGCAGAAGTCGCTGCACTACGGCGTGGCGCCGATCCCGGTGCCCCAGGCCGGGGCCAAGCCGGTGGTCGCCCTCGGCGGCGAGGTCGGCGCCGTGCCGGTCACCAGCGGACCCGCCCAGCAGGCCGCCGGGAAGGTGCTCTCCTGCATCCTTTCCGAACCGACGATGCTGCAGTGGAGCAAGGCCCACGCCTACGTCCCGTCGAAGACGGCCGCGGCCACGAGGTTCGGCGCCGAGCAGCCCGCGATGCAGGCCTTCGTCGACGAGGTCGGCTCGGCCCGCTCCCGCACCGCCGAGCTCGGCGAGAAGTACCCGAAGGTCTCGCAAGCCCTGGCCGACGCGCTGCAGGCGGCGCTGACCGGGAAGCAGCCGGCCGACCAGGCCCTGAAGGCCGCACAGCGGGCGAGCGGGTCGTGACCCCGGCCGCCCGCCGCGAGCCCCGGTTCGCGGCGTGGGCGTTCCTCCTGCCGGCGCTGGCCTACGTCGCGGTGTTCTTCGGGTACCCCCTGGTCGCGAACCTGGTGATGAGTGCCCAGGACTACACGGTGAAGTCGTTCTACACCGGTGAAGCGCCCTTCGTCGGCTTCGCCAACTACTCCGCCGTGTTCGCCGACCCGTTGTTCTCGACGGCCGCGCTCACCACCGTGCTGTTCACCGCCGGGTCGCTCGTCTTCCAGTTCGGCATCGGCCTGGCGCTGGCGGTGTTCTTCACCGGCCGGTTCCTCGGCAGCGCGCTGCTGCGGTCGCTGCTCCTGCTGCCGTGGCTGCTGCCGCTGGTGGTCAGCGGGGCGGTCTGGCGGTGGATGTTCGACCAGGACCACGGGGTGCTCAACGCGGGCCTGCGCCTCCTCGGCTTCCCCGCGGTGCCGTGGCTGAGCAGCACGACCTGGGCGCTGCCCGCCGTGATCCTCACCAACATCTGGATCGGCATCCCGTTCAACCTGGTGATCCTGCACGGCGGCCTGCGCGCGATCCCGGCGTCGCTCCACGAGGCCGCGGCACTCGACGGCGCGAACGCGTGGCAGCGGTTCCGGCACGTCACCTGGCCGCTGCTGCGGCCGGTGACGGGCATCGTGCTGCTGCTCGGGCTGGTCTACACGATCAAGGTGTTCGACGTGATCATGGTCGTCACCGGCGGCGGGCCGGCGAACGCGACGCAGACGCTCACGACGTGGTCCTACCGGCTGTCCTTCGGGGACTTCGCGTTCGGGCAAGGTGCGGCCGTCGGCAACGTCCTCATCCTGGTCGCCACGGTGTTCGGGCTGCTGTACCTGCGCTCGGCCCGGGCGACGCTGGCCGAGGCGGCGACGTGAAGGCCCGGACGGTGTTCGGTGTGCTGATCGTCGCCGTGCTGCTGTTCCCGCTGTACTGGATGGTCAACGCGTCGCTGCAGCCCAGCGGCGCGCTGCTGCGCCCGGACCCGGCCTTCTTCCCGGTCGGCGGCACGCTGGACGGCTACCGCGAGGCCCTCGCGTCGCAGGGACCACACCTGCTGTCCAGTGTCGTCATCGCGCTCGGGACCGTGCTCGTCTCGCTCGCGGTCGCCGCGCCCGCGGCGTACGCGCTGGCCCAGCTCAAGGTCCGCGGCGGGCCGGCGCTGGTGTTCGTGCTGCTCATCGTGCAGATGATCCCGGGGATCGTGATGGCCAACGCGCTCTACACCGTGTTCGGCAACCTCGGGCTGATCGACAACTACCTCGGCCTCGTGCTCGCCGACTCCACCGCGACCATCCCGTTCGCGGTGCTGCTGTTGCGGGCCTTCATGATCTCCGTGCCGAGGGAGCTGACTGAAGCGTCCCGAGTGGACGGCGCCGGGTACTGGCGGACGTTCGTCTCGATCATCCTCCCGGTCAGCCGCAACGCCCTCGTGACCGCCGGGCTGTTCTCGTTCCTGTTCGCCTGGGCGGACTTCCTCTTCGCCGTCACCCTCACCACCGGCCGGTCGATCGAGCCGGTCACCGTCGGCGTCTACCGGTTCGTCGGCAACCAGTCCGCGGACTGGAACGGGGTCATGGCCACCGCCGTCCTCGCCGCGGTCCCCGCGGCCGTCCTGCTCGTCGTGGCCCAGCGGTACGTCGTCGCCGGGCTGACCAGCGGCGCCGTCAAAGACTAGGAGACCGCGTGATCGCCACGACCGAAGACGGCCGCTCGCTCGAAGTCACCGTGCGGCACGAGGTCCTGCGGATCGAACCGTGGGGCGCGGACAGCCTGCGCGTGCGCGCCGGACGGCACCGGATCCTCGACGACGTCCCGGGCGCGCTCCTGCCCGCGAAGCCGTCCGCCGCCACCGCCGAGGACGGCGAGCGGTCCGGCCGGGTGGTGAACGGCGCGCTCACCGCGGTCGTCGAGCTGACCGACACCGACACCGGCGTCGACGCGCAGCTGACGTTCGTCCGCACGGACACCGGCGAGGAGCTGCTGGCCGAGCAGCGCGCGCACTTCTGGTGGCCCGGCGCCCGGCTGTTCCTGCCGTCGCGCAACGGGTACGGCCGCCTCGAACAGCGGTTCGCCGCCCACGACGACGAGCGGGTCTACGGCCTCGGCCAGCACACGCACGGCCGGCTCGACCAGAAGGGCCTGGTCCTCGACCTGGTGCAGCGCAACGCCGAGGTGTCGGTGCCGTTCCTGCTCTCGAGCCGCGGCTACGGCTTCCTCTGGAACAACCCCGCGGTCGGCCGGGTCGAGCTGGCCGCCAACGGCACCCGCTGGGTCGCCGACGACGCGCGTCAGCTCGACTACTGGGTGACCACCGGCGACGGCCCGCGGCAGATCCTCGGCCACTACGCCGACGCGACCGGGCACGCGCCCGTGCTGCCGGAGTGGGCGACCGGGTTCTGGCAGTCGAAGCTGCGCTACCGGACGCAGGCGGAGCTGCTGGCCGTCGCGCGGGAATACCACTCGCGGGGGCTGCCGCTGTCGGTGATCGCCGCCGACTTCTTCCACTGGACGCACCTCGGCGACTGGAAGTTCGACCCGGCCGAGTGGCCCGACCCGGCCGGGCTGGTGCGGGAGCTCGACGAGCTGGGCGTCAAGCTGATGGTGTCGGTGTGGCCGTCGGTCAGCCCGCTGTCGGAGAACTACCGCGAGCTGCACGAGCAGGGCCTGCTGGTGGCGGCCGAGAACGGCGTCCCGGCTCACGCGCCGTGGCAGGACAAGGGGTTCGACGTCGAGCTGCCGGTGGCGTTCTACGACGCGACCAACCCGGCGGCGCGGCGGTTCGTCTGGGGCAAGGTCAAGGAGAACTACTACGACCTCGGCGTGCGCGCGTGGTGGCTCGACGGCGACGAGCCGGAGATCCAGCCCGGCCACCCGCACAACCTCGGCTTCCACGCCGGGCCGGGCTCGGAGGTCTTCAACCTCTACCCGCAGGCGAACGCGCAGGCCTTCCACGACGGCATCCGCGGCGAGGGCGACGACGAGGTGGTGCTGCTCAGCCGCTCGGCGTGGGCCGGCAGCCAGCGGTTCGGCGCGGCGCTGTGGTCGGGGGACGTCCCGGCGACCTGGGCGTCGCTGCGGGCGCAGGTGCGGGCGGGGCTCAACGTCGCGGTCGCCGGGATCCCGTGGTGGACCACGGACATCGGCGGGTTCCACGGCGGTGACCCGGCGTCGCCCGGCTATCGCGAGCTGATGGTGCGGTGGTTCTCCTACGGCGTGTGCTGCCCGCTGTTCCGCCTGCACGGCTTCCGCGACCCGCGGCCGCCGTTCGGGCCGGAGATGACCGGCGGGCCGAACGAGGTCTGGTCGTACGGCGCCGAGGCGCTGGCGGCGATCGAGGAGTCCTTGCGGCTGCGGGAGCGGCTGCGGCCGTACCTGATGGCCCAGATGCGAGTGGCGCACGAGCAGGGTGTCCCGCCGATGCGGCCGCTGTTCGTCGACTTCCCGGGTGACCCGGGCGCGTGGGACGTCGACGACGCGTTCCTGCTCGGCCCGGACCTGCTGGTCGCGCCGGTGCTCGAACCCGGCGTCACATCACGCCGGGTCTACCTGCCCTCGGGTGCGCTGTGGACGGACGCGGTGACCGGTGCGCGCCACGACGGCGGGGCCACCGTCGAGGCGGCCGCCCCGCCGGAGCGGATCCCGCTCTTCCTGCGCGACGACACGAAGCTGCCGATCCGCGGCTGACGGCGGGGTCACGCGCCGTGCAGCTCGGCCCAGAAACCCGGGCGCCACGGCACCGGCTCGCCCGCGTGGACACCCGCCGGCCACGTGCGGACGACGTGGACGTCCGTGCGGACCCGCGCCCGCGGGAACCGGAATCGGGTGGCGGTCGCGCCGGTGAAGTCGGCGTGACCGCTGAACCGGGCGCCGCCGAAGAAGGCGTCGGTGAACCGGGTGCCGCGGAAGGTCGTCCGGCCGGCGAAGCCCGCTCCGGCGAACGACGCGTCGTCGGCGAACTCCGCCGCAGAGAAGTCCGTCAGGGCCGAGAACCGCGCGTTTTCGAACCAGGTTTCGCCGTGGCTGGTGCTCCCGGCGAACGACGCGGTCCCGGTGAACGTGACGCCCTCGAAGTCCGCGCCCTCGGCGAACCGGGTGTCGCGGAACCGGGCGTGCCTCGCGAAGCACGAGCCTCCGAAGCTCACGAGGCCGGTGAAGACCACGCCGTCGAAGCGGGCGTCCCCGACGAAGCGGACACTCCTGAAGACGGCATCGCGCACCGAGCAGCCGCGCAGGTCGACCGCGGCCAGCACCGCGTGCCCGACGTGCAGGTCCACGTCCGGCCAGAACCGCGGATCGGCCCGCCGCAGGCGCGGCCGCAGCAGCTCCCACAGCGGCTCCTGCGGGCCGTGGCGGAGCTGGGCGAGGACCTCGTCGACGCACTCCTGGCGCAGCCCAGCGTCGTCGTCGGCCGCTTCGGCCAGGCTCCGCAGCGCGGCAAGGCGCGCCGCGTACTCGTTCGCGAGCAGTTCCGCCTGGACCTCCCGCGGCACCGGCTCCGGCGGCGCGGCCGGGGTCAGGACCTCGGCCGGCCGGTCGCGGCGGAGCAGCAGCCACGCCGTGACCGCGCCGGACACCGCACCGATGAGCGCGAGGATCGGGAACGGGGTGAGCGTGGACATGCCGGGATTGTCCACTCCCGGCCCGGACCGGCGACACCGGTTTAAAGTGGACCTGTGAGTCCAACGCTGACGAAGAAAGGCGCCGCGACGCGGCAGCGGATCATCGAAGGCGCGGCGGCGGAGATCCGCGAGCGCGGAGTCGCCGTCACGACGCTCGACGACGTCCGCGCGCGCACCGGCACCAGCAAGAGCCAGCTCTTCCACTACTTCCCGGACGGCAAGGAAGAGCTCCTGCTGGAGGTGGCGCGCTTCGAGGCCGGCCAGGTGATGGCGGCCCAGCAGCCGCAGCTGGGCGAGCTGGGCTCGTGGGCGGCGTGGAAGCGCTGGCGCGACACGGTCGTCTCGCACTACCGCGAGCGCGGGCAGTACTGCCCGCTCAACGTGCTGATTTCCCAGCTGGGCCGGGCGACCCCGGGCGCGCAGGCCGTGGTGACGGAGCTGCTGCGCGGCTGGCAGAACGAGCTGGAGGCCGGCATCCGCCGGCTGCGGGAGGCCGGCGAGGTGAGCACGGAGCTGAATGTCGAACGCACCGCGGCCGCCCTGCTGGCGGGCCTGCAGGGCGGCGTGGTGGTGATGCTCTCGACCGGCCGCATCGACCACCTGGAAGCGGCGCTCGACGTCGGGATCGCGAACCTGCGGGCGAGGGGGGGGGGGGGGGGGGGGGGGGGGGGTAGGGGGGGGGGGGGGGGGGGGGGGGGGTGGGGGGGGGGGAGGGGGGGGGGGGT
>NZ_JBVJNO010000021.1:36672-137166 GCF_055583645.1 Amycolatopsis sp. NPDC104587
GGGTTGGGCCGTTCCCCGCAGTAGCCACCCGCCCTAGCTGTAGTGCTCTCCACCCATCCCACCCGCCCCCCACCCCCCCCTCCCCCCCCCCCCCCCCCCCCCCCCCCCGCTCCCGGGGTCAGGCGTTCTTGATCGCGGAGATCTCGAACTCGAGGGTGACCTTGTCGCTGACCAGGACGCCGCCGGTCTCGAGGGCGGCGTTCCAGGTGATGCCGTAGTCCTTGCGGCTGATCGTGGTCGAGCCCTCGAAGCCGATCCGGTCGTTGCCGAACGGGTCCTTGGCCGAGCCCTCGAACTCGAAGGGGATCGTCACCGAACGGGTGACGTCCTTGAGGGTCAGGTCGCCGGTGACCTCGAAGCTGGTCTCGCCGGTCTGCTTGATCTCGGTGGTGGCGAAGGTGATCGTGGGGTACTCGTCCATCGACAGGAAGTCGTTGCTCTTCAGGTGCCCGTCGCGGTCGGCGTTGCGGGTGTCGATGCTGTGCGCCTGGATGGTCACCTGGGCGGAGGACTTCTCCGGGGCGTCACCGTCGATCGTCGCGGTGCCGGTGAAGTCGTTGAAGCTGCCGCGCACCTTGGTCACCATCGCGTGCCGGGCGACGAACCCGATCCGCGAGTGGGCGGCGTCCAGGGTGTACTCGCCGGTGAGCTGGGGGTACGTGGTCGCGGTGGTCATCGCTGGTCTTCTCTCCTCGTGCTGGCGTCCCCCCGGTGATTGAGGGCTCAACAACACTGTACTCAGAATGACTGGTTGCGCAAGCAAGCTTTGACTAGACTGCCGGTATGGGTGATCTGGACGAGGAGGAAGCCGCCTTCTGGCGGTCGCTGATCCGCATCACGACGGTGCTGCCGCGCGCCCTCGACGACCAGTTCCTCCCCGAGACCGGGCTGACGACCAGCGACTACGGCGTGCTCGTCGCACTGTCCGAGGCACCCGGCCACCTGCTCCGCATCTCGGCGCTGGCGGCGACGACCGCGTTGTCGCTGAGCCGGATCAGCCGGGTGGTCGACGACCTCACCCGGCGTGGGCTCGTCGAGAAGCGCCGGTGCGCCGAAGACGGCCGCGCGTCCAACGCCGTGCTGACCGCCGCCGGACTCGCCAAACTGGAGGCGGCCTACCCGGGCCACCTCGCCCGTGTGCGGGCTTCGGTGTTCGACCACCTGAGCGCCGGGGACATCCGCACCGCCGGGCCGGTGCTGGCCCGGCTGGCCGCGGCCATGGAGGCCACTCCCCCGACCGACGACTGCTGAGGACGCCGATGACCGACCAGGGCGAGTACAAGCGCGACCTGAACTACCTCCCGGACCGCATCACCGCCGACGGCCGCGACGGCTGGCCGGTCGAAGCCGGCCGCTACCGGCTGGTCGTCGCGCGGGCGTGCCCGTGGGCGAACCGCGCGGTGATCGTCCGGCGGCTGCTGGGCCTCGAGCCGGTGCTGTCGATGGGCATCGCCGGGCCGGTGCACGACGAGCGGAGCTGGAGCTTCGACCTCGACCCCGGCGGCAAGGACCCGGTGCTCGGCATCGAGCGGCTGCAGGAGGCGTTCTTCAAGCGCGACCCCGAGTACCCGCGCGGCATCACCGTGCCGGCGTTCGTCGACGTCCCGAGCGGCCGGGTCGTCACCAACGACTTCGCCCAGATGACACTGGACATGTCCACCGAGTGGACCGCGTACCACCGCGACGGCGCGCCGGAGCTGTACCCGGAGAAGCTGCGCGACGAGATCGACGACGTCGCGCAGAAGGTCTTCACCGACGTCAACAACGCCGTGTACCAGTGCGGGTTCGCCCGGTCGCAGGAGGCCTACGAGCACTCGTACCGCAAGCTGTTCTCACGCCTGGACTGGCTTTCGGAGCGGCTCGCGGACCAGCGCTACCTGGTCGGCGACACGATCACCGAGGCCGACGTCCGGCTGTTCACCACCCTCGTCCGGTTCGACGCGGTCTACCACGGCCACTTCAAGTGCAACCGCCGGAAGCTCACCGAGCTGCCGGTGCTGTGGGCCTACACGCGCGACCTGTTCCAGACCCCCGGGTTCGGCGACACGATCGACTTCGCGCAGACCAAGGAGCACTACTACGTGGTGCACAAGAACGTGAACCCGAGCGGGATCGTCCCGCTCGGACCGGACGTGTCCGGCTGGCTGACCCCGCACGACCGCGAGCAGCTCGGCGGCCGCCCGTTCGGCGACGGCACCCCGCCGGGCCCGCCGCCCGCAGCGGAGCAGGTGCCCTCCCTGGCCTGACTGGCTACGGTGACCGCCATGGAACGCCTGCGCGACCGCCGCATCCTGGTCACCGGAGCCGGCTCCGGCATCGGCCGGGCCACGACCCTGCGCCTGCTGGCCGAGGGCGCCCGCGTCATCGGCACCGACGTCTCCGAGGACGGCCTGCTGGGCACCCGGCAGGCCGCCGACCGGCCCGGCCTGACGACGTTCGTGATGGACGTGGCCGACGAGGCGTCGGTGGCCTCGGGAGTGACCTCGGCGACCGAGGCCCTGGGCGGGCTCGACGTGCTGGTCAACGCGGCGGGCATCCTCCTGGCGTCGCACACGCACGAGACGTCGCTGGAGCTGTGGAACCGGGTGCTGGCGGTGAACCTGACCGGCACGTTCCTGGTGACGCGCGCGGCCCTGCCGGCGCTGCTCACCTCGGCGCACGGCGTCGTGGTCAACTTCAGCTCGACGTCGGCGTCGTTCGCCCACCCGTACATGGCGGCGTACTGCGCGAGCAAGGGCGGCATCCAGGCGTTCACGCACTCGCTGGCCCTGGAGTACAGCAAGCAGGGCCTGCGCGCGGTCAGCATCGCGCCGGGCAGCGTGAAGAGCGGCATCACGGACTCGGCGGCGAGCTGGCTGCCCCGGGACGCCGACTTCTCCCTGTTCGGCCGGCTGCTGCCGATCATCCCGGCCGACCACACCACCGAGGTAGGCAACCCGGTGGCGGGCCCGGAGACGGTGGCGGGGGTCGTGGCGATGCTGGCCTCGGACGACGGCAAGTTCATCACGGGCACGGAGATCCGGATCGACGGCGGCACGCACACCTGAGGACTAAACTGGCGGGCCCGCCCGCGCGTGGAGAGCCCGTGACCGCTCCCGTCCCAGACCACGACGTGCGCTTCCGGGAACTGTTCGTGGTGCACTTCGGCGAGCTGACCCGGCTCGCCCACCTGCTCGGCGCCGATGCTCCGGAAGACGTGGCGCAGGAGGCCTTCCTCCGGCTCCGCGCCCCGCTGGGCGACCGCGCGGCCTGCCGCCTTCGCGCGCCCGTGGTGCGCCTGTCGCGGAGACAGCGGGCTCGCGCGACAGTCACGGACCTGGACGCGCTGCCCCGGCCGCAGCGCGAGGTCCTCGTGCTGCGCTACGGGCTGGACCTCGGCACGGCCGAGATCGCGGAGACCCTCGGCCGTGCGCCGGGCCGGGTCGAGGCGCTGCTCCGCCGGGGGCTGGACCAGCTGGAAACCCGGCCGGCGGTGGTCCCGCGCGTGCGACACGCCGCGTTGGCCGGCGCGGCCTTCGTGGTGTCGATCTGCGTGCTCGTCACGAGCCAGCTGGCGGCATCGGACTCGCGAGACGCGACGCCGTCCCGTGCGGACAGCGCCTCAAGCCTCCCCGTGCCGACGTAGGCACGTCTAGTCCACAGTGGACACAGCGCCGTCGAGCAACGGGCGCAGCTCCGCCACCACCGTGTCGAGCGGGGCGACGTCCTGGTGCGCCCGGGCCAGGACGATCGCGCCCTCGAGGGTGCTGAGCATCAGCACCGCCAGCGAGGTGCTGCGGGCCGGCGGGACGCCCATGTCCTCGAGCGCGGCCGCCAGCGGACGCTGCCAGCCGTCGAAGGCCTTGCCGACCGCCTCTCGCAGGCGGTCGCTGGTCGCCACGGTGTCGGCGACCGTCGCGACGAGCGGGCAGCCGGCGTCGAAGCCCTGCGCCGTGAACTCCTCACGCCACTGGGCGGCCATCGCCGCGAAGAGCTTGCCGGGGGTCGGGTCCTCGAGCTTCGCGGTGACGCGCGCGACGCGCCGGGCCGCGTAGTCGCCGGCCCAGGTGACCGCCTCGGCGATCAGCTGGTCCTTACCGCCCGGGAAGTAGTGCTGCAGCGACCCCCGCGGGGCTTCGGCGTGGGCCACGACGTCCCGCATGCCGGTCGCCCCGACACCGTGGATCCGCACCAGCTGCGCGGCGCTGAGCACCATCCGCTCGCGCGGTGTCCTCGTCATCGGCTGCCTCCTTCATGACGTCCGTCATGGTAGCCCAGCCGGGGACGACCAGGGCGAAGTCACGCTCTCCGCGTTCGAAAGCGGGGACCGGAAGGAAGCCTTGGCGCAGCAGTAGCGCCTCGGCCCCGGTGTTGCCCGCCTGCACGGTGCCCCGCACGACCCAGCCCGGGAACCGCCCGGACGCCCACAACCAGCGGCTCAGCGCGCTGCCGATCCCCTGCCGTTGCCACGCGTCGGCGACCAAGAGTCCGATCTCCGCTTCGCCCGGGGTCTCCGCGACGAAGTTCAGCAGGCCCACCGGAACCCCGCCGCGGGTGGCCAGCAGCGCCGGTGAGCCGGCGAGCAGGAACCGCTGGTGGCACCGGAAGACGTCACCCGGTTCGGCCGGGCCGCCCATGATGAAGCGCCGCCGGAGGCTGTCCGGCGAACAGGCCGCGACCAGCGCGGCCACGCACTTCCGGTCCGCCGGGCGGTCGCCCAGCTCCCGGATTTCTATGACGGCTGTCATAGTCCCATCACAGCACGATGCGGCCGGGAACACACTATGACCGCCGTCATAGTGTGACGGCGCGCGAAAAGTCTGCGATCGTGCCTGAAGGCTGGACCTGGGAAGACGCTCCCGAAGCGGAGAGAGGAAAGACCACTCCCTTCCGTAACTAACATATAGCGCACCCCCGGGCTTGCGGCAAGACCCCGGTTGTCCCCCACAATTCTCGACCGAAGCCACAACCTGCACAAACGCGGGAATTTCCCAGGGGGTCTCTTGTCTGACGTGATCATCGCCGGAGGCGGGCCGACCGGCATGATGCTGGCGGCCGAACTGCGGCTGCACGGCGTCGACGTGCTCGTGCTGGAGCGCGACGCGGAGCCGACCAAGGTCGTCCGCTCGCTCGGCCTGCACGCGCGGAGCATCGAAGTGATGGACCAGCGGGGGCTGCTGGAGCGGTTCCTGGAGCTGGGCACAAAATACCCGGTCGGGGGTTTCTTCGCGGGAATTCCGAAGCCCTCGCCGGAGCGGCTGGACACCGCGCACGGCTACACGCTCGGGATCCACCAGCCCGTGATCGACCGGCTCCTGGCCGAGCACGCGGTCGAGGCCGGCGCCGAGGTCCGGCGGGGCCGCGAGGTGACCGGGCTGGAGCAGGACGACGACGGCGTCACGGTCGAGCTGGCCGACGGCGAACGGCTGCGGACGCGGTGGCTCGTCGGCTGCGACGGCGGGCGCAGCACCGTGCGCAAGCTGCTCGGCGTCGGCTTCCCCGGTGAGCCCAGCCGGATCGAGACGCTGCTGGCCGAGGTCGAGGTGACGGTGTCGCGGGAGGAGATCGACACCGCGAACATCGAGGTCCGCAAGACCCAGAAGCGCTTCGGCTTCATGCCCGTGGAGGGCGGCACCTACCGCGTGGGCGTCCCCGCCGAAGGGGTCGCCGAAGACCGCCGGACCCCGCCGACGCTGGCCGAGCTCAAGGAGCAGCTGCGGAAGACCGCCGGCACGGACTACGGCGTGCACTCGCCGCGCTGGCTGTCCCGCTTCGGCGACGCCACCCGGCAGGCCGAGCACTATCGGGTGGGCCGGGTGCTGCTGGCCGGCGACGCCGCCCACGTCCACCCGCCGACCGGCGGTCAGGGACTCAACCTCGGGGTCCAGGACGCCTTCAACCTGGGCTGGAAGCTCGCGGCCGAGGTGAACGGCTGGGCGCCGGCCGGGCTGCTGGACAGCTACGAGGCCGAGCGGCACCCGGTCGGCGAGGACGTCCTCAACAACACCCGCGCCCAGATGGAGCTGATGCAGCTCGAGCCGGGCCCGCAGGCCGCGCGCCGGCTGCTCGCGGAGCTGATGGACTTCGACGAGGTCAACCGGCACCTCACCGAGAAGATCATCGGGATCGGCATCCGCTACGACTTCGGCGAGGGCCACCCGCTGCTGGGCCGCCGGCTGCGGGACGTCGAACTGAAGCGGGGCCACCTCTACGGGCTGCTGCACGCGGGACGCGGCCTGCTGCTCGACCAGACCGGCTCGCTTTCGCCGGCCGGCTGGGAAGACCGGGTCGACCGCGTCGTCGACGTCATCGACGTCACCGCCGTCGGCGAGGACCTGGACGTGCCCGCGGTGCTGCTGCGCCCGGACGGGCACGTCGTCTGGGCCGGGGAAGACGGCGCGGACCTGTCCGGTGCGCTGCGGAAGTGGTTCGGCGCGCCCACTGCCTGAAACGCTGTTGTCCGAACAAGAAGAGGGAATCTTGTCTCAGGGGTACGAAGAAGAGCTGCGGGCCGAACGCGGCTACGTGGCGGGGCTCTACGCGCGGCTCGACGCCGAGCGCGCGCGGGTGAAGGGCGAGTACGAGGCGGCGTTGCGGGGCGACGGCGCGGGCGCCATGGAACGCGACGTCGGCGTGCGCGCGCTCGGCCGTCAGGTGAAGCGGCTGGACGTCGTGGACAACGGGCTGTGCTTCGGGCGGCTGGACGCCGTCTCGGGCGAGGTCTCCCACATCGGGCGGATCGGCCTCTTCGACGAGGAGGACGAGTACCGGCCGGTGCTGCTCGACTGGCGGGCGCCCGCGGCGCGCCCGTTCTACACCGCCACCGGCGCGAACCCGGAGGACATGCGGCGGCGCCGGCAGTTCCACACGCGCGGCCGGCGGCTGCTCGGGTTCACCGACGAGGACCTCGGCCGCCCGGACGCGCAGGCGCAGGGGGACGCGGCGCTGCTGGCCGCGGTCAACGCGCCGCGCGGCGAGGGCATGCGCGACATCGTCGCGACGATCCAGGCCGAGCAGGACGAGATCATCCGGCTCGACCACCCGGGTGTGCTCGTGATCGAAGGCGGACCGGGCACCGGGAAGACGGTCGTCGCCCTGCACCGCGTCGCCTACCTGCTCTACACGCAGCGGGAACGGATGGAACGCCACGGCGCGCTGGTCGTCGGACCCAACCCGGCGTTCCTGGACCACATCGGCCGCGTCCTGCCGTCGCTGGGCGAGACGGACGTGGTGTTCACGACCGCGGGCGGCCTCGTCCCCGGCCTGCACGTCACCGCCGAGGACACCCCGGAAGCCGCGCGGCTCAAGGGTTCGCTGAAGATTCTCGACGTGCTGAAGGCGGCGGTCGCCGACCGGCAGCGGCTGCCGGCGGAGCCGATCCCGATCCAGCTGAAGGACGTCACGGTGCGGATCGACGCCGAGACCGCCGAGTGGGCCCGGCAGGAGGCGCGTGACAGCGGGCTGGCGCACAACGAAGCCCGCGCGACGTTCACCGAGATCATCACCTACGTGCTCACCGAACGGGCGATCGGCCGGATCGGCCGCGGCTGGCTCAGCCGGGACGACAAGGAGGAGTGGGAGCAGTTCCGCGCGGGCCTGCTCGACGAGCTCGCCGAAGACCGGAAGTTCGCGGCGGCGCTCGACGAGCTCTGGCCGGTCCTGACACCGGAGGGCCTGCTGTCCTCGTTCTACTCCTCCGCCCCAGCGGACTCGGCGTTGTACCGCGCCCGCGGCGACGCCTGGACGGTGTCGGACGTGCCCCTGCTCGACGAGCTGACCGACCTGCTGGGCCACGACAAGACGGCCGAGAAGGCCGCGGACGCCGCTGCCGCGCAGGAACGGAAAGCCGAGGCCGAGTACGCCGAAGGCGTCTTCCAGACGATGAAGCTCGACCGGGAGGAGATGGACGAGGACGTGCTGCTCTCGGCCGAGAACCTCCTCTACGCCGAGGACCTGGCCGACCGGTTCGTCGAGCACGACACGCGCAGCCTCGTCGAACGCGCGTCGGCGGACCGGGACTGGACCTACCGGCACGTCGTCGTCGACGAGGCCCAGGAACTGTCCGAAATGGACTGGCGGGTGCTGATGCGGCGCTGCCCGGGCCGGTCGTTCACGGTGGTGGGCGACCTCGCCCAGCGCCGCTCGGCGGCCGGGGCGCGGTCGTGGGACGCCATGCTGGCGCCGTACGTGCCGGGCCGCTGGGCCTACCGCTCGCTGACGGTCAACTACCGCACGCCGGCCGAGATCATGGCGGTCGCCGCTTCGGTGCTCGCGGACTTCGCGCCGGAGGTCGAGCCGCCGGAGTCGGTCCGGGCGTGCGGCGTCCCGCCGTGGTCCCGGCGGGTGACCGCGGACGAGCGGGCGGCGGCGATCGAGGAGTTCGTCCGCGAGGAGGCCGGGAAGGAAGGCACGAGCGTCGTGATCGGGCCGCCGGGGGTGCCGGGCACGGTGCCCGCGTCGGAGACGAAGGGCCTGGAGTTCGACGCGGTCCTGGTGGTGGAGCCGGCGACGATCCTCGCCGCCGGCGCCGCCGACCTGTACGTGGCGCTCACCCGGGCGACCCAGCGGCTCGGCGTGCTGCACGAAGGCGCGTTGCCCCCGGCGCTGGCCGGGCTCGCGGAGGTGGTCCGGAGCTAGCCACGGCCGGCCCACGGTTCGCCGGCGGGGAGCGCGGGTACGTTGCCGACGCCCGCGCTCCCCCACCGCGAAAGGCGTCCCGATGCAGCTCTACGCCGAACGGCCGATCCGCCGCACCGCCCAGCTCCTGGCCGACCTGCTCGCCCTGCTGGTCGTGGTGGTCGCGGTGTGGCTCGGGACCACGGTGTACGCCGAGGTCATGAAGCTGCGCGCCCCGGGCGACGGGCTCGTTGACGCCGGAACGGGGCTGCGCGGCACGTTCGACTCGGCGGCGAACTCGGCCGGCGGCCTCCCGCTCGTCGGCGACGCCCTCGCCAAAGCGCTCCACGGCGGCTCCGACGTCGGCACCAAGCTCGTCGACTCGGGCCGCTGGCAGATCGAGGCGGTGGAGAACCTCGCCTGGTGGATGGCGGCGGTCATCATCGCGCTGCCGGTGCTGACGCTGCTGGCGACGTGGCTGCCGCTGCGCTGGCACTTCACCCGCCGCGCAACGGCGGCGGCCCGGTTGCGGGCGCTCGGGGACGAGGGCCTGGACCTGCTGGCGCTGCGGGCGTTGGTGACCCAGCCGCTGCGCAAGCTGGCTTCGGACGGCGAAGTCGCGACCGGCTGGCGAGAGCGGGACCGCGCCGTCATCGAGAAACTGGCCGGCCGCGAGCTGGCGAGCCACGGCCTGGTGACCTGAGGCTCAGGCTTGCGGGCCCTGCTTCCGGCCCACCGACCGGCCGATGAAGTAGCCCAGGAGCAAGCCGGCCACCAGGCCGATCGCGATGAAGAAGATCACCGTCGCCGCGGCGATCTTGCCGACCGTGCCGAGGAAGCCCTTGGCTTCGAGGTCGGTCACCGTCGCCAGGGCCTGGACCATCGTGTAGTGCGTCATGATCACCAGCGTCGCATCGGACGGCGTGGCCCGCACGACGTGAAGGTCCCCCGCCGGCGCTCAGGACACCGGCGGGGAGACCCCACACTCCGCAGGCGGTCCTCAGCCGACGGAGGGGCCCATCCCGAGGGACTGCGGCGTACTCGCGTCGGGCGAGGGCTGGTGCAGGCCTTCGTCCAGCGGGCCGAACTCGGTCATCAGCGCCGCGCTGCCGCCCCACGGGGTGGCCTCCTCGGCGATCAGGGAGTTCGTCGTCAGCAGCAGCCCGGCCACGGAAGCCCCGTTCTGCACCGCCGAACGGCAGACCCGCAGCGGGTCGACGACGCCGAGCGCGATCATGTCGCCGTAGCGGTCGTGCAGGGCGTCGAAGCCCTCGTCGTTGCCCAGCTCGCGGGTGCGCGCGACGATCTCGTGCGCCGGGTGGCCCGCGTTGTGGGCGATGAGGTAGGCCGGTTCCGCCAGCGCGCGCCGGACGATCTCGACCCCGATCGCCTGGTCGCCTTCCAGCCCGAGACCTTCGAGCGCCTTCTCGGCGTGGAGCAGGGCCGCTCCCCCGCCCGCCACGATGCCTTCCGCCATCGCCGCCCGCGTCGCCGACAGGGCGTCCTCGACGCGGTGCTGCAGCTCCTTCAGCTCCGCCGGGGTCGCCGCCCCGACGCGCACCACCGCGACCTTGCCGGTCAGCGCGCCGATCCGCTCGGTCAGCACGTCCTCGTCGACGCCGAACTGCGCGCGCTCGAGCTCCGCCCGCAGCTGCCCGACCCGGAACTCCACCGCGCCGGCCGAACCCGCGCCGCCCACGATGGTCGTGGTGTTCTCGGTGACCCGGACCTGCTTGGCCCGGCCGAGGTGCTCCAGCGTCATCGTCTCCATGCTGAAGCCGGAGTGCCGCGAGAGCACCGCGCCGCCGACGATGGCCGCGAGGTCCTCCAGCTTGTGCAGCCGCCGGTCGCCGAACCCGGGCGCGCGCACGGCCACCGACTGGAAGGTGCCGTTCACGTGGTTGTGGATCAGCATCTGCAGGGCCGTGCCCTCGACCGTCTCGCCGATCACGACGAGCGGCCGCGGGTCGCGCATCACCTTGTCCAGCAACGGCATCAGCTGCTGCACCCGGGTGATCTTCTCCGCGCACATGAGGATGTACGGGTCGTCGAGCACCGCCTCCAGCCGGCCCGGGTCGGTGACCAGGTACGGCGAGAGGTAGCCGTTGTCGAACTCGAAGCCCTCGACGAAGTCCACGCTCATGCCGATCGTGGGCGACTCCTCGACCGTCACCACCCCGCCGTCGCCGACGGTGTGCAACGCCTTCGCGATGACGGCGCCGACCACGTCGTCGTCGTTGGCGGAGATCGCCGCGACCCGCGCGTAGTCCTGTTCGGACACCACCGGGTGCGCCTGCTTCTCCAGGTGCGCCACCAGCAGCCCGACGGCGTGGTCGATGCCGCGTTTGACGAGCACCGGGTTGCCGCCGCCCGCGATCGCCCGCATGCCTTCGTGGACGATGGCCTGGGCGAGCACGGTGGCGGTGGTGGTGCCGTCGCCGACGACGTCGTTGGTCTTGATCGCCGCTTCCTTGACCAGCTGCGCGCCCATGTTCTCGAACTGGTTCTTCAGGTGGATCTCGCGGGCGATGGTGACCCCGTCGTTGGTGACCACCGGCGAACCGGTGATCTTCTCGATGATCACGTTGCGGCCCTTGGGACCCAACGTGGACTTGACCGCTTCGGCCAGCTTGTCGACGCCCGCCAGCAGCAGGTCGCGGGCGTCCGAGCCGAACCGCAGTTCCTTCGCCATGTTCCTGCTCCTAGGGTGTGAGGATGGCCCGACCGCGCACGCGTCCGGCATCGAGGTCGGCGAGTGCGTCGAGAGCCGCGTCCAGCGGGTACTTCTTCGTGTGGAGCGTGACCTTCCCGGCCTGGGCGAGCACCATCAGCTCCACGAGGTCGTTGTAGGTGCCGACCAGGTTGCCGATGACGTTCCGCTCGGTCGAGATGATGTCGATCGTCGGGATGTCGATGTTGCTGCCGTAGCCGATGACGAAGTGCGAGCCGGCCCGCCGGGTCATCGCGAAGGCGTCCTGCTGGGCGCCCTGCTCGGCGACGAAGTCGAGCACGACCTCGGCGCCGTCGCCGCCGGTCAGGTCGAGCACGGCGTCGACCTGCTTGCCGTCGCCCAGCACCGTCTCGTCGGCGCCCAGCTCGGCCGCCAGCTTCAGCGCGTCCGCGTTGCGGTCCACCACGATCACGCGGGTCGAGGTGAGCGCCTTGAGCGACTGGATGCCGATGTGCCCGAGGCCGCCGGCGCCGTTGACGACGCAGGTGGTGCCCGGGTACAGCAGCGGCACGGCCTTGCGCACCGCGTGGTAGGCGGTGATGCCCGCGTCGGCCAGGGCGGCGACGTCTTCCGGCTGGGTCGACGGGTCGAGCTTGATGCACGCCCGCGCCGACGTCAGCAGGTACTCCGCCATGCCGCCGTCGCTGTCGATACCCGGGAAGCTCCCGTTCGGACAGTGCATGTCGTCGCCCGCGCGGCAGGCGTGGCACAGCCCGCACGTCGGCGTCGGGTGCAGGATGACGGTGTCGCCGACCGCGACGTTGGTCACCGCCGGCCCGACCTCGTGCACCCACCCCGCGTTCTCGTGCCCGATCGTGTAGGGCAGCGCGACACCGGACTTCTCGGCCCACTGCTCTTCGATGATGTGCAGGTCGGTGCGGCACACGCCGGCGCCGCCGATCTTCACGACGACGTCGAAGGGCCCGGTCGCGCGCGGCTCCGGCACCTCTTCGATCACCGGTTGCTGGTGGTACTTCTGCAGCCGCACGGCCTTCATCCCGTGCCCTCCTCATCCGAAGTCAGCGAGTACCGCGCGCGCAGCATGCCGCGGCACACGCCGGAGTTGGCCTCCATGCTCGTGCGGGTCAGCCGGGCGAAGGCCAGGTGGCGCTTCGCGTCGGCCGGGGCCACCGCCGCCCCGGTCGCGGGGTCGAGCAGCAGCGGGTCGCCGTCCTCGGCGGGCAGGCCCAGCTCACGGCGCCGGGCGCGCAGCCGCTCGAGGTCCGGCCCGGGCGGGACGTCGCCGAGCGTCAGCGACCGCGGGTCGCGCCCGCCGAGGGTCCGGCAGACGCGGTCGGTGCCGGCGAGCACGGCCTTGCGCACGAAGTCGTGGCGCAGCGTGTCGAGCTCGTCGACGGCCTCACCCTCGAACGACGCGACGAACCCCTGCCGCGCCGCGACCCCGCGGTTGATGACGTCGGAGGCGAAGTGGTCGTCGAGCCGGATGTCGAGCCCGGTCAGGCCCGGCACGCCGGCGACGGCGTCGTAGGCGTCCGCGACCATCAGGAACGCGAAGTTGGGTGCGCAGAAGTAGGTCGGCAGCCGCAGCCGGATGACGGCGTGGCCCGCCGCGCTCACCTCGCAGCGGGCCACGAAACCCAGATCGGTGAGGGGTTCGTCCAGTTCGGGGTCCCGGACGGTGCCCAGGGCGGACCACACCTCGGCGTGGCCGGCCCGGACACCCCGTTCGTCGAGAGCCGTCATGAGTTCGGCACGCCGACGGGCTCGACGTTCTCCGGCGCCGCCAGCTGCAGCTCCTTCGGCACGTCGATGTCGTAGAGCCGGGCCGCGTTCAGGCCGAGGATCTTCTTCTTCTGGTCGACCGTCAGCGGCGGGAAGTCCGACAGGTCGTCGTCACCGGGCATGTTCCAGTCGACGAAACCCTCGACCTGCCACTTGGGCTCCCAGATGGCGTAGTCCGCGCCGAAGATCAGCTTGTCCTCGCCGAGCCAGAACATCAGCTCGCCCATGACCTTCGCGAAGAACTTCGGCCGGGCGTGCATCAGGCCGCCGACCACCACGGCCAGCCCCGCGTAGACGTTCCGCTCCTGGGTGGCCATGAAGCAGAAGTCTTCGATGCGCGGCAGGCCGACGTGCTCGACGATGAAGTTGAGGCCCTGGAAGTTGGTCGCCACGTGGTCCACATCGGACACGTCGAAGGCGTCCTTGTCCAGCGGCCAGATCGTCGGGCCCTTGTGGATGTGGACGTTCTTGACGCCCAGCTCCTCGCACTTCTCGAGGTATTTGGCCGCTTCCGGGTCCTTGAGGCTCCAGCCGCGGGAGTCCCCGCGCCACTCGGCCGTGTAGAGCTTGACACCCTTGCAGCCGTACTTCTTGACGCGGTCCTCGAACGCCTTCATGCCCTCGTCGCCTTCACGCGGGTCGAAGGTGGTGTTCACCAGGAACTTACCGGGGTGCTTCGCGGCCAGCGCCCCGTCGGCCTCGGTCGTGTTGAACCCGTTCGTGTACCACTGCCGCAGGTTGGTCGGCTGGAAGATGGCCGTGTCGACGTGCCCGACCTCGAACAGGTCGTGCATCATCAGCTCTTCGGAGTACTTCTGGAACCGGTCGATCGGCCAGTGCGTCTCCTTCGGGCCGAGGCCCTGGTAGGCGTGGAAGCACTCGATCCAGCCCTTGGCGTATTCCTCCTGCCCCTTCACCCAGTTGTCCGGGCTGGCGTCCCAGAAATGGGTGTGGGCGTCAACCACGAAATACTTTTCGCCGTCTTTTTCGTACACGGGTGACCCTCCTGAGCGGATCGAGTGCTTCCTTGCTTGCTGCTCTGGTTACTTGATGGGCTTGAGGTCGAAGTCGAGGTACTCGGCCGCGTCCTCGGGGTTGGCGAACATGATCGTGCGGTCGTCTTCGTGGATCATCCGCCCGTAGTGGGTGGACATGCTCTCCTCGAACTCGGCCGCGTTGAACCAGCCCTCTTCCTCGCCGGCGGCCTCGTCGACCTCGGCGTAGACGAGGTCCGTCCGGCCCTGCGCGTCGACGCGGATCATCGAAGGCAACGGCGTCACGGTCACGTTGTCCTTGCTCGCCATGACTTCCGCGATGATCGCGCCGACCTGGTTGTTCATCAGCGTGAAGCCGCACATGTTGGACGCGGTGTTGTTCGTCTTGTACGGGCTTTCCGCGGTCTTGAAGACAGTCACTGGCTCAGCTCCTCCGGTGCTTTGAGGCCCAATTCGGACAGGATTCCGGCGAACCGGCTCTTCGCCCGGTCGAGACCGTCCTCGAACCGGATCGGCTTGGCGTCGGGCTGCGACCACAGCGGCTGCAGGGCCCGGGCGGCGGCGATGCTCTTCGGCACCCACTCCTCCAGCCACTTCTGCAGCAGCGCCTGGTTGTGCCCGGCGAACTCCTTGTCGTTGATCAGGAGGTGGAACATCGCCTTCGTGTAGCGGAGGTCGCGTTCCGAGAAGTCGAACTCCTCGGCGCCGATCAGCGTCGGGGTGACGAAGTCGCCGTTCGCCGGCGCGGCCTGCTGCACCAGGTTGCTGCGGAACAGCTCGCCGACGAGGGGCTCGAAGACGATGTTCGCGGCGAAGATCGCCTCGCACCAGTCCCAGATCCCGGTCAGCTGCTCGGCGGTCTCCCGCACGCCCTGCCAGGCCGGGTCCTCGGCCCAGGTCGTCAGGTGGGCGCTGCCGTCGAAGCCGTCGACCTCTTCGGTGAGCGTCAGGTTGTACAGGGCCAGGTCCTGTGCCGCGCGGATCCGGTGCATGCTGTTCACCGAGATCGCGTTGTTGTGCATGTTCGTCGGGGCGCGCCGGTTGGCGTTGGCGTACAGGTAGAGGCCGAGGCCGTGGTCGACGTGCATCCAGGCGCCGACGTGCTTGGCGACGAAGTCGACCCAGTTCGGGTTCCATTGCTCGAACGCCTTGGCCTGCCGCGCCGCGTCGATGTTCTGGTTGAGCTGGCGCACCACGTTCGCGTTGTACCGGTAGAGGGTGAGCTCCCACTCCTCGTTGGGGTCGCGGAACTCGTGCCAGCCGTGGGCGGGCCAGTCGTAGCCCTTGCCACCGGAGCCGGGGCTGCGCTCGGGCACCGGCCGGTCCGAGCCCCACGCCTTCAGCGCGGTCCACTCCAGCGGGTAGCCGCCCTTGCCGTCGGCGAAGGCGTAGAGCCAGCCCTGGGACAGGTAGTGCCGCGGGTCGGGCTGGACCTCGACCGTGACGTCCTCGTAGTGGCTCTGCTTGCGCTTGGCCGGGGTGAAGTAGTTGTACCGGCGGGCGTCCGAGTCCGGGAAGACCTTGGCGCCCGCTTCGGCGTCGGTGAACGTCGGCTTCGGCACACTGCGTTCGGAAGTGGCTGTCATGGGTTTTTACCCTTCGCCCGTGGTGGTGAACTTGTCGTAGAAGACGCGCTTTTCGGCGACGCCGAGCGCGGGCAGCAGTTCCAGCGCGGCCTCCACCATCGGCGGCGGACCGCAGACGTAGGCGTCGGCTCCGGTCAGGTCGAGGCCGGCCTGGCGCAGGACGTCGGTGATCAGGCCGGTCTCGCCGTCCCAGGCGTCGTCACCCGGTTCGGAAAGCGCTGGGACGTAACGGAAGTTCGGCAGTTTCTCCTCGAGCTCCCGCAGTTCCGCGTGGAAGCAGAGGTCCGCCTCGCGGCGGGCGCCGTAGTAGTAGGTCGCCTTCCGGTCGATGCCGCGCTCGGCCATGGACCGCAGCAGCGACAGGATCGGCGCCATCCCGGCCCCGCCGCCGACGAAGACCAGGTCCTTGCCCGGGTTGTCCCGGAGGGTGAACACCCCGAACGGGCCGGTCACCCGGAGCCGGTCGCCGACCGCGACATCGGTGTCCAGGAACCGGGAGAACAGCCCGTCGGGGTAGATCTTGATGACGAACTCCAGGAGCCCGTCACGCGCCGAGGTGTTGGCCATGGAAAACGACCGGGTCTCCTCGGAGTCCGGGATCGCGAAGTCCAGGTACTGCCCGGGAAAGAACTTCAGCGACTGGTCCGGGTCGGTGAGCTTGACGACGAGGTGACGCAGGTCGTGCGTGACGTGGTCGTTCGCGACGACCTCCACTTCGGCCTCCTGGATCGGCAGGCCGGACTGGATCATCTCCTCGTCGTAGTTGAGCAGCTCGATCGTGAGGTCTTCGTAGGCGTGGGCCCGGCACAGCAGCGTGAAGCCTTCCTCCTTTTCGTAGTCCGGAAGCGCGAAGGTCGAATAGCGGTCGTGTTCGACGTCTTCGCCGTCGAGGATGAACGACTTGCAGGCCGCGCACTGCCCTTCCTTGCAGCCGTGCATGAGCATGACGCCCTGCTCGGCGGCGGCGCGCAGGATCGTGGTGTCCTCGGCGACGTCGATCTCGATCCCGACCGGTTCGAACCGGACGCGGTGCTTTTCCGCCATCCCAGCCCCATTCCGGCACTTTCACGTGAAAGTGCCCACCTGGGGGCGGCACTTTCACGTGAAAGTGCCGCCCTCGTCGGTCGTGTCAGGCCTTTTGCGGCGCCGGGCGCCCGGCCGGGCCCTGGCGGTTGTAGTCGGCCACGAACGCGGCCCGCTCGTCGGCGGACATCTGGTTCAGCAGCACGTTCGGCGACTGCACCTCCGGCATCCGGCGCAGGTGGTCGAGCGTCCACATCTTCTTGGGGTCGAGGTCCAGGTGCGGCTGCGCGACCATGGTCTTGCCGTCGTCACGCACGAAGCCCATGTCGGTGACGACGTCGGCCCAGTTCCAGCCGTGGTAGAGCGTCTCCCACTCGCGGGCACCGACCAGCTTGCCCATGTTCGGGGTGTTGCGGCCCTGGTAGGTGGGCCGGAACGCCTCGGCGTCGGTCCAGCGGCACGTCTCCGAGCAGTACGTGCGGTGCTGGCCGTCGACCTCGTCGACCACCATGTCCTCGCGGATCAGGCACGGGACCATGCAGGTCCAGCACCGGTGCGGGTACACGTAGTCGACGTCTTCGGCGACGATCGGGTGGTGCCCGTTCGGCGTCGCGAGGCGGGCGTAGTTCTCCCACCACTTGCCGTACTTGTCGTACCACCCGGGGTACTTGTACTCGAACCACTCGAAGTCCTCGTCCGTCATCGGGTCGATGCGCCAGTAGTTGGCGAGCCACCCGGTGGCGAAGAACTGCGCGACCTCGTGCACGTAGCCCTTGTTCCAGATCCGGTTCCACGCCTCTTCGATGAGGTCGTGCGGGATCACGAGCCCGTACTTCTCGAGCGGGACGAGGTAGGACCGGTAGTAGTCGTCGTAGATCCAGCGGCGCCACATCTCCGCGTAGGACTCGCGGTCCTTGCGGCGGTCCTTGGTGCCGTACTCGATGAACGTGCCGATCGCGGCGTCGACGACGGCGTGGTTGTTCCACCACGCGTACCGCAGGTCGCGTTCGAGCAGCTGGTGGTTGCTCTCGTCCGACAACGCCATCAGCAGCGTCGCGTAGCCGTTGCTGATGTGCCGGGACTCGTCGGACTGCACCGAGTGGAACACCGTCGGCAGCAGGTAGTCGCCGTTCGCGGCGGCTTCGGCCGGCATGGCGACGAACAGCGTGTTGGTGAACGCCGTCTCCGCCACGATCGTCAGGTAGATGCTCGCCGCGGTGATGGCGTCACCGGTGATGAACCCTTCGGCGAACTGACGGCCGATCGTGCCGCAGTAGTCGTTCTGGAAGTTGCGCAGGCTCGAGTTGAAGCCCGCCGGGTCGATGTAGTTCTGCATGTACAGGCGCTTGAGGTTCTGCTGGATCGTCGAGTGCCGGACCTCGTCGATCATCTGGATCGCCTGGCCGTTGTGCAGCTCCGGGTTGGGCACCGTGCGGAACAGCAGCGGCATCGCCCGCGCGGCCGAGATCTCCGGCAGCGGGATGATCGACAGGAACAGCTTCTGCCATTCCAGCCAGCGTTCCTGCACCTGCCGGAACATGTTGCCGCGGATCGCGCCGTCTTCGGCGCCGTAGACCCGGTGGTCCTTTTCTTCCTGCATCGGGAAGTAGGACCGGAGGACCTGCTTCAGCGGGTCCTTCTTCTTGGCCTTCTGGAAGGTGTAGTCGGTCCCGTAGTGCGAAACCGGGGTGTGGTACGCCGGCTCCCACGACAGTTCTTGGATCTTCTGGTGGGCTTTCGCCACACTCTGGCGACTCATGGAGACTCCTTGTCCGTCGCTCGCCGTCGGGGCGGACGTCCTGCGTTCACCATTCAAGGGGCGGCCACGAGTGACGCGGGTCTCAATCTGAGACAGAACCGCTGCTCAGGGCGTTTCGTCCGCACCGAGCATGCGGGCGCGCAATTCGGCCAGCTCGTTTTGCACGCCGTTCCGCACGCGCGCGTCCCCTTCCACGGTCGGGGTGATCCCGAGCGCGCGCAGCAGCGCCGCGGCCGGCTCACCCGGATGTCCCTCCCCGCCGAACACCGGGTGCAGCCCCTGTTCGGCCAGATGCGTGAAAACCAGGTTGACGATCGTCCACGGGTTGTAGGTCTCCGCGGCATCGGCGGCCATGAGCCCTCCTCCTGGTCAGCGGTCTCTTCCGGGTCCATCCGACCGCCGACGGCGCGCCCCGGCCGTCTCAATTTGAGACACCGCCGCGGCGCAACGCGCTCTAGGCTGGACGGGCGGCACAACGGGTGTGCCCGCACCCACGTGGGCCGCGGGAAAATGGAGGTCACGCGTGGACGACATCGCGCCCGGAACCCTGCTCGCCGACGACGAGCTCGCCCGCACCCGGGTGCGTTTCCTGACCGCCGAACCGGTGCCCCCCGGAACAGTCCGGCAGACGATCCTCGCCTCCTGGCGGCGGTCGCAGGAGTTCCAGGTGCAGGCCGAGCGGATCGACCCGCTGTTCCACGGTGACCAGAACCTCGACATCCCGCTGATGCGCGGCGCCGAACCGGTGCTCCACAAGCTGGGCGAGCAGTTCGACGGCCAGCCGATCAGCCTCATCCTCACCGACGCCAGTGGCGTGGTGCTCACCCAGCGGACCGGTGACGCCGACCTGCGCCGGCACCTCGAGCGCGTCGAGCTGGTGCCCGGGTTCAGCTACGGCGAGCAGTCCGTCGGCACCAACGGCATCGGCACCGCGCTGGAGGACGGCCGCGCGACGACGGTGTTCGGTCACGAGCACTACGCCGAGCACCTGGAGAACCTCGCCTGCGCCGGCGTCCCGATCCACCACCCGATCTCCGGCAAGAAGATCGGCGCCGTCGACCTCACCTGCTGGTACAAGGACGCGGGCGGCCTGCTCATCGCGCTGGCCCGCTCGACCGCCGAGCAGATCCGGCAGGCCCTGCTGCGCCACAGCGACCTGCGGGAGATGATCCTCTTCCAGGCCTACCTGCAGACCTGCCGCCGCTGGACCGGCATCGTGCTCGCGTTCAACGAGGACATCGTGATGATGAACGACCGGGCCCGGCAGCTGCTCGACCCGGCCGACCAGTCGGTGCTGCTCAGTCACGCGACCGAGGCGCTGGCCGACGGCCGCCGGACGTCGGCCACGCTCGCCCTCTCCAGCGGCCTGCGGGTGCGGGTGTTCTGCCGCCGCGTCCCCGGCCAGCGCGAGACCGACACCGCGGGTGGTGTGCTGTCGGTCAAGCTGATCGAGGCGGAGGACACGATCGCGGCGTCGACGCCGATGCTGCCGATGTACCTGCCGGGCGTCGTCGGCTCGGCGCCGCTGTGGCTGCGCTGCGGGCACGACCTCGACACCGGCCACCAGCGCGGCGAGTGGGTCGCGCTCGAGGGTGAGCCGGGCACCGGCAAGCTCACCCTCGCGAAGGGCCTGCACCAGCGCCACCACCCGGCGGACCGGCTGCTCACCGTCGACGCGGCGACGGCGACGGGCCCCGACTGGGCGGGCTCGCTGCTGCGCGAACACGCCGAAACCCCGATCCGCACGCTGGTGGTGCGCCACGCCGACCGCCTGCCGGCGCCGGCGGCGAACGGGCTGGCGACGGTGCTGCGCGAACTGCGGGAGCGGCCCGACGCGCCCTGGGTCGTCGCGACGCTGGTGCCGGAGGCCGAGACCGAACCGAGGCTGGCCGAGCTGCTGAAGTCGTTCCCGCGGACGGTGCTCGTGCCACCGCTGCGCCACCACATCGAGGACCTGGCCGAGCTGGTGCCGCTGGCGCTGAGCAAGCTGGGCTACGGCGGCCGGCTGACGTGTTCGGCCGCGGCGCTGCACCTGCTGATGCGGGCGGAGTGGCCGGGCAACACCGGGCAGCTCTACCAGGTGCTGCGCAAGGTGGCCCAGCGCCGCCGGGCCGGCACCATCCGCCCGGGCGACCTCCCCGCGGAGTTCCACGCCGTGACGCGGCGGCCGCTGAACCGCTTCGAGTCGATCGAGCGGGACGCCATCGTCCGGTGCCTCGAAGACGCGGACGGGAACAAGGTGCGGGCGGCCAAGCTGCTCGGCATCTCGCGGGCGACGATCTACCGCAAGATCCACGAGTACGGGATCGTGCCGCCGACCCGCTGACGCCGGCTCCGAGCTTCAGCGCGCGTCCAGCTCCGCCAGCTGGTGGGCGAGCTTCCCCCGCACCGGCGGCAGCGAGAACGCCGCCTTCAGCACGGTGTTGCGCAGCAGGCGCGCCGGGCGGGGCCGCAGGGTCGCCATCCGGGTCATGCGGTCGGTGAACGCCACGACGCCGGTCGCGACGGGGCGGCGGGTCGTCTCGTAGGTGTCCAGGAGCGCGTCCGGCTCGCCCGCGGCCACCCTGGCCAGCAGCCGGCCGAGCACCACGGCGTCCTGGATGCCGGTGTTCATGCCCTGCCCGCCCGCCGGGCTGTGCACGTGAGCGGCGTCGCCGGCCAGCAGGACCCGGCCCGCGCGGTAGTGGTCGGCCACCCGGTGGTGCACCCGGAACCGCGAGCTCCAGACGACCTCGGTGACCCGGCTGCGAGCGCCCTCCGGCCCGCGCTTGTCCACAATGGACTGGATGTCGGCGGTCCCGGGGTGTTCGGGGGCCTCGGCGACCGTCGCGACCACCCGGTAGTGGTCGTCGCCGCCGGGCAGCGGGGCGACCACCGTGACCCCTTCCGGCGAGAGGTGCAGGCTGACCTCGTCGCGCTCAAGCGGCCAGCCCATCCGGACGTCGGCCAGCACGAACGACTCGGCGTAGCTCGCCCCGGTGAAGCCGATGCCCGCCTGCTCGCGCACGGTGCTGTGCATGCCGTCGGCGCCGATGACGTACTTCGCGCGCACGGCGGCGCCGGTCGTCGTGACCGTGACGCCCGTGTCGTCGCCCTCGACCGCGGTGACCTCGTACGGGCGGTGCACGTCGCCGCCGGCTTCGCGCAGCCGCTCGAGCAGCACCGCTTCGGTCCGGTCCTGCGGCACCATCAGCGTGTACGGGTGCTCGGTGGGCAGGTCGCCGAACCCGATCCGGGCGAGCACGGTGGCGCCGTCGCGGACGGTGAACGTCGGGACGACGACACCCAGCTCCTTCAGCCGTTCGGTGACGCCGAGCTCTGCCAGCACCTCCAGGGTCCGGGCGTGGATCACGCAGGCCCGTGAGGTGTTCGCGCCCTCGGCCTGGCGGTCGAGCAGCACGAAGTCGACGCCGGCGTCGGCGAGGGCGATCGCGGCGGTGAGCCCGGCGGGGCCACCGCCGACGACCAGGACATCGGTGCGGGCGGGCAGGGACATGACGGCTCCTCCGAAGTTGCCAACAACTGTTGGCATCCACGTAAGCACCCTCGGCCTGGCTTGTCAACAAGTGTTGGCCTACACTTGTTGACATGAGCTCCCCCCGCCGTTCAGACGCCACCCGGGCGACCATCCTGGAGGCCGCGCGCCGCCGGTTCGCCGCCGACGGCTTCCGCCGCGCGACGATCCGCGCGATCGCCGCCGACGCGGACATCGACCCGTCGATGGTGATGCGCTACTACGGCAGCAAGGACGGCCTGTTCGCCGCGGCCGTCGACGTCGAGCTCGACCTGCCGGACCTGGCCGCGGCCGACCCGGACACGGTCGGTGAGCTGCTGACCCGGCAGTTCCTCGTGCTGTGGGAGCAGCCGCCGACCGACGAGATCCTGCTGACGCTGCTGCGCTCCGCCGTCGCGGACGACGCCGTCGTCGAGAAGATCCGCGACGTGTTCGCCGGCCAGGTCACCCCCGCGGTCCTGCGGTTCGGCAACCCGGCCGACGCACCGCGCCGCGCGGGCCTGATCGTGAGCCAGCTGTTCGGCCTGGCGCTCACGCGGTACGTGCTGCGCCTGCCCCCGGTGGTGGCACTGACCCCGGCGGAGATCGTCGCCGAGATCGCGCCGACCGTGCAGCGCTACCTGTCGGGGGTCACTTCGGCGGGTTGACCGCCGCGGCGACGTCGGCGATCGTCTGCGGGTCGACCAGGCCGGTGTCCTCCGTGACGTTCATGTGGTCGAGCACCGTCTGGTTCGCCTGCGTCGCGTGCCGGCGGATGACGTCGTTCTGCGTGCCGGCGCGGACCTCGGCGATGGTCGCGAAGATCTTGCCGTGCGAGGCGCGCAGCAGGTTTCACGAACAGCTTGTCGAACTCGAGCCCCTGGGCGGCGGTCAGCTGCCGGACCCAGCCCTGCTGCTCGGCGCCGGCCAGGTCGGGCGGCGTGACGCCGAGCATCTTCGCGTCCTCGCGGACGAGCTGGTCGAGGTGAAAGTGCCCGTCCAGCAGGTGCAGCCCGGCGCGTTTCACCGCGTCACTGCCGGCGTGGGACTGCGCGAGGTCGCCGGCGGGCATCTCCCACAGGCCCGCCTGGCGGACCTTGACCAGGAACGTCTTGTCCAGCTCGGTGACCGGCCCGGCGCCGGCGACGTTCGCTGCCGCGACCGGGCCCGCCTGCATCCCCGCCATGGTGTGCCCGTAGGCCGGGACCTGCGCCTGCGTCGACCCGGGGGCGGTTTGGGCACTGGCCTTCAGCACCAGGACCGAGCCCGCGGCGACCACGGCGAGCGTGGCCACCACGACCAGCACGGTCCGGGTCCTGGGCGTGTGCCGGGTACTACGGCTCCCGTCGCGACGGAGTTCACCAAAATCTGGATTATTTCTGTTGCGTGCCAACGGTTTCCCGCAGTCCACAGTGGAGGCACAAGAAAGGGCAGCCGATCCGGCCGGACGGCCCGGTGAGCGCCGGGGCGGCCCATCTTGACCGATACTCTTGCGGTTGGCAAGTATTGCGTCATGCAAACCCTCGAAACCGCGTCCCCGGCCGCCGACCCGGATGTCGAAGCCCTGGACGGCCTCACCCTGGTCCTGGTCGGCATCGCGTGGGAGTGCGCGCACGCGGCGCCGCCGGAGGTGTCGTTCCCGCAGACGCGGCTGCTGCTCATCCTCGACCGCCTCGGCCGGGTCCCGAGCTCGCGGCTGGCGGCGGCGACGGGCGTGAACGCGTCGTCGGTGACCCGGCTGGCCGACCGGCTGGAGGCGCTCGGGTACGTGGTCCGCGGCCGCGACGCGCGCAACCGGAGCGTCGTGACCCTGGAGGTCACCACGACCGGGCGTGAGCTGGTGACGCGGATCCTCGACCGGCGGCACGCGGCGCTGGGCGAGCTGCTGGACCGCCTGCCCCCTGGTCAGCGGAAGACGGCGGCCACGGCGGCCCGGCGCCTGGTCCAGGCGGCGGCGACGATCCCCGCGCTCGGCCCCGTCCCGCTGTGAGTGCCATCCTGGACGGCATGCCGACCCGCTGGACGTGCCCGCAGTGCGACCGCGAGTTCGCGCGCGCCGGCCAGGGCCACACGTGCGTCCCGGGCTGCACGGTCGACGAGACGTTCGCCGGCCGCGCCCCCTGGCAGCGCGAGGTCTACGACGCGGTCGTCACGCACCTGCGCACCCTGGGCGACGTCCACGAGGACGCCGTCAAGGTGGGGGTGTTCCTCAAGCGCGACCGGAAGCTGGCCGAGCTGCGCCCGCGCTCACGCGACGTCCTGGTGTATCTGTGGCTGCCCCACCCGCTGGAGACGGCGCGGATCGCCCCGGCGAGCTGGGCGAGCGGCCCCCGCGTGGGACACAAGCTGATCCTGCGCACGGTGTCCGATGTGGACGACGACGTGCGCGAGTGGCTGACGGTCGCGTTCGAGATCGCCTGATCCACCCGCTACCGCCGGGACGCCGGCGCGCCCCGGCGACGGCTTCCCCCTCAGCGGGTGCGCGCGGCGCTCCAGGCCGCGGTCACCGCCCTTCCGCCCAGCCGTTGATCAGCCCCGCGCTGAGGGCCGAGTTCCACGGGAAAAGATGCACGATGCAGACCCCTCGCGGGGTCGCGTTCAACGCGATCATCACCGTCCAGTACGCCGCGAAATGGAGAATCGCCAACCCGAGCCAGCCCAATGCGGAAAGAAGGCCCGCCCACGTCAGAAGACCTTTCGCGATCAGCGTCCCGATCACGGCAAGCAGATTTCCCGCGGCCGTTCCGAGCAGCCCCTTGAGCGCCGCGGAGATCTTTTCCGCACAAGCGGCATCCAGGCAGACCCGGACACCGAGAGGATAGATCCACGCCCACTGGATCGACCATTGACCGTGGGCGAGACATTCCCCCACTTCCTTGACGAAGGTCCAGATCTGTTCGGCGAGCTTCGCGTAGTCCGGACCCGGCGCCGGCGGTGGCGGCTTCTTGTCGCCGCCGTCGCCACCCCCGCCGTTCTCCGGCCGCTGCCTGAGCACGATGCGGTCCAGGGGGACACCGTCCTCGGCGAACCGCAGGAGCGGGGTGAACCCGGACGGACGCGGCGGGAACTCGGGCCGGATCCGCAGCAGCGGCAGCGAGAACGCCGCCGAGTCGGTCAGCATCGCGACGTGTTCTTCGGACAGCACGTAGTCGGGACGAGCCGGAAAAGCTTCCAACGCCGCCCGGACCTCCCGCGCGGAAGCACCCTCGTGGATCCCGAGCCACTCCCAGTCGGGCAGCCCCATGGTCTCCACCGAGTAGGCGTGCGAGAGGGACCGCCACGGGATGGCGCGGAAGCCCGGGTCGTCGGGGCCCGGCCCGAACGGCCGCACGGCGAAGCCGTCGTCGACGGTGGCCAGGAACCTGTCCGCGATCTCGTCGGAAGCCGGCGAACCGGTCAGCTCCCGGATCGATCCGGCGATCGAATCGCGCTGGTCGACCTCCGTCCGCCCGGAAGTCCAGTCGACGTGAATTTTCGGCGCGATCAGATCTATCAATCGTTGGGTTCGGCCGTTGGCGGCCTCGACCACGGGCGCAAGATCGGAGAGGAAGATCTCGTCCATCGGATCATCCAGCTTTCTCGAAAGTTCGGCGAACAGGGTATGGCAAAGTTGTTACTCGCCACTACCTCGAGCGCCGTTACAACGATCATCGAATATCGTGCACGGTGCACCGGAATACCGGTGCGTAGTCCTTCAAAACCACAGCATTCGCCGCTTCCCGAATCGGGCGGGACATCTGCTCCAGCACCCGGTTGCGCCCCGGGAGGTAGGGCATCAGCTTGATCATCCGGGTGTTGAACCACGCGAACGCCCGGGACTGCGGGATGATCCCGCGCAGCGCCGCCTTCGCCAGCGCCTGGTTCTTCTCGATGTACGGCCGCATCTCCGTCTCGTACCGGGACAACGCCGTCGCGAAGTCGTCCGACGCCGCCAGCTCCCCCGCCAAGACGTACGCCCCCACCAACGCCAGGCTCGTGCCCTGGCCCGAGGCCGGGGACGCGCAGTAGCCCGCGTCGCCCAGCAGGGTCACGCGGCCGGTCGACAGGTGGTCCATGACGATCTGGCAGACCGGGTCGAAGTAGAAGTCGCCCGCCGAGCGCATGGCTTCGAGCAGCTCCGGAATCGCCCAGCCCAGCCCGGCGAACCGGCCGGCCACGAGGTCCTTCTGGCCCTCGACGTCACGGCGGTCGTAGGACAGCGGGGGCGCGGAGAACCAGAACGCGGCCTTCGCGTCGTCGGCGCGGGCGGTGCTGTAGACGTTGACCATCTTGCCCGGCGCCGCCGAGTGCAGCAGCTCCCAGCGGTCGAGAGCAAAACTGTTGGGCACGGTCGAGATCGAGATGTAGGCGTCGAACCGGCGCAGGAAGTCCTCCTCCGGGCCGAACGCCAGCGCGCGGACGCCGGAGTGCAGGCCGTCCGCGCCGACCACCAGGTCGAACCGGCGCGGCGCGCCGTGGGCGAAGGTCACGTGGACGCCGTCCGCGCGCTCGTCGAGGCCGGTGACCCAGTCGCCGAAGACGTACTCGGTGTCGTCGCGGGTCGCGGCGTAGAGGATCTTCGCGAGGTCGCCGCGCAGGATCTCGGTGTCGTCGCCGTGGCGGAAGCCGAACGTGTCGGCGTCGAGCGTCGCGAGCTCCTTGCCGCGCTTGTTCACGAACGCGGCGCCCTGCATGTCGGTGCTCGCCGCGTGCACCTGCTCCAGCAGGCCCATCCGGCGCACGACGTCCACGGCGACCCCGCGGATGTCGACCTTGTAACCGCCTTCGCGCAGGCTCGGGGCCCGCTCGACGACGGTGGCGCGGAAGCCGTGGCGGTGCAGCCAGAAGGCGAGGGCGGGGCCGGCGACGCTGGCCCCGGAGATCAGGATGTTCTTCGTCATGCCACGAACTCTGGGCCCGGTCGCCAACCGCTCACGAACCGAGCGCGAACCGCCGCTGACCGAGCTCCTGAAGTGCCTGCTCAGGGGGCATCTCGCGGCCGCGGTCGAAGGCTTCGGCGTAAGCCTCGGCGCCGATGCGGGCCCGCACGCGCTCGGTCACCGCGGCGACGTCGGCGTCCCCGGTGACCGGCGCGCCGCGCAGCCCGACGGCGGCCCCGAGCAGGAACGCGGCCCGGTGGTCCTCGGCCCGGGCGGCGAGCACCCCGGCCAGTCCTTCGACCGCCTGCGCCGCGCCGGGCAGGTTCACGTGGTCGAGCGCCGTCGCCAGCGCCTCCTGGTGCAGCTCGGTCGCCTCATCGAGCCCACCCTCGGCGGCCGCGGTCCAGCCGAAGCCGGTGTAGAGGCGGATCCGCGTCTCACCGCCGGTCACCGGGCCCGCGGGCAGCGCGAGCGCCGAGGTGTACCAGCGCCGGGCCGCGGACAGGTCGCCCGCGCGCCGCGCGATCTCCCCCAGCCCGCCGCGCGCCCGGGCCAGCATCACCGGTGTCCCGGCCGCGCGGGCCTGCTCGGCGGCGGCTTCGTAGTCGGCTCGGGCGGCCTCGGCGTCCCCGGCCCGGAGCACCCCGTCGGCGCGGCGGCAGAGCAGGTCGGCGGCGTCTTCGCCGGCTCCGAGCTCACCGGCCAGCCGGACGGACTCGTCCATCAGCTCGCGGAACCGCGCGTGCTCACCGCGCCAGTCGGCGAACTCCGCGAGCTTCTCCAGCGCGCTCGCCTCACCCCAGCGGTCGCCGAGGGCGCGGAACCCGTCCAGCGCCGCCGAGAAGTGCCCTTCGGCTTCGGCGACCCGGCCGCGGTACTGCGCGCCGAGGCCGTCGCCGACCCGGGTGAACGCGCGCGACCACGCGTCGTCGCCGACGAGCGCGGCCAGCCGTTCACCCTCCTTCACCTTGGTACGCGGGGAAAACGCCCACAGCAGGAAGAGGTACGGGTACCGCAGCGGGCCGGGGTGGGCGGCCAGGATCGGCTCGATCTCGACGTCGGTGTCCGACGCGTGGATCACGCACAGGACGTACTCCTCGACGAGCCTGGGCGGCGGCTCGGGGCCGACGGCGGCGAGCACGGCGTCCGCGAACGGCGCCGCCTCGCCGCGCAGGCCGCGCAGCCACCAGTACCAGGTGAGCGCCGCGAGGAGCCGCAGCGCGACGTCCGGCGCGTGCTCGACGCTCCAGCGCAGCGCCGCGTGGAGGTCGGCGTGCTCGGCGGTCAGTTCCGCCAAGGCGGTCAGCTGGTCCGCGCCGCGCAGTTTCGGTTCGGCGGCGCGGGCGAGGTCGAGGAAGTACTTCGCGTGCGCCTCGTGCCGGTCGTCACCCTGCTCGGCGCAGAACGCGCGGATCGTCTCGAGCATCCGGTAACGGCCGCCGGCGAACTCGACGAGGGACTTCTCCACCAGGCCGGTGAGCACGAAGTCGGTGTCGGGGACGTCGCAGACCCGCTCGACCGCGTCGAGCCGGGCGCCGCCGGTGAACACCGCGAACCGGCCGGCGAGCCACTGTTCGTCCGGCTCCAGGAGGTCCCAGCTCCACTCGACGACCCCGCGCAGCGTCCGGTGCCGCGGCTCGGCGGTCCGCTCCCCGCGGGAAAGCAGCCGGAAGGGCTCGCCGAGCCGGGCGGCGACGTCGGCCGCGGACATCGACTTCAGCCGCGCGGCGGCGAGCTCGATCGCCAGCGGAAGACCGTCGAGGGCGGTGCAGATGCGCGTGACCGCCGTGGGATCGGGCTCCTGAGCACCGGCCACCGCCGCGGCCCGGTCCTTGAACAGCCGTTCGGCGGCTTCGGCGGGCAGCGCGCCGACCGGCACCAGCGTTTCGCCGGTCAGGCCGAGCGCCTCCCGGCTGGTGGCGAGCACCCGCAGCCCGGCGCACTCGCCGAGCAGCCGCCGGACCAGGGTGGCGGCCCGGGCGACGACGTGTTCGCAGTTGTCGAGGACCAGCAGCAGCGGCCGGTCGGCGAGCCCGGCGACCAGCCGGTCGGCCGGATCCGCGGGCGCGCCCGGCGCGAGCACACCCTGTTCCCGCAGGCCCAGCGCGGCGAGCACGGCTCGCGGGACGTCGGTCGTCGTGGCCAGCTCGACGAAGCACACTTCGCCGGTTTCGCCGGCCGCGGCCTCGACGGCGAGCCGGGTCTTGCCCGCGCCACCGGGCCCGATGAGCGTGACGAGCCGGGCGTCACGCAGGGCCGCGGTCAGCCGGTCGAGCTCGGTCCGGCCGACAAACGCGGTGAGCGGCACCGGGACCCGCCGCGCCGGCGCGGGCGCGGCGGCCCGCAGGACGGCGACGTGCGCGTCCGCGAGCTCCGGAGACGGGTCCGCGCCGAGCTCGTCGGCGAGGCGCTCCCGGACTTCGGCGAAGACGGCGAGGGCTTCGGCCGGGCGTCCGCTGCCGTGCAACGCCCGGACGAGCTGCGCCGCGAGCCGCTCCCGCAGCGGATGCTCCTCGGTGAGCTCACGCAGTTCGGCGACCAGCCGCTCGTGGTGGCCGAGCGCGAGCCCGGCTTCGACGCGGTCTTCGGTCGCGGCCAGCCGCAGCTCGGCCAGCCGGGCCGCGCGCGGCGGGTCCGCGAGCCCGTCGAGCGCCGGGCCGCGCCAGAGCGCGAGCGCCTCGCCGAACAGCTCGAGCTTGGTGGTCGGATCGGGTGTCTCCCGCGCTTCGGCGGTGAGCCGTTCGAACCGGTGGACGTCGACGGCCCGCGGCTCGACGGCCAGCCGGTACCCGGCGGGCGTGAACTCGACGAGCCCGTCGGGCGCGCCGCCGTCCCGCAGCCGCCGCCGGAGCCGGGAAACCTGGGACTGCAGGGCGTCGGCGGCGCCTTCGGGCGGGTGCTCGCCGTGCAGGCCGTCGATCAGCCGCTCGGCGCTGACGACCCGCCCGGCGTCGAGGGCGAGCAACGCGAGCAGCCCACGCAGCTGCGGCCCGCCGAGGGCGACCGGGATCCCGTCGGGACGGCGGGCTTCGACCGGCCCGAGGATGGCGAACTGCACCCGCTGATTCTGGCCCGCCCCCCAAGCGCATGGACTTCGAGGGCTCGACGCGCCGGCCCGGGTGGATGCCCGGTCCCTGCCGGCTAGCGCAGGGAGTTCGCCAGCTCCTCGATGAGCACCATCTGCTCCCGGACGCCGACCTCCATGCCGGACCCGAGGATGACGTCGCGCAGCTCCTTGCTCCCGGTCTCGGTCAGCAGCTCCAGGCGCGTCCGGTCGCCGTCGAGAGCAGTGAAGGTGGCGGTGTTGAGCGGCCCGTCGACGGAGTCGAGGTCGACCCCGGGCAGCTCGAACACCTCGGTGTAGACGATCTTCTCCTCCGGCACGACTTCGCGGTACTCCCCGTGGAAGCCCACCTCGGCGCCGTCGTTCGTCTTGAGGACGTACCGCCAGCGGCCGCCGGGCCGCAGGTCCAGCTCGACCTCGGTGGTCGTGCCCCGGTGCCCGGCCCACCAGCGCCTCACCAGCTCCGGTGTGGTCCACGCGCGGTAGACGAGGTGCTTCGGCGCGGCGAACTCCCGGGTGATGAGGATCCGGTCGTCGCCGGGGGTGGTGATCTCCACGTCACTGCTCCTGTTCCTTGAGTTCTTCGAGGACGTCGTCCAGCAGCTCGAAGCGTTCCGACCAGGTCCGCTCGTAGCGGCTGACCCAGTCGTGGATGGGTTTGAGCGCGGGCCCGTTGAGCCGGTAGAGCCGCTGACGGCCGGCCCCGCGCACGTCCACGGCGCCCACCTCCCGCAGGACGCGCAGGTGCTTCGACACCTGCGGCTGCGCGAGCCCGAGCGCGTCGACGAGGTCGCCGACCGACCGCTCACCGGCCATGAGGACGTCGAGGATCTGCCGCCGCCGCGGTTCGGCGACGGCGTTGAAGGTGTCGGTCGTCGTTGCTGCTCGTGCCACGCCGCCATCATATGCCGATATGGGTATGCGTCAACACCCACACCCTGGGCACACTGGGCGGACACCCCGGCGTCTGCCACCATCAGGCCATGACGGGGGCCGGCGGTCCACAGAGGACGGACGCGCGCGGCGCCCGGCGCAGCGCCAGTGCCAGCGCCGTCCTACGGGCGGTGCTCGACGGCGGGCCGATCGCGCGCAGCACCGTCGCGCGGCGGACCGGATTGTCCGCCGCCGCGGTCAGCGGGCACGCCGGCGAGCTCCTGCGGCGCGGGCTGTTGCGCGAACTGCCCGAAGCCGAACCGCGGCGGAACGTCGGGCGGCCGCACGTGCCCGTCGACCTCGACACCGGGCGGCACGTCGCCGGGGCGCTGCACCTGGCCGTGCACCACGCGACCGTAGCGCTGCTCGACCTGCGCGGGAACGTCCTGGTGCAGCACGAAGAACCGCACGACGGCCTGGCCGCCGAAGACCTGCTCGCCCGGGCCGCGGAGATCCTCGACGACCTGCTGCTCGGGCACGCGCCGGACCGCGAGCCGCTCGGGCTCGGGGTGGCCACCGGCGGCTGGGTCGACCGCGAGTCCGGCACCGTCGTCGAACACCCGCTGCTGGACTGGAAAGACGTGCCGGTGCGGGACCTGCTGACCGAAAGCACCGGGCTGGCCGTCGAGGTCGACGGCCACGCGCGGGCGCTCGTCCACGCCGAACGCCTCTTCGGCCACCCGAGAGCCCGCGACAGCGTCGTGCAGTTGTTCACCGGCAACGTCGTCGACGCCGCGTTCGCCACCGGGGACACCGTGCACCACGGACCGCGCTCGGCCGCGGGCGCGGTGGCGCACCTGCCGGTCGACAACAGCGCCGAGCCGTGCCGCTGCGGGCGCACCGGCTGCCTCGAAGCCACCGTTTCCGAAGCGACGATCGCGCGCAAAGCGGGCATTCCCTTTCCGGACCTGCTCGCGCTCGCCGCTGCGGGCGATTCCGCCGCGGTGCGGCTGTTCCACGACCGCGCGCGGCTCATCGGCCAGGCCGCAGCCTTGCTGCTCGACGTCCTGAACCCGGCCGTGCTCGTCGTGGTCGACCGGAGTGCAGCCCAGGTGCCCGGTTGCCTTCCCGCCATCCGGGACGCGGTCCGCGAACGGTCGCGAGGACGCACCGATCCGGCGGAAACCGTTGTGCCGACGAGCTTCCCCGGCACGGAGCTGGCCACCGCCGGCGGCGCGGTGCTGCTCGACCTCCTCTACGACGACCCGCTCGGGCCGCTCCTCACCGGACTCTCGCACGCTTCGTGAATCGGCGGAGTTATTTCACGAACTCGCAAAATTGACCGTCCGCTCGGCCGCCCCGAACAATCGAGGCATCCCCGCCGACTCCCGGAACGGACGAAACCACCGTGAAGAAGACCTTGCCCCTCCTGGCCGCCGCCGCGGTGCTGCTCGCCGGGTGCGCGTCGGCGACGGCCACCGGCGCGCCCGGGCAACCCGAGAAACTCGAACTGCGCTACCAGGGCAGCGCGAACTCCGTCACCCTGCCCGAGCTCGCCGAGGACCTGGGCTACTTCGGCCCGGTCAAGCTGAAGTGGGTCGGCAACACGATCAGCGGCCCGCAGGACATCCAGTCCGCGGCCACCGACCAGACCGACTTCGGCGGCGCCTTCACCGGCGCCGTGGTCAAGCTGGTCGAAGCCGGCGCGCCGGTCAAGGCGGTCGTCAACTACTACGGCTCCGACGACAAGGCGTTCATCGGCTATTACGCCAAAGAGGACAGTCCGATCCGGACGGCCCGCGACCTGGTCGGCAAGAAGGTCGGCGTCAACACGGCCGGCGCCAACCTGGAGGCCGCGCTCGACACCTGGCTGCAAAAGCAAGGCCTCTCGGACGAGGAGATCAAGCAGGTCCAGCTCGTGGTCATCCCGCCGGTGAACGCCGAGCAGGCGCTGCGCAACGGCCAGCTCGACGTTGTCGCTCTGCAGGGGATCCTGCAGGACCACGCCCTCGCCGCCGGCGGGGTCCGAGCCCTGTTCAGCGACGTCCAGGCGTTCGGCCCCTACAACGGCGGCCCGTACGTGCTGCGCACCGACTTCATCAAGAAGTACCCGGAGACCACGAAGATCTTCGTCTCCGCGGTGGCGAAGGCGATCGAATGGGAGCGCACCACCCCGCGCGAAGAGGTGATCGCCCGGTTCACCAAGATCATCAACGCCCGCGGCCGCAACGAGAACACCGGCACCCTCAAGTACTGGAAGAGCGTCGGGATCACCCACGGCGGTCTCATCTCCGACCAGGACTACACGCTGTGGGAGCCGTGGCTGAAGCAGCAGGGCTACATCAAGGGCGAGAAGATCGACACCGCGAAGCTCTACACCAACGAGTTCAACCCCTACCGCGACGGCGCCCCGGCGGTGACCAAGTGATCGGGATCCGGTCCGTCACCAAGACTTTCGGCGAGCTGACCGCACTCGACGACGTCACGCTCGACGTCGCCGAAGGCACCTTCCTGTCCCTCGTCGGGCCGAGCGGGTCGGGCAAGTCGACCCTGCTCGACCTCCTCGGCGGGCTCACCACGCCGACGTCCGGTGAGGTGCTGATCAACGGCGAGCCGGTGCGCGGCCCCGGCCTCGACCGCGGGGTCGTCTTCCAGCAGTACGCGCTGTTCCCGTGGCGCACGGCCCGCGCCAACGTCGAGTTCGGCCTCGAGGGCGGCCCGCTCGGGAAGCGGCAGCGGGCGGACCGGGCGCACGAGTTCCTCGCCCTGGTCGGGCTTTCCGGCTTCGAGGACCGTTACCCGCACGAGCTCTCCGGCGGGATGAAGCAGCGGGTCGCGATCGCCCGCAGCCTCGCCTACGACCCGGCGGTGCTGCTGATGGACGAGCCGTTCGCCGCTCTCGACGCCCAGACCCGCGAGCAGCTGCAGGACGAGCTGCTGCGGATCTGGCGCCGCACCGGCAAGACGATCGTGTTCATCACCCACGGCATCGACGAAGCCGTCTACCTCGGGCAGCGGGTCGCCGTGCTGACGTCGCGGCCCGGGCGGCTCAAGGCCGTCGTCGACATCGACCTCGGCGACCGCACCGGGGACGTCCGGTCCGACCCGGCGTTCGGGCGGCAGCGCCACCGGCTGTGGGAGCTGCTGCACGACGAGGTCCGCAAGGCGGCCGAACACGAACGGAGCGTCCTCGGATGACCACCACCCTCGAAGCGCCACCCGTCCACAGTGGACCGGCGACCCCGCCGCCGAAACCACGGCGGTTCACGAAGAAGCTGACCCGCGCGGTGCACGGCTCGGCCGCGATTGTGCTTTTCGTCGCGCTTTGGGAGCTTCTCCCCCGGTTCGTGCTCGACGAAGGCACCCGGACGTTCCCGCCGCCGCTGTCCGAAGACCTGCGGGCCCTCTGGGACCTCGTGCTCGACGGGCAGCTCGCCGACCACCTGCTGGCCAGCGTCGGGCGGTCGGCCGCCGGGTTCGCCGTGGCCGTGGCCGTCGCGGTGCCGCTCGGGCTGCTGATCGGCTGGTACCGGCCCGTCGCGCGCTTCCTGCAGCCGCTGCTGGAGCTCGCCCGCAACACCGCCGCACTGGCACTGCTCCCGGTGTTCACGCTGCTGCTGGGCATCGGTGAGCTGTCGAAGGTCACTCTCGTCGTCTACGCGTGCGTCTGGCCGGTGCTGCTCAACACGATCGCCGGGGTGAACACGGTCGACCCGCTGCTGGTCAAGGCGGCCCGCTCGCTGGGGCTGTCCAGCCCGCGGCTGTTCCGGAAGGTGATCCTGCCCTCGGCCGTCCCGACGGTGTTCACCGGCATCCGGATGGCCGCGTCCTACTCGATCCTGGTGCTGGTGGCCGCCGAGATGGTCGGCGCGAAGGCCGGGCTCGGTTACCTCATCAACACCAGCCAGGTGAACTTCCAGATCCAGCAGATGTACGCCGGGATCATCGCGGTCTCGGTGCTCGGAGTGCTCGTCAACCAGGGTTTTGTCGTCCTCGAACGGCGGTTTTCCACCTGGCGTCCCAAGGAGAAGCCATGATGCACCTCAACGCGTTCGTGATGCCGAACGGCCACCACGAAGCCGCGTGGCGGCACCCGTCGACCGACCCGCGCCGGGCGCGGACGCTGCAGCACTACGCCGACATCGCCCGTACTGCCGAGCGCGGCAAGCTCGACTCGCTGTTCCTCGCCGACGGCGTCGCGCTGTGGGGCAACGTGAAGCACAACTCCCACAGCCACTTCGAGCCGCTGACGCTGCTTTCGGCGCTCGCCGCGTCCACGGTCCACATCGGACTGATCGCGACGGCGTCCACGACGTACAACGAGCCGTACCACCTGGCCCGGAAGTTCGCCTCGCTCGACCACCTCTCCGGCGGCCGTGCGGGCTGGAACATCGTCACCTCGGCCGGCATCGACGAGGCCCGGAACTTCAACCTGGCCAAGCGCCCGTCCCACGACGCGCGGTACGACCGGGCCGAGGAGTTCGTCGACGTCGTCAAGAAGCTCTGGGACAGCTGGGACGACGACGCCGCGATCGTCGACCGCGAGACCGGCGTCTACGCCGACACCGAGCGGATCCGGCCGGTCGCGCACAACGGCGAGCACTTCCAGGTTCGCGGCCCGCTCAACATCGAACGCCCGCCGCAAGGCCACCCGCTGCTGGTGCAGGCGGGCTCGTCCGAAACCGGCAAGGAGTACGCGGCCCGGCACGCCGAAGCCGTCTTCACCGCGCAGCAGACGTTCGCCGAGGGCAAGGCGTTCTACGACGACGTCAAGAGCCGCCTGGCGAAGTACGGCCGGACGCCGGACGAGATCAAGATCCTTCCCGGCATTTCGCCGATCCTCGGCCGCACCGAAGCCGAAGCGCGTCAGCGGGAAGCCGAGCTCAACGCGCTGATCACGCCGGACTACGGGCTGCGGCAGCTGTCGAAGATGCTCGACCACGACGTCACCGGTTACCCGCTGGACGGCCCGCTGCCTGAAGTGGGCAGCTTCACCGAAGGCGGGCAGAGCCGGTTCGAGCTGGTCGTCGGCCTGGCCCGGCGTGAGGACCTGACCATCCGGCAGCTGCTGGAACGGCTGGCCGGCGGCCGCGGGCACCGCGTCTTCGCCGGCACTCCGGTCCAGGTGGCCGACGAGCTGGAGGCGTGGTTCACCGGCGGCGCCGCGGACGGCTTCAACGTCATGCCACCGACCCTGCCCGGCGGGCTCGACGACTTCGTCGACCTCGTCGTCCCGGAGCTGCAGCGGCGCGGGCTGTTCCGCACCGAGTACTCCGGCGCCACCTTGCGCGAGCACTACGGCCTCGCGCGTCCCGTCAACCGCAACCGAGTGAAGGAGCCCGCATGACCACCCTCAGCACCGACGTCCGCAAGCTCACCGGGAGGATCGGCGCCGAGATCGTCGGTGTCGACCCCGCCGGCGACCTGGACGCGGCCCAGGTGGCGTTCCTCGCCGACGCCCTGCACGAGCACAAGGCGCTCGTGTTCCGCGACGTCACGCTCGACGACGAAGGACAGCAGCGGTTCGCCGCGCGCTTCGGCGAGCTGACCAAGGCGCACCCGACGGTGCCCGCCGTCGACGGCGCGCCGACGATCCTGCCGGTGGACAGCGAGCAGGGCCGCGCCAACCATTGGCACACCGACGTCACCTTCGTGCTCAACCCGCCGAAGGCCAGCACCTTGCGCAGCCTCGTGGTGCCGCCCTACGGCGGGGAGACGCTGATCGCGAACTCCGCGGCGGCCTACCGCGACCTGCCGGAGCCGCTGCGGGTCTTCGCGGACACGCTGCGCGCGGTGCACACCAACGACTACGACTACGTCCGGCCGCCGGAGACGGTGGACGACAAGGAACAGGCCCGGCGCGCGCAGTTCGTCTCGCGCAAGTACCGGACCGTGCACCCGGTCGTGCGGGTGCACCCGGTGACCGGCGAGCGCGGGTTGTACATCGGCGGCTTCGCGCAGCGGATCGAAGGCCTGTCGGTGAGCGAGTCGCGGGACCTGCTGCGGCTGCTGCAGTCCTACGTGACGCGGCCGGAGAACGTCGTGCGCGTGGCGTGGGAGCCGAACCAGCTGGTGCTGTTCGACAACCGGATCACCCAGCACTACGCGATCGACAACTACGACGGCCTGCCGCGGCGGCTCAACCGGGTGACGGTGGCCGGTGACATCCCGGTGGGGATCGACGGCCGGGCGAGCGAGTCGCTGGAGGGCGACGCCTCGCACTACACCTCGGTGGCGTGAGCCGGGCGCGGAACGGGCTCAGTGCTCGTTCCGCGCCTGTTCCCGGAAGTGGTCCCAGGCCCGGCTGACCAGCGACGGGTGCGTCCGCAGGTCGATCGCCGTGCGGGCCAGCGCCGCCGCCGACGCGAGCATCACCGACCGCCCGCGCGCGCCCGCCGACGCGGCCGCGAACTCTTCGGTGTGCACCGCGTACTCCTCCGCCGTGATCGCCACGAACGGGTGGATCGCCGGGACGCGGACGCTGACGTCGCCGATGTCGGACGACCCCGGGTAGACACCCGGCTCCGGCGGTGTCGCGTGGATCCCGCACGCCGCCAGGTGTTCGGTGAACCGCTCGGACAGCACCGGGTTGTCGCGGAAGTGCGCGAACCCGCGCCCGAGCCGTTCGACGTCGACCTTCGCGCCGGTCGCCAGCGCGGCGCCCTGCGCGCACGTGCCGACGTCCTCGGCCAGGCGGTCCAGCGCCCCGGTCGTCAGCGCGCGGAGCCCGAACCGGCCCTCGGCCCGGTCGGGGACGATGTTCGTCGCCTCGCCGCCGTGGGTGATGATGCCCTGGACGTGGGAGCTCGCGGGCAGCCGCTGGCGCAGCGCCGACACCGCGCCGAACGCCTGGACCAGCGCGGCGAGGGCGTCCACGCCCTGTTCGGGGTCGCCGGTGGGGTGGGCCGCACGGCCGTGGAAGGTCACCTTCAGCTCGACCTGCGCGGTCAGCGGCGCCGAGGACCACGAGTGGACGCCGGGGTGGACCATCAGGGCCGCGTCGACGTCGTCGAAGACGCCCGCCTCGGCCAACGCGACCTTGCCGCCGCCGCGCTCCTCGGCGGGGCAGCCGATCGCGAGCAGCGTTCCCGGGCTGTCCGCGAGAACCTCCTTCACGGCCAGCGCGGCACCGAGCCCGGACGCGGCGACGAGGTTGTGCCCGCAGGCGTGGCCCAGTCCGGGCAGCGCGTCGTACTCGAGCAGGAGCGCGACGCACGGCCGTCCGGTGCCCGCCCGCGCGACGAACGCCGTCGGCAGCCCGGCCACACCGGACTCCACCGCGAAGCCGGCCGTGGTCAGCTCACCGGTCAGCAGCTCCGCGGCGGCGTGCTCCTCATAGGACAGTTCCGGCCGTTCGTGCAGCGCGACGGCGACGGCCCAGAGCCGTTCGGCCCAGTGCTCGATCCGCTCGTCGGCCCGCTCGTGCAGGTCTTCGTGCCACTCCATGCCCACCGGAATACCCCCGCCCTGCACGGTCACACCACCCGCAGTGTTCCACACGGGCCGGCCGCGGTTTGCACGCTGGACCGCACGGGTATCCGGGTGGCTCCCCGATCCCCAGGAGAACCCCGGTGAACCAAGCCCCCGGTGAAGTGCTGACGTTCGGCATCGAAGAGGAGTTCTTCGTCGTCGACCGCCGTGGCCACCTCTCGCAGGCGGGCGACAACGTCGTCGACGCCGCGGAAGCCACGGCGAACGACCAGGGCGAGCTGCAGCACGAACTGACCCGGTCGCAGGCCGAGGCCGCGACCGACGTCTGCCGGACCCACGGCGAAGCGCTGCGGCAGCTGCGCGGGATGCGTGCCGGCCTGTCGGGCGCCGCGCGCCGGCGCGGGCTGCGGGTGCTGCCCGCGGCCGCGCCGCCGCTGGCCGAAGCGGGCCCGCCGACCATCACGCCCAGCCCGCGGTACGAGCGGATGGCCGAGCACTTCGGCGCCACCGCGCGGACTTCGCTCACCTGCGGCTGCCACGTGCACGTCGCGATCCCCGACCAGGACAGCGGCATCCGCGTCCTCAACCACGTCCGCCCGTGGTTGCCGGTGCTGCTCACGGTCACCGCGAACTCGGCGATCGCGGACGGCTACGACACCGGTTACGGCAGCTGGCGGTACCAGCAGTGGAGCCGGTGGCCGTCGGCGGGCCCGCCGCCGCGGTTCGCCTCCCTCGACGAGTACGAAAGCATCGTCGACGGCTGGCTGCGCGCCGGTTCGATCCTCGACCGCGGGATGATCTACTGGGACGTCAGGCTTTCGGAGAAGCAGCCGACGATCGAGTTCCGCATCGCCGACGTCGCCGCGACCCCGGAGGAGGCCGTCCTGCTCGGCGTGCTCGCGAGAGGCCTGGTCGCGACCGCGCTGGCCGAAGCCACGTCCGCACCGGAGCTGTCGAACGAAGTGCTGCGCGCGCAGCTGTGGCGGGCGTCTCGCGAAGGGCCGACCGGCTGCTGCCCGCACCCGGACAGCGGAGACCTGGTGCCGGCCAAGGCGGTGCTCGACGACCTGATCGAGCGGACGGCGCCCGCGCTGGAGGCGGCGGACGACCTGGAGTTCGCGCGGGAAGGGCTGACGCGGCTCGTCGCGGAAGGCGGCGGCGCGGACCGGCAGCGGCGCCGGTTCGCGGAACGGAACCGGCCGGAAGACGTCGTCGACCTGCTGACGGGCGGCTAGCGCGGGCTTCGGCGGCCGAGCCGGTCGGCCAGTTCGAGCGCACGCACGGCGGCGCGGGAGCGGCCGGGATCGAGGACGAAGCGGATCCCGGCGACTTCGGCCCGCTGCTGCGCCCGGAGCAGCACGTCGATGCCCGCGGCACCCAGGAAACCCACTTCGCCGAGGTCGACCCGGAGCACCCCGGGGCAGGCCCGCACGTGCTCGGCCAGCGCGGCTTCCAGCTCGGGCGCCGTGCGGAGGTCGACCTCCCCCGACACCTCGACGACCACCGCGTCGGCCGTCTTCCAGCGGATCCGGCTCCGCAGGTCACCGTCCGCGGGAGCGCGCGGGGAAGGCAGGTCCGTGCGCGGCGAGACCACGCGCGGCCGCTCGTAGGTCGTCATGACCACGAAGTACCCCGGGCATGATCATCCCGAAACACGCCGTGGCTCTCTTCGCCGTTGCTGTGCCCCACAGGTCTTCGGCGCCGCGGTTCCAGGCCCTGATCCGCATCTCGGTGTCGAGGACGACCATCCCGGCCTGGACCGAGGTCAGCACGGACTCCAGGAAGTCGTTCAGCTCGTCGAGCTCGACGCCGCAGTCGCGGAGCGCGTCGTTGATCGTCTGCAGCTCTTCGTAGGCCGACTCGAGCCGGCGGTTCGCGTGCTCGAGCTCGGTGAGCAGCAGCCGCGCCCGGCTGACGTCGTGGAACACGACCGACACCCCGAGCAGGCTCTTGTCCTTGCCCACCAACGGGTTCACGTGCACCTCGAACCACACGGTCTCACCGGCGCGGCGCCACTCGACGTCCTTGATCCGCAGCGAGCGGCGTTCCAGCCGGGCCTGTTCGACGTACGGCCGCAGCCCGACCGGGCGGTAGGAGAGGTCGAGGTCCCACAGCTCGCGCCCGAGGTCCCGGTCGGCCAGCCCGAACGAGATCTCGGCCTGCTGGTTGATCAGCGCGGTGACCTCGTCGGCCGTCACCACGATCTGCGCGACGGGGCTCGCGGAGAAGGCGCGCTCGCGCAGGTGGTCGAGGCCGTTGACGTGTGTGGCTGAGCAGCATCTCGGCCTTGCCCAGGAACATCATCCCGCGGCGCCGGCGCGAAGTGGAACCGCTCGAGGATGTTGCGGCACGCGAGCAGGTCGATCCGGGAGATCGGAGCGTCCTGCACGAGGTCGTTGCGCCCGAAGATGACCGAGCGGCGGAGGTCCTTGCGGAAGCTGTACCGGCTGCCGTGCTGCTCGACGTAGGGTCTCGAGGGCGCCTTCGGGCAGCCCTCTTGACCCGCTGGCGGAAGGCCTCGACCCCGATCGCCTCCGCGAAGACGATGGCGAGGGCTGTAGGCCTCCCGGCCCGCCGCGCACCCTGCGCACCACACCCGGATCGGCTCATCCGCCGCTGGACCCGCCGCATCAGGCTCGTCCGCTGGTAGCCGGTGAAGTCGAACCCGCGGGACTTCTTGATGTAGCGGAGCACCGCTTCGAACTCGTCGTCGCCTTCCGGCCGCAGATCCGTCACCGGGGAGAGGCTGTCCGGCGATGGGTGCGCGGGCGGCCACGCCGGGCCAGCACCGCCCAGACGACCTTTCCGCCCGTCCAGGACGGGTTGCAGCCCCAGGCCTGGGCGATCTGCGCGACCATCGCCAGCCCGAGGCCGGGGTCGGTGGCGGCGACCCGCTCGTGCAGCACGGCCGGGCGCGGGCCGTCGTCGGCGACCGACACCGACAGCCTGTCCCGCCGCAGCTCGAGCCGCAGCCGGGCCGCGGAATCGGTGTGCCGGATCGTGTTCTCGACCAGCTCCGTCGCGATGACCAGCGCGTCCTCGGTGTATTCCGGCACCTGCCAGTCGGCGCACACCCGGGTGACGAACCGCCGCGCGAGCGCCGACGCGCCGGGCACCGGAACCAGCAGCTGCACCGCGCGGCGCCGCGGCGGGTGGTGCAGCTCCCGTTCGGCCATGCCCAGGTCGGGGTGAACCGGGACGAACCGGGCGACCGCCCGCATCGTCAGCATCAGGAAGTGGTCCGGGCGCGGGGTGACGAGCGAAAACGGGACGCCTGGCCAGGCGCTGACCCGCAGGGCGACCGTCCCGAAGACGGTGACCAGCCGGTCTTCTTCGACGGTGAGGCCGGCGATGTCGGCGACCACGCCGTCGGTGGCGTCGGTGGCGATCTTGAGCAGGCCTTCCCGCAGGTCGGGGTAGCTGTCCAGGCTCAGTGTGCCGGTCACGGTGACCACCGTGGCCCATGCCTGAGGCTCCGGGGCCAGGTGCACGGTCGCAGTCACGAAACCGGTCCCGGCTGCTGCGCGAGCAGGAAGCGCACGGTGTTCTGGTACCGCCCGCCGGCCAGCGTGCCACCACCGCGCGCGACGGCGTTCCGCTGCATCCGGCCGGCCAGCGCCGCCTTCTCGTCGAGGAGCAGATGGTGGTCGGGCGGCGCGACGTGGATGACACCCCCGGTCAGCGGACGGCCGTGTTCCGCCGGGACCGCGGGCAGCGCGCTCGACACCCTGGGCGCCAAGTGCAGGACGACGACGATCGCCGCCGGGAAGTCCGCGGGCAGCACCCGGACGAGCCCGCGCAGTGCCTCGATCCCGCCGGCGGAGGCGCCGACCACCACGACACCCCGCTGGACGGGCACGGCGACCACCTCCTCACGACGGTCACGCTAGCCCTCTCCGGCACCCGTGCCGCCATCGGACGCGGACCGAAACGAGGTTGTCACCCACCGTCGTACCCGCACACCGGGAGCCGGGCCGGACCGCGGATCGCGGCTCCCGCCACGCCGTGGGCCCACCGAGGCGGCCGCCGCGGCCGGGCTGCTCGCGCCCGACGCCGGCAGGCCCGTTCCGCCCGCACCGAGCCAGGCGCCCGAACGGTGACCAGTGCGGCGCGCCGACCCGTGCCGAGTCCACTGTGGACGGAATGGGGTCCGGCCCCGACCGGGGTGATCCGGGTTTCGCGGCGGCCGGGGCGGGTACCAGCGTGCGTGGGACGCACCCGACTCCGGCGCAGTGACCTGCGCGGCCCCGGCATCCGGCGGGTCCGCCGCGGCCGCGGCTTCTCGTACACGACGACCGACGGCGAGCCCGTCACCGGCGCCGAGCCGCTCGACCGGATCAAGGCCCTGGTCATCCCGCCGGCCTGGCGGGACGTGTGGATCTGCCCGCACCCGAACGGGCACGTCCAGGCCGTCGGCACCGACGACGCCGGGCGGCGCCAGTACCTTTACCACGAGCAGTGGCGGCGGGACCGCGACGAGGAGAAGCACGACCGCGTCCTGGCGATGGCCCGGCGGCTCCCGGCGTGGCGGGACTCCGTCGAGACCGATCTGTCCGGATCCGGCCTCACCCGGAAGCGGGTTCTCGCGGCGGCGCTGCGGATGCTCGACCGGGGGATCTTCCGCACCGGCGGCGAGGAGTACGCGGAGGAGAACGGCACGCACGGCGTCGCGACGCTGCTGCGTGAGCACGCCGCGGTCCGCGGGGACGAATGCCGGTTCTGCTACGTCGCCAAAGGCGGTCTCGACCGTGAAGTGGCGATCCGGGACGAGGCGCTGGCCAAAGTCCTGAAGTCCCTGCTGCGCAGCCGGCCGGGCAGCGACCGGCTGCTCGTCTGTCGCGAGGGCCGCACCTGGCACGAGGTGCACGCGGCCGACGTCAACGAGCGGTTCAAGGAGCTCGCCGGCGACGACTGCACCGCGAAGGACCTGCGCACCTGGAACGCGACGGTGCTGGCGGCGACCGCGTTCGCCGCCGCGGACCCGCCTTCGTCGGACGCCGCCCGCAAGCGCGCGGAGGCGGGCGTGATGAAGGAGGTTTCCCTGGCGCTGGGCAACACCCCCGCGGTGTGCCGATCGTCCTATGTGGACCCGCGGCTGGTCGAGGCCTACCGCGACGAGCGCACGATCGCGGCGGCGCTGAAGCGGGCGGCACGCGTCGACGGGGACGACGCGCGGGCGGTGCTGGAGAAGGCGTGCGCACGGCTGCTGAGCAGCGCGTGATTGAACATCACCCGGGCGGGGAAATCCGAGGATGTCCGGACGGCCGCAGACAGCAGGGGGCACGGTGAGTGAGCGTCGATCCACCCGTACGTGTACTGGCCCGCGGACCCGCTCGTCCGGGAACCTGGGACCGATGAATCCCGACGTTTCCTCCGTGCGCTGGCGCGCGTCGATCGGCCTCGTGGTCGGCGGCGACGGGCCGGTGTCGAGCATCGTCGAATCCGACCACGGGAGCGAAGGCTCGGCCCGCGAGTGGATCGAGCGGAAGCTGCCGCGGGCGAGGTTCCCGGCGTGGATCCCGGCGGCCCGCCGCGTGGACGGCGCCGAACTGTTCGGCCGGGTCGACCGCGGGCGCGTGGTGACCGGACGCCTGCTGCCGACGTGGGAGTCCGAGGGAACACCCGTGTGGCACGCGGACCAGGCCGGCGACCGGGTGCAGTGGCGCCGCTGCGCGGCCGAAAGCGACTGACCGCTCAGGCGGCGCCGACGTCCGTGCGCAGCAGGCAGAACTCGTTGCCTTCCGGATCCTGCAGCACTTCCCAGGATTCAGTACCGTTCTGGCCGACGTCCGCCGGGCGCGCGCCGAGCGCCAGCAGCCGGGCCAGCTCCGTCTCGTGATCCGTGCCGGCCGGGCTGACATCCAGGTGCAACGGCAGCTTCCCGCGGCGCGGGTTGTCGGTCTGCGCCAGGACCAACGTCGGCGGCCCGGCGCCGAACCGGCCCCCGGGCGGACCCAGCTCGAGACCGTCGGGCTCGTGGCCGACGACCTCGTAACCGAGCACGGCGCACCAGAACTCGGCGAGCCGGCCGGGATCGGCACAGTCCAGGACGAGCTCGGTGATCCGGCAGGCCATCCCGCTCAGCTCCGTTCGGTGGCTTCGTCGTCGACCACCATCGTGGCACGCGGGCGCAGGCCCGGGTTCGCCGGCGCGGGCATACCCCGTCGATGACGGGGTACTCCTGCTTCGCCCCGACGAGCAGGAGGTAGCCGTGACCGAGGTCAGCCGGGTGATCGACGTGCCGCCCGAAGCCGTGTACGACGTCCTCGCCGACGGCTGGCTCTATGCCGGCTGGGTGGTCGGGAGCTCGCACATCCGCGACGTCGACGAGCGCTGGCCCGCGACCGGCTCGCGGATCCACCACAGCGTCGGCCCGTGGCCGGTGCACATCCAGGACGAGACCGTCGTGACCGCGGTCGAGCCGGGGCTTTCGCTGGCGCTGGAGGCGCGGGCCTGGCCCGTCGGCGCCGCGGCGGTCGGGCTCACGCTCGTGCCGCACGGCGACGGAAAGACCCTGGTCCGGATGACCGAGCACGTCGTGCGCGGGCCCGGCAAGCTGCTGCCGGCGGCCCTGCAGTCGCTGCTGGTGAAGCCGCGCAACACCGAGTCCCTGGCGCGCCTGGCCGACCTCGCGACCGGCAGGCACGCGAACCCGGCTCAGCCGTAGATCGCACGGTGGGCCGCCCGGATCACCGCCGCGTACCCGAGACCCAGCTTTCCCGCCCGGGCCAGCGCCGCCCGGGCCGCGTTCGCGCCCGGGCCGCCGTGGACCGCGCCGCCCGGGTGCGCCGACGCGCCCGCCAGGAACAGGCGGTCCACCGGGGTGTCCGCGCGGCCCGCGCTCGGCACCGGCCGGAAGAACAGCTGCTGGTGGATCGCCGTGGTGCCACCGTTGACCGCGCCGCCCACCAGGCCCGGGTTGTGGTTCGCCAGTTCCACCGGCCCCTGGACGTAGCGGGCCTTGATCAGGTCGCGGAAGCCCGGCGCGTTCGCCTCCACCGTCTCCTCGATGCGCTTGGCGCGCCGCTCCAGCGCCGCGCGGTTTTCCATCGTGCCGCGCGGGACGTGCGTGTACGCCCACGCCGACTCCGTGCCCGGCGGGGACCGGTCCGGGTCCGTGGTGGTCATCTGGCCGAGCAGCAGGAACGGCCGCCGCGGGGTGCGGCCGCGGGTGAGCTCACTCCCGTAGGCGGACAGGCCGTCGAGGTCCGTCCCCAAGTGGATCGTGCCGGCGCCGCGCGCGGCTTCGGCCGTCCACGGGATCGGGCCGGACAACGCCCAGTCCACCTTGACGGTCGCACTGTCCCATTCGAACCGGCCGAGATCCTCGACCAGCCGCCGCGGCAACCACTCCGCGCCGACCAGGTCGCCGTACAGGATCGGCGCCGGGACGTCCGCGAGCACGGCCTTGCGGGCGCGCACCGGAGCGCCGGAAGCGTCGCGGACCCCGAGCGCGCGTCCATCGCGGACGAGCACCTCGGCCACCGGACGTCCACAGTGGACGATTCCACCGCGGGACTCCAGCCGTCGCACCAGCGCCGTGACCAGCTCCCCCGCGCCGCCCGCCGGCACCGGGAACCCTTCGTCCTGGCCGATCATCGCCATCAGCCAGCCGAACACCGCGCTGCCCGCGTTGTCCACCGACAGGTCGCTGTGCGCGGCGTTCCCGGCCAGCAGCAGCTTCGCGCCCTCGCCGTCGAACAGCTCGTCGCCGAACCGCCGCGCGGGCAACGTGAGCATCCGCGCCAGGCGCAGCGCTTCCGGCGTCCCGGTGCGCCACAGCAGCTTCAGCCCCGGGCGGACCGGCGGGAACGGCGTGAACAACGCGTCCAGCAGCGGTTCCCGGATCTCCCGCCACTGCTCGACCAGCCGCCGCCACGCGTCGCCGTCGCCGGGGGCGAACGCCTCGACCGACGCCGCCGTGCGGTCGAGGTCCCGCGACAGCACCACGCTGCGGTCGTCGGGCAGCACGTGCGCGAGGACGTCGGGGGCGTGCCGCCAGCGCAGGCCGTGCTCCGCCAGGCGCAGCCCCTGGATCGCCGGGGACACCGCGCTCATCGGGTAGAAGGCGCTGAACAGGTCGTTGCGGAAGCCCGGTTCGGTGACCTCGGCCGTCCGGACCGCGCCGCCGGGATGCCCGGTCGCCTCCAGCACCAGCACCGACCAGCCCGCGTCGGCCAGCAGGTTCGCCGCCACCAGGCCGTTGTGCCCGGCGCCGATGACCACTGCGTCGACGGCTTCGGTACTCACTGGGACCTCCCGGGGGCCGGCTCGTCCCTGTCGAGACTACTGGCTGGGCTGGAGCAGGATCTTCTGCGCACCGTCGAGCTTCTTCTGGAAGATCTCGTACGCGCGCGGCGCTTCGGCGAGCGGCAGCTTGTGCGTCGCGAAGCTTTCGACGCCGAGCGGGTCGCCGTCGCCGGCGAGCACCGGCATGATGTCGTCGATCCAGCGCCGGACGTTGGCCTGGCCCATCCGCAGCTGGATCTGCTTGTCGAACAGCTCCATCATCGGCATCGGGTCGACCATGCCGCCGTAGACGCCCGACAGCGAGATCGTGCCGCCGCGGCGGACGCTGTCGATGGCCGCGTACAGCACGCTGAGCCGGTCGATGCCGGCCTTCTCGGTGACCTTGGCGCCGAGCTGCGGCGGCAGCAGGTTCACCAGGTTGTGCGCGAGCTTGCCGACCGGGGCGCCGTGGGCCTCCATGCCGACCGCGTCGATCACCGCGTCGGCCCCGCGGCCGTGGGTCAGCCCGCGGATCGTGTCGCCGATCTCCTTGTGGTCCCGCGTGTCCAGCGCGGTGGCGCCGTACTCACGGGCGCGCGCGAGCCGCTCCGGCACGAGGTCGACCCCGATCACCTGACCGGCGCCGTGGTGGCGGGCGATGCGGCAGCTCATCTGCCCGATCGGCCCGAGCCCGAAGACGACGACCGTGCCGTCCTTCGGGATGTTCGCGTACTCGACGGCCTGCCACGCGGTCGGCACCACGTCGGAGAGGTAGACGAACCGGTCGTCCGGCGGGCCGTCCGGCACCTTGATCGGGCCGTAGTGCGCCTGCGGGACCCGCAGGTATTCGGCCTGGCCGCCGGGCACCTGGCCGTAGAGCCGCGTGTAGCCGAGCAGCGACGCGCCCTTGCCCTGTTCGGTCACCTGGGTGGTTTCGCACTGCGACTGCAGGCCGCGCTCGCACATCCAGCAGTAGCCGCAAGAAATGGTGAAGGGCACTACGACCCGGTCGCCGGGCTTGATGTGCTTCACCTCGGGGCCGACCTCTTCGACGATCCCCATCGGCTCGTGGCCGAGGATGTCGCCCTCGGTCATGAACGCACCGAGGACCTCGTAGAGGTGCAGGTCGGAGCCGCAGATCCCGGTCGAGGTGACCCGGATGACGGCGTCGGTGCCCTCCTCGATCTTCGGGTCCGGCACCTCTTCGACGCGGACGTCACGCTTGCCGTGCCAGGTCACTGCCTTCATGGCTCTCCTCTTCCGCGGGGTTGTCCACCCCCGGTTTCCCGGGTGGGCGGGCGGCAAACGCGCGGCCGCCGGCGGTTGGCGCCCTCGCGGACCGGGTAGCCGGAGTGGTCCGAACCCACCGGGAGGAACCCATGCCCCTGCGCGTCCTGGCGCTGACCTGCACGCTCAAGCCGTCGCCGTCGAAGTCGAGCAGCGACCTCATCGCGCGCCAGCTGCTGGACCTGTTCGCCGAGCGCGGCGCCACCGGCGAGATCGTCCGCGTGGTCGACTACGACGTCCGCCCGGGCGTGGAAAGCGACATGGGCGAGGGTGACGAGTGGCCGGAGATCCGGCACAAGATCTTGGCCGCCGACGTCCTGCTGGTCGCCACGCCGACGTGGGTGGGCCACATGTCGAGCGTCGCGCAGCGCGTCCTCGAACGCCTTGACGCCGAACTGTCCGAACAGGACGGCGAAGGCCGGCCCGCGATGTTCGGCAAGGTCGCGGTCGCCGCGGCGGTCGGCAACGAGGACGGCGCCCACAAGATCATCGCCGACCTGTTCCAGGCCCTCAACGACACCGGCTTCACGGTGCCGGCGCAGGGCGGCACGTACTGGAACGGCGAGGCCATGCAGGGCGGCGACTACAACGACCTCGACGAGACGCCCAAGGCCGTGGCCTCGGCGAACGCGACGCTCGTCCGCAACGCCGTCCACCTGGCGAACCTGCTCCGGGAGCAGCAGTACCCGGCATCGTGAGGGCTGCATCTCTCCGAGTCAGCGGCTTTCCAGCCGCTCCAGCAGGTGCCGCGCGGGCAGGGTCAGGGTGCCGAGCCCCAGCCGCGCGGACACCCCGTCGTCCGCGGTGACCAGCCGCTCCTCGAGCTGCGCCAGCAGCTCACGGGAGCGGTCCAGGTCGACCGCCTCGCCGTCCTTCGCCACCGACCGGACCGCGCCGGCCAAGCCGGCGACCAGGTCCGCCAGCGCGTCCCGGGCGGCCGGCCACGGGTAGCCGAACGGGTGCTCCTGCTGCCCGGACGTCGTCCGGACGGCGGTGACCAGCTGGGACACCGGCGGCCACAGCGCGATGAGTGTCGCGAGTGGACGTTCGTGGCGGCTGCCCGCCCCCGGCCGGCGGCGGCGCAGGTTGAGCAGCCGTCCCTCCTTGGTCAGGCCGGCGGCGTCCTCGGCCAGCTGCACGAGGCTCCGCACGTCGCGGGCCCGGGCCAGCAGGTCTTCGACGTCCTCCGGCGGCTCGTCGTGGCGGACCAGGTCGGCCGTCGCCTCCAGCAGTTCGGCCAGCGCGGTCGCGAGCCGGCCGGCGGCCGAGGACAACCGTTCCCCGTGCAGCGGCGGGAAGATCAGGGCGTTCACCACCGCGCCGATCGTCGCGCCCAGCGCGGTCTCCAGCAGCCGGTCGCCCAGCAGCACGGTCTCGGTCGCGGTGCCGTAGGAGATCACCAGCATGCCGGTGACGCCGACCCAGATCCCGGCCGAGCCGAAGTGCCGCCAGTTCCCGGCCAGCAGCCCGGCGAACACGACCACGGCGAGCGCCACGGCCTGCGACGGGATCAGCTGCCCGGCGAGCGCGGCGAGCAGCACGCCCGCCGCCACGGCGCCGACCTGCTGCAGCCAGCCCCGCAGCGACCGGTACACCGTCGCGTCCACCAGGAACACCGCCGCGTACGGCGCGAGGAACGGCTGGGGCAGCCGCAGCACCAGCGTGGCCAGCAGCCAGGCGCCGGTGGCGGCGAACGTGGCTTTCGCGGCTTGGACGAGACTTTGCCGTTCGGTTCCCGGGACCCCCAGCGCGCGGGCGAACCAGCCCACCGGCGTCCGGTCGTGCCGTTCGGTCAGCGCGGTCCCGAAGCGCGACCGCGGCCGCTCCCCCGGCGCTTCGGCCATCGGTCCTCCCTCCGCGGATCGGTCACCGCGCACCGGTTACCCCGGGCCCGGCGGGCCGAACCGCGGGTGTCCACTTCGGACTCGGTTTGGTCCCGCGTGGACGTGGTAACCGGCCGGGACACGGACTTCGCTCCCCACCGGACCGGGGGCCCGCGTCCTGGTTGCAGGGACCGGCGCCTTCCACGTCCGTCCCGGGCGGTTTCGGCCCGGCGCCACCGGGTAGCCGGAAAGACACGGCGTGAAGGAGGGCTCCCATGCACCGCACCACCACCCTGCCGACGGGCGAGTACGCATGACCACGGCACCAGTCGTCGTGCAGTACCGCCTGCACGCGGACTTCGCCGTCGGCCACCCCTGGGTGCGGCGGCTGCTCGGCGCCCGCAGCGGCCTCGATCTCGACGCGGGCGGTCTGCGAGTGCGCCTCGGGCCGTGGGTAGTCACCACGCCGCTGCACAACCTCGCCGGAGCCGAGGTCAGCGGCCCGTACAGCGCGTTGCGCGGCCTCGGCGTCCGGCTTTCGCTCGCCGACCGCGGCCTGACGTTCGGCACGACCACTGTCGGCGGTGTCTGCGTGCGGTTCCGGGAGCCGGTGCCCGGCATCGAGCCGTGGGGACTCCTGCGGCACCCGGGCCTGACGGTGACGGTCGCCGAGCCGGACCTGGTCGCGGAGGCGGTCAACCGGATCGTGGCGGCGACCTGACGGCGGCGCGGATCCTCGCGGTCGACTGCCGGCAGCCGGACCTGCTCGACCTGCCACCAGCTCGACCTCGAAGGCGGCCGGCGCTGCTCGGCGCGAAGGTCCTCGACGACCGGGAGGACAACGAGCTCTGCGTGCTGCCGCCGCGCTGACGCGGGCGTGGACTGCTCAGGACTGGCCCTCGGGCAGGCAGACGGGGTTGCTCGCGCAGCCGGCGAGACGCTCGTCGAAGCCGTCCGGGGCCCCGGGTCTCCGCAGGTCCGGCGGGTCGGGCCGGCCTGGGTACGCGTCGCCGTAGAGATCCTTCACGAAGGCCAGGACGGTGTCCGGCGCCGCCAGCACGTCGACGCCGAGGTAGGCGAGCACCACCACGTCCTCGCCGGCCGCGGACTCGACCGCCGCGGCCCAGCCGTCACGCTCGTCCCACAGCAGGGCCGCTTCGTGGTCCGGGAACCGCGCGAGCCGGCGCTCCAGCGCGAAGTACGCGGACGCGGGCACTTCCACCTCGCAGAACCACGCCGGCACGTCCAGCTTGGTCGCCACGGCCAGGAAGTACTGCCGCAGCCCGCGCGCCGGAGCGCCGAGCCCGTCCCGTTCGATCATCTCGCCCGCCCATCCGGTTCGCGGCCCCCGCCGGGTGGTACCCCGCCACCCATCCGGTCAACCCGGGTCTCCCCGGGTGGAGCAGCACGTCACGGCCCGTCCTCAGTGGAGGTCCCAGGGTCACCGGCCGAGCAGCGAAAGCACGTCTTCGTCGCTCGTCTGGCGGAAATCGGCGTACCACTCGCCGACCACGCGGAATCCCGCCGGTTCGGCCACGCAGACGACGTCGTCGGCCCCGTCCCGCAGCCTCGCGACTGCGTCCGGCGCGTCCACCGGCACGGCGACGACGACGGTCCGCGGGTGCCCGGCCCGCAGGTCACGCAGGGCGGCCGTCGCGGTGAAGCCGGTGGCCAGCCCGTCGTCGACGAGGATGACCTCGCGGCCCGCCGGCCCGGTAGGCGCGCGGCCGCCGAGGTACCGCTCGAGGCGGCGCCGGGCCTCCGCCCGTTCGCGCTCTTCCGCGCGGGCCATCCGGACGGCCGTCAGCTCCATGACGCGCAGGATCGCTTCGTCGTAGATCGCGGGACCGTCCGGGGTCACCGCGCCGACGCCGTACTCACGCCGGCCCGGCGCGCCGATCTTGCGCGCGACCGCGACGTCCAGCTGAGCGCCGAGCCGCCGCGCGACCACGGCGGCCACCGGCACCCCGCCCCGGGCGAGCCCGAGCACAAGCGGGTCGGTCCAGGTCCGCCGCACCAAGGCGAGCCGGCGCCCGGCGTCCTCTCGGTCGGCGAAGACGCGCGCAACGCTCTCGCGGGTGCCCACGGGTCAGCCGCCGGGTACCTGCGGACAGCGCGGCCGCCTGGCGGCTTCGAGCACGGTTCCGGCCATACGTCGCGCATGCCCGTTCGGGAGCCGCCCGAAACCTCACGTGCGACTGCATGAATCGTCCACAGTGGACAGAGCCCGGGCGGTGTGGTCCCGCCCGGGCCCGGTCTCACAGCGTCTTCTCGAGCCGGCTCGCCAGCAGCTTGATGAACCGGCCCGGGTCACCCAGCTCGCCGCCTTCGGCCAGCAGCGCCATCCCGTAGAGCAGCTCGGCCGTCTCGGCCAGCCCCGCGTCTTCCGGCCGCGCGGTGTGCGCCTCGCGCAGGCCGGTCACCAGCGCGTGCTCGGGGTTCAGCTCGAGGATCCGCTTGATCGGCGGCAGCTCCTGCCCCATCGCCCGGTACATCTTCTCCAGCGTCGGGGTCAGGTCGTGGGTGTCCCCGACGATGCACGCGGGCGACGTCGTCAGCCGCGACGACAGCCGGACCTCCTTGACCGACTCGCCCAGGGACGTCCCCATCCACGACAGCAGGCCTTCGAAGTCCTTCTGCTGCTGTTCGCGGGCCACCTCGGTGGCCTTCTTGTCCTCGTCCGACTCCAGGTCGACCTGGCCCTTGGCGATCGACTGGAACTGCTTCCCGTCGAAGCCCGGCACCGCGTCGACCCACATCTCGTCGATCGGGTCGGTGAGCGCGAGCACCTCGTACCCCTTGGCCCGGAACGCCTCCAGGTGCGGCGAGTTCTCGATGGCCGACCGGGACTCGCCGGTCATGTAGTAGATGTGCTGCTGGCCGTCCTTCATCCGCTCGACGTAGTCGCGCAGCGAGGTCGGCTTCTCCGCGTCGTGCGTCGAGGCGAACGACGAGATCTCGAGGATGGCCTCGCGGTTCTCGAAGTCGTCGAGCAGGCCTTCCTTGACCGCGCGCCCGAATTCCCGCCAGAACGTCCCGTACTTCTCGGCGTCGGCGGTCATCATCGACTTCACCGTCGAGAGGACTTTCTTGACCAGGCGACGGCGGATCAGCTGGATCTGCCGGTCCTGCTGCAGGATCTCCCGCGAGACGTTGAGCGAGAGGTCCTGCGCGTCGACGACGCCCTTGACGAACCGCAGGTACTCGGGGACGAGCGACTCGCAGTCGTCCATGATGAAGACGCGCTTCACGTACAGCTGGACCCCGCGCTTGCGCTCCCGCAGGAACAGGTCCATCGGCGCGTGCGAGGGCAGGAACAGCAGCGCCTGGTACTCGAACGTGCCCTCGGCCTGCAGCCGGATGGTCTCCAGCGGGTCCTGCCAGTCGTGGCTGACGTGCTTGTAGAACTCGTGGTACTCGGCCTCGGTGACCTCGCTCGACGACCGCGCCCACAGCGCCTTCATCGAGTTGACCGTCTCGGGCGCCGCGTCCTCGCCCTCGCCGGCCATCCGGATCGGCCAGGTGATGAAGTCGGAGTACTTCTTGACGATCTCCCGGATCTTCGCCGGGGACGTGTAGTCGTAGAGGTGGTCCTCGGCGTCCTCGGGCTTGAGGTGCAGGGTGACCGCGGTGCCCTGCGGCGCGTCTTCGACCGGCTCGATCGTGTAGGTGCCTTCGCCGGTCGACTCCCAGCGCACACCCTCGGCCGTGCCGGCCTTGCGCGTCACCAGCGTGACCTTGTCCGCGACCATGAAGCTCGCGTAGAACCCGACGCCGAACTGCCCGATGAGGTCCTGCGACGCCGCCGCGTCCTTCGCCTCCTTCAGCTTGGTCAGGAAGTCGGCGGTGCCGGACTTGGCGATCGTGCCGATGAGGGCGACGACCTCGTCGCGCGTCATGCCGATGCCGTTGTCGCGCACCGTGAGGGTGCGCGCGGCCGGGTCCGCCTCGATCGCCACGTGCAGGTCGGCCGTGTCCGCGTCCAGGTCCTTGTCGCGGTACGACTCCAGCCGCAGCTTGTCGAGGGCGTCGGAGGCGTTGGAGACGAGCTCCCGCAGGAAGGTGTCCTTGTTCGAATAGATCGAATGGATCATCAGCTGCAGCAGCTGACGCGCTTCCGACTGGAACTCCAGCGTCTCGATCGGGGTGGTCACTTCCGGTCCTTTCCGGTGCACAAAAGCCGAGGTGGGCCGATCCTACCGAGGGGCACCGACACTGCTGGTCGTCACCCGGTCGCGCACTTCACTGATCCGGCCGGAAGCAGGCCGGCCCGCGCACGGCAAGCGACCGTCGGCACGGAGCCGTCAGGCCGTGACTGCGGTCGGATCAGTGAAAAGTGCGCACAGTATGAACGCAATCTAGGTGGGTCGGACTCCGAGGGTGATGCTGGCCACGCCCCGCTGCCGATCAAGGAGGATCGAGTGCCCGGACCCCTGCCCCAGTGGGCGGCCGCGTTCGCCGCGGCCTGCGCCCTGACCACCGCCTTCGCCGCGCCCGCCGCCGCGGCGGGCGTCGTCGACCACCCCGTCCGCACCACCGGCTGCGGGCGCCCCGCCCCGGTCCCGGCCGGGGTGACGACCACGCAGCACGTCGTGTCCGGCGGCCTCGACCGCACCTACACCGTGCACCTGCCCGCGCACTACAACCCGCGCCGCGCGTACCCCCTGGTCCTCTCCTTCCACGGGCACAAGCGCACCTCCCAGTACCAGGAGGAGCTGTCCGGGTTCTCGGCGCTGGACACGATCTCGGTGTACCCGCAGGGCCTGATCGGCACCGACGGCGAGTCGGCGTGGACCGGCGCGCCCTACTCCGCGGCCGCGGACGACGTCCTGCTCACCAGTGACCTGCTGAACTCGCTGCAGCGCACGCTGTGCGTCGACGACAACCGGATCTTCGCCACCGGCAAGTCCAACGGCGGCGGGTTCGTCGGGGTGCTCGCGTGCCGGCTGGCCGGCCGGATCGCGGCGTTCGCCCCGGTTTCCGGCGCGTTCTACCCGCAGGGCGGCGCCTGCCACCCGAGCCGGGACGTCTCGATCCTCGACTTCCACGGCACCGCCGACACGACCATCCCCTACACCGGCAACCCGGACAAGGGCCTGCCGTCGATCCCGGACTGGCTGGCCGGCTGGTCCACAAGGGACGGTTGCCGCGCCAAGCCCGTGTCGTGGACGCCGGTGCCGGGGGTCGTCGCGCAGAAGTGGCTCGGCTGCGACCACCGCGGCGCCCTCGAGCACTACCGCGTCGAAGGGGCCGGGCACGTCTGGCCGAGCACGAAGCCGAACCTCGACTCGGCCACCCCGACGGTCATCGACGCGACCCCGGTGATCTGGCGGTTCTTCCGGGGCCATTCCCTGCGGTAAACACGATTGACGCGGCTCGCGCCCCTCGGCGACCATGAACCGCACCAGGCAGAAGCCGCCCGTCGGACCGCCGACGGGCGGCTTTCTGCGTCTCCCCACCAAAGGAAGAGGTGCGCCGTGAAGGTTCTCGTCCTCAACGCCGGCTACGAGCCGCTGCAGACCGTGTCCGTCCCGCACGCCATCCGGATGCTCGTGCGCCACGTCGCCGAGATCCACGAGGCCGAAGACGGTCTCGCGTACGGGCTGTTCCCGCGCCCGAAGATCGTCCGGTTGCTGCGGTACGTCGTCATGAAGTGGCGATATACGCAGCCACCGCGCTGGTCCCGGCGCGGGGTCCTGGTCCGGGACGGGCATCGCTGCGCCTACTGCGGGCAGCGCGCGACCACGATCGACCACGTGACGCCGCTGTCCCGCGGCGGCGCCAAGACCAGCTGGCTCAACACGGTCGCCGCGTGCGGCGGCACGCCTCGCAGCTGCAACGCCCGCAAGGCGGACAAGCTGCCGGCCGAGGCCGGGATGAAGCTCCGGTTCACCCCGGCCGTCCCGACGTGGGACCAGCTGCACCGGCCCGGCGCGTGAGCGCGGCCTGCCCGTCGGCGCCCCCGGCGGGCAGGCCGTAGGCTCGAACCGATTGCCACTGGCATCCGTGTGTTCCGGGGAAGGCCGGGAGGTCGTCGTGACCGACGCAGGAGAGCTGATCGCCGGGCGCTACCGGCTGGACGAGCGGATCGGCCAGGGCGCCATGGGCGTCGTCTGGCGGGCCCGCGACGAGCGGCTCGACCGGGTGGTCGCCGTCAAGCAGCTGGGGTACGACCCGGCGATCGGGCAGGCCGCCGGTGAGCAGGCGGCTTCGCGCGCGATGCGCGAGGCCCGGCTCACCGCGCGCCTGCGGCATCCCCACGCCATCACCGTGCACGACGTCGCCGAGCACGGCGGCGAGCCGTACCTGGTCATGGAGTACCTGCCGTCGCGCAGCCTCGCGGAGATCCTGCTCGACCGGGAGAGCCTGCCCGCCGACGAGGTGGCGCGCATCGGCCTGCAGGTGGCTTCGGCGCTGGCCGCGGCGCACGGCGAGGGCATCGTGCACCGGGACGTCACCCCCGCCAACGTGCTCATCGGCGAGTCCGGCGTCGCGAAGATCGCCGACTTCGGGATTTCGCGGGCCACCGGCGAGGGCACGGTGACCGGCGGCGGGTTCATCGCGGGCACCCCCGCCTACCTCTCGCCCGAAGTCGCGAACGGCGCCGACGCGGGCTTCCCGGCCGACGTCTTCTCCCTCGGCGCGACGCTCTACCGCGCGCTGGAGGGCGTGCCGCCGTTCGGGAACGACGACAACGCCATCACGCTGCTGCTGCGCGTCGCCCGGGACGAGGTCACCCCGCCGCGGCACAGCGGGCCGCTCGCGGAGGTGCTCGGACGGCTGCTGCGGCGCGACCCGGCCGAGCGCCCGGTGATGGCCGAGGTGCAGGACCTGTTCGAAGCCGTCACCGGCGGCCGCCCGCTGCCTCCGCCGCGACCTCGGCCGCGAGGGCACCTGGGGACCCGGCTGCTGCGCGTCCACCGCCCGCGCCGCCGGCTCGTCCTGGCGAGCACGGGCGGTGCGGTGCTGCTGGCCCTCGGCGTGGTGATCGGGACGGCGCTGGTGCCGGACCGACCGGCCCCGGCGGCGGCCCCGGTCGCCGCGCCGGTCCCGGCCACGCCCCCGCCCACCACCTCGACGACCCCGGCCGACCTGGGCTGCGCGGCCCGCTACCAGGTGACGAACTCCTGGCCCGGCGGCTACCAGGTCGAGGTGACCGTCCGCAACGACCGCGCGGCCGCGCTGTCCGGCTGGCGCGTCCGCTGGACCCTGCCGGACGGGCACCACATCAGCGGCCTGTGGAACGGCACGTTCACGGTCGACGGCTCGACGGTGACGGTCGACAACGCGGCGTGGAACGCGAAGCTCGACGCGGACGGCTCGACGACGTTCGGGCTGATCGCGCTGACCGGCAACGGCGCCGCCGACGGCCGTCCGGAGCTCACCTGCCGGACGCTCTGAACCGTCCGGACGGCGTCTTCCGGCGGCACTGGGCCGCTGGGATAGTCGTGGTGACGACGGGAGGTCCGGTGAAGCCCATCAGGTCCCGCCGTCGGTCCCTGCGCTTCGACGGGAGCGCGATCACCCTGACCATCGCGACCAAGATCTGGGCGGTGGTCCCGGACGACAAGAAGAACCGATTCCCGCTCGCGAAGATCACCGCCATCCGCCACACCCCCGCCACGGCGTGGAAGCCCGGGAAGATCGAGTTCGTGACGCCGGACGGGCCGGGCGCGGTCGTCGAGAACGTCCCGCTGTTCGCCGACAAGCTGGCCGGCAACACGTTCCAGTACGACTACGGCGACCGCAAGAAGGTCGCGAAGTTCCTGGAAGCCGTCGAGAAGGCGCGGGCCGCCAAGTAACGGCTCACCGTTGCGCGACCCACTCGGCCGCCGACCGCTCCAGCAGGTCGAGCACGGCGCGAATGTCCGGCCGCCGGGCCGTGCCGCTGCGGGTCACCGCGAACACCTTGCGGGTCAACGGTTCCGCGAGCCGGTGCAGGCCGACCCCCAGCGGTCCGGCGGGCAACGCCATTGCCGGCACGAGAGCCACGCCCGCCCCGGCCGCGGCCAAGGCGATCAGCACCGCGAAGTCCGGCGACTCCGCTGCGACCGACGGCACAAAACCCGCCGCCCCGCAGGCCCGCTGGATCATTTCGTGGCACGAGAGGTCGGCCGTGGGCACGAGCCACGGCCGGTCGGCGAAGTCGGCCAGCCGCACCGGCTCGCCGGAGCCCGGCCGATCGGAAGTCGCCAGCAGGACGGGCTCCGAGAGCAGCACCCGGTCCTCGCACCGCGGCGGGACGTCGCGCGGCAGCAGCGAATACCCGTGCACCACCGCGATGTCCGCGTCCTGGGTGCGCAGCGACCGGAAGGCGGTCTCCGGCTCCTGCACGGCCAGGCGCAGGGACACCGCCGCCGGCAGCTCGGCCCACACCCGCGGCAGCAGCTGCCGGGACGCCGAGGCGAACGCCGCGACCCGGACCGTGCCCGTGCCGCCGTTCTCGGCGACCGCCGCCAGCGCCGACTCGGCCGCGGCCAGGTCGTCGAGGATGACCTCCGCGTGGGACACCAGCAACCGCCCGGCCGGGGTGAACGCCAGCGTGCGGCCTTGCTTCTCCAGCAGCGGTGTCCCGGCCTCACGCTCGAGCGCGGCCAGGTGCTGGGAGACGGCGGGGCCGGTCAGGTGCAGCGCCGCGGCCGTGGCGGCCACGGTCCGGTGCTGGGCGAGTCCGTGCAGGATGCGCAGGCGGCGAAGCTCCAACATGAAGTCCGACTTCCTGATTCGGGAAGAAACCGTAACTGGTACTTCAGTATCGCACGGCCGACGATGGACAGCGTGAAACTCGCAGCTCTCGCCGTCACCGTCGTCCTGTGGGCCTCGGCGTTCCCCGCGATCAAGGTCGGCATCGACGGGTACGGCGTCGCGGGCCTGTCGTTCGCCCGGCTCGCGGTCGCGTCGGCCGTCCTGCTGCTCGCCGCGCCGATCCTCAAGGTGCGCGTGCCGCGCAAGGCCGACCTGCCACTGATCGCTGTGTGCGGGCTGGCCGGGATGAGCGCCTACCAGGTCCTGCTCAACTGGGGCGAGGTCCACGTCCCGGCGGGCACCGCGAGCCTGCTCGTCTCGGTGGCGCCGGTGTTCAGCGTCCTGCTCGCCGCGGCGTTCCTGGGCGAACGGCTGACCGTGCGCAAGGTCCTCGGCAGCGCCGTCGCGCTCGGCGGCAGCGCGCTCATCGCGGTGGGCGGCGGCCTGGGCTACTCGGGCGCGGCGTGGGTCGTGCTGGCCGCAGCGGCCGTCCAGGGCGTCTACCACGTCTGCAGCAAGCCGCTGCTCAAGCGCTACACCGGACTCGAAGTCGCGTGTTACGCCATGTGGGCCGGCACGCTCTTCCTCGCCCCGCTCGCCCCGCAGGCGCTGGACGCGGTCGCGACGGCCCCGGCCGCGGCGACCCTGTCGGTCGTGTTCCTCGGGGTGCTCCCCTCGGCTGCCGGGTTCGTCGCCTGGGGGTACGCGGTGGCGCGGCACTCGATCGCCGTCGCGACCGGCGCGCTCTACCTCGTCCCGGCGGTCGCCCTCGCCGTCGCGTTCGGCTGGCTCGGCGAGGTCCCGACCTGGGTGGACGCCGTCGGCGGTGCGCTCAGCATCGCCGGCGTCGTCCTTATCTCCCTCAGCCGCGGACCCGGTCGAACGGCAGCCGCAGCACCTGCCCCGCGGGAACCGGCGCGTTCCGGAGGCGGATCGCGTCGAGCTCCGGCGCCGTGAGCGCCCGGCGGTGGAAGCGGACCTCGTCGAACGAGCCGTTCCACCGGAACGTGTTGTCGAGCCGCTGCCCCAGCTGCAGCTGGAACGACACGGTCTGGCTGACCGACCCGGCGACCGCCGCGCCGGCCGCGGCCTGGACACCGTCGACCCACAGCAGCAGCCTGCCGCCCGTGCGCTCCAGCGCGACGTGGTGCCAGGCCTGGTCGTCGTAGGCCTGCGCCGTCGTGATCAACGCGGTCCCGGCCGCCGTGGTCATCGTGGTGATCAGCCGGTGGTTCGCGGGTTCACCGCGCAGCCACAGCTGCGGCGCCGTGGCGCCCATCCCGCCGAGCCAGAAGAGCACCTGGTTGCCTTTGCTCGCCCCGTACCGGAACCAGCCGGTCCACGTGAGGTCACCGTCGCCGGGCGGCTGCGCCGGGTCGTACGGCACGCGGACGTAGTCGTCGACGTTGCGCCCGACCACGACGACCGGTGGCAGGCCGCCGCCGCGAGCGGTGCGGACGTAGTCCTTGTCCAGCTCTTCGACCATCGACGTCCGGATCACCCGGGTCAGCTGCGCGGCCACCGGCAGCGCCAGCGAGACCGCGGGCAGCGTCAGCGAGTTCAGCCAGCCGCCGAGGGAGTCGGCCGGGCTGACGTAACCGCTGGTCGGGAACATGCCCTGGCCGACGGCCAGCCACTGGACCAGCAGCAACGCCACCCAGAACGCCGGTGCGGCGACCCCGGCCAGGGTGACCACGCGGATCAACCTGTCCGGCCAGCGGTCGCGGAACAGCGCCGACGTCACGCCGAGCACCAGCGCCGTCACCAGGGCGATGACCAGGCCGAGCAGGGTGAGCTGGACGGTCAGCGGCAGCGCGGTCGTGATCGTGTCGCCGACCGGCTGCTTCGTGATCACGCTGGTGCCGAAGTCGCCCTGGACCAGGTGCCAGACGAAGTGGACGTACTGCAGCGGCAGCGGGTCCAGCAGCCCGTTCTCCAGCCGGAACCGCTGCAGCTGCTCGGCGGTGGCGTTCGCGCCGTCGAAGGCGGCCAGCGCCGGGTCGACCGGCGCGAACCGCATCACGATGAACACGAACAGGATCACGCCGAGCAGCAGCGGGATCAGGGCGAGGATGCGGCTGAGCAGCATCCGCACGACGACGGCCACGGGGTTCTCCTCCTAGACCGGCTTGGCCTGGTTCAGGGAGATGCCGGGATACCCCTGGGCGTGCACCCCGGTGATCGCCTTCGGGTCCCACGCGGTGCCGAGCTGGGTGAACACCACCGGGTAGATCACGGCCTGCTCGGAGATCCGGTCGAGCAGCTGCTTGCTCAGCGACGTCCGCTCGGCTTCGTCGGTCTCCGCCGCGGCCTGGTCCTGCAGGGCGAGCAGCGACCGGGCGTCGGCGCCGGTCCACCGGGCGTACTTGGTGGTCAGGATCGACTTGGCGTCGTAGTAGTAGCGGATGAGCAGGTCCGGGTCGTTGCCGAACTGCATCGGATTGTTGGTCGTCGCGACGACCTGGAAGTCGGTGCCCGCGTCCAGCTTGGAGAACAGCGCCTTCGTGTCCTGGGAGTCCAAAGTGGTCTGGACGCCGATCGCGTCCCAGCCCTCCTTGATCACCTTGACGCAGTCGGCGACCAGCGAGGTATTCGTCGTGGACAGCGTCACCTTCAGCCCGGTGGCGCCGGCCTGCGCCAGCAGCTGCCTCGCCTTGTCGGGGTTATAGACGAAGTCCTGCGACGCGGGCTGGGACGACGGGAGCTTCGGGTTGATGAACGACGTGCCGGGCGAGCCGGCGCCCTTCAGGCCGATGTCGATCATCTTGTTCTTGTCGATCGCGTAGTGCAGCGCCTGCCGGACGAGGTTGCTGTCGAACGGCTTGTGCTCGGTGTTGAAGAGCAGGAAGAGGTTGTTGCCGCCGTCGGCGAACTCGACCGTCCGGCCCGCCTTGCGGAGCTGCTCGGCGTTGGCGGCCGGGATGTTCTCGGCGATCTGCGCGTCCGGCGTCGCCCCGGAGATGGCCGCGACGCGCGGGGCCGAGTCCACGATGGACTTTCAGAGCATCTTGTCGTACGCGGCCGGGCGCGGGCCGTTGTAGGCCGCGAACTTTTCGAAGCTGGTGTGGGACAGCGGAGCTTGCTCGACGACCTTGTACGGGCCGGAGCCGACGACCTTGCCGCCCTTGGCGTCGTCCCACTTGCCGTCGTAGACGTGCTTCGGGACGATCTTGCAGCACTGGATGCGCTGCAGCGCGTAGGGGAACGGGAACTTGAGGACGAACTCGACCGACCGGTCGCCGGTCTTGCGGACCTCCTTCAGCCACGTGGAGAAGAAGCTGTGGATCAGCACGTTCTCCTTGTCGTCCAGTGCCCGGGCGTAGGTGAAGACGACGTCGTCCGCGGTCACCGGCTGCCCGTCGTGCCACTGGGCGCCCTCGCGGAGGTCGAACTTCAGGCTGGTGCCGCCCGGGTCGGCGGGCAGCGCCTTCGCCAGGCCCGGGAACGGCGCGCGGGTGATCGGGTCACCCTCCACGAGGGACTCGTAGCAGTGCAGGATCGCGGCCATCGAGAACGCGGACGCGGTCTGCAGCGGGTCCCACGTCTGGTTGTTGCCGTAGCCGATCACCGCCGTCAGCGAGCCGGTCGAGCTGCCGGTCTTGTTGGTGGACGCCGGCCCGCCGCACGCGGCGAGCACGGTCGGGAACGCCAAGGCCGCCCCGGCGAAGGTGGTGTAGCGCAGCAACTGGCGGCGGCTGAGCGACGGGCTCTGGGACATCGGTGTCTCCGGCTGGCCTCGAACGGTAGGACATGGGACGTCCTATGACCGGCGTGAGCCTAGGATGGGTTCGCGTGCCGGTCAACCCTTCTGGACGTATGACGTAGGATGTCCTCTCACGACGCATCCGGGGAGGACAGCAGTGGCCCGTCCGCAGCGCAGCGAAGAGATCACCAAGCGCATCATCGACCTGATCGTCGAGCGGGAGCTCCCGCCGGGCGCGCCCATGCCCACCGAGCTGAGCCTGATGGAGGACATCGGCGTCAGCCGCAACTCGATCCGCGAGGCGATCAAGGCCCTGCAGGCCCTCGGCATCGTCGAGATCCGCCACGGCTACGGCACGTTCGTCGGCTCGGCCGGTTCGGAGTCGCTGCAGACGTGGCTGCTGTTCCGCACCCGCGCGCGCGGCGCGACCGACGTCGGGCGGCTGCGTGACCTCCTGGAGGTGCGGGAGATGCTCGAGACCGAGCTGACCCGCCGCGTGGCCACCGACCACCGGCCCGGGCTCGTCGAGGACCTGCAGGCCTGCGTCACGCGGATGAAGCGCAAGGGCCCCGACGCCGCGGAGGCCGACCGCGAGTTCCACGACCTCATCTGCGCCGAGGCCGGGTTCGACCTCGCCCGCGAGCTCACCGGGCTGTTCTGGGACGTCTACCGGATCGCCGAAAGCGAGCTCGGTGGCCCGGCGTCGTCGGCGACGGCCACCGCGAAACGCCACCAGGCGATCGTCGACGCCCTGGTGCTGCGTGACGCCGACGCGGCCGCCGAAGCCGTGCACCGGCACTTCGACGAGGTGCGCAAGCGCGCGAAAGCCGGTCCGTACAGCGGTTTCGGCGTCGCGCGGCCGGTGCCCGCGGCGCATTCCTGACTCTGGGTCGTTGACCCGATCGAGGTAACTTCCGCAAGATCGAGAACCGGGCTCAACGGGTTCGGCGTCTGGCTCGTCGGTAGTGGTGATCTACCACCACACGGAGGTGCCAGTGCGAAGAACACTTTCGGTGCTCGCGGTCCTGCTCGCCGGTGCGGCGGGGCTGACCGGGCTCGCCCCGCCGGCCGCGGTCGCCGCGACCAGCGCCGTTCTGCCCACCGGGGAGCGGATTGCCGTCCGGACCAGCACGGACGACCGGTTCCACTACGAAGTCGAGCCGGCCGCCGGGAAGGGCATGGCACGGGCGCTCGTGCACCTGCGGCTGGGCGAGCGCGACTACGAGGTACCCGGCACCGCGCTCCCCTACCTGGGGCGCGGGCTGGACCTGAGCCTGTTCGACGTCCAGGCGCTGCTGGCCGGCGCTTCGGCGCCGGTCGACCCGTCGACGTTCGGCGCGGCGCTGGCCAAGCAGTTCAAGGAAGACAACGCGAAGGGCTGCTTCGGGGGCCAGGGGCTCTTCGCCGGGGGTAAAAGCTTCGCGCTCTCGGGGGCACCGCAGCGGCGGGCCGTGCGGCCCCGCTCGGTGATGCGCACGGTGTCGGTCGACGCCAAGGACATCGCGGGCAAGCCCGCCGACACCGGCGTCGCCTTCCTCTACAACACCGACGACGGGAACCTGCTCGACCCGAACGAGAGTCTCAACTACTTCTCGGGCGGCACGGCGAAGTTCAGCGCGCCGGAGGGGAACTACAGCGCGCTCGGGCTCTTCTGGACCGCCGACGCCGACGGCAACCCGACCGAGGTGCGCTTCAGCGCGCAGCCGGAGTTCGCGGTGAAGGCGGACAAGACGGTCCGGGTGGACGCTTCCCGTGCTACCAGCAAGCTGACCTGGGTGACCCCGCGACCGGCACTGCTGGACGACACCGGGTTCTTCTTCCGCCGGGCGGCGAAGACGGGGCCGGCGCTGGCCGTCGACTTCGACGCCGGTCCGGGGGTGCCGATCGCGGTGTCGCCGTCGCCGGTCCCGGTGCGCACCGGGGCGTTGCAGACGTACCCGTACAGCAGGCTCGTGTCCCCGCCGGGGCCGGGCACGCCGTACGAATACGTGCTGCAGAAGGCGAGCGTGGGCACGATTCCGCAGCAGCGATACGTGATCACGGCGCAGGACGTCGCCGCGGTGAACGCGACGTACTTCAGCGAGTTCGCCACGCTCGGCCGTCGCCAGCGCAGCGGGATGTTCGCCTTCGAAGACAGCAGCGGCCGGGGGTCGCACCTGATCGAGACACCCCGGAAGCAGACCGAGTACGTCTCCGCCGCGCCGGACCTGCGCTGGTTCGGCGGGTTCTCGAAGTACATCGTGCCCGCGCCGTTCCCGGCCTGGGCCGGCGGGCAGTACGAGCCGTTCCACGCCTACACCGGCGGCACCACGGTCACCGAGGACTGGAACAGGTTCCCGCTGCACCCGGCGGGTGACGTCGCGCTGCTGCCGCTGTCCGACGGCAGCGCGCCGGTGATCCCGGCCGCGACCCGCGCCGGCGACCTGCTGCGGGTGTCGATCACGCCGTTCAGCGACAACCAGCCCGGGCACACCGGGTTCGGCTTCTCCGGCGAGCCGACGGACACGATGACCGGGCACTACACGCTGACCCGGGACGGCGAGACGATCGCCGAGGGCAGCCCGGTGGGCGCGCCCGAACTTTCGCTGGCGCAGGAGGTCGCGGCCGGGCCGTCGACACTGGGGCTCACGGTCGACGCGGGCCGCACCGGCCCGATGTACCACCAGAGCACGGCCACCCACACCGCGTGGACGTGGAAGTCGCAGCACACCGAGGGCACGCTCCCGCCGGCCCTGTCCTGCGCGCGCGGCTCGGACCGGGCGTGCACGGTCGAACCCCTGCTGACACTGGGGTACGCCGTCGCCGGGCTGCGGCCGGACGGCTCGACGGTCTCCGGGCCGCAGGGCCTCGACCTGACGGTCGGGCACCTGCAGCAGAGCACGGGTTCCCCGGTGACCGCCGCGACGGTGCAGTACTCGACCGACGGCACGACCTGGCGGGAAGCGACCGTCACCGCTCGCGGTGGCGGCGTCTTCCACGCGGACTTCACCGCGACCACGGAGGCGTTCCGCGGCGGGGACGTCTCCCTGCGCGTCACGGCTTCCGACGCCGCGGGGGCGACCATCGCCGAGTCGATCACCGCCGCCTACCACGTCTACACGTCCTGAGGGGAGTGTCCACTGTGCACAGATCGATTATCGGCGCCCTGAGCGCCGCCGTGGTCGCCGTCGGCGTGTTCGCGCCTGTCGCGTCGGCCGCTCCGGCGCCGCGCACCGCGTGTCCCGAGCGGCCCGGGGTGCTCCGTTGCCTGACCACGTACACACCGGGTTCGGTGCGCGGCCTCGCCGACGGTCCGGCCGGCTGGGGTGCCGACGACCTGGCGTCGGCGTACCGGCTGCCGTCCGACCCGGGGCCGGGCGCCGTCGTCGGCATCTCGATCGCCTACGACGCGCCGAACCTGGAAGCGGACCTGACCGCGTACCGGGCGCAGTACGGGCTGCCGCCGTGCACAACGGCGAACGGCTGCTTCACGAAGGTCAACCAGCAGGGCGCCGCGGCTCCCCTGCCGCCGGCCGACTTCGGCTGGGCCATCGAGTCCACTTTGGACGTCTCGATGGTGTCGGCGGCGTGCCCGTCGTGCCGCATCGTGGTCGTCGAGGGCAACACACCCGGGTTCGCCGACCTGGCGGAGACGGAGGACACCGCGGTCCGGCTGGGCGCGAAGGTGGTGTCGAACAGCTATGGTGCGCGGGAAAGCGGTGCGCCGCTGGCGTACGCGAGCCACTACCGGCACCCGGGGGTCACCGTGGTCGCCTCCTCCGGCGACTTCGGGTTCACGTCGGCGAGCTACCCGGCGGTGCTGGCGTCGACGGTCGCGGTCGGCGGGACGACGCTCGCCCGCGACCCGGACTCCGCGCGCGGCTGGGCGGAGTCGGCGTGGGAGTACGGCGGCAGCGGCTGCTCGGCCTACATCGCCAAACCGAAGTGGCAGAAGGACACCCACTGCGGCAAGCGGACGGTCGCGGACGTGGCGGCGGCCGCGGACGGCATCGCGATCTTCAACGCCGACGCGGGCGGCTGGCTCCCGGTGAACGGCACAAGCGCGTCGGCGCCGTTCGTCGCCGGGCTGTACGGCCGCTCGGGCCGCGCGGGAGCGGCGGGCCCGGCGGACCTGTACGCGCACGCGTCCCAGTTCGTGGACATCACCACGGGCCACAACGACCCGACGGGAGCGGGCAAGAAATGCGGCGGCGATTATCTGTGCGTGGCCGGCCCGGGTTATGACGCGCCAACGGGCGTCGGCGTGCCGAACGGCCTGACCGGCTTCTGACCGGCTTCTGACCGGAGCCGCTCCGCCGGGGATGCGCCCGGCGGAGCGGCTTTGCCAGAATCGAGGGGTGCCGAAGATCGAGATCCGCCCGGCAGGCGCCGACGAGTTCGAAGCGGTCGCGCGCCTGCGCTGGCGCTGGGTGGCCGAGCAGGACGGCCTGACGGACGCGGGCAGAGAGGAGTTCGTACGCGAATTCGCGGCGTGGGCCAGGGAGAACACGCCGACGCACCGGTGCCTGGTCCTGATTCGCGACGGCGAGGTGACGGGAATGGCGTTCCTCGCGATCACGGCAAGGGTGCCAACGCCCCGCGAGTTCACCCGCGCCGCGGGCGATGTGCAGTGCATGTACGTGGCACCGGAAGCCCGCGCCAACGGCTTCGGCGGCCGGCTGATCGAGGCGGTGCTGCAGTTGGCGGCGGAGCTGGGCCTGGAGCGCGTGACGGTGCATTCCTCGGGGAGGGCGGTGCCGGCGTATGAGCGCCACGGGTTCGCGGTATCGGCCAAGCTGCTGCAGACAGAGCCCGGCTGAGCAAGCCTTCGCGGCAAGTGCTGCCGACCGGAGCCGCCTGCTCGGTGAAGACGGCGCACCCCGGAACCCAGCCGAACGCGCCGACACGACCGCCGCCCTCACCCGAGCAGCGCAGGCGCACCACGCCAGCGAACGCGCGCCAACCCGCACCCGCCGACCAATCGTGTCCCCGCAGGAGCCCCAAACCACCTCACCCTGGACGACACAAACCTCGCTCATACGCCAGCAACCCGGCCTCCGTGCGATGCGCGCACCCCAGCTTCCGCACCACCTGCGCCACACACCCGCGCACCACCGGCTCCGCCAACCCCAGCCGCTCGGCGATCTCCGCGTTGGTCAGCGCCGACCCGATTCCGACCAGCACCTCCCTCTCGCGCTCCGTCAGCCGGTCCACCTGAGCCAGCCGCTCGTCCCGGGGCCCCGACAACCGGGTTGCCGCCGAGACCAGGCGCCGCGAGGCGTCCGGGGAAAGCACCACGTGCCCGTCCGCCGCCAAGCGGACCACCTTGATCACCTCGTTCCGCCGAGCCGACCGCAGCAGGAAACCCGCCGCGCCGTCACGCAGCGCGCGCAGGATTCCCGTCTCGGAATCGAACGTCGCCAGCACCACCACCGCCGGGCGGCGGGTGACCGGGCCCAGCGGGCCGAGGCGCGGGTCCAGCAGCACCACGTCGGGCAACCTCCGGCGGAGCGTGACCCGGGCCGCCGTCGCGTCGGTCACCGCGCCGACCACCTCGATGCCGTCCGCTTCCGCGAGGATCGCGCTCAGGCGGTCCCGCACGCCGGCGTCGCGTTCGGCCACCAGGACCCGGACCGGCGGCGGTGGGAGCACCGGTCAGTCCTTGGGCCGCAGGCGGATCAACGGCAGGTCGGCGCGCGACGCCCCGACCAGGTCGCGGCCGCCCGGGCCCCGCAGGCGCAGCTCGCGGAACCGCACCGAAGACAGCTGCGCGGCCTCGATCGGGTAGACGTCGCCGTAGCGCTTGATCTTGTCGACCAGCTCCTTGCCCAGCAGCTCCACGAGCCCGGCGTGCCGGGTGGCGCCGCCGCCCAGCGGGACGTCCAGCTGCTTGCGCACCTCCGGGAACCGCTGGTCCAGCTCGACGGCCAGCTGGTGGATCGTGACGTACGCGGGCCCGAAGTCCCCCGCGTCCGGACCCGGCGGGATCTCCTGCAGCACCTTGACGAGCTTGTCGTCCATCCCGAGCTTGTCCCACAGGGTCATGCTGTCCCGTTCTCCTCTGCCGCCGCCGCAGGTCTACCAGAGGACCGGCACGCGGTCCACTCCCCCGGTGACACGGTTCGCCCGCACCTCCAGTTCATCCACCGACGCGGCCAGCCGCAGCCCCGGGAACCGACGGAACAGCGACCCGAACACCACCCGCAGCTCGGTGCGCGCCAGGCTCGCGCCGATGCAGAACCAGCCGCCGTGAGCGAAGGCGACGTGCGCGTTCGGCTTCCGGTCCGGGTCGAACGACTCGGGGTCGTCGAACACCGCCGAGTCGCGGTTGGCGGCGGCCAGCGACAGGACCACAGCGTCTCCGCGGGCGACCGTCACCCCGCCGAGCTCGACGTCGTCGTGTGCGTACCGCAGCACCCCGAGACCGCCGGGCGCGGACATCCGCAGGATCTCTTCGACGACGCCGTGCACCCGGCCGTCGGGGTCGGCGGCGAGCGCGTCGCGCCGGGCGAGGTCGGTCAGCAGGTACAGCACGCCGAGGTCGATGCGGTTGGACGTCGTTTCGTGCCCGGCGAACAGCAGGCCCGCGGCCAGCTTCGCGAGGTCGTCGTCGGTGAACGCCGGGTCCTCGGCCTGGGCCCGCACCATGTCGGAGACGACGTCCTGCCCGGGCTCGCGCCGCTTGGCCGCGGCGAGCCGGCCCATGTAGGCCGCGAACTCCTGGAGCGCGGCCTCGGCGCCGTCGCCGATGTCCATCCGGCCCATCCTGTCCGACAGCACGCGGAACGTGTCCCGATCCTCGTACGGGACGCCGAGCAGCTCGCAGATCACCAGCACCGGCAACGGGAACGAGAGGTGCTCGTGCAGGTCGACCGGCTCGCCGTCACCCCGGGCCCGCTCCATCGAGTCGAAACAGCCGTCGGCGAGCTCCTGGACGTGCCCGGCGAGCCGGCGGATCCGGTTGGCCGAGAACGCGGGCACGAGCATCCGCCGCATCCGCGCGTGCTCGACGTGCTCGGTCTCGTGGTCACCCTGCGGCCGGCTGAGGATCGCCGCGGACGACAGCGCCGACGCCTCCTCAGGCGCCGGGTGCGAGCGGCCGAACCGCGGGTCGGTGAAGACGGCGCGCACCTGCTCGAACCCGGTGACCAGCCAGGCCGGGTCGCCCGCCGGAGTGGTCACCGGCACCACCGGGCCCTCCCGGCGCAGCACCCCGAACAGCGGGGCGATCTCCAGGACGTTCGGCCGCGCGAAGGGCAGGCGCGGGGTGTCCGTGGTCGCGGTCATGGGTCTCCTCCCGGGCGCGCGGCCGGAGGGCGCGAACACGGGCGGCCCGGTCACCGGCCGCTCCCCCGGCCCCCCGACGTCCACGGTACCCAGGAACCCGGCCCCCGGGCGGGAAAGCCGGGTTCCCCGCCCGATCGGGCCAAAGCCGCGGCCGAAGAGGCGGCCGAAACTGTCGGTGCCCACCGCTAGACTGGATCCCAGGGCTGCGGCCCGTCCTACAGCAGTTTCCACGCCCGGGTCAGCGTGTCCCGCAGGACCTGCTCCATCTCGTCGAACTGCGCCTGGTCGCAGATCAGCGGCGGCGACAGCTGCACCACCGGCTCGGCCCGGTCGTCGGCGCGGCAGTACAACCCCGCCTCGAACAGGGCATCCGAAAGGAACCCGCGCAACACGCGCTCGGACTCGTCGGCGCCGAAGGTCTCCTTGGTCGCCTTGTCCTTCACCAGCTCGATGCCGTAGAAGAAACCCGCACCCCGGACGTCGCCGACGATCGGCAAGTCGGTCAGCTTGTCCAAAGTGGACCGGAACGCCGCCTCCCGCGAAAGCACGTGCCCGTAGATGTCCTCCCGCTCCATGAGATCCAGGTTGGCCAGCGCCACCGCGCAGGACACCGGGTGCCCGCCGTAGGTCGACCCGTGCATGAACGTCGTCGCACCACGCGTGAACGGCTCCATCAGCCGCTCCGAAGCCAGCACCGCACCCAGCGGCGCGTACCCGGAGGTCAGGCCCTTCGCCGTCGTGATGATGTCCGGCTGGTAGCCGTAGCGCTTGGCGGCGAAGTCGTACCCGACGCGGCCGAACGCGCAGATCACCTCGTCCGACACGAGCAGCACGTCGTGCTTGTCGCAGATTTCGCGCACCCGCTCGAAGTACCCGGGCGGCGGCACAAAACAGCCGCCGGTGTTCTGCACCGGCTCGAGGAACACGGCCGCGACGGTGTCCGCGCCCTCGAACTCGATGGCCTGCTCGATCTGGTCGGCGGCCCAGCGCCCGTAGGCGGCGTAGTCGTCGGCGTGCTCGGGCGCGCGGTAGAAGTTCGTGTTCGGCACCCGCAGCGTGCTCGGCACGAGCGGCTCGAAGTCGGCTTTCGCGCCGGGGATGCCGGTGATCGACAGCGCGCCCTGCGACGTGCCGTGGTAGGCCAGCGCGCGGCTGATCACCTTGTGCTTGGTCGGTTTCCCGACGAGCTTGAAGTACTGCTTGGCGAGCTTCCACGCCGTCTCGACCGACTCGCCGCCGCTCACGGTGAAGAACACGCGGTTGAGGTCGCCGGGTGACGCGTCGGCCAGGCGCGAAGCCAGCTCGATCGCCGTCGGGTGCGCGTGGCCCCACAGCGGGAAGTACGCGAGCTGCTTCGTCTGCCGCGCGGCGGCTTCGGCGAGCTCTTCGCGGCCGTGCCCGACCTGCACCGCGAACAGGCCAGCGAGCCCGTCCAGATAGCGCTTCCCGCGGGCATCCCAGATGTAGGCGCCTTCGCCCCGCACGATCACCGGGACGTCGGTCTCGTCGTAGGCGGAGTGGCGGGTGAAGTGCATCCAGAGGTTGTCGCGGGCGGACTGGGCGAGCCTCGATGCGTCGACGGAAGCGCGGTCGGCGGTAGTGGTCATGCCTCGGTTATCGCACGCGCCGTCGCTGTCACGCAAGTGATTCAGTCGCCCGGACGAACATCGACAACTAATCCATGGTCAATATCGCGCCACGAGCTTCGGATTTAGTCGTGACGCTCAGCGAGTGCCCCACTGATAGGTCTGCTTCCGCAGCTTGAGGTAGACCATCGCCTCCGCGTGCCGGACCCCCGGCAGCGCGCGGATCCGCGTCGAGATCAGTTCGAGCAGCGCCTCGTCGTTCGCGCAGACCGCCTCGCACAGCAGGTCGTAGCGCCCGGCGCAGAGGATGACGTACGCGATTTCGTCCATTTCGGCCAGTGCGTCACCGACCGGCTCGAGCGGCCCCTCGACGGTGATGGCGATCATCGCCTGCCGGAACAGCCCGACCTGCAAGGGATCCGAGACGGCGACGATCTGGATGACCCCGGAGTCCGACAGCCGCTGCACCCGCTGCCGGACCGCCGCCTCCGACAGGCCGACCGCCTTGCCGATCGTCGCGTACGCGCGGCGGCCGTCTTCCTGCAGCTGCGCGATGATCTGCCGCGAGATGTCGTCGAGCACCGGCGGGGCGGGCCGGTTGGGCGTGTCCTGGCTGCTCACCCCCCGGATCATCCCCGACACGGGCAGCCCCAGGCAAACGCGGCACATTCGTCACGGAAGGTCACCGGATGCGAAAGCGCATCCCCGGAATGACAACGGATTTAGTCGCCTTCGGGCCGTTGACAACACCGAAACGGTGCTGTTCCATCCGTCGCACCTTGCCCCCGGCCGGAGGGAACGCCCCGTGTCCCGCACTCCCGCCCCGCCCGACACCACCACCGCCGCGACGCCGAAGACCGCCCGCAAGCTCACCCGCTCCATCGGGGTCGGCGGCGGCACGCTCCTCACGCTCAGCTGCGTGACCCCGGCGTCGTCGCTGTTCGTCCTCGTGCCCCCGCTGTTCGCCGAGCTCGGCACCGGCACCGCCCTCGCCATCACGCTCGCGGTGCTGCTCTGCGTCGGGATCGCCTTCTGCTACTCCGAGCTCGGCACGCTGGTGCCGAGCGCCGGCGGTGAATACGCGATGGTGACGACCGTGGCGAACCGGTTCGCCGGCTGGCTGACGTTCATGCTGTCGTTCATCGTGATCCTCGTCGTGCCGCCGATCATCGCGATCGGCGTCGCCGACTACGTCGCCGCGGTCGCGGATATCAACCCCTCGGTCGCCGGGGCGCTCGTGATGCTCGCCTCGACCGTGATGGGCCTGCTGAACCTGCGGTCCAACGCGTGGATCACCGGGATCTTCCTCGTCATCGAGATCGTCGCGATCTTCGTCGTGTCCCTGCTGGGCTTCACGCACACCACGCAGAGCCCGGCCGTGCTGCTGAAGCCGAGCCTCGGCGCCGGCGGGATCGGGCTGATCGCCGTGGTCGCCGGGCTCGCCGTCGCGTTGTTCGTCGTGCAGGGCTTCAGCACCGCCGTCTACCTGGCCGAAGAGATGCGCGAGCCGCGCAAGACCGTGGCCAGGACGGTGTTCTGGACGCTCGGCATCAGCGCGCTGGTCATCCTCGTGCCGGTCGTCGCCATCACCCTCGCCGTGCCGGACGCCGCCGCGCTCGCCGGGGTCGACCTCACCGCGCTGGTCACCACCTGGAGCGGCTCCGCCGTCGGCGTCGCGATCAGCCTCTGCATCGCCGCGGCGATCGTGAACGCCGTCATCGTGATGGTCATCCAGAACTCGCGGGTGCTCTACGCCTCCGCCCGCGACCAGGCCTGGCCGGCGCCGGTGAACCGCGTGATGAGCGTGGTCAGCGAACGGTTCGGCGCGCCGTGGGTCGCCACGCTCGTGGTCGGGCTGTCCGAAGCCGTCCTCTGCTTCGTGCCGGTGGACACGCTCAGCGGTGTCACCGGGGTCGCCGTCGTCGCGCTGTACCTCAGCGTCGCGGCCGCCGCGCTCGGCGCGCGCCGGGCCGCGCACCGCAAGCCCCACGTCTGGCGGATGCCGGCCTGGCCGGTGGTGCCGGCGGTCGCCGTCGCCGCGCTGGCGTACGTCCTGGTCGAGCAGAGCGCGCTCGACCTGGGCATCACGGCCGGGGTGCTGGTCGTGTCGGCGCTGTACTGGTGGGGGTACCTGCGGCGGCGGCCCGAGCGGTGGGTCGTGACCGTCCCGCCGGAGGAGTAGGTCAGTCCTTCGGCCGGCCCCTCAGCTGGCGCACGCCGATGATGATCACCGCGAGCAGGCCGACGACGCCGACCAGGACCCAGATCCAGCTCGGGATGCCGACGGAGTCGACCCCGGCCGGGGCCGGAGAGCTGGGCGCCGTCGGCTGGGTCTGGGCGACGGCGGACGTCGGAGCCGCCGGGCTCGAGGCCGCGGCGGTGAGGGTGAAGTGCACGGTGCCGGTGAGGTTGTCGCCGTCCTCGGCGATCACCTGCCAGGTCAGCGTGTAGGCCTGGGCGGGCCCGGCCGGCGTCACGGGCACCGTCACGACCTTGCCCGCGACCGCCGGCGTGCCGACCTTCCAGGCGGTGCCGTCGCGCCCGGTCACCTTGACCGGGTCCGGCGGCAGCGTCACCGGCTCGCCGAAGGTCAGCTGGAGCTGCGTCGGCGCGGTCGCGATCGAGGCGCCTTCCGCGGGTGAACTGGACTCGAGCTCGGTGTGGGCCGACGCCGGTCCGGCGAGGACGACAAGCCCCATAAGGGCGGGGAGGACGGCACCGAACGTGCGACGCGGGATCATCCGGACATCCTGCCCTATCCGCCCGTGCAGTCTTCGTGTCCACCCGTGCACCCGGGTGGGTCTCCCTTCTCTTCGCGCCGCCCATTGGCCAGGATGGACGCCTGGGTGGCGAGGGAAGGACCTCAATGGCGACAGTGCGCAACGAAGCCGATGCACGGCGGCAGCTGCGAGCGGAACACCAGCGAGAGAAGCAGGACGGGCACGACCCGCGGGAACACGCCTCGGGCGTCGCGCAGCCGCAGGGCGGGGGCACGGCCGCGCTGGTCGCCGACGGCTCCGACGTCCTGGAGCTGGACTACGCCGAGGTCGACGCGGCGAAGAAGGCCCTCGACGAGCGTCACCAGGAGCTGTCCGCCTACCTCGAAAGCGCCCGTGACCTCGGCACTCCGCTGGCCGACGGCAAGGGGCCGGTCTCCCACTGGATGCGCCGCTCGTTCGGCGTCCGCGGGGGCGCCGAGGCCGGTGGCGTGCAGGCCGCGCTGACGTCGTACCTCGGCGAGCTCGCCGCGCTCCGGCAGGCGCTCGACACCGTCGCCGCGACGCACCGCCGCAACGACGAGGAGGCCGCCGCGTCCCTCCGGGCGGGTGAGCGCGATGCCTGAGTACCACTCCACGCACCACGAGCCCACGAAGCGCGAGAAGGCGAAGGCGCGGCGCGTCCGTCGGGAGAAGGCCGCGAACGACCGTGAAGACACGTTCGGGCGGATCAACTGGGAGAGCTACGACCACCGCGAGCTGTGGGACATGGTCCAGTCGGCCGACCCACCCCGGTTGGGCGAGCAGGCCCACCGGTGGGCCGAGCTCGGCAAGGGCGTCGACACGGCCACCGGCGACGTCCACGCGCTGGTGCAGAAGCTGCTGCTGTCGTGGCGCGGCCCGTCCGCGGCGCAGGCGGCGGACTCGGTGCAGCGGCTGACCGGCTGGGCGAGCACCGCGAGCGAGAACGCCCGCCACATCGGCGACGGCCTCGACAGCTACACCTCGGCGATCGGCGAAGCCCGGCGGAAGATGCCGGAGCCGGTGCACTACTGGGCCGAGCGGTGGTTCCAGGAGGGGTACGCCGTCAAGCGGCTCGACGGGCCCGAAGGCGCGTACATGCTGGACGACCTGCTCGACGACAAGCTCCCCACCAAGAAGCAGGCCGACCAGGCCAAGGCCGAAGCCGTGCGCGTGATGGAGCAGTACGAGGGCGCGAGCCACGACGTCCGCCACCGGCTGCCCCCGGCGTTCGACACCGCGCCGCAGGTCAGCGCGGGCTCCGACACCCCGCGGGTGCCCACACCGGTGACGGTGGCGCCGCCCGTCGGCTCCCCCGGACCGGGCCACGACCCCGGCCGCGTCCCGGACGACTCGACGTCGTCCGCGGCCGCTCTTCCGGGCACGCTCACCGGCGCCGCTGGCCTGCCCGGCGGGCTCGACGGGGTGATCGGGCCGGGGGTGACGACCGGCGGCCAGACCAGCGGCGCGGGGTACGGGTCGGGCTTCGGCCCGGGCTTCCCCGGGGTCCCGGCCGGTCCGGCTTCCGGCGGAGGCGTCGGCGAAGGCGGCCGGACGGGCCTGGGCCGCGGACCGGGCGCCGGCGTGTCCGGCTTCGGCCCGGGTGCGAACGGCGGCCGCGGCTCGGCGGGCGGGTACGGGATGTACCCGCCGGGCCAGGGCGCCCGGCGCGAGGACGACACCGAGCACCGCGACAAGTACGCCGACGGGTACGACCTGCTCGACGACCTCCCGCCCGCGTACCCGCCGGTGTTCGGCGAATGAGCGGGTTCCACGCCGACCCCGCCGCGCTCGACGTCCTCGCCCGGCGGCTGGAGGACGCGGCGGAGGAGCACCGCGCCGCGGCGGCCGAGGTCGACGCCGCGGGCCTGGACGACCCGGGCCCGGTGTCGGCCGCGCTCACCGCGCTGACCGGCGAATGGTCCGGCAGGATGCGTGCCGTGGAGACGGACTTCGGCATGGCGGCGGCGAGCGTCCGGGCCGCGGCGAGGGCTTACCGGACCACGGACGCGGAAGCCGCCGGCGACCTGGGCCGGTCCGATGGCTGAGTTCCGCGGCCTCGGCTTCGACCCGGCGCCCGGCAGTCCCGACGCCGTCGCCGAGGCGGCCCGCCGGTGCGCCGAAGCGGCGGCCCGGCTCGGCGAAGCCCCGTCTCCCGGTGAGATCCCGGAATGGGCGGGCCGGTCCGCCCAGGCGCTGGCCGACCGCGCCCGCCGAGCCGCGGCGGGCCTGTCCGCCGTGCCGGACGCGATGCGCACGGCGGCAACGGTTCTCGGCGACTGGGCCGGGACGCTGCTCGCCCACCGCCGCCAGGCCGAAGAGCTGGACCGCCGGGCCGCGGCAGCGCGCCGAACCGTCGTCGACGCCGAAGACGACGTCGAGCGTGCCGAGACGGAAGCCCAGTTTTCCCCGGCCGGCCAAGGAGAGCTCACCGCCGCCCGCACCCGCCTCGCCGCCCGGCGCGACGACCTCGGGCGTGTCCTCGCCGAAGCGCGGGACCTCGAACGCGCCCACGCCACCGAAGCGGCCCGCGTCGCCGCCCGGCTGCGGGCCCTCGGTGACGGCGGACCGCTGCCGAGCGCACCGGACTTCCCTTCCCTCACCATCCATCTGGAGTCGTTCGCGGCCGCCGGGCGTGAGCTGGGGGTGACCGTCGCACGGACACCCGTCGCGCCGGTGACCCCGCCGCCGGGCGCCGTGGGCGCGTTCGCCGCCGCGCTGGGTGGCCGGTGAAACTGCCCGCCGTCCCGGGGATCACCCCGGTGAGCCTGGACTCGGTCGAGCGCACCACGGCCGAGCTGCACACGCTGATGGCACGCCTGCGCGGACCCGACGCCGCCCGCGACCTCGGGCTCGAGGCGGCCGCCGTCCAGTCCGCGGAGATCGCCCACGAGCAGCGCGCCGGCCTGCTCGCGCTGGTCGAACACCGTGACGCGGACCCGGCGCTGCTGATCGCCGGAATGATCGCCGCGGACCGGCCGCTCGACGAAGCCGCCGCGGCGGACCTCGGCCGGTTCGTCGCCGACCGGAGCCCGGGCATCCGCGAGGTGAGCAGCGCCCGCACCGGCCGCGGTTACCCGGTGACGATCGTCGAGCGCATCGGCCTGTCCGGCGCGCAGCTGCAGGCCGTGGTGCTCGACCCGGACCGCCCGCGCGCGGCGGTGTTCACCCTGCACTCCCCCGGCGGCCGGGGCTGGCTGGAGGTGGCCGGGCTGGCGGGCACGCTCGTCGCCGGCGTCGACCTCACGGCCGCAGCGCCCGCTCCCGGAACTCCCGTGGGGTCCGGCCGGTCGCCGCGCGGAACGTCCGCGAGAAGTGCGGGGCGCTCGTGAACCCGCAGTCCCGCGCGATCTCCGCGATCCCGCGTCCGGCCTTCGCGGGGTCGGCCAGGAGCACCTTCGCCCGTTCGATCCGGAGGCCCTTGAGCCGTTCCGAGACGCCTTGGCCGTCGTCGAACAGCTGGTACAGCCGCCTTCGTGAGATGTACAGGGCTTCGGCGATCCTGTCCGCTGTGAGGGACTGCTCGGACAGGTGCGCGCGCATGTACTCGAGTGCTTCGCGCCTTCGGGCCGCGAGTGCGTCGACGCGGTCGAGCTCGACGCGCAACGCGCTGCGCAGCACCAGTTCGGCCAGCCCGAGCAGGTGGTGGGCCAGGCCGTGCGGGTCGAGGCGCGACCCGGCCGCGAGGACGTGCGCCACGGCGCCGGCGAACAGCGACCGCAGCGGCGCGTCGACCTCCACCGGCCGGAACATCAGCGGCCGCAGCTCGCTGAAGGAGATCGACAGCTTCGCCGCGGCGACGGTCAGCATCACCACGCCGGACGGCTGCAGGTGCAGGGTCGCGTCGGCGAACGTCAGCTTCGCGCCAAACTCGGCGACCGCGCGCGGCACCGGGCAGCGCAGCAGCAGCTGGATGGCCTCCGGAGCACCGGTGGCGCCGCCGAGGATCGCCGCGCGCGCCGCCGCCGCGCCCGAAGCGCGGACGACGAGGTACCCGCTCGCGGGTACCTCCACAGGGTGCGGCTCGGCCATCGGCACCATCGTGCCCGACGGCGGCCGCCCACCACGGGAAGGGGGACCATGGCGCGCCGCACCGCGACGACGGCGGGAGTGATCCTGTCGCATCTGGAATTCGATCTCCTCTGGGAGGACCTGGGACCGGGCGGGCCGCCACCGCACCCGTTCGACGTCCCGGCGCACGGCGCCACCCACGCCGAGCGCGACGACCTGGGCGTCCGTGTGTTCGCGGGGCTGTCCGAAGCCGGGCTGACCGATGGTGACGACGTCGACCCGGGGCTGGCGGACCTGTTCGGGCTGCTGGCGTCACCGGCGCTGAGTGTCGACGCGCTGGTGCTCGGCGAGGCGCCGTGGCGGCTGCTCGCCGCGGTGCGGGACACGGCCGGGGTGCTGGCCGTGCTGGACGAACGCGACCTGGTGCTGGAGCCGTTGCGCCCGGCCGACCTGGTCCCGGCGGTCACCCGCATGCTCGGCGACCAGCCCCCGGGCCCCGGCGACCAGCTCCGCCTCCCCCGCGCGGCCTACTCGGCGGCGACGGAGGCGTACGCGCGCAGCGGTTACGACGCGTTCGAGCGGGCCTTGGGCGCGGCCGGGATCACCGGCCGGGCCGTGCGGCCGCTCGCCACGCTGGTCACGGCCGAGCGCTACGCGGCGGGCCAGCTCGCCGCGACGGGCCCGGCGGGCCGCACCCCGGTCGTGGCCTGGTTCGACACGGCGGCGGGGCGGTACGCGGTGACCCCGGAGGACGTCGGCGGCGAGCCGTGGGTGACGCTCACCCCCGCCGACGGCGCGTGGTTGGCCGACCGGATCGGCCGTCTGGTCGACGACGTGCGGTGAGCGGACCGGTCAGGTCGCCCAGGTCACGGGGGTGAAGGAGTCGTCGGGCTCGCGTGACCGGATCGTGGGCCCGGACTGTCGTCGGGGCCGGATCTCCGGTCCCGAGGCTTGAGCCGGACCGGGCTGGTCCTGCTCGCGCGGCCGAATCTCGGTTCCCGAGGCTTGAGCCGGGTCGGGCTCGTCCTGCTCGCGCGGCCGGATCGCAGGCCCCGCCATCCCGCCGGACTCCTCTTCCGGCAGCAAGTCGCCGAGCAGCTCCCGCCCCTGCCGCAGCGCATCACCCGCCGCCTGCTCCGCCAGCCGCCGGATCACCCCGGCCAGCTCCCCGGGCGCCCGGTTCAGCGCCCACCGGTCGAACCGCAGGTCGACCAGCGCGCCGTGCAGATCGACCAGCACCGAAACGCCGTCCCCGGCCGCACTCGCGCGAATCGCCGCCAGCCGCGCCCCGTACCCCGGGTCCGGCGCCGCGAAGGCGTCGTCGGCCAGCTCCACCGCCGTCCGCTCGCCGTTCATTGCGCCCGCCAGCTTTCCGGCGTCGTCTCTTCCGCGGCTTCTCCCGGCGCGGGCAGGCCGAGGCCTTCGAGCCCGTCGTCGACGGTGTGCCACAGCGACGCGGTGGCGCGAGCCGACGCGGCCGCCGTCAGCAGCAGGATGCGGCGGGCGAGCTCGTCCGGCTCCAGCCGCAGCGCCGACGCCTCCAGCGTCAGCTCCCGCAGCGCCCCACCGGGCGCGACCTCCACGGCGACCGTCCGGTCGGCGGCTTTTCCGGTGATCACGGGTGGACCCCTCCGTAGAACGTCGACGCCGAGAGCGTGTGCGTGTTCCGGCGGACGGCGTCCCCGGAGTTGCCCTCGATCATCGTGACCTGGTTCCCCTCGACCTTCTCGACGATGCCGATGTGCGTGCTCGTCGACGTGTTCTGCGGCCCGGTGCCGAAGATCAGCACGTCACCCGGGCGCGCCTGGTGCAGCGAGTTCTTGCCGTATGCGTGCCCGTTCTCCTGGCCCCAGTGGTAGACGTCCCCGCTGAACGGCAGGATCGGGATCTTCACCCCGGCCTTGCGCCACATCGCGGTGGCGAACGACGAGCACCACGCGGCGGTCGGGCCGTACGGGTTCCGGTTGCTGCCCGGCGGGTTCTCGCGGACGCCCAGCTGCGTGCGCGCGGCGTGGACGACGTCCTTCCCACGCCCGGACGCCTTGCTGGAATGGGTCGACTTGCCGGGATGAGTCGCGTGCGCGGGCGCCGTCTTGTCAGCGACGCCGTCGTGGGTCAGGTCCTTCCGGAGCTCGTTCAGCTTCTTCGCCGCCGCCTTGAGCTCGGCGTCGACGTGCCGCAGTGTCGACGCGGACTGGCGCGTGTACTGCGGCGCGAGGTCCGCGGCGTGGCCGACGGCCCGCATGAGCGCGGCCTGCGTCCCGGTCGTCGCGCCGGCGTCGAGGATCTGCTTCGCCTTGGCGGTGTACTCGTCGACCAGCCGCTGCACCGCCGTGTGCCCGCTGTCCACAGTGGACGCCACGTGCGCGACGAGCTTCTCCGCCGCGGCCCCGGCGGCACCGGTGACCTTCAGCTCCTTCGTGAGCTTGGCGCTGGTGTGTTCGAAGCCGTCGGCGCCGTGGCCGTGCCACTGGCCGAGCACCGTGGCGCTTTCCTTGTGGTAGGCGTCGTGCTGGGCGTCCAGCGCGCCCGCCACCTGGTGCAGGGCGAACTCGGCGCGGACGGCGTCCTCGGCCTTCCCGGCGAGCTTGTTGCGGTGCGCGATGAGGTCCTTCGCGAAGGAGCGCGCGAGCGCGGCGGTGTCCATGTCAGTTCCGTCCGTTCAGCGCGGCGGCGGTCGCCGTCTCGTGGTCGCGATAGGACTTCGCGGCCTTCTGCGCGGCCGAAGCGAGCCCGTCGGCGTGCGCGCCGACGCCCTTGACCTGCTTCTGCAGCGCCAGGCCGAAGCCGGCGAGCGCGTCGGCGAACCCGGACTCCTTGCCGATCTTGCCGAAGCTCTCGTGGCCGATCTCCCGCACGTCGCGCAGCTGCCCGGTCGTGGCGCCCAGCGTGTCGGCGACGTGCCGGGTCCGCTTCACGTAGGAGTGCAGGACGGTGTCGTCGACGCGCAGCGGCTTGCCATGGGATGCGCCGGACTGCGCGTGGGGCTCGCCGTGGTGCTTCGTGACGTCCTGGGCGGCCTTGCGCGCGGCGGTGAGGTGGTCCTTGTAGGCGCCGTTCGTGTACGTCGACCAGGGCGTGAAGTCGTGGCCGTCACTCGAGATGTCCTTCGCGACCCGGGCGTTCGTGTCCGCGTTGAACAGCGCGTCGTTCGACTTGAGGTGGTACTGGTGGCGCCGGTCCGGGCCGAGCGCACCCAGCATGTTGATCTGCCACAGGCCGTAGGAGTTGTCCGGCGGCGTGGCGTTGTGCGCGGTCGTCCGGCCGCCGGACTCGGCCAGCGCGACCGCGACCGCCGTGGTCAGGCCCTGGCCGCGGAACCCGGCGTCGTAGGCGTGCCGGGCGATCTGCTCGGCGCTCAGCTTGGTCATGGGTTCGACCTTGACCGTCCGGGTACCCGCCGCGGTAGCCGCGCTGCACGCAGGGACAACCCCGCTGCACACGCGGCTCAACCTTCGGGGCCGGTCAGCCGTACTGATCCCGGGAGGACCCGCGACGAGGGGAAAGACGGATGCGCAGCACCGGGGTAGCGACCCTGCTGGGGTTGATGCTGGTCACGGCGGCGTGTTCGCCGCCGCGGACGACCACGCCGAGCCCGATCGCCGAGCCGGCGCCACTGACGAAGACGACCACGCCGACCACGACGGCTCCCCCACCCGTGCCACCCTGCGCCGTCACCACCGGCGCGTGCGTGAGCCTGACCCAGCGGCTCGCCTGGCTGCTGCGGGACGGCCAGGTCGTGCGCGGCCCGGTCCCCGCCGGGTTCGGGCCGCCCGACCAGGCGACCCCCGCGGGGTCGTTCCGCGTCGCGTGGAAGGACCGCGAGCACACCAGCAGCATCTACGGCACGAACATGCCCTACTCGGTGTTCTTCGCGGCCGGCGGCATCGCCTTCCACGAGGGTCCGCTGGACGCGCCGTCGCACGGTTGTGTCCACCTGGACGACGCCGACGCGGCCGCGTTCTTCGACGGGTTGAACGTCGGCGACGCGGTGCAGGTCGTATAAACTCAGCGGACCTTGACCACTTCCCTTTCCGACGTCGTCGCGCGGCTGCGTGCCGCCGGTTGTGTGTTCGCCGAGGACGAGGCCGAGCTCCTCGTCACCGCGGCCGCGTCCTCCGCCGAGCTCGAGTCGCTGGTCGAGCGCCGCGTCGCCGGCCTGCCGCTGGAGCAGCTGCTCGGCTGGGCGGAGTTCCACGGCTTGCGGATCACCGTGCGGCCCGGCGTGTTCGTGCCGCGGCACCGGACGGAGTTCCTCGTCGACGTCGCCGTGTCGCTCGCCCCGCCCGACCCCGTCGTGCTGGACCTGTGCTGCGGTTCGGGCGCGCTCGGCGCTGCGTTCGCCGCGGTGCTGCGGCCGCTTGAGCTGCACGCCGCCGACGTCGAGCGCGCGGCCGTCGAGTGCGCCCGCGTGAACCTTCCGGATTTCCACGTCCACCAGGGCGATCTCTACGACGCGCTGCCGTCGTCGCTGCGCGGCCGGGTCGACGTGCTGCTGGCGAACGTCCCGTATGTCCCGTCGGAGGCCGTCGCGACGATGCCGCCCGAGGCCCGGCTGCACGAACCCCGCGTCGCGCTGGACGGCGGCGCGGACGGCCTCGACCTCGCCCGCCGCGTCGCCACCGGGGCGCCGGACTGGCTGGCTCCCGGCGGGACCGTGCTGGTCGAGGCGAGTGAGCGGCAGGCGCCGGTGCTGGCGGCGCTCTTCGCCGAGGCCGGCCTGGCGCCGCGGGTGCACGAGTCCGAGGAGCTGGGCGCCACCGTGGTCACCGGGTCCCGCATCACCCAGCCGAGATCTCACGTTTCGGCGCCGTGAGCGTCTACCAGGTGTGATCGTGAAACCGTTCGAGCAGATCGTGGCCGAGCACGGACCGATGGTCTTCCGGGTCTGCCGGGCCGTGCTGGGCCCCGCAGACGCCGAAGACGCCTGGTCGGAGACCTTCTTGTCGGCGCTGAAGGCGTACCCCGAGCTGCCCGCCGACGCGAACGTCCAGGCGTGGCTCGTCACGATCGCGCACCGCAAGGCCATCGACGTCACGCGGGCGCACGCGCGCGCCCCGGTCCCGGTCGGCGAGGTCCCGGACCGCCCGGGCCGCGAGCCGACGTGGGACGGCGACCTGTGGGCGGCGCTGGCCCGGCTGCCGGACAAGCAGCGCGCCGCCGTCGCCTACCACTACCTGGGCGGGCTGCCGTACCGCGAAATCGCCGAGATCCTCGGCGGCACCACGGAGGCCGCCCGCCGCGCGGCCGCCGACGGCGTCAAGGCCCTGCGGGCCACCTATCCCGTGAACTTGGAAGGAGCGCACTCATGACCGACATCTTCGCCTCGCTTCCGGTGGAGTACGAGCTCAACCCGAACCGCATGCACGAGCGCCTGACCGCGGCCGCCGAGCGCGAAGGCCTGCTCGACCTCGCCTACCGCACCCTGGACAGCCCGGTCGGCCCCCTGCTGCTGGCCGCAACCGAGCGCGGCCTGGTCAAGGTGGCCTTCGACCGCCAGGACCACGAGGCGGTGCTGGCGGCGCTGGCCGAGAGCATCAGCCCCCGCATCCTCCGAGCCCCAGCCCGCCTCGACACGGTGACCAGACAGCTGGACGAGTACTTCACGGGCGGCCGCCAGTCGTTCGACGTCCCGCTCGACTTCCGCCTGGCCCGAGGGTTCCGCCTCTCGGTCCTGGAGCACCTCCCGGAGATCGCGTACGGCCACACGGAGAGCTACGCCCAGGTAGCAGCGGCGGCAGGCAGCCCCAAGGCGGTCCGCGCCGTGGGCACGGCGTGCGCGCTCAACCCATTGCCAGTGGTGGTGCCCTGCCACCGAGTGGTCCGTTCCGACGGTTCGTACGGCCAGTACGCAGGTGGTGAAGAGGCCAAGCGAGTGCTGTTGACCTTGGAGGCGGCCTGAGCCGCTGCTAGGCGCCGGTCTTCGGCTACTCCACCTTCGGCCCGAGTCAGCGGGGTCGAAGGTGGAGCAGCCGTCCCGTCTCTCTTCCCCTCCGGCGGGGAGCGGCGGCTGACTGGGCGTCGCCGGGGCCCAGTACGCCCCGCCGGCCCCAGCGACGCACCACCCTCCGCAGCGCGCACATCCTCACCCCCACAGCACACTCTCTCCTCGGCGCCGCCGTCCGCAGCGCGCACATCCCCGCGCCCACAGCACACTCGTCCTCACCACCGCCCCTCCGCAGCGCACTCATCGTCGCCCCAACAGCCCCCCTCCGCACCACCACCCTCCGCAGCACTCATCCTCGCGGCCGCCGCTACAACAGCCGCCTGGCCAGGACAGCAGGTCCGCCCGCCTTGCCCACCGGCACCGGACCACTCGCCCAGCCGCCCCACCTGGCACCGGGACCGCTCGTCCATCCACCAGCAACGCCCGGCACTGGCCCCCTCGCGCCCCGGCTGCCTCGCCCTGCCGAGCCGCCACTCCCCCGTTCTCACCCGCGTCCACACCAGAACCAAATCGCCCTCCCCGCCGATCTCACGTTTTCCCCACCCGGCGCGTCTACCAGGTATGAGCACATTCGAGAAGCGGGTCGCGGCGGCCGACTGGAACGCCGTGGCCGCCGAAGTCGACGACTACGGCTGCGCGTTGCTGCCGCAGCTCCTGACCCCGGCCGAGTGCGCCGAGCTCGTCGCGATGTGGGACGAGCCGGAGCACTTCCGCGCCACCGTGAACCTGCGGCGCCACCGCTTCGGCGACAACGGCGACTACCACTACTTCGCCGCACCGTTCCCGGAGCCGGTGCAGCGCCTCCGCCAGGCGCTCTACCCCCGGCTGCTGCCGATCGCCCAGGATTGGCACGCCCGCCTCGGTCGCGACGCGGAATGGCCGTCCACCTTGGACGAATGGCTGGACATCTGCCACGCCGCCGGCCAGCGGCGGCCGACACCGATCCTGCTGCGCTACGAAACGGGCGGCTGGAACGCACTGCACCGCGACCTGTACGGCGACAAGGTGTTCCCGCTCCAGGTCGTGATCAACCTCAACAACCCGGGCACCGACCACACCGGAGGCGAGTTCCTGCTGGTCGAGCAACGACCACGCGCTCAGTCACGCGGCACCGCGACACTCATCCCCCAGGGACACGGCCTCGTGTTCACCACCCGCGACCGCCCAGTTCGCTCAGCCCGAGGCTGGTCGGCGTCCCCGGTCCGCCACGGCATCTCGGCAGTCCGCTCAGGCCGACGGCACACGCTCGGCCTCGTCTTCCACGACGCGACATGACCGACGCGGAGCTCGAGGCGATGGTCCGCCTCATCGGCCGGGCCCGGCACATCGTCCTGGGCACCGCGGCCGATCCAGTGTCGCGGGCCGACGGGGCACGCATCGCCACGGCCTGGGGCGGCCTGGTCCTGGCCACAGTGACGTGGCCGGAGACGGCGGCTTCCTGGCTGCGCCAAGCCCGCCGCTTCGCAGCACCGGAACCGGACATTTGGGTGGTCGGCGCAACACCGGCCGGCTGGGCCGGGATGGCACAACGGTTGCGGATGTCGACGTCCTGGAGTCCACATCGGACGGTCGTCACCGCAACCTTGGCAGATTTTCGCATGCCCGGCGTACGCGGCGCACGGGCCGACGGCAGCACTTGGGAGGACTGATGAAACACAAGATCGTCGACTCACCGATCGGCCCCCTGACCCTCGTCGGAGACGGCGAGGTCGTCACCGGCCTGTACTTCCCGCACCACTGGACGCGCCCCGACCGGTCGACGTTCGGCGAGCAGGACGACACGGCCTTCCCGGAAGCGGTCCACCAGCTGAAGGAGTACTTCGCCGGCCAGCGCACCGAGTTCGACATCCCGACGCGCGCCGACGGCCCCGCCTTCGACCGCGCGGTGTGGGCCGAGATCGCGAAGATCCCCTACGGCCACACCGCCACGTACGGCGAACTCGCGCAAGCCGTAGGCGGTCTGCCGCACGAAGTCGGCGCGGCGGTGGGCCGCAACCCGCTGAGCATCCTCGTGGCTTGCCACCGCGTCGTCGGCAAGAACGGCAAGCTGACCGGCTACGCAGGCGGCCTGAAGCGCAAGGAGTTCCTCCTGGAACTGGAACGCCCACCGGCGTCGGAGCGCGGCCAGCTCTGGTGAGCTAGACGTGGCTCAGCAGCATCGTCGCACCGAGGCCGGTCATGGTCACGGCGATGAGGACGTCCAGCACACGCCACGCCACCGGCTTGGCAAACACGCCGGCCAACCGCTTCGCGCCGAAGCCCAGCGCACTGAACCACACGGCACTGGCAATGCCGGCCCCGACACCGAAGACCCACCGCCCATCGCCGTGAGCAACGGCGATCGAGCCGAGCAGCAGCACGGTGTCGAGGTAGACGTGCGGGTTGAGCCAGGTAAAGGCAACACAGGCAAGCACCGCCTTCCGCAGCGGCGTCCGTTCCTCACCCACGGTCATCACCGAAGGCCGGAACGCCCGCCGCGCGGCAAGGGCCCCATAGGCAAGGAGGAACAGCCCACCCCCGACAGCGATGACCCCGATGGCGGTCGGCCACCGGCCCAGGACGGCCCCGATCCCACTGACCCCCAGCCCGATGAGCACCAGATCGGACACGGCGCAGATCACCACGAGCGGCGTCACGGCTCCCCCACGCAGACCCTGCTGCAGCAGGAAGGCGTTCTGAGAGCCGATGGCGACGATGAGCGAGAGGCCGGTTCCGAACCCGGCGACGAGCAGAGGGAGCACGCCTCCACGGTATGACCGTCCGGCCGCGTTACTCCAGCTAAAGATTCTTACGTAACATTAGCGCTCATGATGTCGGACCTCCCCCTGGACCAGGTCAGAACGCTCCTGGCCGTAGTGGACGAGCAAAGCTTCGACGCGGCGGCGGCGGTCCTGCACGTCACGCCGTCCGCGGTCAGCCAGCGGGTAAAGGCCCTGGAGCAGCGCACCGGCCGGGTCCTCCTGCTCCGGACCAAGCCAGTACGCCTGACCGAATCCGGCAAGGTGGTAGTCCGCTACGCGCGGTCCCTGGCCCAGCTGGAACAGGACGCGCTCTCCGAGCTGGGCCTGGGCTCGTCAGCCGTCCGCACGCTCACCATCGCGGTAAACGCCGACTCCTTGGCAACATGGTTCCTTCCGGCCCTCTCCCAAGTCCCGGAGTCCCTGTCCCTCAGCTACGACTTGCAACGCGAGGACCAGGACCACACAGCAGCGCTCCTGCGCGAAGGCCTGGTGATGGCCGCAGTAACGGCGGCTCCCCAGCCAGTCCAAGGCTGCACCTCCCACCGCCTCGGCCGCATGCGCTACCGGGCAATGGCATCACCAGCCTTCATCCAGCGCCGGCTCTCCTCAGCCCCGCTCCCCTCCGCCCTCCCCACCGCACCGGTGATCGTGTTCGACCGCAAGGACGACCTCCAGGACCGCTTCCTCCGAGCCCTGACCCGCCGCCGAAACTTCACCCTGGTCCGCCACTACGTCCCAGCCTCAGAGTCCTTCACCGACGCGGTAACAGCCGGCCTGGGCTGGGGAATGGTCCCAGAAATCCAGGCGGCCTCCCGCGGAGACGTCCTGGTCGACCTGGCGCCGGACCGTCCCTTGGACGTCCCCCTGCACTGGCAGCAGTGGAAGCTGGATTCCCCGGCCCTCGCAGCAGTGGCACAGGCAGTAGCCCAAGGCGCGAAGACCGCACTCCGCTGAGTAGCCGCAACTCGGCCGCCCCGCCCGGCCGAGCGACCACATCAAGCCGATGTCGACGCCGGTCAGGCCTGCACCTCCACCAAGTTCGCTGCGACATGGCGGCCCAGCGCTCGTCTCTCGACCACCAGGAACAGCCAGTTCAGAACGTTCCCCAGAACCCCCACCAACACGATCCAAGCCCACACAGCCGACAGATCGAAGCTCTGGCTGGCGAACAGGAACTGATAACCGATCCCGTTCGTGGCGCCGACCAGCTCCGAGATCACCATCAGCACCAGCGACAGCCCGAGCGCGATCCGCATGCCCGAGAAGATCTTGGGGAGCGACGCCGGGAGGATCACCACGAACAGCAGCCGTAGCCGTCGGGTTCCGAACGCCCTGGCCGTGTCGACCATGATCGGGTCCACCGACTGCGCGCCCTGGACTGTGTTCAGCAGCACCGGCCACACCACGCCGAAGACTATCGTGGCCAGCTGGACCGGGGTGCCGATCTTGAACAGCACGAGGAACACCGGCAGGAGCGCCGGCGCCGGGAGCGCTCGGCCGAAGTTGATCACCGCGTCCGCGTAGTCGAGGCCCGCTCGGGAGCGGCCCAGCACCAGACCGAGAACCACGCCCGCCGCGCTGCCGATGAGCCAGCCGGTCAGGAGGCGGCCCAGGCTGGGCATGATGTTCTCGATCGCCGGCTTGGTCAGGAACAGGTGGCTCGGCGGGCCGGCGAACCACAGTTCGTGCATCTTCCCGGCTATCTCGACCGGGGTCGGGAAGTACGCGTCGTCGAAGTACGCGGTCAGGGCCTGCCACACGACCACACCGATGACGAACACCGCCCACCGCTGGAGGACACCCCTCATCGCGGCTCCCCCGGCGCCCACACGACGAACTTCCGTTGCAGCGCAGCGAACGCGCTGTTGCTCAGGTATCCGACGAGTCCGGCGAGCACCGCCCCCGCCAGCACGACGTCCAAGTGGCCGCTCTCCTCTCCGTACCGGATGAGGTAGACCCCGATACCACGGTCGCCACCGAACACCAGCTCTGTCGAAACCACCACCAGCAACGCGAACGTCGACGCGATGCGCAGGCTCGTGATCGCGAACGGCACCACGTCAGGCAGCTTGACCCACAGGAGCACCGACAGCCGGCCGAGGCCGAAGGTTCGCGCCGTTTCGATGTAGCCTTGCTCGACCTCGCCGAGCGCGTAGACGATGTTGAACACGATCGGCCATATCGCCGCGTACGCCGCGAGCGTGATCTTCGTTCCCGGTCCGTCCGCGAGGATGATGTAAAACAGCGGCCACCACATGATCGCCGGGATCGGGCGCAGGAACTCGATCACCGCGCCCGCCGCCGTGCGCACCACCGGAATGCTGCCGAGCAGCAGGCCGCCGGGGACCGCGACCAGCACCGCGACGCCCAGCGCGATCAGCCACGCGAGGAGCGTCGCGACCAGGTCGAGCTGGAACTCGCGCTCGCCGAGCATCCGGACCAGCGCGACGACGACTTCGGACGGCGGCGGGAAGTACTCCCGCGCGATCACGCCGGAGCGGCTGAACCCCTCCCACGCGAGGAGGAGCACAGCCACCCCGGCGAGACGGCGGAGGAACCGGCGCATGACCTACGACGCCGGCGCCTGGTAGATCATCGGACCGACGTCGAACTTCTGCTTGAGGTCACCGTAGGTCAGCATCAGGTCGGCGACCTTCTGCAGCCGGGCCTGGTCGACCGCGGCCGGGAAGACACCGACGCCGGCCGCGTTCGCGACACCCGGCTCGATCTTGGCGTAGTCCTGCAGGGTCTTCCGGACCGTCGGCTCGTCGGCCAGGTCGCCCTGCCCCTTGGCCATCGCGCGGGCGAACGCGGCGGTCGTCTTCGGGTCGTTCTTGACGAAGTCCGCCGGCGCGACGTAGCCGCTGATCGAGAAGTCCGCGACCGGCCCGGTCGCCCGGTCGACCACCACCTTGGCGCCGAGCTGCTGCTTGGCCATGGTCAGGTTCGGCTCCTGCAGCGACATGACGTCGATCTGCCCGGTCTGCAGGGCGTTGAGCGCGTTCGCGGTCGGGATGACCTTGAACTGGACGCCGCCGGGGTCGACCCCGGCGGCCTTGATGACCGCCTTGCTGGTGAGCGTCACGTTGCCGACCAGCGCGTTGACGCCGACCGACTTGCCCGGCAGGTCCTTCGGCGAGCTGATCGGCGACTGCGGCATCGCGACCAGCGCGGTCATCCCCGGCTTGGCCTGCAGGCCGTCCGCGACCGTCCGCAGGTCGACCGTCCCCTCGGACTGGGCCGCGATGAACGACGTCCAGTTGCCGAAGGCGAAGTCCAGCTCCCCCGTCTTGAGCTTGGGCACCGCCTCAGTGGCGCTCTTGATGGTGACCAGCTCGACCTGCAGGCCTTCGGCGCCGAAGTAACCCGCGCTGCGTGCCCGCTCGAAGCCGGCGATGTCGATCAGCTGCGGGATGATGCCGACCTTGACGGTGGCCTTCTCGACCTTGTTGTTGCTGCCGGCGTTGTCGTCCGACCCGCCGAGCAGGCCGCATCCGCCCAGCGCGGCGACCGCGGAAACGACGGCTGCGGCGGTGATCCACCGCCGGAATGTGTTCATGGGACCCCTCCCTCGATGACGGGAAGGGAGACTACCGGTTCATTGTCGTCCAACTGGGCGGCAAGGGGAAAATAAGTGACGGGCAGGTGGGGGAAGTCCTCTCACCGGATTGCGTGGGGAGACAACGATGACCAAACCGGACGAACTGCGCCCCGAGAACCGGATCGGCGCGGTGCTCGTCAGCTCGCGTTCGCTCGATGAATACCGCCGGATGTTCGCCCTCACCGACGCCGACCTCGCCGGGCGGATCCTTGACTGCCCCGGCGGCGCGGCCAGCCTGACCGCGGAGGTCAACGCGGCCGGCGGGACGACGCTGGCGTGCGACCCGGTTTACGAGCGCCCGGTCGAGCAGGTCCGGGAGGCCGCGCTCGAGAGCCTGCGCCGCGGGTACGCCTACCACCAGGCCAACCCGGACGAGTACGTGTGGACGTACTTCCGCGACCCGGGCCATTATCTGGAGTCGCGGACCCGCTCGGTGGAGCTGTTCGAGGCCGACCGCGCCGCGCACCCGGAGAACTACCTCCGGGCCGCGCTGCCCGCACTGCCGTTCCCGGACGGGGAGTTCGACCTGGTCCTGAGTTCCCACCTGCTGTTCAGCTACGCCGACCGGCTCGACCGCGCGTTCCACGTGGCCAGCCTGCGCGAGCTGGCGAGGATCGGCCGCGAGGTCCGTGTGTTCCCCCTGGTGCCGATGGGCCTGGCCGAGAACCCGGAGCTGGCGCCGGTCCGCGCCGAGCTGGCGGCGGCCGGGCTGCACACGGCCGTCCGGCCCGTGGACTACGAGTTCCAGCGCGGCGGCGACGCCATGATGACGATCAGCCGGGCCACCCCCGAGTGATGTTCCGTTACACGCATTGACCGTAACCCAACTCGCGACTAACTTGGCTGATGGCGGAGACCACCAACGAAAGCGCTGACGTCATGTCCGAGATCATCGCGGGAGTGGAAGTTCCCGAGACCGCGGCCGTCGCCGAGGCGACCCGGCTCGTCCAGGCCACGACCAGCCCTCTCCTCTACCACCACTCCCGGCGGGTCTACTTCTTCAGCCGGCTCCACGCGCGCCGGCTCGAGGTGGCACCCGATCCCGAGCTGCTGTACCTCGCCGCGATGTTCCACGACTCCGGTCTCCTGACGCCGTTTTCGGCGGCGGAACAGCGGTTCGAGGTCGACGGCGCCGACCACGGGCGCAAGTTCCTGCTCGACCACGGCTTCTCCGCCGCGGCCGCCGAAACCGTCTGGACGGCCATCGCGCTGCACACGACCCCGGGCGTTCCCGGCCGCATGGGGCCGGAGATCGCCACCACGCATTTCGGGGTGCTGACCGACATCCTCGGCTTCGGACTGGACGGAATGGACACCGCACAGGTGGCCGAAATCGTCGCCGCACACCCCCGCGGCGACTTCAAGAACGCGTTCCTCGGCACCTACCTCGACGGCCTGAAGAACCGCCCGGAGACGGCCAACGGCACCGTCAACGCCGACGTCCTCGAGCACTTCGTCCCCGGGTTCCGCCGCACCACCACCGTCGAACGCATCCTCGGCTCCGCCTGGCCGAGCTGACGCGCCCGGCCCGGTGAAGACCATCCCGAAAGGACCACCATGCAAGCCATCACCGCACGAGACCGTGACGCCGGTGTCGGCGGGCTCACCCTGACCGATCTGCCGCACCCGCACGCCGCCGAGAACGACGTCGTCGTGCAGGTCCACGCCGCCGGCTTCACGCCCGGCGAACTCGGCTGGCCCGCCACCTGGACCGACCGCGCGGGCCACGACCGGACGCCGAGCGTGCCCGGGCACGAGCTGGCCGGAGTGGTCGTCGAACTCGGGTACGGCACCACCGGTCTCACCATCGGCCAGCGGGTGTTCGGCCTCGGCGACTGGGCCCGCGACGGCTCCCTCGCCGAGTACACCGCCGTGGAGGCCCGCAACCTCGCGCCGCTGCCCGCCGACATCGACTACGCCGTCGCCGCGGCGCTGCCGGTCTCGGGGCTGACGGCGTGGCAGGCCCTGGTCGACCACGCCGGGCTCACGACCGGGCAGACCGTCCTGATCCACGGCGCGGCCGGCGGGGTCGGCTCGATCGCCGTCCAGCTCGCGCGCGAGCTCGGCGCCCGGGTCGTCGGCACCGGCCGGGCCGCCGACCGCGACGTCGTGCTGGAGCTCGGCGCCCACTCCTTCGCCGACCTGACCGCCGATCCCTGGTCCGGGATCGGCGAGGTCGACGTGGTCCTGGACGTCATCGGCGGTGACGTGCTCGAGCGCTCCGCCGCGCTGGTGCGCCCGGGCGGCACCGTCGTGACCATCGCGGAGCCGACCTCCGTGCGGCCCAAGGACGGGCGCACCGTCTTCTTCGTCGTCGAGCCCGACCGCGCGCGGCTGGCGGACCTCGCCCAGCGGGTGCGGGACGGTCGCCTGCGGCCCCTCGTCGGCGACGTGCGCCCGCTCGCCGAAACGGCCGACGCGTTCACCCGTCGCCGCCGCACTCCCGGCAAGACGATCATCCAGGTGTTGTCAGACTGACTCCGCCGGGAAGCCGCCGACCCCGTTCTCGGCCAGGTCGAAGGCCTGGTTGATGAACCCGACCTGCTCCTTCCGGACGACCTCCGGCTCGTCGCCGGCCATGATGCGGCTCATCGCGTGCGTGAAGATCGTCGTGATCGCCGTGGTCACCAGGCCGGCGACCATCCGGGAGCGGAAGGCGTCCCCGGTCTCCTTCTTGAACACCTCCGCCAGCGCGTCGGCGATCTCGCGCTCCTGCTCGTACCAGCGCGCCGTCAAGGCCGGGCTCGAGGTGAGCACCCACCAGAACCCGGGGCCGCCGGCGATGGCGCCCGACAGCGGGTGCCCGGCGGCCAGCAGCTCCTGCTGGTGGTTTCGCAGCGCGGCCACGACCGAGGTGCCCGCAGGGCGGGAAGTCACGGCCGCCACGAGGTCGGCCAGGCGGTCGGCGTGGCGGTCGAGGAACAGGTCTTCCTTGCGCGGGAAGTAGTTGAACACGGTCATCTTCGAGACGCCGGCCGCTTCGGCGACCTCCGCGACCGTCACCTCGTCGAAGCCGCGGTGGATGAACAGACCCGTCGCCACGTCCGCGATCAGCTGGCGGGTGGCCCGTTTTTTCCGTTCGCGCAGTCCGTCGTCCGCCATGAGCCGAGAGTATAGACTGATCATAAAGTTTGACTCGGTAAAAGTTTGTCGGCATCATCGGAGCCATGAACAGGGATGTGGTGATCTCCGGGGGCGGACCGGTCGGGCTGATGCTCGCCTGCGAACTGCGGCTCCACGGCGTCGACGTGCTCGTGGTCGAACGGCTGCCCGAACCGGACCAGACGATCAAGGCGGGGTCGATCAACCTGCCGACGGCCGAGGCGTTCTACCGCCGCGGCATGCTGCCCGCGCTCGACGAGAACGTGCGGCAGAACTTCGAACGGATCCAGGAGTTCCTCAAGTCGCGCGGCGGGGGCGGGGACGGGCCGAAGCCCGCGATGCCCGTCGGGCACTTCGCCGGGATCATGGTCGGCGCGGGCGGGGTCCACTTCGACGACCCCGACTTCCGCGACGTCGGGCCCGCGGCCCGGGTCGTCGTGATCCAGCAGCAGGCCGTCGAGGCGATCCTCGGCGAACGCGCGAAGGAGCTGGGGGTCGAGGTCCGGCGCGGCGCCGAGGTGACCGGCTTCGACGCCGACGACGAGGGTGTGACCGTCCGGATCGGGGACGAAGAGGTACGCGCGGGCTGGCTCGTCGGCTGCGACGGGGGTCGCAGCTTCGTCCGCAAGCAGGCCGGCTTCGCGTTCCCGGGCACCGACCCCGCCATCACCGGACGGCAGGCGATGGTCGAGCTCACCGGCGCCGACGGGCTGCCCGGCGGCTGGCAGCACGGCACCGGCGGCCTCTACGTCCACGGGCCGATGCCGGGGCGGATCCTCACCGTCGAGTTCGACGGCCCGCCCGCCGACCGCGACGCGCCGATCACCGCGCAGGAGCTGGAAGAAAGCTTCCGGCGGGTGTCCGGCGCGGACGTCCGGGTGACGAAGGTGCACAGCGCGACCCGCTTCACCGACAACGCCCGCCAGGCGGCGACCTACCGCCAGGGCCGCGTCCTGCTGGCCGGCGACGCGGCGCACGTCCACTCGCCGTTCGGCGGGCAAGGGCTCAACCTCGGTGTCGGGGACGCCGTCAACCTCGGCTGGAAGCTCGCCGCGACGATCCGCGGCTGGGTGCCCGACGGCCTGCTCGACAGCTACACCACCGAGCGGCACCCCATCGGCGAGTGGGTGCTGGAGTGGACCCGGGCGCAGGTCGCGCTGATGCGCACCGACACCCGGACCCGGGCGCTGCGCCAGGTCGTCACCGATCTCCTGCACACCGACGACGGCGCGACGTACCTGGCGAAGAAGCTCTCCGGCGTGCTGCACCGCTACCCGATCGAGGGCGAGCACGACCTCACCGGCCGCGGGGCGCCCGACTTCGCGTTCGCCGACGGCACCCGGCTCGGCGAGCACCTCCAGGACGGCCAGGCGCTCCTGCTGGACCTCGCCGAAAGCGCCGACGTCCGTGACACGGCTTCCGCGTGGGCCGGGCGCGTCCGGGTGCTGAGCGTGAAGTGCGAGAGCGAGCCGTCCCTCACCGGGGTGCTGGTCCGGCCGGACGGGCACATCGCCTGGGCTCGGGAGGACGGCACGACCGCGGGACTGGCGGACGCGCTGCACCGGTGGTTCGGCGAGCCCGCCTGACTTCCCTCCGAGGGGCGCGGAGGCGCCGACAACACCGTCGGCGCCTCCGTGCTCGCAGTGATTCAGCGCGGGATCGCGTCAACCACGGGGAGCACGGCGAAGACCACCAGCACGTAGGAGGTGAACAGCCACTCCTTGACCAGCAGCTCGAACGTCGCCTTTTCGCCGATCGGCTCGACCACGCAGCGCAGGCCGAAGAGCGCCCGGCCGAGCGTGGCGCCCCACCACCACTGCAGCAGGACCCGGTGGGCGAACGACACCACCGCGTACGTCGCGATCGCCGTGAGCAGGAACGGGAAGCCCAGCCGCGAGGCGACCACGAGGGCCGCCGTGAGGTGCAGCGCGAGGTCGAGCACGATCGCCCACATCTGCTGCCACCGGGCGGGCTCGCCGTGGCCGCGGCGGCGTACGACCGACAGCGAGAGGTCTTCGTCGGCCCGCGGTTTTGTGTCCATGCCTGCTTCACGCGCGAACCCCGCGAACGGTTGTCATCCCTGTGCGGCCAGCTGCACGGCGACGTCGATGATCATGTCCTCCTGGCCGCCGACCAACGCGAGCTCGCCGCAGCGGCGGAGGATCGCCTGCGCCGGGACGCCGTAGCGCTCGGCCGCGCGCTCGGCGTGCAGCAGGAAGCTCGAGTAGACCCCGGCCCAGCCCTGCACGATCGCGTTGCGGTCCATCTTCGGCCAGCGCTGCAGGTACGGGCGGACGACCTCCTCGGCCGCGTCGAGCAACGTGCCGACGTCGAGGCCGGTCGAGATCTCCAGCCGGTCGAACACCGCCGCGAGGACTTCGGTCGGCGAGTTCCCGGCCCCCGCGCCGAGCGCGCAGAGCGACCCGTCGATGTAGCGGACGCCGGCTTCGTGGGCGAGCACGGAGTTCGCGACGCCGAGGCTCAGGTTCTGGTGGCCGTGGTAGCCGACCCACGCCGTGTCACCGACTTCGGCGACCAGCGCTTCGAACCGCGCGCGGGCTTCGTGCATCAGCAGCGCGCCGGCGGAGTCCGTCACGTACGCTGCCTGGCAGCCCGCGTCGACCATGATCCGGGCCTGTTTCGCGAGGTCCTCCGGCGGCGTCCGGTGCGCCATCATGAGGAACCCGGCCGTCTCCATCCCCAGCTCCCGCGCGAGCCCGAAGTGCTGCGGCGAGACGTCGGCCTCCGTGCAGTGGGTCGCCACGCGGACCATCTCCGCGCCCGCGTCGAACGCGCGCCGGAGGTCTTCGGCGGTGCCGATTCCCGGCACGAGCAGCACGGCGATCTTCGCCTGCTTCGCTTCTTCGCGCGCCGCGGCGATCAGCTTCAGCTCGTCGACGGCGGAGAACCCGTAGGTGAACGACGAACCGCCGAGGCCGTCGCCGTGGGTCACCTCGATCACCTCGACGCCGGCGCGGTCGAGCGCGCGCACCGTGTCGCGCACCTGCTGCTCGGTGAAGCGGTGCGCCATCGCGTGGCTGCCGTCGCGCAGGGTCGTGTCGACGATCCGGACGTCGTGCTTCAGCTCCGGGCGGGTCATGCCGGCACCTCCTGCTTGGCGCGGGCCATCAGCTCGCCGACACGGGCGGCCGCGGCGGTCATGATGTCGAGGTTCCCGGCGTATTCGGGCAGGTAGTCGCCGTTGCCGCGGACCTCGAGGAAGATCCCGACCCGCGCGTGGCCGTCCCATTCCTCGCGCGCGTCGTCGAACTGCGGATCGGCGCGGAGCGAGTAGCCGGGCACGTACTTTCTGACTTCGTCCGCCATTTCGTGGATCGACGCGGTGATCGCGTCGCGGTCGGCGTCGAGCCCGATCGCGCAGAACACCGTGTCCCGCATGATCATCGGCGGTTCCACCGGGTTGAGGATGATGATCGCCTTGCCGCGATCGGCACCCCCGATCTCGGCGACGGCACCGGACGTCGTGCGCGTGAACTCGTCGATGTTCGCGCGGGTTCCGGGGCCCGCGCCGCGCGAAGCCACCGAGGCGACGATCTCCGCGTACGGCACCGGCGTCACCCGGGAAACCGCGTGCACCATGGGAATGGTGGCCTGGCCGCCGCAGGTGATCATCGAAACGTTGGGCGCGTCGAGGTGCGCGCCGAGGTTCACCGGCGGGCACACCATCGGGCCGAGGTGCGCCGGGGTCAGGTCGATGGCCTGGATGCCGGCTTCGGCGTACCGCGGCGCGTTCGCGGCGTGGGCCTTCGCCGACGTCGCCTCGAACACCAGCTCCGGCAGGGGGTCCTGGCGCAACAGCCAGTCGACCCCCTCGGCGGACGCCGCGATCCCCTGCGCACGGGCGCGGTCGAGCCCGTCGGACTCGACCACCCCGACCACGTAACCGACTTCGAGTACCTCACTGCGTCGCAGCTTCGCCAGCAAATCGGTGCCGATGTTGCCGGGGCCGACGATCGCCGCCTTCACGGGAGCCATGCCCCGACCGTCGCACCGCGGCCGGGTGTCGGGACAGCGGGGTGTTCCGACCAGCGGAACGTCGGTGACCGCATGCCTCCCGCCGGTTTGATCGACTCGGGATCGGGGCAGCTTGGACGCGTACCGACCGAGGAGGTCCGATGGCCGAGCGAAACCACTGGCACGTCATCCCGAGGACGGCCCCGCTGTGCTGGCTCAGCCTGGCGGCGGGAGTGCTCCTGCTGGTGTCGAGCATCATCACGTTGACGACGGCGGCGAACGTGCCGGTGCTGGCCGTGGTCGTGGCGGTGCTGGCGGTGGTGTTGATGGCGCTGGCCGGGGTTGGGCTGGCGCGGCCGGACCTGCGGGGCCGCTGACCGTCAGGGACGCCGGCAGCGCTGGGTCGCCTCGTCCCAGGTGCCGCCGCTGTCGAGGCAGCCGGTGAACTCGAGCTGCCCGTCGATCCACGCCTTGTGCTCGGCGCAGACTTCGTACTTCACCTCGTCGCCGTCCCGGCACTGGTAGCCGTACCGGGGCGGCTTCCGGTTCGGTGTCTTGCGGACCGGCGCCTTCTTCGTGGCGGCCGGGGCGGGCGCCACCGTGGTGGCCGGGGTGCTAGGCGGCTGCGTCTCGGTGACGGTCACGACCGGCGTCGGCTCGATCGTCAGCACCGACTCGGTGGTGACCGGAACGACCGGGGCACGGGAAGCCGGCGGGGTCGCACCGCACGCCGCCGTCACCACACCCGCGACGAGCAGCACTCCCAACCACGACGTTTTCATCAGCGCACCTCGGTGACATCTCACTGTCCGACCATGGTTCAGTCGCCGGGCGTACGCCGGGAATTACCGGTTCGCGCGCATCGTCCTCGGATCGCAACTCGGAAGCGCGGCTCAGCGGGGACGACGGCGGGTCGTGGTGCTCCGGCGCGGAGTGGTCGGCTTCTTCGTCGTCGCCGTGGGGGTGTGCGCGCGGGTCTGGGTCGTCCCGGGTGTCGTCGCCACCGGGGAGTCCGTTGTGGCTGAGTCCGTTGTGGCCGGTGCGGTGGTCGTGATCGGCGTGGTTGTGGTCGGCGGTACCACCTGGCCGCTGCCCGACCGCGCGCCCGTGCAGGCCGTCGCCACCAAGGCGACCGCCAGAACCGGACCACACCACCACATTCGCACCTTCGGGACGCTAGCAGCGCCGGGCGCGCAAAACCGGCGAACGGCAAAACCGGAGCGGGCCCGCCCCGACCCGGGGACGGGCCCGCTCTTCAGTCCAGCACCTCGGTGACGGTCCCAGCCGCCACCGTCAGGCGGCCTTCGCGCATCGCGAAACCCAGACCCGGGCTCATCGGCACCGGCAGCGCCAGCTCCACCGTCAGCGACGCCGCGGGCGCCAGCCCCACCACGCCGACCACGTCACTGGTGCGGAAGTGGAACTGCGGCCGGTAGTTCGCCGCGAACGGCGTGCGGCGGCCGCCTTCCGCCGTCGACAGCACGTGGACCTCCGCGCGGAAACGCGTGTGGGGCCGGATGGTGCCCGGCAGGCAGACCACCTGGCAGCGCCGGACCTCGCCGCGCTTCACTCCGCGCAGCAGCACCGCCGCGTTGTCGCCCGCCTCGGCTCGGTCCATCGGCTTGCCGAACGTCTCCATCCCGGTGGCCACAGTGGACACCGCCGGGCCGAGGCCGACCACCTCGACCGCGTCGCCGGCCGACAGCACGCCCTGCTCGACCGCGCCGGTCACGACCGTGCCGCGGCCGGTGATCGTCAGGACGTTCTCGATCGGCATCAGGAACGGCAGGTCGAGCCGGCGTGGCGGGACCGGCACGTGCTCGTCGACGGCCGCGAGCAGGTCGAGGACCCGCTGGGTCCACACCGGGTCGCCCGCCAGCGCGCGCAGCCCGGACACGCGGACCACCGGGACCCGGTCACCGTCGAACCCGTAGCGGGTCAGCAGCTCCCGGACCTCGAGCTCGACCAGGTCGACGTGGGCGATGGTGATCGTGATACCGCGCTCGATCTCCTCCGGCGCGCGGTCGATGCGGTCGAAGGCGACGTAGTGGTTGGCGCCGCCCTGCTCGGCGAGCACCTTGGTGATGGCCGCGGTGAGCGTGGTCTTGCCGTGGTCGACGTGGCCCATCGTGCCGATGTTGAGGTGCGGCTTGGTCCGCACGTACTGCTGCTGGTCATGACTTTTCCCTGTGCTGACAGGTGGATGCGCGGAAACCGGGCGAGCGCGTCGACCCTCCCCCGGCGGTTCCGCGGCAGGACAGGGGGAATCGGGGAAGGGTCAGCTGCGAGCGCCGGTGGACACAACCGGGAACAGCCGTGCCGAACGGGCGCTCGGCAGGGACAGGCCTGCGAGCGTCGCGCGATCGGACACGGGGAACATGCCGGAAAGAGTGCCACGGCGGCGGCCGCCGTGGCACCGGGTTTTGCTAGGAGCGCGGCCGCATCACGAGCGCGGCGACGTGGTACTCGCACGGGTCGTCACCGCGGTTGACGTAGGAATGCGTTACGTCGGCGGGGAAGTAGACCGAATCGCCCGCGTGCAGCACGTACTCGTCCGATCCCACACCGAGGTGCAACGTGCCCGCCGCGACCGCGACGAACTCGTGGGAACCCGGGGCGTACGCGGGAAACGTGCCCGCGTCGACGCGCGGCGGCAGCGTCGTGCGGATCCATTCGAAGTTGACGCCGGGGACTACCGGCGTCAGCACCGTGCGGTGCCAGCCGCCCGGCTCGGCGACGTGCTCCTGCGCGGCCGCGCGACGGAGGATCACCCGGTCCGTCTCGAGGTCGGCCAGCAGCCGCGAAAGCGACAGCCCGAGGCCGTCCGCGATCCGCGACAGCACCACGACCGTCGGCGTCTTCTCACCGCGTTCGATGGCCGACAACATGCTGACACTGACCCCGGCCGCCTTCGCCAGGGCGCTCAGCGCCAGCGCCCGGTCGGCGCGCAGGTCGCGCAGGCGGCGGCCGAGGGCACCAGGATCGATCATTCCTCTATAATACAGGTCATGTCCACTATAGAGGCGGTGACCGAGGCCGACGCCGAGGGCATCGCGGCGGTCTTCGCGCCGTACGTCACCGACTCGGTCGTCACCTTCGAGACCACCCCGCCGACCCCGGCGCAGTGGCGCGCGAAGATCCGGGCGAGCGAGCTGCCGTTCCTCGTGCTGGCGAACGGAACCGACGTCCTGGGGTACGCGCTGGCCACGCCGTGGCGGCCGAAACCGGCGTACCGGTTCTCGGTGGAGACGACGATCTACCTCGCGCCCGGCGCCACCGGCCGCGGACACGGCCGGCGCCTGCTCGACGAGCTGCTGAAGCACTGCGGTGAAGCCGGGGCGCGGCAGGCGATCGCCGTGGTCGTCGACTCCGGCAGCCCCGCGTCCCGGAACCTGCACCGCGCGGCCGGGTTCACCGACGCCGGTGTGCTGCGCCGCGTCGGGTTCAAGCACGGCCGCTGGCTCGACACCGTCCTGATGCAGCGCGAGCTCGGCTAGGGAGTGTCCTGTAAGTGATCTAGCTGCGGTCCGGTTGAATTGCGGCGTGGTTGGTCGGGGTGAGTTGACGGAGAAGGCGTGGGCGGTGATC
>NZ_JBVJNO010000022.1:0-93467 GCF_055583645.1 Amycolatopsis sp. NPDC104587
CCACCCACACACAATCGAAGACAACTCTTCCCCCCCCCCCCCCCCCCCCACCCCCCCCCCCCCCCCCCCCCCCCCCCCGGGACCGGTGTTCTCACGTCTCGCAGGCCACACCGTCGTGGTCTCTGTCCAGTTCGGGACGGTACCCGGGCTGGCCGACGTGCAGAGGTGCCGCATGGGCGGCTTTTGCCTCCGAACAGTTCTTGTAGTACACGCTGTTGTTGTCCGGCTCCGGAGCAGGAGGATCCGCCGCCGTCGTGCGCGGCGGCTTCGGCGCCGCCTTGGTGGCCGGTGCGGGCGGCGCCGAGGTCGGCTGCGGATCGGGCTGCGGAACCGGCGCCGCCAGAGTCAGCGAACCGTTGCACGGCGGGCCCCAGAACCCCTTGGTGGCCTGGTGGGCAGCGGTTTCGGCCGCCGCCAACGCCGAACCGGCGGCCTTGAGGTAGCCGTTGGACACGGCCAGGGTGCCGTAGTCCTGACCGTCGGCCAGTGCCACGGTGACGCCGGACGCGGTGTCGGCGCCTAGCCGGACCGCGGTACCGATCAGCTTGGAGCCGGCCCAGGCCACCGTTTCCGGTCCGAAGCAGTCGCTGGTCGTCCCGGGTGTGCTGACGTCTTGGACGCGCACGGTTCGGTGGGTGCCGTCGCTGCCGGCGACGTCGAGGTTCGCGGCGTCCGTCACGCTCGTGACGGTGTAGGTGACCGGAGCGGTCGCAGCGGTCGTGGTGGTGCTGCTGCTGGTTGTCGGAGTGGCCGTCGTGGCCGGTGCCGCGGTGGTGTTCACCTCCGGTGACTTCCCGAAAATCGCACCGAGAAGGAACAGGACGGCAAAGGCGGCCAATGTGATCTTGAGCCAGTTCGGAACGCGCCTTTTCGCGCGGGGCGGCCCCTGGTCGGACGGATGCATGGGGAATTCCTCGTTCCTTGACGCGACGTGCCGACCCTGGGTTCGTGAAAACAACGGCCGACGTTACGCCCGGGCGCGTAACGGACCATCATCTGTTATTCGGCGGAATCTTTCTGTCACGATCGGATCACGAATCCTTGATGATTCCCGAAAATCTGTGACGCCGTTGTCCGATGGCGCGATCTCCTCGACGTGATCGAATCTCTTCCGCTGTCCGGGCCGGGCGGCCACCCGGCGCACGGCATCGACTTCACCGCCGTGGAAATTCGCATGACGGGACTGCGCCCGGGGCACGTGGTCGAGCTCGCCGCGGTGCGTGTCCGGTCCGACGGTTCGGTCGCCGGTGAGTTCACGACGCTGGTCGATCCCGGCCGTGGGGTGTCGGCAGGGTCGGCGTTCGTGCACGGAATCACGCCGGAGGAGCTCACCGGAGCGCCGCCGTTCGGAGCTGTGCTCGGTCCACTGCTGGACCTCTGTGCCGGCAGTGTCGTCGTGGCGCACAACCTGCCGCAAGTCGCGGGCTTCCTGGACGCCGAAACCGCCCGGCTCGGTGTTCGCCTGCCGCTCCTGCCGGGCGTGTGCACGCTCGTGGCGGCGCAAACCGTCATCGCCTTGCCGAACTACCGGCTCGCGACGGTTGCCCACGCGGTCGGCGTGCCGGGCACCCCGGCTCAGCCGGCGTTGACCGGCGCCCGCACCGTCGCGCAGCTGGCGGTCACGCTCTTCGGCAGGCACGGGCTGAGCTTCGGGGTGGTGCCGGGGTTCCCGGTGCTGCCGAGGTACGCCGCGACGGGCCAGCTCCGGCCTCGCGCGGACGCGACTCCGGACGACCCAGGCTGGATGGCCGGTGTGATCGAGCGGATCACGATCGGCTCGACCACCGGTGAGCCGGCCACCGCCTACGCTTACCTGGACCTGCTTGCCGGGGCGGTCGCCGACGCACACCTGACCCACGACGAGGTGTGGGCACTGGCCGCGTTGGCCACCGAGGCGGAGCTGCCCGAAGCCCAGGTGCGCGGGGCTCACGAGCAGTTCGTGCAGGCCCTGAGGAATGTCGCCGAGAGGGACGGGGTGGTCACCACTGCCGAAGCCCGCGAGCTCCAGCAGGTGGCGACGGCGCTCGGAATGGCCGAACTCGTCGGCGATCTGCGGCCGTCCGGTGGCGGCAGACCGACGCGAGTCCTGGTGCTCGGGACCACGGTCGCGGCGGACCGGTTCCGCGCCCGGGTACTCGCCGAAGGTGTCCAGCTCGCCAAGAAGCTGACCGCGACCGTGACGCACCTCGTTCGCGACGAGACGGTTCCGGCGCACGAGCCCAGGTTGGCGCGGGCAGCGGAGCTCGGCGCCGTGGTCGTCGACCTTGCCGCGGCGCCGGTCGCCTTGGGATTCGAGGCGGCCGCGGTGGCTCGACCAGGTCCGCGTCCGCCCGCCGCGCCGCGGACCGTTACCCAGGTCGTTCCGATGCCTCGTCCGGCGGTGCCGCAGGCCCGGCCGGAAATGACAACCTCGGCTGCGCCCCAGCCGGCCGGAGCGAAGCCCGGACTCTCGGTCCGAGTGCTCGGTGGACGAATCCTCATGGGCGTCGGATTGCTGCTGATGTTCCTGGTTGTCATCGGCATGTTCGGAGGTACGCCGGTGGTCGCGGGGATCTTCCTGAGCGTCTTCGGCGTCGGCGCCCTGCTCGGCGGCTGGTGGATCGCCGAGCCCGCGCCGCGGTGAGCGGAGTTTCGGTACCGTCGGCCCGGTGCCACGACTGATCCACCTGAACGGCCCGTCCGGGATCGGGAAGTCGACGATCGCGCGGGCCTACGCCGAGCGGCATCCCGGGGTGCTCAACCTCGACACCGACCGGGTCGTCTGCCTCATCGGCGGCTGGCAGGAGACCTTCTTCGAGACCTTCAAGGCCGCGCAGCTGCTCACGCTCGTCATGGCCGAGACGCACCTGCGCACCGGCCACGACGTCGTGATGCCGCAGCTCGCCACCCGCGTGGTCGACATCGAGGCGTTCGAAGCCGCGGCCGCGGGGTGCGGGGCCGAGTACCGGGAAATCCTGCTGACCGCGGCGAAGCCGGTCGCGCTCGGGCGGTTCGCCGCGCGGGCCGCGGCCGGGGACGAGGTGACCCGAGGCGTCGACGACGTCGTCCAAGGCCGCGGTGGCACCGCCATCGTCGAGCGGATCCACGACCAGCTCACCGCCTACCTGCCGCAGCGGCCGCGGTGTGCCGTCGTGCCCACCGACGGGCTCGCGCCCGAGGCCACCTACGACGCCGTGCTCGCCCACCTGCGGGCGGGCTGAGGCTTTCCGGTTCACTGGTCGGTATGGCGGCGATCCCCGAATTCGCGATGCGGCAGATCGAGCGGTGGTGTGCCCAGCGCGGTTCCGCCGGGTGCCGCGTGCTGGAGCGCGCCGTGGTCATCGTCGAATCGGCGGACGGCGCCGGGGAACGGGAAATCGCGCGGTTGTCGCTCGACGAGTTCGGGATCTGGTCGATGCTGCGGCCCGACGGCGCCGGCGGGTGGCTCGCCGACCCGGACGCGCCCGTCGCGAGCACTCCGCCGCCGTTGCTGGCGCAGCTCTGACTCAGGACGGCGGCGGGAAGCGGACCTCGTTGCGGTCGATCTTCGCGTGCGCCGCCTCCGCCAGGTCGACGCCGAGGCGGTCGGCCAGCTGGAGCAGGTACAGCGTGACGTCCGCGATCTCGTCGAGCACGTTCGCCTCCAGCGCCGGGTCCGCGCGCCACGCGTCCGACTCCTCCGGCGTCAGCCACTGGAACAGCGAGGTCAGCTCGCCGACCTCACCGGACAGGGCCATCACGAGGTTCTTCGGGGTGTGGAACGGCTCCCAGGCGCGGGCGGCCGCGAAGCCGCGGAGGCGCTGGGTCACGTCGTCGAAGGTCACGGGCCGATTGTCCCCGGCGGTCACGGACCGCTAACGGCCGTATGGCGGACTGCCGTTGACCGGTGAATCTCTCACTCAATAGGTTGACGTCCGTCGGGATGACAGCGGGGCCCAGGGCACGGGAAGGACCGTCTTGAAGTACCTGCGATCCGTCCGCGGACGCATGCTGTGCATCGCGCTCATCCCCGGCGGTGGGCTGGTCGTCGTGGCTCTGGTGATCGCGTTCTTCCTGGTGCAGCAAGCGGTTCGGACCAGCGACCTGGCCATGGAGACGGCGGGCGCCGCGGACCGGACGGCCCGCGCCGTGGTCGTGTTGCAGGCCCAGCGCAGTGACGCGATGGCCGCGCCCGACCACCGGACCGGGGCGTACGCGAATTTCACCCAGCGGATCGACGGCGCGATCGCCGGGCTGCGCGACTACGCGCGCCGCGCGCCGAACGCGGAGTCCGGCTACCAGCAGACGACCGCCGTCGAGCTGCTTTCCGCCGCCGAAGGGCTGGATCGCTCCGATTCCCTTGCCCTGGCGGGGATCGACGGGGTGACCCGGCGGCCGTACGCCGCGGCCGTGGCCGCCTACCGCGCGGACCTGGCCCGCGTCGAGCCGCAGCTGACCGAGAGCGGCCGAATGGCGTACGAGGCGCTCATCCGCAGCGCCGACTGGAGCAGGCTGGCCGCCGCCGAGGACGCGTTCGCCACCGACGAACCGCTGCCCGTGCCCGAGTCCACCTGGCGCAGCGCCGCCTACAGCGTCTCCGACCAGCTCGGCCGGCTGTACTCGCAGCAGAGCCAGTACGCCGTGCAGCTCACCCTCGACGACGGCCGCCGCACGCTGGCCGGCGCGCTCGCCGCGGGCACCGCGCTGCTGCTGTTCGCCGTGCTCCTGCTGGTCGTCGTGCGGCGGCTGGTCGCGCGGGTGCCGGTGCCGGTCGTCCCGATCATGGTGCCGACGGTCCACCCGGCCATCCCGCGACCCCGCCACGCTCGGTCACAACGGCCGCGCACCCCCGAGCCGTGGCCGCTGAAAGCCGTGCTCGACGACTTGCGGCGCTTCTGAGCCCGTGACGGAGAGTCATGAACTACTCCGAAAAGAGCACGCGGTTGGCCCACACGCCACGCCGTCGCGGTCGGGCAGACTGGTCCGCGTGAGTCCCCACTCGGATCTTCGCCCCTACCTGCGCACTTTGGACGCGGAGACGCTGGCGGACCTGCTGCACGCCCACGCCGATCGTGACCCTGAGCTACGGCATTCGCTCGAACTGCGCGCGGCCACCCAATCCGGTGACGTCAGTGAGGCGCACCGGCTCCTGGACACCGCGGTGACCGACGGGAACGTCGAGTACACCGCGAAGATCGGCGCGGTGCTCGACACGCTGCAGCGGCTGCTCGACGCCGGCAGCCCCGCCGACCTGGCCCCGCTCGCCCGCCGCACGGTCGACGACGTCAGCGAGGTACTCGAGCAGTCCGGAGACCACACCGGCGACCTCGGCGACCGGCTCGAACGCGCCGTGGAGCTGTACGCCCGCGCGTGCACCGCCCGGCCGCCGGACCCGGAGAAGCTGGCCGACTGGATCCTCGAGGTCGAGTTCGACGGCCCCGGCCGGCCGGTCATCGACCTCGCCGAGTTCGCGACGGCGCTGGGCGAGCCCGGGCTCCGCCGGATCAAGTCCACTGTGGACGACGTGCTCACCGCGAGCGGGTCCGGACACCGGCGTGACGTGGCCGAACGGCTGCGGGAACAGCTGGCCGAGGTGCTCGGCGACGTCGACGAGCTGGTCGCGATCCTCTCGGCGAAACCGCCGCGGCGTGAGGTCAGCCTCAAGATCGTCCGGGTGCTGCGCGCCGCGGGCCGCCACAGCGAGGCCATCGCGCACGCCGCCCGCGCGCTCACCCACGACAAGAACCCGAAGCCCCCGGAACCCGACGACGAAACCTCCCGCCGTCGCAAGGACTTCGACGCGCACCCGGACCGCGAGACGTTCGCCGCGCTGCGCGAAGCCGCGACCGGCGACGGGAAGTGGACGACGCAGCGCCGGGCCGCGCTCGCCCGCCTGCGTGAGCTGGCCGCCGAGGGCGCCGCGCAGGCCGACGAGCTGGCTCGCGTCCTGCTCGACGACGGCCGTCCCGACGAAGCGTGGCGCGCCTGCGTGCGGTTCGGGGCCTCGCCGGAGCTGAAGCTCGAACTGGCTGAACAGCGCGCCGCCGAGCACCCGGCCGAGACGATCCCGGTCTTCCGCGAGCACGTCGAGGAGCTCATCGAGCGGAAGGACCCGCAGGCCTACCAGGAAGCCGCGCGCCGGCTGAAGCTGTTGCGCACCTTGCACAAGCGGGCGGAAAGCCCGGAGGAGTTCACCGCGTACCTCGGCGGGCTGGTGGAAACCCACCGCCGGAAAACCCGGCTGATCACGGAAATCCGGACCGCGCGCATTGCCCTGCCGAAGCCCGTATCTTCCCCGCGCGCACCTCGTTGACCGAGGTGAGCCGGTGATTCACGTGCACCGCTCATCGAGATCCCGCCAAGGCGGTCTTCCGCTCTGGCCAGCTACGTCGCGGTGGCCCTGTCCCGCCGTCCGGCTCGGCGCCTCCCCGTCGAGCACGCGGCGGGACCCGCGCCAGGGCCACCGCGACCAGCTCTGAAACTATGAGTTCATGAGCCCGGTGAGTCGCGCCCGCAAGAAGAACCCGCAGCCGGTCACGCACAGCGTGACCGGTCTGTTCAAGGACGTCCTGAACGACTTCTCGGCGCTGGGCGCCGACCCCTCGCCGGTGGACGTCGAGCTCCTCGCGTCCGAAGTCCTCGGCCAGTTCCACGACGTGCCCCTCGAAGCGGGCGACGAGCCGCTCGGCCTCGAGCTGATCGCCTTCGCGCAGCGCAAGATCACGCCGGGCGCGGCCGCGCTGCTGGCCGCGCTCAAGGTCGTCGCCGAGACCGACGTCGAGCGCAAGGCCGCCGAAGACGGCCTGCAGGTCGTCCTCGGCCGCGGCATCCCCGCGCCCGGCTGGGCCCCCGGGCTGGGCCGGGTCACCGCCGGCGAGTGCTGGCGGACCGGGGACGTCTACGGCGACGAGTCGTCCCTGCTCTGCGTCTTCTCCCACGGCGACGTCCAGCACGGCCTGCTCGCGCTGCTCGACTTCAGCGAAACCGGCCGTGTGCGCGACCTCGTGGTCATCGAGCAGCCCGGTGAGGTCCTCGCCGAGATGCGCGCCCAGGCCGAAGCGGACCCCGAGCTCGTGCTGTTCGAAGCCGTCGAGCCGGCCGAGGCGCACCGCCTCCTCGCCGACGGCCTCGCGGCGACCGACCACCTCGACGAGGCCGACGTCAGCGAGGACTACGCGCGCTTCCACGCCGTCGCGCTGACCTGGAGCCGCGCGCTGCCGGAGCCCGCGCTCGTCCCCGAGATCGCCGAATGGTCCGACACCGAGCGGGCGGCCGTCGTCGAGCAGTTCGTCGCGGCGAGCGGGGAGGACGCCGGCGCCGCGCGCGCCATCGGCGGCCTGCTGCTGGAGCACGGGGTGCGCACCGACCCGGCGAGCCCGCTGCGCGTCGGCCCGGAGAAGCTCGCGCGGTTCCTCGAGGGCCTGCTCGGCGAGGAGTACGAGCTCGACGCCGAGTACGAAGACGCCGTCGAGCCGGTCGTCCTGGCCTGGGTGCAGTGGACGGCGGAGCGCGCTGGGCTGACCGAGACGGCGATCGCCGCGCTCGACGAAGCCGTCGCCGACTACCTGAGCGAGTACGCCGACGAGGACGACTCCCCGCTGGAGCGCTACTTCGGCGACATCGGCGAGCTGTCGCCCACCGAGCTGGCGGACGCGCTGGAACGCCGGATGTTCGCCGTGCCGTCGCTGACCACCGAGATCGAGGACGAAGAGGTCGACCTCGACCCCACCGACCCCGAGCAGCGCCGCGCGCTCGTCATCGCCGAAGCCGACGAAGACGAGGAAGAGCAGCGGCTGGTGCTGCGCGCGACGATCGTCGACCAGCTGTGGGACGACGAGCCCGCCGAGGCCTGGCAGGCCGTGCAGCGCCTGCAGGAGGGCGAGCTCGACCGCGACGAGATCTTCGAGCAGCTGATCGACGCGCTGGAAGGCAGCCTGCTGGATTCGGAAACGCTGGAGTACGACGCCGACGGTTACGTCGAGGCGCTCACCGGACTCTGACGGCTCAGGGGAGGGGGCCCGCCGGCTCGGCGGGCTTCACCTTGCGGCGGCGCTCCTGCAGCCGGTCGTCGAAGTCGACGACGAACGTTCCGGCGGCCATCGCGATCAGCAAGGCCAGACCGAGCACCGCACCGACCCACGTGAGGATCATCGTGAACATCGTGGGCCTCCTCCCCAGCTCAGAGCCGTGTTCCTGTCTTCTTCAGGGTCGCTTTCCCGCCCCCGCACCGGTATCGGCCAACCGGTTACGGCACCTCGGCCGATCGGCCGGGTTCCGGCGCGGAGAGTCGCGAGCGCACCACGATGCGTGCCCGGTCGTTCGCCGAGCGTGGGAATGAGTCGCATGTGGGTGACGGGGTCAGAGCTTGCGCAGGCGGACCCGGTTGATCGTGTGGTCGGCGTCCTTGCGGAGCACGAGCGTGGCCCGCGGGCGGGTCGGCTTGATGTTCTCCATCAGGTTCGGCTCGTTGATCGAGTGCCACAGGTGCCGTGCCTCGGCGCGGGCCTCGTCGTCCGGCAGGCCGGCGAAGTGGTGGAAGTGCGACGCCGGGTCCGCGAACGCCGTGTGCCGCAGCTCCAGGAACCGCTCGACGTACCAGCGCTGGATGTCGTCGGTGTGCGCGTCGACGTAGAGCGAGAAGTCGAAGAGGTCGGACACCATCAGCCGCGGGCCCGGCTGCAGCACGTTCAGGCCCTCGACGATGAGGATGTCCGGCTGCTGCACGACCTGCTCCTGGCCGGGCAGGATGTCGTAGGCCAGGTGCGAGTACACCGGCGCGGCGACCCGCTCGGCGCCCGACTTGACCTCGGTGACGAACCGCAGCAGCGCGCGGCGGTCGTAGCTCTCCGGGAAGCCCTTGCGGTGCATGATCCCGCGGCGCATCAGCTCGGCGCGCGGGTAGAGGAAGCCGTCGGTGGTGACCAGGTCGACGCGGGGGTGGTCCGGCCAGCGGGCGAGCAGCGTGCGCAGGATGCGGGCGGTGGTCGACTTGCCGACCGCCACACTCCCGGCGATGCCGATCACGTACGGGACCTTCGTGCCGCGGGAGTCGTCACCGAGGAACGTCGTGGTGGCTTCGTAGAGCCGCTGGCGCGCGGCGACCTGAAGGTTGATCAGGCGGGACAGCGGGAGGTAGACGTCGGCCACCTCGGCGAGGTCGACCTGCTCACCGAGACCGCGCAGCTTCAGCAGCTCCGCCGCGGTCAGCGGCAAGGGCGTCGAACTTCGCAGTTCTTTCCACTGTTCCCGGTGCAGCTCGACATACGGGCTGAGTTCGCGGACCCGGGTCATCGCACACTCCTCCGGCCGTCGCCTGCACTGGCGGACGTTCACCTGCGTGATTAACGGTAGGGCTTACGGCCGGTGAACGCGCTGTGATGTAGTCCACCCCACTAACTTCGGGTGATCACCGAGGGTGACGGCGGCCGAAGACCTCGTCCCAGGCCGCGGCGACCTGGCGGGCGCAGGTCGCGGGATCGACGCCGCCGATCCCGGTGCCGAGGCCCGGCATCGCGATGGTGTCGACGTACTCGCGCACCGGGCCGTGGTCGAGCCGGCCGTCCCGCCAGTTCAGGAACACCGCGCGGGCGGCGAGGTAGGGGTGCACGGTGTCGGCGGGCAGCCGCTCGCCGGGCTCGCGCATCGTCGGCGCGCTGATGAGCCACGCCGGCTCGGCTTCGCCGGTCGGGACGATCACGGCCTCGCCGATGGGGAGCTCGCCGCCGTGAAACGCCAGCACGGCGCTCCGGACGCTCTGCTCCACACCGGGGAACGCCTGCGCGTAGACGGCGTCGATGCCGCCGCGCATCCAGCCGTAGGAGTTGGCCGGGCTCACCACCGCCTGGGCGACGACGTCGAGCACCGACCCGCGGTGCACCTGGACCCGGCCGGCCAGCTTTTCGGCAGCGGCGGTCCAGGCGGTGGCGAGTGGTTCGTCAACGGCGCACAGCACCAGCTCCGGGGAGCGGGGGGAGACCGGCGGGTGTGCGCCCTCACGGCCGGTGTGCGTGCCCGAGTCGGCGGTCACGCGCCTAAGCATCGCAAAAAATGCCACCCGGCGTAACCGGTTCACGTACCGGCTGTCCGAGTGAAAGTCGCCACCCCCGTAGCCTGAGCCGGTGTCACGGATCGCATACTTCGGCCCCCAGGGGACCTTCACCGAACAGGCCGCGCGGATCCTCGCCGACGGCGACGAGCTGGTCCCGCTGGAGACCGTCCGGCTGGCGATGACCGCCGTCCGCACGGGTGAGGTGGACGCCGCGTGCGTGCCGATCGAGAACTCCGTCGAAGGGGTCGTGCCGGCGACGCTCGACGCGCTCAGCGAGTCGACCCCGCTGGTCGCCGTGGCCGAGGCCATCCTGCCGATCCACTTCAGCGTGCTGACGCGCCACGGCGCCGGGGAGATCAAGTCCGTCGCCAGCCACCCGCACGCGCTCGCCCAGGTCCGCGAGTGGGTCGAGGCGAACCTGCCGGGCGCCCACGCGGTCGCGTCCTCCTCGACGTCGGCGGCCGCGGTCGGCGTGCTCGAAGGCGAGTTCGACGCCGCGGTCTGCGCGCCGGTCGCCATCGAGCACTACGACCTCGAGGTGCTGGCCACCGAGGTCGGCGACGTCTCCGACGCCGCGACGCGGTTCCTGCTGGTGCGGCAGCCGGGTGCGCTGCCGGCCGCGACCGGCGCCGACCGGACGTCCGTGGTCGCCGCGGCGGTGAACCGCACCGGCACGCTCGCCGAGCTGCTCACCGCGCTGGCCGACCGCGGGATCAACCTGACCCGCCTCGACGCCCGGCCGACGCGCAACAACTTCGGCGAGTACCGCTTCTTCATGGACTTCGAGGGGCACGTGGCCGAGCCGCGGATCCACGACGCGCTCACGGCGTTGCGCCGGCACTGCCACCACCTGCGGTTCCTCGGCTCGCACCCGCGGGCGGACGGGACCCGCTCGACGATCGAGCCCGGTTTCGGCAACGACGAGTTCACCGAGGCGGCCGCCTGGGCCGACGCGGTCCGCAAGGGGGAGCTGGCGTGAGGCTGCTGCTCATCCGCCACGGCCAGACCGACGGCAACGTCCGGGGCGCGCTCGACACCGCGCTGCCCGGCCCGCCGCTGACCGAGCTCGGCCAGTCGCAGGCCGCCGCGCTCGCGGGGCGGCTCGCGGGCGAGCCGGTGGTCGCGGTGTACGCGTCACAAGCGACCCGCGCTCAGCAGACGGCGGCGCCGCTGGCCGCGCAGTTCTCCCTCGACGTGCAGGTCGTCGACGGTGTCCACGAGGTGGTCGCCGGTGACCTCGAGGGCGCGACCGACCACGGCTCGATCCGGGTCTACATGGAGACCGTCCGGAAGTGGACGCTCGGCGACCTGGAGCCGTCCCTGCCCGGCGGCGAGAGCGGCACGAGCGTCCGCACCCGGATGCTCGACGCCGTCGCCGGGCTGCGCGCCAAGCACGAGCAGGCCGACCCGGACGGAGTAGTCGTCCTGGTCAGCCACGGCGGCGCGATCCGGCTGGCCGGCGAGTGGCTGGCGCCCAACGTCCACGCGGACATCGCGAACGCCGCGCTGATCCCCAACACCGGTCTAGTGGAGCTCGACGCCCGCTCGGACGGGCGCTGGCACTGCCTGAGCTGGGCCGACACCCCGCTCTGAGAGGTCACCGGAACGTGTTCGCGCGATCGCGGAAGTGCACCACATGGAAATAGAGTGTGTGGGTAATTAACGGGTGGGAGCCAACCCATCCGGGGGCCGGTACGTCTACCGACCAGGAGCACCCAACTAGGGAGGCGAGTGGAGTGCAGCTTTCACGGTTGTTCCCGGTCGTAGCGGCCACGGCGGGCGTCTTGGCGCTGTCCGCCTGCGGTGGGGGAGCCACGCCGGCCGCCAGCAGTTCGACCCCGACGACGTCGGAGACCCCGAGCTCGACCACGGCCACCACGGCCGCGTCGAGCCCCAGCAGCTCGGCCCCGGCGCCGTCGCCGACGGTCGCGCCGGTGGACAACGGGCTCTGCAAGGCCGGCGACGTCACGCTGTCGCTCGGCCAGGGTGACGCGGGCGCGGGCTCGGTGTACCGGCCGCTGGTCATCAAGAACAGCAGCTCGAAGCCGTGCGAGATCCAGGGCTTCCCCGGCGTCTCGTACGTGGCCGGCACCGACGGGCACCAGGTCGGCAAGGACGCCTTCCGCGAGGGCACCAAGGGCAACGCGGTGAAGCTGAACCCGGGGCAGTCGGCGATCGCCGACATCCAGTTCGTGAACGTGCGGAACTTCGACTCGGGCACCTGCCAGCCGACGGCGGTGAAGGGTCTGCGGATCTACCTGCCGCAGGAGACCGCGTCGAACTTCGTGCCGTCCGACGGCACCGCCTGCGCGAGCACGAAGATCCCCGGCAACCAGCTCGCGGTGAAGACGGTCCACCCGGCCTAGATCCGGGCGCAGATCTCCTTCGCCTGGACCAGGTGCCGCTGCCCGGAGATGTCGTTGAAGTGCAGGCTGAGCACCATGCGGCTGACGCCGTCGATGTGGTCGGCCAGCGGCTGGTAGTTGGCGTTCACCTGGGCGGCCGCCGCGGCGAGCTCGCGCGCGGCCGTCATCCGGTGCAGCCGCTCCCCGGAGAGGCCGGGGGTCAGCGACGGCTGCGCGTCCCGGCTCGTGTCGGGCAGCTCGCCGACGCGGTCGAGCGCCTGGCACGCCGCCAGCGCGTCGTCGAGGGCGCCGGCGTGCACCCCGGACAGGCCCCAGAGCAGGCCGAGCACCCCGCCGCCCAGCACGAACCCGGCGACCGCGGACAGCACGAGCAGCCGCCGCGACGGCGGTGGGCCCGCCGCGACCTCCTCGGTCTCGGCCGAGGGCTCGTCGAAGTCGGGATCGGCGTCGGTGCCGGTGTCCACGGTGCGCATAAGCCGCCTCCCACCACCTGGGTGATGAGACATTTCAGCTCATGAACCCGGATTCCGGGGCAGGAGCGCCGTGGCTGAGTCCGATTCGTCATCCAGCGAAGACCGCCACAACGCACCCGCCGCGAAGCCGGCGATCACCAGCATCGCGACGCCGGACACGGCGAACGTCCGCGCCGCCGTGCCGAGCGCCTCGGTCAGCACCCCGCCGAGCAGGGCGCCGAGCGGGATCGCGCCCCAGACGACCGTCCGCCACACCCCGAGCACCCGGCCGAGCAGCTCGCCGGGCACCAGCCGGTGCCGCGCGGTCGCGAGCACGACGTTCACCGCGACCACGGCGGCCGCGAAGAGGCCGAACAGCGCCGCGCTCGCGACCGGTGAGCGCACCAGGCCCATCCCGCCGAACCCGGCGGCGCAGCCGGCGATGCCGCCGATGACGACCGCCCGCCGGCCGGCCGCGCGCACCAGCCGTGGCGCGAGACCGGCGCCGAGCAGCCCGCCGATCCCGCCGACGAACGCGAAGAGCCCGAAGGTCGCTTCGGACAGGTGGAGGTCTTCGAGCGCGTAGAGCACCAGCTGCGCCTGCGCGAGTTCGCTGACCAGGCTGAGCAGGCCCGCGATCGCGACCAGCCGCAGCAGCAGCCGGTGCCCGTGCAGCCAGCGCAGGCCGTCGGCCAGGTCGGTGCGCAGCTTCGCCGGGCGAACGGTCGCCTCGGCCTTCGCCCGGTAGGTGCCGGTGAGCCCGAGCAGCACCGCGGCCGCGATCGCGAACCCCGCGGAGTTGAGGACGAACGGGAAGGCCGCGAAGACCGCGAAGGTGAGGCTGCCGATCGGGCCGCCGAGGAACGTCTGGCCGACGATCTCGCACGCCTGCAGCTTGCTGTTGGCCGCGTCGAGCGAGCCGTCCCCGACCACGGCCGGGATCAGGGCGTTCGCCGCGCTGTCCGCGATGGTCTCGGCGGTCCCGATGACCAGCGCGGTGAGGTAGACCAGCCAGATCGTCATCCCGCCGGCCGCGACGAGCACCGCGAGCGCGCCGACCGCGCCGGCCCGCGCGGTGTTCGCGACGATCATCGCGCGCCGCCGGTCGATCCGGTCGACCAGCGCGCCGGCCACCGCGGCGAACAGCAGCCAGGGGAGGAACTGGGTGGCGGACAGCCCGGCGATGAGCACGGGGTCGCGCGTCAGGGTCGTGGCGAGCAGGGGCAGGGCCACCTTGCCGACACCGTCCCCCAGGTGAGACGCGGCACTCGACGTCAGCAGCCACCTGAGTCTTCGCGCACCGTCCATCGAAGCCCCCCCCAGCACCGATCGCAGTCACCCCATGACTTCGGGTAACAGGATAAGCGCGAGTTCACCCGATGGTGGTCACAGTGTCACTACTGGTGCGGGTCAGCCCCAGCCGAGCTCGTGGAGCCGGGCGTCGTCGATGCCGAAGTGGTGGCCCAGCTCGTGCACCACCGTGATCAGCACCTCTTCGACGACCTCGTCCTCGTCTTCGCACATCGAGAGGATCGGCTGCCGGTAGATCGAGATCCGGTCGGGCAGCACCCCGCCGTAGGACGACGTCCGCTCGGTCAGCGCGATCCCGTGGTAGAGCCCGAGGATGTCCGGCGCCTCGTCGTTGAACTCCTCGACGAGCACCACGACGTTGTCCATCGCCTTGGCGAACTCCGGCGGCACCTCGTCCAGGGCCTCCGAGACCAGTTCTTCGAACCGCTCCCGGCTCATCTCGACGGGCATCAGCCGCTCGTCTTCGACGTCGGCGGCGCGGAGCTCGACGCGTCCGGACCGCCGCCCCCGTCCGAGGGCGGGCCGTCGCCCGGGGGCCCGTCACCCGGCTGGCCGCCGTCGGGACCCGCGGGCGCGGCCTTGACGCTGCCGGTCACCGCCTGCAGGCCGCTGTTGTCCGGCAGCTTCGCCGCGACCTTGCAGTTGACCTTGGTCGAGCCGGCGTCCCAGCTCTCCTGCTCCCGCAGGTCCCAGGTCAGGATCAGGTGCTTCGCGTTCAGGTCGGCCCCGCCCGTGTAGTCCGCCGCCTGCTTGGTGCACTCGGTGTCGAGCCAGCTCTTCTGGTCTTCCTGCGACGGGTAGGCGTCCTTGAACTTCGTCTTGAGGTCGAGGGTCGCGATGATCTCGTAGGAGTGCGGCTTGGTGCACTCGACCGGGTCGCCGACGCCCTTGCCCTGCAGCGCCAGGCACGTGCCCGGCTCGAAGACCAGCGACTGGTCCTGCCCCTTCGCCGGCCCGGTCGTCGGCAGCAGCTTGCCGCCGGGGCCCGCCCACTGCAGGCCGCAGCGCAGCTGGCGGTCGCCGTCGTCCCACTGGGACGGCGTCGGGCGCAGCAGGTTCGTCGTGAGCTTGCCGTACGGGTCGAGGCCGTGCCCGAGGTACGGCTTCACGTCCGCGGTGCACTTCTGCTGCGCGATCTGCTGCCACTGCTCCAGCGACGGCACCGGCGCGCCCTCCGGGAACTGGGCGCCGATGTCCACGAGCGTGGTCACCTCGAACAGGTGCGGCTGGGCGCAGTCGACCTTGCGCGCGTCACTCGCGTCCGGGTTGTCCCAGGTCAGGCAGCTGCCGGGCGGTGAGTGGAAGGCCTCCTGGGCCGCCGGGGACAGCTTGCCGGCGCCACCACCGGCGCCGCCCGCGATGTCACCGCCCCACGAGAAGACGACACTGAGGGCGAGCGCGATCAACGCGCCCGCGAAGATCCCGCCCATCACGACGCGGGTGCGCAGCGTCTGCGTGGCGGTGGGGAACCGATCGGCGCTGGGAGACATCGCAGTCCATGATGCCCGCGCCGCGCGAGACGTGCGCGACCTAGGGTGGTTAGGGTGGGTCACGGTTTCGTGGTGGCCGGGATTACGGAGCGCACATGACGCAGGACAACAACACTGGGGACCAGCCGCCCCCGGAACCGCCGAAGCGCGGTTCCATGAGATTCCAGGACTCGAACACACAGCCCCGCCAGCCGTCGGTTGCGGAGCAGCGAGCCCGCCAGCAGGCGCTCGTGCAGGAGGAACGCGACGCCGAGGTGGCGCGCCAGGCCGACGCGAAGGCGGCGACCCGGCGCAAGATCCTGATCGGCAGCGGGGTCACGGTCGGGCTCGTCGGGCTCGTCGCGACGTTCTACGCCGTCGCGAAGCCGGCGGGAGACGTCACAGCCGTCTGCACCGACAACAACGGTGTCATCCAGAACGACGACAACTGCGACGAGAACTACGTGACCAGCCACGGCGGCTACCACAGCGGTGGCTTCCTGTTCCTCCCGATCCCGGGCGGCGGTTACAACAGCTACCGGTACAACTACGGCGGCACCGGCGTCATCGGGCAGCGCGTGTCCGGCGGCTCGTACGACGCGCCGTCGTCGCGGACCAACGTCAACACGAAGTCCGGCAAGTCCGTCCAGCGCGGCGGCTTCGGCATCAGCGGCAAGAGCGGCAGCACCGGCGGGACCGGCGGCAGCGGCAAGAGCGGGGGATCGTAGGTGTACCGGGACCGGCGTGAGCCGCGGCGCGACTGGCAGCGGATCGTCGAGGAGCAGGGGCTCGTCTACGGCACGCCGGCCCGCGACGCGAGCGGGCGGATGCGGCCCTACTGGGACGAGTCCGTGCACTACGTCTTCGACATGGACGAGGTCCTCTCCCTCGAAGCCGACGTCGAACTGCTGCACTCGATGTGCCTCGAGGCCGTCGACAACGTCGTGACGACCGAGGGCTACCAGCGCTTCGGCATCCCGGAGTGGGTCTGGCCGCACATCGCGGAGTCGTGGAAGCGGCAGGACCCGCACGTCTACGGCCGGTTCGACCTGCGCTACGACGGCAAGTCGCCGGCGAAGCTGCTGGAGTACAACGCGGACACGCCGACCACGCTGCTCGAGGCGTCGCTGCTGCAGTGGCACTGGAAGACCGACGTCTTCCCGGACGACGACCAGTGGAACTCGATCCACGAGAAGCTCGTCGAGCGCTGGGCGTTCCTGCAGGACAAGCTGCCGTCGAACGAGCTGCACTTCACCTGGTCGGCGGCCGACCCGTCCGGCGAGGACAACGTCACCACGGCGTACCTGCAGGAGACCGCGGCCGAGGCCGGGCTCGACACGGTGGGCCTGGCGATCGAGGAGATCGGCTGGGACCCGCTGCTCAAGCGGTTCGTCGACCTCGAAGAGTCGCAGATGGCGACCGTGCTGAAGCTGTACCCGTGGGAGTGGGTGGTCGACGAGGAGTTCGGCCGCAACGCCGTCGAGTCGCTGCCGCGGACGTTGTGGATCGAGCCGCTCTGGAAGATGATCCTCTCCAACAAGACGCTGCTGGCGATCCTGTGGGAGAACTACCCGGGCCACCCGAACCTGCTGCCCGCCTTCGCCGACGACCCCGGCATCCTCACCGAGTACGTCCGCAAGCCGAAGCTGGGCCGCGAGGGCGCGAACGTGCAGATCGTCGCCACCGGTTACGAGACCCAGACCGACGGTGTCTACGGCGCCGAAGGGTTCGTCTACCAGGCGTTCGACCCGCTGCCCGAGTTCGACGGCTACCGGCCGGCGCTCGGCGCGTGGATCGTCGGCGACAGCTCGGCGGGCCTGGGCATCCGCGAGACCGGCGGCCTGGTCACCGACGACGGTGCGGCATTTGTCCCACATCGCATCCCCGAAGCGTGATACAACACCGTCGCTGATCAGCTCTTTCCTCCTGGGAGACAACTCGTGAACACGACCCTTGCGCTGTCCGACACGTTCGGCTCCGACCTCGTGCGGGGGATCGGCGCGATCCTGCTCTACGGCGTCATCGGCCTGCTGCTGATGTTCGCCGGGTTCTACGCGATCGACTGGACCACGCCGGGCAAGCTGTCGAAGCTGGTCACGCAGGGCCTGCCGAACGCGGTGATCGTGACCGCGTCCGGGATGCTCTCGATGGCGTTCATCGTCGTCGTGGCGATCTTCAACTCGGCCAGCGACCTCACCGAGGGCCTGATCACCTCGCTCGTCTACGGCCTGCTCGGGATCATCGTCCAGGTGATCGCGGTCCGGCTGCTGGAGTGGGCGACCCGGATCGACGTGGCGTCGACCATCGAGAGCGAGAAGTTCGCGCCGGTGAGCATCGTCGTCGCGGCCGCGCACCTCGGCCTGGGCCTCGTGGTGGCGGTCGGCATCTCCTGACCTCGGGTGTGAGCCGGGGCACGCGGCGCGTGGCCCGGCTCTTCCGTTCCCACTAGCGTGGGGTTCGTGCGCCTGCTGAGGACACCGGACGACCGGTTCACGGACCTGCCCGACTTCCCCTTCGAGCCGAAGTACGTCGAGCTCGATGACCCGCACGGCGGCGTGATCAGAGTGGGGTACGTGGAGGCGGGCCCGGCCGACGGACCGCCGGTGCTGCTCCTGCACGGCGAGCCCAGCTGGTCGTTCCTCTACCGCAAGATGCTCCCGGTGCTGGCCGCCGCCGGGCTCCGCGCGATCGCGCCGGACCTGGTCGGCTTCGGCCGCTCCGACAAGCCCGGCGACATGGTCGACCACACCTACGCCCGGCACGTGAACTGGCTGCGCGGGTTCGCGTTCGACGCCCTCGACCTGCGGGACGTCACGCTCGTCGGCCAGGACTGGGGTGGCCTGATCGGCCTGCGCCTGGTCGCCGAGCACCCTTCGCGGTTCGCGCGCGTGGTGGCGGCCAACACGGGCTTGCCGACCGGCGACCACGACATGCCGGCGGTGTGGCACGCCTTCCGCGAGGCCGTCGAGAAGGCCCAGGTGCTGGACGTCGCCCGGCTCGTCCAGTCGGGCTGCAAGTCGCCGCTCTCGGAGGAGGTCCGCGCGGCGTACGACGCGCCGTTCCCGAACGAGATGTACAAGGCCGCGCCGCGGGCGATGCCCGGCCTGGTGCCCTACCGGCCGGACAACCCGGCGTCGGCGGCCAACCGCGCGGCGTGGGAGACCCTCACCGAGCTGGAGATCCCGTTCCTGGTGGCCTTCTCCGACGGCGACCCGATCACCGGCGGGATGGCCCCGGTCCTGCAGCGCTCGCTGAAGGGCGCACAGGGGCTGGCGCACCCGGTGATCCAGGGCGCGGGTCACTTCCTGCAGGAAGACGCGGGTGCGGAGCTGGCCGAGCACGTGGTGCGGTTCGTCCGTGGCTGAACCCGGCTACGTGACCGAGACCCGCACCGCGTACGACACGGTCGCCGACTCGTACGCCGAGACGCTGCGGGACGCGCTGGACGCCAACCCGTGGGACCGGGCGATGCTGGGCACGTTCGCCGAGCTGGTCGGCCCGGCCGGCCCGGTCGGCGACCTGGGCTGCGGCCCGGCCCGGCTGACCGGTCACCTGGCGTCGCTCGGCCTGGACGTCTTCGGCGTCGACCTCTCACCCGGTATGGTCGCCGCGGCCCGCCGGGCGCACCCGGAACTGCGCTTCGAAGTCGGTTCGCTGGCGGCGCTGCTGCTCGACGACGGGAGCCTCGCCGGCGCGCTGGCGTGGTACTCGCTGATCCACACCCCACCGGAGCGGCTGTCGCCGGTGTTCGCGGAGCTGGCGCGGGTGCTGGCCCCGGGCGGCCGCCTGCTGACGGCGTTCCAGGTCGGCGACGAACGCCGTCACGTCTCCCAGGGGTACGGCCACGAGGTCTCCCTGGACGCGTACCGCCTGCAGCCGGACTTCGTGACCGGCCTGGCCACCGCGGCGGGCCTGGCGGTGGAGGCCCGGCTGGTGCGAGAGCCCGAAGGGCCGCTGGAGAAGACCCCGCAGGCGTACTTGCTGTTCCGCAAGCCCGGCTGAGCAGGCCCGAAACCGTCGGGCCTGCTCAGTAGGCTGGAATCGGGGGCTGTTCAGGTCAGGACAGGGCCGCGTGGGTGGCCGCGAGCGCGTCCACCAGGATGTCCAGGCCCTCCTGGGCCTCGTCCGCCGTCAACGTCATCGGCGGGCCCAGCCGCAGGACGTTCCCGTGCAGCCCGCCCTTCCCGATCAGGAGCCCGCGCTTCTTCGTCTCTTCCAGCATCCGGGCCGCCGCGGCCACATAAGGCTTGGTGGTCCCCGGCTCGACGAGCTCGACGCCGATCATCAGGCCCTTGCCGCGCACCTCGGCCACGATCGGCGACCCGGCGGCCCGGAGCCCGGAGATGAGCTGCGTCCCCCGCGCGGCGCAGTTCGCCTGCAGGTCGTGGTCCTTGATGTAGTCGAGCACCGCCGTCGCGCCGGCCATGGACACCGGGTTGCCGCCGAACGTCGAGAACGACTGGGCCTGGAAGCAGTCCAGCACGTCGCCGCGGGCCACCACCCCGCCGACCGCGAGGCCGTTCCCGAGGCCCTTCGCGAACGTCATCATGTCCGGCGTCACGCCGTGCGCGTCAATGCCCCAGAAGTGCTCGCCGGTGCGGCCCCAACCGGTCTGGACCTCGTCCGAGACGAACAGCACCCCGTAGGAGTCGAGCACCTCCTTCATCGCCCGGAAGAGGCCGTCCGGCGGCAGGCTGAAGCCGCCGACACCCTGGATCGGCTCGGCGATCAGGCACGCGACATCGCCCGCGGTCGCCGTGTCGAGCACGTCGACCAGGTCCGCGACGCAGGCCTTGATGTAGTCCGCGTCCGACATGTCCCGGAACGGGCTGCGGTACCGGTAGCCGCCGTGGACGTAGTTGACCTTCACCGGGCTCAGCGCCGACGCCGACCAACCGCGGTTGCCGGTGATCGCGACCGTCCCGAACGACCGGCCGTGGTAGGAGTTGCGCATCGCCAGCACCTGGTTGCTGCGCCGGAACTGCGTCGCGAGCATCAACGCCGTGTCGTTCGCCTCGCTGCCGGAGTTCGTGAAGAACACCTTGGCGTCCGGGATGTTCGACAGCTTCGCGATCCGCTCGGCCAGCTCGACCTGCGAGCGGATCAGGTACAGCGTCGAGGTGTGCAGGATGCCGGTGTCGAGCTGCTTGCGGACCGCGTCGCCGATCTCGGCGACGTCGTAGCCCATCGAGTTGGTCAGCACGCCGGCGAAGAAGTCGAGGTAGGTGCGGCCCTGCGAGTCGGTCATCCGCCGGTCGTGCGCGTGCACGATCTCGATCGGCTCTTCGTAGAGCAGCGACATCCAGGACGGCATGACTGCGCGGTGCCGGGCCAGCAGCTCGTCGGACATCAGACGCCTCCTCCGGTGGTTTCCCTGGAGTATGAGGAGCCCGCGAACAGCGCTTCAACGATCAGACTGTCGGGATAACCCAGTAGGGACGCACAGTCTGTACGGACTACCCTCAGTCCTCGTGATTGACCCCAGGACTCTGCGCGATGACCCGGAAGCCGTGCGCGCGTCGCAGCGCGCCCGTGGTGAAGACGAGGGAGTGGTCGACAAGCTGCTCTCCCTCGACACCCGGCGCCGCTCTTCCATCGCGGCCGCGGACAAGCTGCGCAACGAGCAGAAGCTCCTGGGCAAGCAGATCCCGAAGGCGCCGCCCGAGGAGAAGCAGCAGCTGCTGGCCACGGCCAAGGAGCTCGCCGCGCAGGTCAAGGCGGCCGAGGTGGAGCAGAACACGTCGTCGGAGGAGTTCGACCAGCTCTTCCGGACCGTGCCGAACCTCGTGCACCCGGATGCGCCGGTCGGCGGCGAAGACGACTTCACCGTCGTCAAGCACGTCGGCGAGCCGGTGAAGTTCGACTTCACCCCGAAGGACCACCTCGAGCTGCTCGAAGCGCTCGGCGGCGTCGACATGGAACGCGGCGCGAAGGTCTCGGGCTCGCGGTTCTACTTCCTCACCGGCGTCGGCGCGCAGCTGCAGCTCGGCCTGCTCAACATGGCCATCGCGCAGGCGCTCGAGAACGGCTTCACGCCGATGATCACGCCGTCGCTGGTGCGTCCCGAGATCATGGCCGGCACCGGCTTCCTCGGCCAGCACTCGAGCGAGATCTACCACCTCGAGGACGACGACCTGTACCTCGTCGGCACGTCGGAGGTGCCCCTCGCGGGCTTCCACGCCGACGAGATCCTCGACCTGAACGACGACGCGAAGCGCTACGCGGGCTGGTCGTCCTGCTACCGCCGCGAGGCCGGCTCGTACGGCAAGGACACCCGCGGCATCATCCGCGTCCACCAGTTCGACAAGGTGGAGATGTTCGTCTACACCAAGCCGGAGGACGCCGAGGCCGAGCACGAGCGGCTGCTCGGCTGGGAAGAGCAGATGCTCGCGAAGATCGAGGTGCCCTACCGGGTCATCGACACCGCGACCGGAGACCTCGGCACGTCCGCGCACCGCAAGTTCGACTGCGAGGCGTGGATCCCGACCCAGGACACCTACCGCGAGCTGACCTCGACGTCCAACTGCACGACGTTCCAGGCCCGCCGCCTCTCGGTGCGCTACCGCGGCGAGAACGGCAAGCCGCTGATCGCCGCGACGCTCAACGGCACCCTGGCCACCACCCGCTGGATCGTCGCGATCGTCGAGAACCACCAGCAGGAAGACGGCTCGGTCCGCGTGCCGAAGGCGCTGCGCCCGTTCGTCGGCGGCCAGGAAGTCCTCACGCCCCGCTGATTCGCGGTTATGCCGGGTGCGCACCCGTTCGGCCCAGTAAGGTCCGGGCCGAACGGGAGAGGACTCTTCGCATGCGCATGAAGTGGCAGGTCGCGGTGGCCCTGGCGGCCCTGACCGTGGTGTCCGGCTGCACGGTGGCCGTCGGCGGCTCGGCGTCGCCGGTGCCGGGCCAGGGGCCGGTCGTCAAGAACGTCGACGCCTGCACGCTGCTCGACGAGTCCCAGCTCGACGCGCTCGGCTACGAGACCAAGGGCCGTTCGGTGCCGGAGGTCAAGGACCGGAACCAGACGGCGATGTGCCTGTGGAACACGAAGGACGACATCGAGCCGTCGGCGATCCTGAACGTCGGCTACACGACGGACATCGACTTCAACGAGTACATCGCCGGCGCCGTCCCGAAGGGCGAACCGCAGCGGATCGCCGGGTTCAGCTGGCGGCAGTACCCGTCGATCCTCGCCGACGACTGCGTGCTCTACGCCATCCTGGGAGACAAGTCTTTCGCATACGTCAGTGTGTCCGAGCCGCCGCTCGAGAAGTCGTGCGAGCTGGCGAAGACGGTCGTCCCGCAGGTCGCGGCGCACCTGCCGGGCGGGCAGGACGCGCCGTCGATCACCCCGACCGCCCCGGCGAAGACCGAGCCGGGCGGGCCGCTGCTCTCGGCCGACCCGTGCGCGATGCTCAAGCCGGAGCAGGTCGCGCAGCTGAAGGACATCGCGCCGACGGGCGAGAAGGACACGTCCACCACGGTGCCCAACGCGTCCTACTGCCTGTGGGACGACACCGACGGCAGCGAGGGCCAGAAGGCGTTCGAAGTCTGGTTCGGCCCCAGCACCCCGGTGGCGGACTGGCCCGGCGTGAACGGGGTCAAGCCGCAGGAGACCGTCGACGTCGGCGGCAAGCAGTGGGGCGTCTACCCGAACCTGGGCGGCCTGCGCGTGACGTGCGGCGCCTACCTGCCGATCACCGAGACGTCATCGGTGCAGGTGGTCAGCGGGTTCATCGGTGACGACAGCAAGACCTGCGACCTCGTCAAGCAGGGCCTGCCGCTGGTGACCGCGAACCTGCCGGGCTAGGCCGACACCTGGTCCGCGATATGGCGCGCGATCTCCAGCGCGCTCGTCGCGGCCGGCGACGGCGCGTTCAGGACGTGCACCTGGTCGCGCGCGGTCTCGATGAGGAAGTCGTCGACGAGCGAGCCGTCACGGCGCATCGCCTGCGCGCGCACGCCGGAGCCGTGCCGCACGATGTCGTCCTCGGTGACGGCCGGGACGAGTCGCGCGAGGCTGGCGGCGAACCGCTTCTTCGAGAACGAGCGCCGGACCTCGTCGAGCCCGGTCGGGAACGCGTACTTCTTCGCGAGCCGCCAGACGCCGGGGAAGGCCGCGACCTCGGCGACGTCCTTCGCGGAGAAGTCGCCCCAGCGGTAGCCCTCGCGGCGCAGCGCGAGCACGGCGTTCGGGCCCGCGTGCACACTGCCGTCGAGCATGCGGGTGAGGTGCACACCGAGGAACGGCAGCGTCGGGTCCGGCACCGGGTAGATCAGGCCCTTGACCAGGCCGCGGCGCTCAGGCTTGAGCTCGTAGTACTCCCCGCGGAACGGCACGATCTTCGCCGACGGCGTCAGCCCGGCCAGCCGCGCGACGCGGTCGGAGTGCAGGCCGGCGCAGTTGACGAGCCCGTCCGCGACGATGACGTCTTCTCCGGTCGCGACCTCGACGCCGCCGTTGCTCCCGGCGCGGATGGCCAGCGCGGGGCTGTTCAGGCGGAGGTCGACGCCGGCTTCGTCGAGCAGCCGGACGAGGGCTTCGCAGACGCCGGGGAAGTTGATGATCCCGGTGGACTCGACGCGCAGCGCGGCGACGCAGGCGACCTCGGGCTCGTACTCGCGCGCTTCGGCGGGCGAGATCTTCTTCGCCGGGACGCCGTTGTCCTCGGCCCGCTCGGCGAGCGTGTTCAGCGCCGGGATCTCCTTCTCGTCGGTCGCGACGACGAGCTTCCCGCACACCTCGACCGGCACGCCGTACTGGCGCGCGAAGTCCACGATGGACCGGTTCCCGGCGACGGACATCCGCGCCTTGAAGGAGCCGGGCTTGTAGTAGAGCCCGGCGTGCACGACGTTCGAGTTGTGCCCGGTCTGGTGCGCCGCCCAGCGCGGCTCCTTTTCCAGCACGGTGACGTCCAGCCCGCGCCTGGTCAGCTCCCAGGCCACGGCCAGTCCGACGATCCCGCCCCCGACGACCACCACGTTGCGCACGATCGACCAGGCTACGCGAGTGCCCGCCGGGTGCTGTTCCCTGGCGGAACCTGACAGCTGTCAGGTACAGTACCTAACCAATGTCAGGTAAGCGATTGACGCGAGAAGCGCGCCGCGAGCGGATCCTCACCGCGGCCGGCGGGGTGTTCGCGTCGGCGGGGTACGACGCGGCGGGCATGCGTGAGGTCGCCGCGGCGGCCGGCATCAGCACTCCAGTGCTCTACGACCACTTCCCGGCCAAAGCGCAGCTGTACGCGGCCCTGCTGGAGTCCGAAGTGGACGGCTTGCTGGCGGGCTGGGCCGCGCTCCCGCCGTCGGACGACCCGGAGGTCCTGCTGCGCAGCCGCGTCTCGGCGATCTTCGCGTGGATCGAGACGCACGAACGCGGCTGGCGGATGATCTTCGCCGAGACGCCGTCGGACCCGGCGGTGGCCTCGGTGCACCGCACGGGCCAGGCACGGGCGACGGCCAACCTGGCGGCGCTGTTCCACGGCGTGCCGCTCGACCTCACCGCCCGCATCCCGCGTCCGCTGGCCGACGAGGTCCTGGCCGAAGCCTGCAAGAGCGCGCTCAACGCGGTCGCGACGTGGTGGTGGGGCCACCGCGAGGTGCCGCGCGAAGAGGTGGTCGCGCTGACGGTGGACCTGCTCTGGCGCGGGCTCGCCACACTGGTGAAGGGGGAGAGATGAGCACGGAGAACTACTGCCTAGCTGCGGAAACGGGCGACGTCGACCTGGCGATGACGGCGTTCGCGCCGGACGCGGTGCTGCATTCACCGCTGACGTCCCGGGTGCGCTTCACCGGCCACGCGCAGCTGCGGCCGCTGATCGAGGTGGCGTACGCGCACCTGTCGGAGATCCGCTTCCACACGGACATCGGCGACACCCGAACACGAGCGGTGGTCTACACGGCCCTGCTCGGCGGCGAGCCGATCGAGGAGGCGGCACTGCTCCGACTGGACGACGAGGGTCTGATCGAAGAGGCGACGCTCTTCGTGCGCACGTTGCCGGGGCTGGTGACGTTGATGGACCGCTTCGGCCCGGACATCGCGAGGCGCAACGGCCGCCCCCTGGCGGCGAGGGTGGTGAGCGTGCTGACGAAGCCCTTGCTGGCGATGGTCCGCTCCGGCGACAGGCACGCTGTCCCGCTGGTCAGCGGCCGAGCAGGGTGAGAAAGGCCCGCCAGGCCTCGGCAGTGTGGTGTTGTGCGGGCAAGGCGGGATCTTTCGAGTCGCGAACCAGAACTCCGGCAGCGAGTGCCACCTCGACGCAGGCGCCTTCCTGGCCGCTATAGCTGCTCTTCCGCCAGGTCGCTTCGAGACAAGCGCCTTCCTGCTGGCTATAGCTGCTCTTTCCCCATATCCCAGGCCTCAGCGCCATCGAGTTCCTCCGCGAGCCGGGCGACAAAGCCCGCAGACTTGCCCGGGCTCATCGCGACCGCGCGGATGCCGGTGATCGCCGCGCGGTACTTCCGCACATCGTAGTCGTCGGGCACAAACGCGCCGGAACTCAGATGTTCGAAATACACCACCGCGCTCTTATCGACGAGGGAGTACAGGATGAAAGGTCCCGCGATGCCGGGATGCCATCCGCAGTGGGCCGGAACCATCCGGATCGTGATGGTGCGGAACTCGGCGACCTCGGCAAGGAAGCGCAACTGCTCAGCCATCGTCGCGGGAGTGCCGATGTGGTCTCGGAGTGCGGCTTCGCCGATCAGCGCTTCGAAGGGAGTCGGGTCGGGCTCGACGATGAGGCGGCGCCGTTCCATCCGCAGCATCACCCGATGGTCGATGTCGTACTCCGAGTTGCCGTTGGCGAAGAGCGCGCGGGCGTAGGCAGGTGTCTGCAGCAGTCCGGGAATGCCCATCGGCGACCACTCGACGATCGATTCGGCCGCCTTCTCGCACTCGATCACGGCCGCGAGCTGATGCGGAATCCCTGGCGTGCCGTAGGTGATCCAGCCGGGTTCCGAAGCCCCTTTGACCAAGCCGAGGATCTGCTGCTTCCGCGCGCCGACCACGCCCAGCGCACCAAGGACCGCTGTCACGTCCTCCAGGCGCGGGGTTCGCTGGCCGTACTCCCACTGGCTGATCAGCTGGAAGTCGACCCCGATCCGGCGGGCCAGTTCGCGGACACCGAACCCCGCCTCCGTGCGCGCCTCGCGCATCGATGCCGCGAGAGTGCGTATTCGCGGCGTGACGGTGACCGTCCTCGGCATGGAGGCAACCTACGCGTCCGAACTCGTCGACACCGCTCCCTCGATCGAGTGCTCCAGCGCCTTCTGCGCGCTCATCCCCAGCCCCACCCCATAAGCCCGCTCGAACCCGGCCGCCCCCAGCGACTCCTGCGCCCGGAGCCGTACCGAAGACACGTCCGGGTCGCCGCTGATCGCCGTCCCGCGCACCGCCGCGGCCGCGCCCAGCAGCACCGCCGCCTCCGCCGGGGCGGACGCCGCTCCAGCCAGGCCCTCCAGGGCGAACGCCACGACGTCGCCCGCGTGCCACTGCCGTCCGGTCAGCAGCGCCGAGCGGTGCAGCTCGGCCGCCTCGGCCAGGCGGCCCTCGGCCGAGGCCAGCCAGCCCAGCGAGATGAACGCCGTGGCGCGGGCCGTCTCCGCGGCGAACGAGCCGCCCGGGCATTCCGACAGCGCTCGCTCGCACAGCCGGCGGGCCGCCGTCAGGTCGCCTTCGTGCCGGGCGAGGTTCGCCAGCCCGATGTACGCCGTCGCGCGGGACTCGGGCATGCCCGTGCGGCGGGCCGTCGACGCCGCCAGTTCGTAGTCGGCGCGGGCTCCGGCGTCGTCTCCCGACAGCAGGCGGGTCCACGCCCGGCGGCAGACGAGGTCCGCGGCGTCGTCCGTCGCGCCGATCTGGTGCATCAGGCCGAGGGCCTCGTCCATCAGCGGCAGCGCGGCCTCGTGCTCGCCGCGCCAGGTCAGCAGCTGCGACAGGTGGTCCAGCGCCATCGACAGGCCCCACCGCTCGCCCAGCGCGCGGAACTGCACGGCGCCCTCGCGCAGGTTCTCCTCGGCGTCGGCCAGGTCGCCGTTCATCATCGACCGCAGGCCGATGCCCATCGGCAGCAGCGCCCAGCTCCACGCGTCCCCGCTGGCCAGCATGCTTTCGCCGCGGCCGGTCACCTGGTCGTCCTCGCCCGGCGGGCCGGCGACCACGCCCAGCAGCATCACGAGCATCGGGTGGTGGACGGCCAGCGTCCCGTCCGTCGCGTAGCGCCGGACCAGCGGCAGGTACTGCTCCAGCGACTCGTGCGGCGCCCCCGACATCGCCCCGAGCACGCACATCACGAACTCCTCGGCGTACCGCTCGCGCAGCTCCGGCGGGCACCGCGACACCACGGCCAGCGACAGCCCGGCGCCCTCGAACCGGCGTCCGCGCATCCACCAGTACATCGCCAGCAGCGGCACCAGCCGCAGCGCGAGCTCGACGTCGTGCTCGGTCGCCCAGCGCAGCGCCGCCAGGAGGTTGTCGTACTCGGCGTCGACGCGGTCCAGCCACTCCAGCTGTGACGCCGTCCGCAGCATCGGGTCGGCTTCCTCGGCGAAGCGCAGGAAGTACTCCGCGTGCGCGCGGTGGACCGTCTCGGTCTCGCCCGCGTCGGCGAGCTTCTCCGCGCCGAACGCGCGGATCGTCTCCAGCATCCGGAACCGGCCGCCGACGGCCTCGGCCAGCGACTTGTCCGCCAGCTCGAGCAGCAGGTCCGCGTCCGCGCCGCAGACCTCGGCCGCCGCGCCGAGCGTCGCGCCGCCGGCGAACACCGTCAGGCGGCGGGCGAGCTCGTGCTCCTCCTCGCTCAGCAGGTCCCAGCTCCACTCGACAACGCCGCGCAGCGAGCGGTGCCGGGCCTCGGCCGTCCGGCTGCCGCGGCCCAGCAGCCGGAACCGGTCGTCGAGACGGATCGCGATCTCGCCGAGGTCGAGCGCCCGGACGCGCGCCGCGGCCAGTTCGAGGGCCAGTGGCAGGCCGTCGAGGGCCGCGCAGACGTGCTGGACGTCGCCGATCGTCGTCTCGTCCACGGTGAACGCGGGGTCGCTCGCGGCCGCGCGGTCGGCGAACAGCCGGACCGCCGGGTAGGTCAAGGCTTCCGCGGCGGGGGTCCCCGGCGGCGGGACGGCCAGCCGCGGCACGGGCGCCAGCTGCTCACCCGTGATGCCGAGCGGCTCGCGGCTGGTGGCCAGCACCCGCAGACCCGGGCACGCGGCGAGCAGCCGCGCTGCCAGCCGGGCCGCGACGTCGACCACGTGCTCGCAGTTGTCGAGCACCAGCAGCGTCGACCGGTCGCGCAGCGCCGAGATCAGCCGGTCGGCCGGGTCCTGGGGGCCGCCGCGCGAGCTCTCGCGCAGGCCGAGCGCGCCCAGCACCGCGCCGGGGACGTCGGCGCCGCTGTGCGGGGCGAGCTCGGCGAACCCGACCGGCCCGGGCTCGGCCGCCGCGATTTCGATGGCCAGCCGCGTCTTGCCGGTGCCGCCGGGCCCGGTCAGCGTCACCAGCCGGCTGCGCGCGAGCAGCTCCGCGACCTGCCGCAGCTCGCCGTCCCGGCCGACGAAGGTGGTCAGCTGGGCGGGCAACGCAGAGATAACCGGCTTCTCGGTCTCGCCGCGAAGCACGGTTAGGTGGGCTTCGGCGAGCTCCGGGCCGGGGTCGGCACCCAGCTCGTCGGCCAGTGTGCGGCGGGCGTCCTCGAACGCGGCCAGCGCGTCGGCGGACCGACCGGCCGCCCCCAACGCCCGGACCAGCTGCGCGCGCGGGCGTTCCCGCAGCGGCTGCGCGGCGACGGTCTCGCGCAGCCCGGCGAGGACGTCTTCGGCCTGCCCCAGCGCCAGCCGGGCCTCGACGTGGTCGTCCGCCGCGTCCGCCCGCAGCTCCTCGAGCCGGGTGGCTCGGGCGGCGGCGAACGGCGCGTCGGCCAGGTCGCTGAACGCGGTCCCGCGCCACAGCGCCAGCGCTTCGCCCAAAGTGGACGCCGCGCGGACGTGCTCGCCGTTCTTCAGCAGCGCCCGGCCTTCGCGGACGAGACGGTCAAAAGCGTGAACGTCCACTTCGTCCGGTTCGACGGCGAGCCGGTAGCCCGCCGCGGTGAACTCGACCGGCGCCAGCTCCTTCAACGCCGTCCGCAGCCGGGACACCTGGGACTGGAGGGCGTTCGCCGCGCCGTCCGGCGGGTTTTCGCCGTACATCCCGTCGATCAGCCGTTCGGCCGGCACGAACCGGCCCGCCTCGAGGGCGAGCAGCGCGAGCAGCATCCGCGACCGCGGGCCGCCGACCGCCACCTGCGTGCCGTTCTCGCGCCACGCGGTGACGGCCCCCAAGACCCCGAATCGCATGTGCCCAGCGTAGGACGTCTTTCGCCCCCGGATGGGCGTCACTCGAAAGTGGTCTTCGGCGTGGGCCTGTGAATCACCTGAGCGTGCGTCTATACACTTCGCCGGGTCCCCACGCAATGGGAGAGGTATGTCGACCGACAGCATTGCCCTAGGTCAGCCGACCGTGGGCGAAGAGGAGCTCGCGGCCGTCGCCGAGGTCTTCCGATCCGGCTGGCTGGCCGGGGCCGGACCGGCGTGCCGCCGCTTCGAGGAGCGGTTCGCGCAGGTCACCGGCACCGCGCACGCGTTGACGACCGCGAACTGCGGCTCGGCGCTCTTCCTCGGCCTCAAGGTCCTCGGGGTGCAACCCGGCGACGAGGTCATCGTCGGCGACTACACCTTCCCCGCGACCGGCCACGCCGTCGTGCAGGCCGGCGCGACCCCGGTGTTCGCCGACATCCGCCCGGACGTCTTCAGCGCCGACCCGGCCCACGTCGAGTCCCTTATCACCCCGAAGACCGTCGGCATCCTCGTGGTCGACGTCGCGGGCCAGCCCGGTGACTTCGACGAGTACCGCGCGATCGCCGACAAGCACGGCCTCTGGCTCTTCGAGGACGCCGCGTGCGCCGCGGGCGCGACGTACAAGACGCGCCCGGCCGGCAGCCTCGCCGACCTCGCCGCGTTCTCCTTCCACGGCCGCAAGGGCATCACCGCCGGTGAAGGCGGCGCGCTGGTCTCCGACCGCGAGGACCTCATCGCGCACGCCCGCAAGCTGCACACCTACGGCATCGAGCCGGCGATCAGCCGCGAAGGCTCGAACACGCTGCCGATCCCCGAGTTCCACGAGCTCGGGTACAACTTCCGCATGTCGGACGTGCAGGCCGCGATCATGAACGTCCAGCTCGACCGCCTGCCGGACCTGCTCGCCGCCCGCCGTTCCGTGGCGAAGCGCTACCACGAGGCCTTCGCCGACGTCGACGCGCTGACCGTCCCAGTCGAACTGTCCGATCGCGAGCACCCTTGGCAGGCCTACCTGCTCACGGTCGCGCCCGAGGTCAGCCGCGACACCCTCGCCCTGCGCATCCGCGAGCAGGGCGTCCAGTGCAACTTCGGCACCTACGCCTCCCACCTCCAGCCGATCTACGGCCACCGGACGCCGCTGCCGGTGTCGGCCGACGCGTTCGCGCGCCAGCTCGCCATCCCCATGCACGCCAACCTGACCGACGCCGAGGTGGCGCGGGTCGGCGAGGTCGTGCGCGCCGCCGTGCAGTCCCTGTCCTGAAGCCCCTGACCGAGGAGAAATTGGTGTCCGACAAGAAGGTGCTCTTCACCGGGGCTGGTGGCTTCATCGCCGCGCACGTGATCCCGCTGCTGATCGAAGGCGGCTACACCGTGCGCATCTTCGACAACATGACCCGCGGCGACCGCGCCCGGGTCAACGAGTTCGTCGCCACCGGCAAGGTCGAGCTCGTCGAGCAGGACGTCCGGTACGGCGGCGCGGTGCGCGAGGCCATGCGCGGCTGCACGCACGTCATCCACTTCGCCACGGTGTCGATCAACAAGTCGATCGCCGACCCGGCCGAATCCATCGACATCAACATGGTGGGCAACCACAACGTCTTCGCCGCGGCGGCGGACGAAGGCGTCCAGCGGCTGGTGTTCGCGTCGACCGCGTCGGTCTACGGCGAGCCGAAGCGGCTGCCGATGCACGAGGACGACGAGCTCAAGCCGCTCACGCCGTACTGCATCTCGAAGCGCGCCGGCGAGGACATGCTCGGTTTCTACGAGCGCACCAAGGGCCTGTCCTGGAACGCGCTGCGCTTCTTCAACGTGTACGGCCCCGGCCAGAAGATCGAGGCCTACTACACGTCGGTGATCAACCACTTCATCCAGCGCCTGCGCGCCGGCCAGCCGCCGATCATCGACGGCCGTGGTGACCAGTCGATGGACTTCGTGCACGTCACCGACCTCGCGCGGGCCGTCGTCGCCGCGCTGGAGTCCGAGCGGGCGAACCTGCCGATCAACATCGGCACCGGCATCGACACGTCGATCGCCGCGCTGGCGAAGATCCTGATCGAGGCCGTCGGCGTCGACGTCGAGCCGCTGTTCAACGACCGTGACGTGCTGGTCTCGCGGCGCGCCGCCGACATCACGCGCGCCCGCGACGTGCTCGGCTGGGAGCCGCGGATCACCGTCGAAGAGGGCATGCGGCAGCTGGTCGAGGAATCCGAGTGAGTGCCACCGCGGGGCCGGCCCGAGGACGTGCGATGCGCATCGCGGTGGTGAACAACTTCTTCCCGCCCCGCGTGGGCGGCAGCGCGCACATGTCGGCGTCGCTGGCGGCGCAGTTCGTGGCGGCCGGGCACGAGGTCCTCGCGATCACCGCGGCGTACGCGGACGCCCCGGCCGAGGAGGAGCGCGACGGTTACCGCGTCGTCCGCCTCCCGGCGGTGAAGATGCCGCAGATCGGCCTGTCGATCGACTTCGACATGAGCTTCGCCTCGCTGCGGCCGGGCAACTGGCGGCGGCTGTGGAAGCTGCTGGACGAGTTCAAGCCGGACGCGATCCACCTGCACGGCCAGTTCTTCGACCTGTCGTGGCTGGCCGGGATCTACGCGCGGCGCCACGGAATTCCGTCGCTTCTCACCATCCACACGCTCCTGATCAGCGACAACAAGCTGTACGGCGGCGTGTTCCGGGTGCTCGACGCGCTGCTGGTGCGGCCGATCCTCGCCTACCTGCGGCCGCGGTACGTGATCCTCGACAAGCTGGGTGTCGACTACTGCGTCGACCGCTACGGCACGAGTGACGCGAACTCGGAGTACTTCCCGATCGCCGTCGACACCGGCCACTTCGCGAAACCGGTCACGAAGGACGTCCGCGCGGAGCACGGCATCGGGGACGCGCCGCTGATCGTCTCGCTCGGGCACGTCATCCCGCTGCGGAACCGGCTGCCGCTGATCGAGGCCCTGCCGTCCATTTTGGACAAGCACCCCGGGGTGCGGGTGGTCGTCGTCGGGCGCGTCTACCACGACGCGTTCCTCAAGCGGGCCGCCGAACTGGGCGTCTCGGACGCGCTGGTCGTCACCGGCGCGGTGCCGAAGGAAGACGTCCCGGCGTACTTCGCCGCGGCGGACATCGTGACGCACGACCTCAACGGCGGCTGCGGCACGGCGTCCCTGGAGGCGATGCTCTCCGGCACGGCGACGATCGCGTCGGTGACCGAGGACAACTACCCGGGCATCGAGCTGCGCAACGGCGAAAACGTGCTGCTGGTCCGCCCGGACGACGCGGAAGCCGTGGCGTCGACGGTCGTCGAGCTGCTCGACGACCCGGAGCGGCGCGCGGTGATCGCCCAGCGCGAGAGCGAGATGGTGCGGGCGAACTTCGGCCTCGACGTCGTCGCCGAGGAGCACCTGCGGACCTTCGAGAAGCTGGTGTCGGACGCTCATGTTCTTCGATGACGAGCGCAGCCACCGGCTGCGCCCGCAGATCCTGACCGAGCTCGTCTCGCAGTACATGAACGACGCCGAGCGGGCGCAGTTCTACGGCCTGCCCTCGACGTGCCGCGTGCGCGAGCGCGTCAAGATCATCAGCCCCGAGAACCTCAAGATGGGCGACCACTGCTGGGTCGGCGAGGGCGCGGCGCTCGACGCGAGCGGCGGCCTGGAGATCGGCGAGCACACCAGCATCGGCCTGAACACGCTGATCTTCACCCATTCCAGCTGGCTCGCGAACATGACGCTGCAGAACCACTCGGGCAGCGACCTGATCGAGCGCAAGCCGGTCAAGATCGGCAAGGGCTGCTTCATCGGCGGCCTGGTGGTGATCATGGCGGGCGTGACGATCGGCGACTTCGCGACGGTGCAGCCGAACTCGGTGGTGGCGAAGGACGTCCCGCCGCGGACGCTGGTGGCGGGCAACCCGGCCCGGGTTTTCCAGCGCTACGACGAGGACTACATCCAGTCCGAAGTGGACCGGGTTCGCACGGAGAACGCCCTCCGCCGCGCCCTGGCCGAGGAACGCGGCGGCGACGCTTCCGGCTGGGGCGCGCCGTCCGGGGACTTCTCGGAGTAGTTCAGAGCCGGTCGCCGAGGAGCTTCGCCAGGGATTCGCAGATGTCGGCGCGATTGCGTCCCATCTCGATTTCGGCCACCCGCAGCTGGCCGTGCGCGTGCTTGGCGACGAAGACCAGCGAACTGGCGCCCGTGCCGTAGCAGTAGCCCGCGGCCTCACCCGCGCCCGGCACCGGCTTCGCGGGCTCGGCGCACTCCGACTGCAGCTGCTTGAGCATCGTGCTCGGTGACTTGCCGCCCGTCGCCGCCAGGACGTACAGCTCGCCGAACGCGTAGGAGCAGCGGAACGCCTTGCCCGGGCCGAGCGGCTCGGGCGGCATCTCGCTGGGCTCCCGCACGTTCCACGCGGTGCCCAGGAGCTGCGCGAACTCGACGTTCCCCAGGTACGGGCAGGCGCCCGTCACCTTCGCCGGCGAGACGGCCGGCGTGAAGGCGGGTGGTGCCGGGGTGGTCGGTTTCGGCTTGCTCACGGAAGTGGATGACGGCGGAGCCGACGTGACCGCCGGCGCCGCCGTCGTGGAACCGCCCGAACACGCTGTGACGCAGGTCAGCAGGCATGCGGCGGCGAAGATTCCCCCCAAGAAGCGCACGAGAGACAATCTAGCGCTCCGTAACCGAGCGCAGGATTGCGGTTACGCAACGTTTCAGCCGTGCCCGACACCGGTGTTGCCCGAGGGCAGCCTGGCGCTCGCCGCGTCGTAGGCCTTGAGGCCGTCCGGCTCCCCACGTCGAACCAGAACACCACGACGTCCGGGTCGACGCTCCACCGCGCCTGGTGCGCGACGCCGGACTTCGCCGTGATCTTCGCGGCCGGGCCGTAGTAGTACCCGAAGCTCGGCACGTCCTGGCCGTCGGCGACGAGATGACGTCAACCAGCGCCTCGTGCTCGGGGCGCCGCCGGCGCGGACTGGGCGTTCGCCACCGTCAGGACACCACCAGTGCGCCGCACGCGGCCGTGACCGTACCGGCGATGACGAGGCGTTTTTTCATGGTTCCTCCCTCGGTAACAAGATCGTCCGAGGGAACTACGGGCGTAGGCTCAAAAAGGTTGAGAGCAACCTTTCCGTGCCCCGGCCGTCGCTGGGGGAAGGACGAACGGAGCAGGCATGGCGCGCGGTGACGACGAGTTCGCGGAGTTCGTCCGCGCGTCGTCGGCCCGGCTCACCCACGCCGCCTACCTGCTCACCGGCGATCGCCACCAGGCCGAGGACGCCGCCCAGACCGCCTTCACCCGCACATACGCGGCCTGGTCGCGAGTCCGGCACAAGGACGCCTACGGCTACGCGCGCACCGTCCTGATGAACCACGTCATCGACGGCTGGCGGCGCCCGGTCCGCGAGTACGCCACCGAGGTGATGCCCGAGCGGCAGGACCGCCTCGACGTCGACCAGGCCGTCACCCAGCGCGCGTGGCTCACCGCGGTGCTCAAGACGCTGACCGCCCGCGAACGCGCCGTCGTCGTGCTGCGGCACTTCTTCGACCTGCCCGAGGCCGACGTCGCGCGGGAACTGGGCGTTTCGCTGGGTACCGTGAAGAGCACGAACTCGCGGGCGCTGGCCAAGCTGCGGATCGAGGCAGGCGCCGAGGACACGCTGATCGGGGGGAGCGGGCGATGAACGACCTCGACGACTTCCGCGCCGCCCTCCGCCGGCCGCCGGAGGAGCCTTTCGCCGAGCCGGACCTGGCCAAGATCATGGCCGGCGGCACCCGCATCCGGCGTCGGCGCCGGGTTCTGACGAGCGTCGCCGGGGTCGCCGCCGCGGCCGCTGTGGTGCTGGTGGTCGTGTTCGCCGTCCAGGTGCGGCAGCCCGCGCCCGCACCGGTCGCGCAGCCGCCGTCGATCTCGGTCACCAAACCCCCGGCGACCAGTAGCCCGCCGGAAAAGCCGCCGATCGGCGAGGTGGTCGGCACCGGCATCTCGACCGGCGCGGGGGAGATCGTCCTCTTCGCCCGGGCGGTCGACGAGCCGCAGCTCCTGCCGGACATCCACTTCGGCCTCGTCGCCGGCTTCCGCTCCGGGACCTCGGTGCGGGCCGTGCTGGCGACGAACGAGATCCGCGGCTCCGACCGGTCGTACGGCTTCCACGCCACCGACGGCGGCGAGGTCGTCCAGGACCAGCTGATCCCGGTCTTCGGGTACTTCGCCGGCCCGGTCGCGCGGATCACGACGACGGTGCACGGCAAGACGGTCGAGGCCGGCCTGGCCAAGTGGACCGCGGACCCGAACGTGGTCTTCTTCTGGTTCGACCCGGTCGCCGTCCCGAACTCCGACGTGCTGACGCCGCTCGTCGCGTACGACCCGAACGGCAAGCGGCTCACCAAGTAGGCGGTACCCGCCGGGTTCGCGTGGGCGTAAGAACCCCACCGTGACCTCACGACGAGTGTTCCTCACCGCTTCTGCCGCCCTGGGCGCCGCCGCCGCGACGCGGGTTCCGGCGGGCGCCGCCGAGCTCGGGGACCGCGGGCCCGGCGGCCCGGTCCGGCCGCAGCCGCCCGGCCCGGACCTGCGCGCGTTGCTGCGGCAGGTCGACGAACGCCGGATCGAGGCGACCGTCCGGCGGCTGGCCGCGTTCGGCACCCGGCACACGCTGTCGTCCCAGAGCGACCCCGCCCGGGGCGTCGGCGCGGCCCGGGACTGGCTCTTCGCGCAGTTCCAGGCGGTCGCGGCCGCGTCCGGGGGACGGCTGAGCGTCGAGCTGCAGTCCTACGTCCAGCCGCCCGCCGACCGGATCCCGGTGCCGACGACGATCACGAACGTCGTCGCGACACTTCGCGGGTCCACCGATCCGAGCCGCGTGTACGTCGTTTCGGGGCACTACGACTCGCGCTGCACCGACGTCATGGACTTCACGAGCGACGCCCCGGGAGCGGACGACGACGCGTCGGGCGTCGCGGTCTCGCTGGAGCTGGCGCGGGTGCTCTCGACCCGGCAACCGGCCGCGACGATCGTCTTCGCCGCCGTCGCCGGCGAGGAGCAGGGCCTCTACGGCTCGCGGTACCTGGCCCGGCAGTACAAGGCGGCCGGCACGGACGTCCAGGCGATGTTCACCGACGACATCGTCGGCTCGAGCCGCGCCGACGACGGCACGCGCGACCCGTCGACGATCCGGCTCTTCGCCGAGGGCGTCCCGACCGCGGAGACGCCGCAGGAGGCGGACCTGCGCCGCAGCATCGGCGGCGAGAACGACTCACCGCCGCGGCAGCTGGCCCGGTTCGTGAAGTCGGTGGCGGAGAACGACTCGACCGGCATGACGGTCCGCGTGATCTACCGCCGCGACCGCTACCTGCGCGGCGGCGACCACATCGGCTTCCTGGAGCAGGGCTACCCGGCGGCGCGCTTCACCGAGCCGAACGAGGACTTCGCCCACCAGCACCAGAACGTCCGCGTGGAGAACGGCGTCCAGTACGGCGACCTGCCGCGCTTCTGCGACTTCCCGTACATCACGCGGGTCGCGCGCGTGAACGGCGCGGCCCTGTGGTCACTGGCCACGGCCCCGGGCACGCCGAAGGGCGTGAAGATCCGCACGGCGGCCTTGACGAACGACTCCGAGCTGCTCTGGACGGCCACCCCGGGCGCGGTGAGCTACGAGGTCCTGTGGCGCGAGACCACGGCGCCGGACTGGACCCACACGATCGACGTCGGACCGGCGTTGACGGCGAAGATCGACCTGTCGAAGGACAACGTCTTCTTCGCCGTCCGCGCGGTGGGACCGGACGGCCGCCGAAGCCCGGCAGCCTTCCCGGCCCCGGTCAGCTAGGCCGCGGCCTGCGTGAGGACCTGCTCGACGACGTGGTGCGAAGGCAGGATCAGGTCGCGCTCGGTGTCGGCGTCGATCTTGCCCTCCAGCAGGTCGCAGAAGCGGTCCAGCTGCGTCGCCAGCGGCTCGCGCGCCGTGATCAGCTCCGGGATCTCGATCACCGTCTGCTGGCGGTAACCGAGGCCGTCCGGGGTGACCGAGTCGTGCGAGATGTGGCGGTAGATCGTGACGTCGCGGCGCAGCAGGTCGATCTCGATCAGCCGGTCCAGTTCGGACACCACCAGCGAGCGGACCTTCTTCTGCCCCAGGCGGGACGCCGACACCGTGGCCAGGCCGGTCGGGAACGACAGCACCGTCTCGATGGTGTCCTCGGCGCCCTCGACCGACGACGGGTGGAAGTACCCCGCGCCCGACGTCACGCGCGCCGGGGTGGCGCCGCCGAAGAACTGGATCGCCAGGTCGACGTCGTGCACCAGCAGGTCCCACGCCACGCCCGTCTTGATGCGCGGCGCGTACGGGCCGTGGCGGCGGGCCATCAGGTGGATCGGCTCGTTCACCAGCGCCCGCGCGGTCATCACCGCCGGGTTGTAGCGTTCGAGCAGCCCGCACATCAGCGCGACGTCCTGCTTCTTCGACAGCGCGACGATCTCCTGCGACCGTTCGAAGCTATTGCACACCGGCTTTTCCACCAGCATCGGCTTGCCCTGGCCGAGGATCTCCTGCGCCAGGTCGTAGTGCGCCTCGGTGGCCGACGCGAGCACGACGGCGTCCACATCGGACAGTGAGCCGATCTCCGGCGTCCACTGCGTCTCGTACCGGTCGGCGACGGCCTTGCCCGCCTCTTCGCGCGGATCGATCACGCGGACCAGGTCTACCCGCTCGTTCCCGGCGAGCACACGGGCGTGGAGGGAACCCATGTTCCCGGTCCCGACAAGAGCGATCCGATGCGTCATGCGCCCAGTACCTCGCGAACGGTTTCGATGATGGTGTCCAGGTCGGACTCGGTCAGGTGCGGGTGCACCGGCAGCGAAAGCGCCTGCGCGGCAACCGCCTGCGCCACCGGGAAGTCCTCGACGCGCGCGCCCGGGATCAGGTCGTGACCGGAGTAGCAGTCGTAGTCGAAGACGATCTTCGGGTAGTAGATGCCGTTGCCGATGCCGCGCTCGGTGAGCGCCGCGGCCAGCTCGTCACGCGAGAGGAACGCGTGCGGCCCGACCAGCACGGTGTACTGGTGCCACACGTGCTCGCGGCCCGGCAGCACCTGCGGGACGTCGAGGCCCGGCGTGCCGGCGAGGCCCTCCGAGAGCCGCTTCGCGTTCGCCTGGCGGGCCGCGGTCAGCTGGTCGAGCTTCGCCAGCTGCGGAATACCCACCGCGGCATGCAGGTCGGTCATCCGGTAGTTGTGCCCGGCGACCTCGTACTGGTAGCGGGCGCGCATGCCCTGGTTGCGCAGCACGCGCAGCTTGTCGGCCAGCGCGTCGTCGTCCGTCGTGATGACGCCGCCCTCGGCGGTGGTGATGTTCTTCGTCGCGTACAGCGAGAAGCAGCCGATGCCGAACGAGCCGGCCTGCTTGCCCTCGAACGACGCGCCGACGGCCTGCGCGGAGTCCTCGATCACCTTCAGCCCGTGCTCGGCGGCGAGCGGCGCGAGCTTGCCCATGTCCGCGGTCTGGCCGTAGAGGTGCACCGGCATGAGCACCTTGGTGCGGTCGGTGACGGCGGCGGCGACGGCGTCCGGGTCGATCGCGAAGTCGTCGCGCCGGATGTCGGCGAAGCGGACGGTCGCGCCGGCTTCCAGGATCGCGTTGAGCGTCGCGACGAAGGTGAACGGCGACGTGACGACCTCGTCGCCCGGCTTCAGGTCGAGGACCTGGAGCGCGGCGACGAGCGCGGTCGTCCCGTTGTTGACCGCGATCGCGTGCTTCGTCCCGGAGACCGCCGCGAAGGCGTCTTCGAAGCGCTTGACCATCGGTCCCTGTGCGATGGCGCCGGAGCGCAGCACCTCGACGACGAGGTCCTCCGCGTCGCGAACGTCGACCACGGTGATGGGGATCATGGGCAGTCTCTCTCGGCAGGCGATTTCGGCGCGTCCGGTACAGTGAGCCGCCGGTTCTGCGCCCGGCCGCCCTGCATGAACGCGGGCCACACGTTACCGGGCGCGGTAGCACGCCCAGTACCCAGCCGCCGACGAACGGACACCCGACCCGTGGCCAACCGCATCCACCCCACCGCCGTCCTCGGTGAAGGCGTCGAACTCGGCGACGACAACGTGATCGGGCCGTTCGCCGTCATCGTGGGCCCGGCGCGGATCGGCGACGGCAACTGGATCGGCCCGCACGTGACGATCGGCACGCCCGGCGAGGACCGCGGCCGCCCCCACCCCGACGCCTGGTCCGTCGCGCCCGTCGGTGACGCGGATCACGACGGCCACGGTGTGGTCATCGGCAGCCGCAACCGCATCCGCGAGTACGTGAGTGTCCACCAAGGGACCTGGCGGACGACGACGATCGGCAGCGACGGCTACTTCCTCCGCAACTCCCACATCGCGCACGACTGCCTGGTCGGCGACGCCGTGACGGTCGCGTCCAACGCCGTCACCGGCGGCCACTGCCACATCTGGGACGGCGCGAACCTCGGCATGGGCGCGATCCTGCACCAGAAGGTCGTGATCGGCCCCGGCGCGATGATCGGCATGGGCTCGGCCGTCCGGCGCGAGATCGGCGCCTTCACCATCGCCGTCGGCAACCCGGCGCGCGTCACCGGCGTCAACGTCGTGGGCCTGTCCCGCCGCGGCCTCGACGAGGCGACGATCGAGGCGCTCGGGCCGTGGCTGAAGGGCAAGGAAGGTCTCCCGGACGTCACGCTGCCCGAAGACCTCTCTACCTTGGTAAAGGCGTGGGACGCCCGCCCGCGCGAAGAGCACTAGGAGTCACGCACATGTCTGTCGCCCCCAAGCTGCGCGAGGTCTTCGTCGAGGCGCTGGACCTCGACGCGGACGTGGACGTCGAGAACCTCAAGTACCGCGACCTCGAGGCGTGGGACTCGGTCGGCCACATGGCGCTGGTCGCGGCCATCGAGGACGAGTTCGACGTCGAGTTCGACACCGACCAGGTGATCGACATGTCGAGCTTCAAGGTCGCCGTGGACATGGTGACCGAGCTGCAGTCGAAGAATGACTGATCTGACCGGTCGGGTCGCGCTCGTCACCGGCGGGACGCGAGGGATCGGCCTGGCCACCGTGCGCGCTCTGGTGGAAGCGGGCGCGACGGTGGTGCTCACCGGCCGCGACGAGGCCCGCGCCAAGGAAGCGGCTTCGTCCGCGGGCGCCGCGGCCGGGCTCGCGCTCGACGTCACCGACGCGAAGGCCGTGTCTTCGCTGGTCAGGGGTGTCGCGAAGGAGCACGGCAAGCTCGACGTCGTGGTCGCGAACGCCGGGATCATGGAGGACGCGCTCCTCGGGATGATCCGCGAGGAGCTCGTCGACACGACGCTGAGCACGAACGTTGCCGGCACGCTGCACACCGTCCAGGCCGCGGCCCGGGCGATGATGCGGAAGAAGACCGGCTCGATCGTGGTGCTCGCGTCGATCGTCGGCGAGTACGGAAGTGCTGGTCAGACGGTGTACGCGGCGTCGAAGGCGGCGGTGGCGAACATCGCGCGTTCGGCGGCGAAGGAGCTTGGTCGTTCGGGCATCCGGGTCAACGCGGTCGCGCCGGGCGTGATCGAGACCGACCTGACCGCGGGCCTGAGCGAAGACGCGAAGGCGGAGAACACCGGCAAGACGCCGCTCGGCCGGCTCGGCCGGGCGGAAGACGTGGCGAACGCGATCCGGTTCCTGGTGAGCGATGAAGCGTCCTTCATCACCGGACAGGTGCTGGGCGTCGACGGAGGCTTGGTGTTGTGACGCTGTTGGGTGCGGGAGCCCGGCTGGTCGATGTGGCCGGGGGCCGCACGCTGGCGGGCGCGGAACTGTCGGCCGAGGTCGGCCGGCGGATGGAAGAGCTGGCCGCGCTGCCGGCCGGCGTGGTGTTCGCGCGGATGTCGGTCGACCTGCCGAGCGTGCTGACCTACCTCGGCGCGTTCGAGTCCGGCCGGGCGATCGCGCTGATCGACCCGGCGCTGGACGCCGACGTGCTGGCCGGGCTCGTCTCGCGGTTCCGCCCGGCCGCCGTGCTGTCGGCTTCGGGTGACGCGCCCACTGGGTACACCGTGCAGGGCTCGGACTGGGTCCGCTCGTCGGCCGAGGGCGTGAAGCCGCACCCCGACCTCGCCGTGCTGCTCCCGACCAGCGGGTCCACCGGCAACCCGAAGCTCGTCCGGCTCTCGCGGCAGGCAGTCCTGGCCAACGCCGACGCCATCGCGCAGGTGCTGCACATCACCTCCGACGAGGTCGCGCCCACCTGCCTGCCGCTGCACTACAGCTACGGCCTTTCGGTGCTGAACTCGCACCTGGTGCGCGACGCCACCGTCGTGATCGAGCCGTCGGGCGTGCTCGGCCGCGGCTTCTGGGACGCGGTGAACGAGCACGGCGTGACGTCCCTCTCAGGCGTCCCGTACCACTACGAAATGCTGCGGCGGCTCAAGTTCGACCCCGCGAAGTACCCGACGCTGCGCACGCTGACGCAGGCCGGCGGGAAGCTGCGCGACGAGCTGATCGCCGAGTTCAACAACAAGATGACCGCCGTCGGCGGCCGGATGTACGTCATGTACGGCCAGACCGAGGCCGCGCCGCGGATGACGACGGTGCCCGCCGAACGGCTGGCCGAAAAGCTCGGTTCCGCCGGGCCGGCGCTGCCGGGCGGGGCGTTCGCCGTCCGCCGTGACGACGGCTCGGAGACCACGCACCCGAAAATTGTCGGTGAGGTCGTCTACCGTGGGCCCAATGTGATGCTGGGTTACGCGGACGACGAGTCCGGCCTGGCCAAGGGCGACGAATTCGGCGGCGTGCTCGCCACCGGTGACCTCGGGTACCTCGACGAAGAGGGGTACCTGTTCATCACCGGGCGGCTCAAGCGCATCGGCAAGGTGTTCGGCAACCGCGTCAGCCTCGACGACCTCGAAAACGCCGCCCGCGCGGCGGCGGTGGGGATCGACGTGGTGGCCGCGGTGCCCGCCGGCGACAAGGTGGTGCTGTTCGCCGAGGGCGTCGACAAGGCGATCTGCAAGGACGCGTCGAAGGCGCTGTCCGAGCGGCTGCACCTGCACGCCAGCGGGTTCGACGTGCGCCCGATCGACACCGTGCCGCTGCTGGCCAGCGGAAAGATCGACTACCGGTCATTGGAGGCGAAGGTATGAGCGTGTTCACTCGGTCGCAGGCAGACCGGGAGAAGCTGCTGCTGCCCGAGCTGGGCGCGTTGACGTCACACCATCGGGCGAATTCCGAAGGCTACGACCGGATCCTGTCGTCGCTCGGGATCGCGTCGGACGCGTCCTTTGCCACGATCGCGGACCTGCCGTGGCTGCCGGTGCGGATGTTCAAGACGCACGACCTCAAGTCCGTTCCGGACAGTGAAGTCTTCAAGACGCTGACGTCGTCCGGCACCACCGGCGCCGGCGCGTCGCGGATCTACCTGGACAAGGAGGCGGCGGGCGCGCAGACCAAGCAGCTCGGCGCGACCCTGCAGGAGGTCCTCGGCGGTGAGCGGCTGCCGATGCTGATGGTCGACACCATCGGCATCATCAAGAACCGCCGCTCGTTCTCCGCGCGCGGCGCGGGCGTGCTGGGCATGGCGAACTTCGGCCGCAAGCACACGTACGTGCTCGACGAGAACGACAAGCCGGACGTCGAAGCCGTCAAGAAGTTCCTGGCCGAGTACGGCGACAAGCCGTTCCTGATCTTCGGCTTCACGTTCATGGTGTGGCTGTACCTGTACGAGGTCGCGCGGGACAACGGTCTCGACCTGTCGAACGGCATCCTGATCCACAGTGGTGGCTGGAAGAAGCTGATCGACCGCGCGGTGGACAACACCGAGTTCCGGCGTCGCTTCAAGGAAGACACCGGGCTCACCCGGATCCACAACTACTACGGGATGATCGAGCAGATCGGCACGGTGTTCCTCGAAGGCCCGTCCGGGAACTCGCTGTACTGCCCGGACTTCGCCGACGTCGTGATCCGCAACCCGGAGACGTGGGAAGAGCAGCCGGTCGGGGAGCCGGGCGTGATCGAGGTCGTCTCGACGCTGCCGCGGTCGTACCCCGGGCACGTCCTGCTCACCGAGGATCTCGGCGTCTACAACGGGATCGACGACGGTGACTGGCCGGGCAAGCACTTCTCGGTGCTCGGCCGGCTGCCCAAGGCCGAGGCGCGCGGCTGCTCGGACACGTTCTCGGGAGCGGCGGCGTGACTTCCCTGACCCAGCGTTTTCCCGCTGCTCCTTCCGTTTCGGTGACCGACCTGGTCGACGAGCTGCGCGCGTCGCCGCCCGGCGGTCGGCTGCGCGTCGGTGACCCGCGGGTCGTCGAGTTCATCACGAAGTTCGCGCGCAAGCTGCTGGCCCCGGCCACCGCACGCCGCTTCCCTGAGCTGGCGTCCCTCGGCTTCTTCCTGCGCAAGGGCGAGATCGCCAAAGCGCTGTCCACTTTGGACACAGCCGGTGGCGCGCTGCGGTTCCCGCGCGGGCTGGTGTTCCACGTGCCGCCGGCGAACGTCGACACGATCTTCGTCTACTCGTGGGCGCTGTCGGCGCTGGCGGGCAACCACAACGTCGTGCGGGTGTCGTCGCGCTCGGCCGGCGCCGCCGAGGCGGTGCTGGAGGCACTGAACGCGGCTCTGTCCGAAGTGGACTCGGCGACCGCGGCCGCGATCACGGCCACCCAGCGGATGGTGACGTACGACCGCAGCGACGAGGTGAGCGGCGCGCTGTCCCTGGCCGCGGACCTGCGCGTCATCTGGGGTGGTGACGGTTCCGTCGCGGCCCTGCGGAAGTACCCGCTCGCGCCGCACGCGCGTGACCTGACGTTCCCGGACCGCTCGTCGTTCGCCGTCGCGTCGGTGGCGGGCTGGCAGCGGGCGTCCGCGGAAGAGCGTCGCGCGGCCGCCGAGGGGTTCTACAACGACTCGTACTGGTTCGACCAGGCCGCCTGCTCGTCCCCGCGCGCGGTGTTCTGGGTCGGCGACGAGGCCGGCGCGCAGGCAGCGGGCAGTGAGTTCCGCGCCCTGCTGGCGTCGGTGCTGGAGACGAAACAGCACGTGACCGAGCCGGCGATGGCGGTCCAGAAGCGCGTCTCGGCGTACGGCGCGGCGGCCGACGGGCTGGTGAGCGGCATCGAGTTCGCGGGCAACGGCCTGGCCACTTTGGAGCTGACCGACCCGGCGGTCCTGCCGCGCGAGTGGCTCGGCGCGGGCTCGTTCGCCAACGCACGAGTGTCCTCTTTGTCTGATCTGGTGCCGATCGTCCTGCGCAAGGACCAGACCGTCGGCCAGTTCGGCTTCACGGCCGAGGAGCTGACGGCGTTCGCGCACGAGCTGGCGGGCCGCGGCGTCGACCGGATCGTGCCGTTCGGCAGCGCCCTGACGTTCTCCGCGGTCTGGGACGGTTACGATCTGCTGGCCGAATTCAGCCGCCTGGTCACGGTCCAGGCCTGAGGAGATGCGTCGATGACGACAGTTGAGTCGCCGGAATGGGAGACCCCGGCTGCCGGAAAGCAGCCGAAGTCGACCAAGGCGAAGATCATCGACGTCGTCCGCTGGGTCGCGATCCTGCTGGTCATCGGCTTCGCGGCGAAGCAGCTGGCCTCCAACTGGGGCGAGTTCTGGCACACCCTGAGCGACGTCGCGTGGCAGTCGTCCCTGCTGAGCCTGGTCGCCCTGGTCGCGGCGATCATGGTCTCGACCTGGGGCTGGCAGGTGATGGTCGACGACCTGGGCAAACCGATCGGCTACGCCCGCGGCGCGCAGATCTGCCTGGTCGGCTCCCTCGGCAAGTACGTGCCGGGCTCGGTCTGGGCGTACCTGCTGCAGATGGAGCTGGGCCGCAAGGCCGGCCTGGCCCGCGCCCGCATCTTCACGGGCTCCCTGATCCAGCTCGGCGTCGGCGTGGTGTCGGCGCTGGTGGTGTCCCTGCTGGCCGCCCCGGCGGTGTTCAGCAACAGCCCGCGCGCGCTGTGGCTCTTCGTGCTCATCCCGGTCGGCCTGGCGATGCTGCACCCGAAGATCCTGACCTGGGGCACGTCCCTGGTGCTGCGGGTGCTGCGCCGCCCCCCGCTGGCCCACCCCCTGGGCTGGCGCGTGGTGGGCAAGGTCTTCGGCGCCTCGACGGCGGCCTGGTGCCTGCAGGGAATCCACCTGTGGCTCCTGGCGAATTCGGTCGGCACCCCGGGCTTCAGCGGCTTCGTGCTCTGCGTGGGCGCGATGGCGGTGGCGATGACGGTGGGCACGTTCGCGTTCATCCTCCCGAGCGGAGTGGGCGTCCGCGAGGTGGCGCAGGTAGCGGTCCTGACGGCCAGCGGCCTGACGGTCGGCCAGGCCACAGCGTTCGCGGTGGCCTCCCGAGTGATGTTCACGGTGGCCGACCTCCTGACGGCAGGCATGGCAGCAGTAGCGGCCCGCACGGTCCGCCCCCCAGCGCCAACAGCCGCCTGACCAGGCTGTCCACCACCTGTACCCAAGTTGTCCACAGCCGTTACGCACATGTGGACAACTGAGCCCGAGAACCGCTCACCCAGGCCTTTTGCCCCCCCGTCCCGGATAGAATGGACTCGGGGACGCCCCCTGGGAGGGCGGTTTTTAGGGATGGTTGCAGCACCTGAGTGTTCGGGAGTTGCCTCGTGTCCAGACCGGATCGGGATCGTGCCTTGAGTGCCCCAGGGCGGCGAGCTGAGCGGCGTGGTAGGTCGTTGGTTGAGGAGCCGATGGGCTGGCTGCCCGGCGGAGCCCGCAGCAGATCACCCGCCGGCTGTGCCGCGACCATCCCGGCCGCCTGGAGTGGCATGTGAGCTGCGAAACCGTCTGTCAGGCCCTCTGTGTCCAGGCCCCGCGGCGGTCTGCGCCGCGAGGTGGCGGGCTGGTTGCGCAGCGGCCGCATCGCCTGCCGACCGCACGTGCGCCCGGATCAGCGGCGGCCACGGACACCCCAGCCGAACGCATGACACAGTTACTGGACACCCACGACCAGTAGCGGTGTTGCAACGACCGCTAGAAACCGCCCGGGAAGGGCGGGGGCCGCTCGGACGGCGGCGGTCGTTTGGCCCGAAACCAGGTGGACCGAGATGCACCTGAACCGCCGGTTCACCCAAGCCGCCAGCGTGCCGGCGGGAGAGTCAGCGAGTACGCGAACGGCCGGCCCGGCAGAACGCATGGCGGCTGCCCGGCGCTACCACCAGCATCGGTGCCGCGACGACCGTCGAAACCACCGAAGGAGCGGGCGCCGCAAGATCGGTTCCGTCGCGAGCTCGGTCCGGACCCTGCCGTCGCGAGTGGGGCATTGGGGACGCCAGGCGTCAGAAACTAACCGGAATTCACGACACCAAGCGATAGATCACCGCATCCGAATTGCGGTAAACCTCTTTCAAGAACGGTTCCCCCGCCAGCCCCACCAACCCCGCCTGATACGGCTTACCCGGCTCACTCGACGGCTTCCCCAAAATCACCCACCGAATATCCAACCGCCGAACCGCCGCCCGCACCGCCGGATCAGTCTCGTAGTCCCGAAACCGCCCCGCCAGCAGCACCGCATCCGAAGGCAGCAACGTCTCGTCGAAGTGCCCGGCGACGGTCCGGACCCCCGAGAGCGCGTACGTCCACGCCGTCCCGTCGAAACGGTCGTTCATCGCCCACTCGCCCGGGGCCGCCAGAGTCCCCAGCTTCTCCATCGCCGTCGCCTCGGCCGGGGTCACGCGCAGCGTTGACGGGTCCGCCGCCTGGTACCCCGGGTACACACGCGCGCCGTTCGAGCGGAAGTACAAGCCGTTGGACAGCAACACGAAACCCAGCAACACCACCGCAGCCACCGCCACCGCCGGCACCCGGGACGGGAGCCGGTCGCGCAGCCACGCCTGGGTGGACGCCAAGCCGTGGGCCGCCAGGACGCACAGGGGGATCGCCGCCATCGAAAAGAACCGGTACGGGTCGTCCCACCAGGGGCGGGACAACGCCATCACGATCGGCGCGTTCGACGACGCCACCGCCATGTACGCCAGGCCCGTGACCGCCGCCGTCAGGCCGATCCAGCGCAGTGCGCCCGCGCGGGCGAAGAACACGATCCCCAGGAACAGCGCCACCGACAGCCACACCTGCGGATGCGGTTCGTAGTGCTGGAAACCGAGCAACGCCCCCAGCGCCGTCGACGCGCGGTACTCGCTGGGCCAGCCGTAGTACGGCACCGCGCTCGTCGCCAGGCCCAGCGCGCCGAACAGCTGCAGCCACGCCACCAGCAACGACACCGCCGCGATCGGCAACAACGCCACTAAATCACGGCCGATGCGGCGCCACGACGAGAGCCAGCGCTGCACCAGCAGCGGCCCGGCGAACAGGATTCCGCCGAACAACGTCGACGAATGGATGCACAGCAACCCCACCGCGGCCAGCACCAGCACCAGCCCGGTGTCCGGCGCGACCCACTCCAGGTACCGGCGCAAGGCCACCGCGGCCAGCGGCGTCAGCGTCACGCCCAGTGCGAACGGCAGCAACGGTCCGCGATCCATCGACTCGTAGACACCCATCACCGGCGCCACCGCCGTCAGCGCCACCGCGCCCGCCAGCACCGCGCGGCCGCGGAACTCGCGCACCAGCGTCACCAGCGACAACGCGAGCAAACCGGGCAGCAGCACGGTGTTCGCGTCGAGCGTCTCCGGGATCGACGTCCCACTGAGCCGGTACGTCACCGACGCCAGCAGGTGGTAGGCGTTGGGGTAGAACACCGGTGCCGCGTCGCCGTACCAGTTCACCTGGCCCGTCCCGAACAGACCGCCGTCGCCGGTGTCGGCGATGTAGCGCACCGCGTTGCCGTGGTACACCGCGTCGAAACCCTGCGGCAGCGCGCCGATCCGGCCGAGTCCCAGCACTGTCGCGGAGAGACCGACCGCCGCCGCGAACAGCAGGCACGCCAGCACCGCCAGGTGCCCTCGCCGCGCCCACAAGCCCGGCTCCGGCTCCGGCGCCCAGCGGCGCACCGTCAGTTTCCGGACACCCCAGGCGATCGCGGTGAACACGACCGTCGAAAGCGCGTAGGTCAACGGCGTGAACGACCAGCCCAGCGCCGCGGTCCACGGCCCGGTCAGCCCGCCGATGGCGTAGCTCAGCAACGGCGCCAGCCCGGCCAGGGCCCAGCCGCGCAAACCGGCCGCGAGACCGGTCAGCAGGCCCGGCAGGGCGATCACGAGAATGGCGACGCTGACGGAGAGCACGGTGGAGACTAAGCCGCCGGAGGCCGGTTCGAACGGGACCAATTGCGGACTTCGAAAGGCGATACCCGATCGGGTTATATTGACAAGAGTCTTTCCCTGCTTGACTGGCGCCGGCGGGGTGATCTTCACGAGGGGGCCGGGTGGTTTACGCGGTCGTGGTGGCATGGCTGGTGCTCGCCGCGATCGTGGTGCTGACCTGGGGACGCCTGGACACCGACCGCGGCTGGCGCGGCCTCGTCGTCGCGCTCACCCTCGGGTTGTCCCTGCTCCACCAGCTGATGTTCGCGACCGTCACCGAAGACGCGCTCGTTTCGTTCCGCTACGCGCAGAACATCGCGGACGGCAACGGCCCGGTCTTCAACCCGGGTGAACGCGTCGAGGGCTACACGAACTTCCTCTGGCTGGTCTTGATCGCGCTGCCGCGGGCCGCGTTCGGCGCCGACGTGCGGACGACGGCCGTCGTGTTCGGCGTCCTCGCCACCCTGGGCTGTGTGCTCGTCTCGTTCTTCCTGGTGAACCGGATCGTCGGGGCGGCCACGCCGGAGGGCGCCGAGCCGCGGCCGGCGATCGGGGTCGCCGCCGCGGTGCTCACGGCGAGTGCCGGCGGCCTCGCGGTCTACGGGCCGTCCGGCTCCGAGGTCCCGCTGTTCGTGCTCCTGACCCTCGCCGTCTGCTACTCGCTCGCGGCGCGCCGCCCGGTGGTCGCCGGGGTGCTCGTCGCCTTCGCCGTGATGACGAGCCCGCAGGGTCTGGTGATCGCCGTCCTGGGCGGGTTCTGGCTGCTGGGCGCCGCGCTGAAGAAGAAGCACAGCTGGTGGGCGCCGGTGGGGTTCGTCCTGGGTGCGGTCGTGTTCCTCATTCCCCGGCTGGCCTGGCGGGCGACGTTCTACCAGCACTTCCTCCCCGCGCCGCTGGCCGCGAAGCTCGACGGCCCGCTCGGGTCGCAGGTCGCCGCCGGCTGGCCGTACCTGTCCGGGTTCGCCTTGGCGCACCAGGGTTTCCTGCTGCTCGGCCTGGTCGCGGCGGTCGCCCTGCCGCTGCGCCGGACCAAGGGGGTCGCGCTCGAGGCCCGCGCCCTGATCTGGCTGCTGTTCGCGACGGTCGTCGGGCTCGCCGCCGTGGCCGTGCTGGCCGGCGGTGACCTGGACCCGGCGTGGCGGCTGCTGGCGCCCGTACCGCCGCTGGTCGCCGTCGCGTCGGTCGCCGTGTACGGCGTGCTCACGGCGGACGTCGAAGGGAAGCCGTCACCCCGGCCGCGGGCCTGGCCCGCCGCGACCCGGCTCGTCCCGGTGACCGCCGGCGGGCTGGCCGGGATCGCGGTGCTCGTGTCCGTGTTCAGCCCCGAGATGCTCGACCGCGTGCGCGACTGGCGCGCGTACGGCTCCGAGCTCACCGAAATCGGCGGCTGGCTCGGCACGTACCTCCCGCCCGGCTCGGTGGTCAGCGCCGCCGCGCCCGGCGCGCTCGCCGCCGAGGGCGGGCAGCTGCTCATCATCGACGTCCTCGGCCGCACCGACGAGCACATCGCCCGCGAAGGCCGGCACGACGGCGGCGTCACGACCGACTACGACTACGTGGTCAACGGCCGCCGGCCGACCGTCGCCGTCCCCTCCGACGGCGGGTACGCCGAAACCCAGCGCTGTGTGATCGACCCGGTCTACGCCGGCAAGTACCAGGTCGCGACGTTCCGCCGGGTCGGCACGCCCTACTGGGTCGCCGTCTACCCGCGGGCCGAGCAGGCGAAGTCCGTGGTCATCGACCTCGACCGGGGCCCGGACTTCCGCTACGTACCCTGTCCTTCGTGAAGCTCGAGGTCCCGAAACGGCAGCTGGACGCCGAAGCGCTGCTCGGGCTCGGGGTGTTCGGCGCGGCGCTCACCCTGTTCGTGGTGCGGTTCCTGGTGCCGCGCCCGGTCGCGATGTCCAACAACGGGGACGGCGCCCGGGTGCTGTGCGGCGCCGGGATCACCTGGCACAGCGGGCCCGAGGCGTTCATCCACCTCGCCTACCGCGCGGAGCCGGGCTCGGCGCCGTGCCGGCCCACCTACCTGCTCACGCAGAGCTGGCTCGCGGACGTGGCCGTCCGCCTCGGCGGGGTGGTCGGCGCCCACGCGACGCTGAGCCTGGTCGTGCTGGGCCTGCTCAGCAGCATCATCGCCGCGGGAGCGGTCGCCGCGATCGTGCTCGGGCTGCCGTACGGGCGCCGGGCGCGGCTCGCCGTCGCGGCCGGGCTGCTGCTGGTCGTCGCGGATTCGGCGTTCTTCGGGTACTTCGCCGCGGTGCTCGGCGAAGGCGCCGCCTTCCTCGGCCTGCTGCTCGCCGTCGGCGGCCTGCTGCTGACCGCCCGCGAAGGCCGGTGGAGCTACGCGGGCATGGTCGTGACGCTCGTGGGCGGCGTGCTGGCGGTCAACGCCAAGGTCCAGACGCTGACCATCCTGCCGATCCTCGTGGTGGCGATCCTGCTGGTCCGGCCGGGCAGCCTGCGCGGCGCGCGGCGGTGGGCGTCGGCGGCGCTGGTCATCGGCGCGCTCGGCGCCGTGACGCTCTACGCGCAGCAGAGCGTCGAACCGGCCGTCGCGCCCGACGGCTCGCTCGCGGCGCGGCCCGGGGACGATTCACGCGAGATCAACGTCTTCAACTCGATCTTCTTGAACATCGTCGACGGCCGGCACGACACGCAGGCCGACCTGGCCGACCTCGGGCTGCCGCCGTCGTTCGCGCAGTACGCGGGCAACGGCTGGTGGCACCCGCACCCGGCCACGACGGATCCGCTCTACGCGCAGTACCGCGGCCAGATGAGCCGCCGCAACGTCGTCACCTACTTCGCGACGCACCCCGGCCGGACGCTCGAGGTGCTCAACCGTGCGGCGACCGACCAGCTGACCGCGCGCCCGGACTACCTCGGCAGCTTCGACCAGTCGGCCGGCTTCGCGCCGCACGCGCAGGAGCACCGGGTGCCCGTGGTGTCCTCGCTGACCGGCCTGATCGCCCCGCTCGGCCTGTTCGTGCTGGTGCCGATCTGGCTGTTCGTGCTGGTCAGAGCCTGGTTCTTACGCCGGGGGCCGTTGGGTGTAGTGCTGGGGTTCCTGCTGGTCGTCTCGCTGACGCAGTTCGGCACGGCGGCCCTCGGTGACGGCATCGAAGGCACCAAGCACCAGTCCGTCGCGCTGTTCACGATCCTGCTGGCCCTCGTGCTGGCGATCCCGGTCCGGCGGCGAGCCGTGCGGACGGCGTGAGCTTCGCCCGTTTTGTGTTCTTCCCCGCTGAACGGCCGCCCGGAACCTACGGTCCCGTAACCTGGCGGGATGGCTGACCTCGTGTACCCGCCCGTGATCGCGGCGGCCCGGACGATGTTCCGGGTACTCGACAACCGCATCCGGATCGAGGGCGCGGAGAACATCCCGCGGCACGGCGGCGCGGTCATCGCGTGCAACCACGTGAGCTACCTCGACTTCATCTTCTGCGGCCTCGGCGCGCGCCCGGCCAAGCGGCTGACGCGGTTCATGGCGAAGCAGGAGATCTTCGCGAACCGGATCGCCGGACCGCTGATGCGCGGCATGCACCACATCTCCGTCGACCGCTCCGCCGGGCTGGCCTCCTACCGCGAAGCGGTCCAGAAGCTGAAGGCCGGCGAGGTCGTGGGCGTGTTCCCGGAAGCGACGATCAGCCAGTCGTTCACCGTCAAGGAGATCAAGTCGGGCGCCGTCCGGATGGCCGCGGCGGCCGACGTCCCCGTGGTGCCGATGGCGCTGTGGGGCACCCAGCGGCTGTGGACGAAGGGCCGCCCGAAGGACCTGACGCGCCGGCACGTGCCCGTCCTGATCCTCGTCGGCGAGCCGATGCGCCCGGCGAAGCGCGACGACTGGGACGTCGTCACGAAGGAGCTGCGCGACCGGATGAGCGCGCTGCTCGACCGGGCCCAGGCCGAGTACCCCGACCAGCCCGCGTCGGACGAGGACCGCTGGTGGCTGCCCGCCCACCTGGGCGGGACCGCGCCGACCCCGGAGGAAGCCGCGGAGCTCGACCGCCGCTAGAACCAGCGCTCGAGGACCTGCGCGACACCGTCTTCACCGGCCGGGCCGGTGATCTCGTCGGCCACGTCCTGGGTCTTCGGGTGCCCGTTCTCCATCGCGACGCCGTGGCCGGCCCAGCGCAGCATCTCGACGTCGTTGGGCATGTCCCCGAAGGCGATCACGCGCGCGGGCTCGACGCCGAACCGCTCGGCGACGTCGGCGAGGCCGGTCGCCTTGGTGATGCCGTGCGCGGACAGCTCGACCAGGCCGCCCGAAGACGAGTAGGTGACGTCGACCTCGCGGTCGAACAGCGAGTTCAGCGCGTCGGCCATCTCCTCCGACGACATGCCGCGGTGGCTGACCAGCAGCTTGATCGCCGGGTGCCCGACCACCTCGGCGCGCGGCCCGACGCGGCCTTCGCCGTCGCCCCACGGGTTGTGGTAGTCCGGTTCGATCACGAAGTTGCGCATGTCGTGGTCGACCGCGCCGGTCGCGACCCGCTCGGACGCCAGCCGGCAGCCGGGCAGCGCCTTGTCGAGCGCGCTCGCGATGTCGTTGAGCAGCTCCGGGGCGAGCAGGCCGTGGACCTCGACGATCTCTTCGGTGCCGCAGTCGTAGAGGACGGCCCCGTTCGCGCACACCGCGTACCCGGTCAGCTCGAGCGGCTTCGCGATCGGCGCGATCCAGCGTGGCGGCCGGCCGCTCGCGAGCACGAACGGCACCCCGGCGTCGACCACCCGGCGGACGGTCGCGATGGTGCGGGCGCTGAGGGCTTCGGAGGGGCCGAGCAGGGTGCCGTCGACGTCGGACGCGATCAGAAGGGGTCTCTCCACTCCGCCATTGTCCCTGACCCGTTCGGGTGGCCGCGTCCCCGTCCGAGCGATTGTCGGTGGTTACCGATACGGTCCGGCATTGTGCGAGTAGGCATCGTGATTCTTCCGGAAGATCGTTGGTGGGCGGCCGAGCCGAAGTGGCGCGCCGCCGAGGAGTACGGCTTCGACCACGCGTGGACGTACGACCACCTGGGCTGGCGCAACCTGGTCGACGGGCCGTGGTTCTCGGCGGTCCCGACCCTGACGGCGGCGGCGATGGTGACGTCCCGCATCCGGCTGGGCACGTTCGTGGCGTCGCCGGTCGCGCGGCACCCGGTGCCCTTCATGCGTGACCTGACCACCCTGGACGACGTTTCGGACGGCCGGTTCGTCCTCGGCGTCGGCGCGGGCGTCGACCACCTCCACTACGACGGCCAGGTGCTGGCCGCGCCGGAGCTCACGACCAAGCAGCGCGTGGACCGCTTCACCGAGTTCGTCGAAGCCCTCGACGGACTGCTCATGACCGACAAGTTCGACTTCGACGGCGAGTACTACCGCGCCCGCGGCGCCCGCAACCTGCCCGGCACCGTCCAGCGGCCGCGGCTGCCGTTCGTGGTCGCGGCGAACGGCCCCCGCACGATGACGCTGGCCGCGCGCTTCGGCGCGGGCTGGGTGACCACCGGCAAGGGCGGTGCGACCGAGGACGACTGGTGGAGCGGCATCAAGGAGCTCACGGAGGTGTTCGACCGGCGTCTCGACGACGTCGGCCGCGAGCGGGCGAGCATCCAGCGTCACCTGAGCTTGGACGCGTCCCCGGTGTTCTCGCTGAGCAGCGTGGAGGCGTTCCGCGACGCCGCCGGCCGCGCCGAAGAGCTGGGCTTCACGGACGTCATCGCGCACTGGCCGCGCTCGTCGGCGCCGTACGAAGGGCGCGAGGCGGTGCTGGAGCAGGTGGCGAGCGACGTCCTGCCGGAACTGCACGCTAGGCCGAACGGGTGACATTCGCCTAGCCGGGAAACCGATTGCCGTCCCGACGGCGTCCTTCAGGCAGACGTCAAAGATCACCCCGGGGGGTGGTTGGGGGACGGGAGGCCCTCGTGGCCGCGGCACGGGGCGCCGCGGCCACGAGGGCTTTTTACTTCGCTTACTTCACGATCCGGTAGATCACGGCGCCCGGGTTCCGGTACACGACCTGCAGGAAGTCGTGCCCGTCCAGGTGCTGCAGGCCCGCCGCGATCGGGGTGTCGCGGCGGATGGTCCCGCTGCCGATCAGCACGTAGTGCACGTTCAGCCGCTGCGTCGCCGCGCGCACCTGCGGGTCGCTGTCGTAGTCGCGGAAGTGGCGGGCCAGGTAGTCGGCGTCGAAGGGCACCACGCCGGCGTCGTAGTGCGCGGCCACCGGGTGGACGCCGGTCAGGGCGTACATCCACGCCGTGCCGTCGAGGCGGTCGTTGAGCACCTTCTGGCCGGCCGGGATGCCGAGGGTGCCGAGGTGGTCCATCGCGTCGATCTCGTCCTGGCTGACCGGCGGGACCACCTCGCCCGGGAGGCCGTTGTAGTAGAGCAGCGACACCGTCTTGGCGTTGGCCGCGCGGTAGAACCCGCCGGTCAGCACGCCCATCGCCACGACCAGCAGCACCGCCGACACGAGCCCGACCCGGCCGGTCAGCCACGGCCGCGCCCGCACCCACGCCCGGCCGCTCGCGAGCTTCGCCAGCCACCGCTGGGTCTCGCTCATGCCGTGCGCGGCGAGCAGGCACATCGGGATCGCGGCCAGCGCCATCAGGCGGAAGCGGTCGTTCCACCAGGGCCGCGACAGGCTGATCACCCAGTCTTCGCCGCCGAAGCACGCGACGACCACGAACAGCGCCGACAGCCCGATCGCCGAGAGCCCCAGCCAGCGCATCCGCCGCAGCCGCACCAGCGTGAACACCCCGAGGGCGAGGAACACCGTCAGCCAGATCTGCGGCACCGGCAGCACCTGCTTGAACGTCGCCAGCATGGCGAGCGCCTTCCACACCGCCATGTGCGAGCCCCACGCGTGGTACGGGTACGACCCGGACGTGAAGGAGATCGCGCCGAGGATCATCGGCGCGGCCAGCACGCCCGCCGCGACCATCACCGGCAGCATCCGCAGCACGTCCCCGCCGACGACCCGCCACCCGGCTCGTCCGGCCGGCACGCCGTCGACCCGGCGGCCGCGCAGCGCCCGGTACCAGCGCTGCACCACGACCGGGAACGCGAACAGGATCGCCCCGAACAACGCGCTCGAGTGCGCGGCGAGCAGGCCGGTCGCGCTCAGCGCCAGCACCGCGCCGGTGTCTGCCCCCGGCCGCACGACGAACCGCTGCAACGCGACCACGGCCAGCGGCGTCAGCACGATGCCCAGCGCGAACGGCAGCAGGCCGCTCGACACCGACTCGTACGCCCCGGTCGTCGCGCCGCCCGCGACCAGCGCGGCGCAGCCGGCGAACACCGCGCGGCCGCCGAGCTGGCGCACCAGCGCGACCATGGCCAGCGCGAACAGCCCGGCGATCGGCATCGTGACGGCGTTCAGCGTGACCGGGACCGACGTCCCGGACAGCTGGTAGACCAGCGCGCCGACCAGGTGGTAGGCGTTCGGGTAGAAGGAGCCGTCCGGGTACCAGTTGAGCGTGCCCATGCCGGTCAGCGAGCCGTCGCCGGTCTCGGCGATGTAGCGGATGCCGTTCGCGTGGAAGACGGTGTCCCAGCGCTGGAACACCGCGGTCGTGCCGCCGCGGCCGGAGACGACCACGGCGATCGACACCGCCGTCGCGACCGCGACGCAGGCGCCGACGGCCAGGTGCGCCCGGCGCGTCCACGGCACCGGCGGCTCCTCGGCGCCCGGTGACAGCCACCCCCGGGCCGTCGCGAGCCGGCGCAGGCCGTAGAGCACCGCGGCGAGCAGCAGCGTGCACGCGGCGACGCTGAGCGAGCCGTACGGCACGTGGATGATCGCCAGCCACGGCCCGGCGAGCCCGGTGATGGCGTAGCTGAGCAGCGGGGCGAGGCCCGCCAGGGCCCAGCCACGCACACCGGCGGCCCACCCGACGACGCCGCCAGGCACCGCCAGTACGGCCAGGTAAGTGGCCACCGCGGCGAAGTAGCTCCAGAAGTCCTCGGGTGCAGGCACTGCTTTCCAGGTGTGTCGTAGGCCGAAATGTGATAGTCGGGTGCGGGCCGGGATACCGACCTGCGTACCCTCGACGCCCGTGAGCGCGCACACGAACCCCGCCAAGATTACTGAAGACGATTTCGCAGGTTACGACCTCGTCGTCGTCGGGTCCGGTTTCTTCGGCCTGACCGTCGCCGAACGGGCCGCGGCCGAGCTGGGCAAGAAGGTCCTCATCCTCGAGCGGCGTAGCCACATCGGCGGCAACGCCTACTCCGAGGCCGAGCCCGAGACCGGGATCGAGGTGCACAAGTACGGCGCGCACCTGTTCCACACCTCGAACAAGCGCGTCTGGGAGTACGTGAACCGGTTCACCGGGTTCACCAACTACCAGCACCGCGTGTTCGCGCGGGTCAAGGACCAGGTCTACTCGTTCCCGATGAACCTGGCCCTGATCAACCAGTTCTTCGGCAAGTCCCACACCCCGGACGAGGCGCGCGAGCTGATCGCCAAGCAGTCGTCCGAGTTCGAGACGGCGAACGCGCAGAACCTCGAGGAGAAGGCCATCTCGCTGGTCGGCCGTCCCCTCTACGAGGCGTTCATCCGCGGGTACACCGCGAAGCAGTGGGAGAACGACCCCAAGAACCTGGGCGAGAACATCATCACGCGCCTGCCGGTCCGCTACAACTTCGACAACCGGTACTTCAACGACACCTACGAGGGCCTGCCGGTCAACGGGTACACCGCGTGGCTCGAGAAGATGGCCGAGCACGAGAACATCGAGATCCGGCTGAACGTCGACTACTTCGACGTGCGCGAGCACATCCCGGCCGGCACCCCGACCGTCTACACGGGTCCGCTGGACCGCTACTTCGGCTACTCGGCGGGCCGGTTCACCTGGCGCACCGTCGACTTCGAGTCCGAGGTCGCCGGGACCGGCGACTACCAGGGCACCTCGGTCGTCAACTACAACGACCAGGAAGTCCCGTACACCCGGATCATCGAGTTCCGCCACTTCCACCCGGAGCGGGACTACCCGAAGGACAAGACGGTCATCTTCCGCGAGTACTCGCGCTTCGCGGACGAGAACGACGAGCCGTACTACCCGATCAACACGCCGGAGAACCGCGAGAAGCTCGAGGCCTACCGCGAGCTGGCCAAGGTCGAGGCGCGCGAGAAGAACGTCCTGTTCGGCGGCCGGCTCGGCACGTACAAGTACCTCGACATGCACATGGCCATCGGTTCGGCGCTGTCGGCGTTCGACAACAAGATCGCCCCGCACCTGACCGACGGCGCGCCGCTCGACGGGTCCCTCGATGCTTGAGAAGGGCGCCCCGACGGGCGAGGTGGCCGTCCTTTCGAAGGCCCAGGGCTTTCTGAAGAGTGACGTTTCGGTGAAAGCCGCGCGCGGCATGTCGCACTTCGGCGAGCACGCCATCGGCTGGTTCGGCCTGGGCCTGCTCGGCGCCGTGGTGGACAAGAAGCGGCGCAAGGACTGGCTGGTCGCGTCGGCGGGTGTCGTCGGCGCCCACGCCGCGTCGATCGCGGTGAAACGCGTGGTCAGGCGGCCGCGACCGGACCACCCGAGCGTGGAGGTCCTCGTCGGCACGCCGAGCAAGCTGAGCTTCCCGTCGTCGCACGCGACGTCCACTACGGCGGCGGCGGTGCTCTACTCCGGATTGACCGGGCGTAACCTGGTGCCCGCCCTAGTACCGCCGATGCTCGCCTCGCGGCTCGTGCTCGGCGTTCACTATCCGACAGACGTTCTGGCCGGTGCGGCCCTCGGGGGGCTCGTCGGTGGTCTGATACGACGGAAGCTGAAGAAGAACCCATGAGCGAGACGACCGAGCAGCGCAACAGCGACGAAGCGGCCGTGACTCCCGAAGCGCCGGAGACCCCGGCCGCGGTGGAGACGGCGACTGCCGCCCGTGGGCCGTTCGGCCTGGTCGGCGGCGTCATCAAGACGGCGCGGCCGCGCCAGTGGGTCAAGAACGTGCTGGTCTTCGCGGCCCCGTTCTTCGCCTTCTCGAAGTCGACCGACCGCACGGGCCTGCTGCTCGACGCGATCGTCGCCTTCGTGGCCTTCTCCCTGGTGGCGAGCTCGGTCTACCTCATCAACGACGCCGTCGACGTCGAGGCCGACCGGGCCCACCCGACCAAGCGCAACCGGCCGATCGCGGCCGGGATCGTGCCGGTGCCCGTCGCGTACGGGGCCGCGGTCGTGTTCTTCCTGGCCGGTCTCGGCGTGTCGTTCCTGGCCAGCTGGCAGCTGGCGGTCGTGCTGGGCGTCTACGAGGCCGTCCAGCTCGGCTACTGCTTCGGCCTCAAGCACCAGCCGGTGGTCGACCTGGCCATCGTCGGCTCGGGCTTCCTGATGCGCTCGATCGCCGGCGGTGTCGCGGGCGGCCTCGCGCTTTCGCAGTGGTTCCTGCTGGTCACGGCGTTCGGCTCGCTGTTCATGGTGGCCGGCAAGCGCTACGCGGAGATCATGCTGTTCGAGCGCACGGGCGCGAAGATCCGCTCGTCGCTGAAGAAGTATTCGGCCAGCTACCTGCGGTTCGTCTGGGCGACGTCGGCGGCGATCCTGATCATGTCGTACTGCCTGTGGGCGTTCGAGATCCGCCAGACCGAGCACAACTCGGTGTGGGCGCTGATCTCGATGGTGCCGTTCGTGGTGGCGGTGCTGCGCTACGCGGTGGACGTCGACGGCGGCATCGCGGGCGAGCCGGAGGAGATCGCGCTCAAGGACCGCGTGCTCCAGGTGCTCGGCGCGACGTGGGTGGCCACGCTGTTCCTCTCGTTCTACCTGTGACGTCTCATTGCGGATCGACAGGTTGGCTTCAGGTTCAGCACAGCTGACGGGGTCACCCTGAGGTGGTGGGGGCGGGCAGTGCGCCCGTCCCCGTGACCACCACAGGAGCGACCATGAACGACCAGCCGCGCGACCCGAAGCAGGTCCCGCCCGACTCGACCGTCGAGCAGCCCACCCCTGGGGCGGCCCCTGACCAGCCGACCCAGCCCCAGCCGGCCGCCGTCGAGCAGCCGGCCGCTGCCGCGCCAGGTGCTGGTGCTGCTGAGCAGCCGACCGCGGCCGGCCCGGCCCAAGGCCAGCCGACCACGGCCGCCCCGGGTGCCGGTGCCGCCGGCCAGCCCGCCGATGCGGCCGCGGCGCAGCCGACCGCCGCCGCGCCGGGTCAGCCCGCGCCTCCGGCCGCCGACGCGACCACCGCGCACCCGCAGCCCGTCGCCGCCCCGTCCGGCGGCCGGCTGCCACCGCCGGTGCCGCCCACCCCTCAGCTCTCCCAGCCCGGCCCCGGCCAGACCTACGGCGCCTGGGGCGCACCCCAGGCCGCTCAACGCCAGCCCGGCGGCTTCCGGCGCTTCGTCGGCCACCGCGCCACCCAGCTCGTCGGTGTCGGCGTCCTCGGCCTGCTGATCGGCGGCGGCGTCGTCGGCGGGATCGCCGCCGCGACCAGCCACGGCCCACGCGATGGCCGTCCCGGCGTCCACCGCCAGTACAACGGCCCCAACCAGGGCCCCGACGGCCGTGGCTTCCCAGGTCGAGGCGGCGGTGGAAACTCCGGCAATTCGGGCGACTCCGGCGCGGGGGACGGCATCTGACCGCTGTGGGGTGAGCCACCCGCACCCCACTCAGATCACAGAAGCATCACGGCCGGGGTACGGTGTCCGGGATGCGAAGCGCCTCCGCAGGACTGCCGAAGGCCGCCGGTGCGCTGCCGGCGGCCCTGCCCCTCGCCCGTTCGTGGGCCCTGCCGGCCGGGGCCGCGGCGGCTTCCGCCCTGGTGTTCGCCCTGGTCAGCAGTCATCTCATCGATGACACCTACATCACGCTGTCGTACGCGAAGAACCTCGCCTTCCACGGCCACTGGGGCCTGATCGAGCAGGGGACGGCGAACACCGCGACGTCGCCGCTGAACGTCCTGGCCCTCGGCGCGGTCACCTTCGTCGTCCGCGACGCCGTGCTGGCCGCCGGTGTGGTCTTCGTCGCCGCGCAGGTGCTGCTCGTGCTGGGCCTGCGCCGGCTGGGCGAGCGCACCGGCCTGCCCCCGGCGTTCGCGCCGCTGACGTTCGGGCTGCTGCTCGTCAACCCGCTGCTGCTGTCGTCGATCGGGCTGGAGGTCGCGCTCGGCGCCACCGGGGTCGTCTGGACGCTGGTCTACGCGGGGGAGCGCAACGCCGGCCGGCTCGGCGTGGTGATCGGGCTGCTCGCCCTGGTCCGGATCGACCTGCTGCTCATCGCGGCCGTCCTGTTCGCGGCCCGCCGCGAGTTCTGGACCGGCATCTGGCGCACGGCGTTCGCCGCCCTCGCGGTGACGCTGCCGTGGTTCGGCTTCAGCTGGGTCGTGCTCGGCTCGGCGGTGCCGGACACGCTGGTCATCAAGATCAGCCAGCAGTCGTGGGGGCCGTTCAGCTTCACCAACGGCCCGCTCCTGTACTGGCGCAACTTCCCGGTCCAGGCCACGCTTTCGTTCCTGCCGCTGCTGCTCGCCGGGGTGGCGGGCGTGGCCTGGGTCATCCTGTTCCGCCGTGGGTCCGGGACCGCCCGCCGCCTGACGCCGTTCGCGGCACTGGCCGTCGCGGGCGCCCTGCACTACGTGGCCTACAGCCGGCTCGGCGTGCCGCCGTACCACTGGTACTACGCGCCCAGCATCATCGGCGCGACGATCTTCCTCGCCGCCTGCGCCTCGGCGGTCCCCGAGCGCGTGCGCCGCGGGACGTGGACGGCGGCCGGCGCGGTGCTCGCGGTGAGCGTCGCGGCGTACGCGTTGCCCGGTCTCCCGCGCCAGTTCGCGCCGATCACCAGCAACCACGCGTCGACGACCGAGTACCGCGAGATCGGCCAGGAGCTGGCCGCCATCGCCCACGGCCGGAAGGTCGAGACGGCGGGTGAGGTCGGCGCGCTGGCGTACGCGTGCGACTGTGAGCTGGTCGACGAGTTCTCCGACCGCGGCGCCGTCGACCCGGCGATCACCGAGACGAAACGCCGCAGCGGCGAAGTCGGCCGCGCGCTGCTGGAAGCGAACTTCCACAACTTCGACCACAGCGTAGCCCCGATCAGCCCGGACCTGGTCCTGACGACGACCCGCCGCGCCCCGCCCTCGACGGCGCTGGCGAGCTGGCGGATCGACTCGCCGTGGATGGGCACCCAGAACCTGTACCTGGTGCCCGCGCACGCGGCCGGGAGCTGAGCGTCAGCTCCGGACGGCGGTGACGTCCAACGTCAGCGTGAACTCGCGGCCGCCCAGCCGTTTGCCGTACGTCAGGCCGAACGCGAACCGGTCCACCACTGTCGCCGCGCGGGCCGAGAAGCCCTCCGGGGACACTTGGACCGCGTCGATCCCGCACTGGACGCGGGCAGCGGTTCCGCGAACCGTCACGACGCCCTCGAGCAGCCACCGCGGCCCGTCCGTTACCGGCCGGCCTTCGGTGAACGTGATGAGCGGGTGCTCGCGGCCGTGGAGGAACCGCCGCGACTGCAGCTCCGTGTCACGCAGGCGGTCGCCCGTCTTGAGGCCGCTCGCGTCGATCTCGGCCGTCACCCGCGACTCCGTCACCGGGTCGGCGACCACGACCAGCCCGCCCGCCAACGGGAACTCGCCGTCCACAGCGGACATTCCGAAGAGGTGCGTGCCGGAGACGCCGATCCGGCAGCGCGCCGGGTCCAGCCGGTATTCGCCGGGTGGCGGGATCTCGATCATCGCCGTGCCCACATGCGGTTCATCGTGCCCTCCCGCGCGAGCATGACCTGGGTGACCACCTGGAGCACCACAAAACTCGCGATGGAGAGCACCGTATCGAGTCCGGGCACCACGTCCACCGGAAGCGAGTACGCCATGACGATGCTCAGCCCGCTGTGCACCAGCCCGCCGACCCCCCAGACAACCGTCAGCACCCGCCACACGCGCCGGAACGACGGCGTGTCCGCCCAGCGCGCCTCGAGCTCGTCAGCGCGGCCGGGCACCAGCGCCAGCGTCGCCTGGTAGGTCGTCGGGCGGCGGCCGACGCGGAGGCTCGCCAGCATCCAGACGCCGATCAGCACGCTGAACCACGCGCCGCGGACCAGCTGCAGCCGCGCGTCGCCGGTCAACAGCGTGGTCGCCAGGCCCAGCGCGACGATGAGCAGCACGAACACCCCCATGCCGTCGACGCGCCGGTGCCGCACCGCCAGGTACAGCACCCGCAGCGCCGGCGGGAGGCCGCTGAGCGTCAGGGCCCAGACCGGCGCGACGTCGAACGCCCGCAGCAGGTAGTAACCGCCGACCGGCGCGGCGATGTCGCAGAGCAGCGCGACCAGCGATTTCCCCATGCCCCCGAGCATCGCCGACCGGTGGGGTCACCACCATCGTCGAGCTGGTGGTCAGGCATCAACCGTCCGGTTGATGCCGGCGGTCAACCTCTTCCGGGTGACCTTCGCGCCGAACACCAGGCCGCCGGCGGTGAGCACGGTGTCGAGGACCGGCACGACGTCCACCGGGAGCGTGAACGCCATCAGCACGACGACGCAGCCCAGCACCAGGCCGCCGACGCCCCACCAGAGCGTGACCGAGCGCCACTGCTGCCGGAAGTCCTCGTCGGCGGCCCAGCGCGCTTCGAGCTCACCGGCGCGGGCCGGCTGGAGCGTGCAGATCATCCGGAACAGGAACGGCCTGCGGCCGGCGACCAGGCTGACCAGCATCAGCCCGCCGAGCAGCAGCCCGACCCAGGCGCTGCGGACCAGCAGCAGCCGCGGGTCGCCGGAGATCAGCGCCACCGCGCCGTTGACCACCAGCACCGCCAGCACGAACGCGCTGAGCGGGTCGATCCGGCGGTGCCGGATCAGCACGTAACCGGCCCGCAGCACCACCGGCACGGCGCTGACCAGCAGTGCCCACAGCGCGTCGACGTCGAAGGAGCGCAGGACGTAGAAGAGGGCCATCGGGAGCGCGACGTCGCGGAGGAGCATCGTCAGCCCACCGCGGTCGCTCGTCGTGGTTGTCATGGTGACAGCCTGTTCCGGCGGCGACCGCGGCACATCGGCGTGGGGACTGGGCCCGGATGGAGCCGGGGATCAACCCCCGGGTGGAGAACTCAGATGGGGAGCTTGCGGAAGATCGGCCGCGGGACGTGCCGCAGCGCCGACATCACCAAGCGGAACGGCGCGGGCGCCCAGATCAGGTCCTTGCCCGCGCGGGCCGCCGCGACGGCCTGCGCCGCGACCTGGTCGGCGTTCTGGGTCAGCGGGGCGTCCTTCATGCCGTCGGTCATCTTCGTGCGGACCTGGCCCGAGCGGACGACCGTCACCCGGACGCCGTGCGGCGCGAGGGCCTCGCCGAGGCCCAGGTAGAAGCCGTCGAAGCCGGCCTTGGACGAGCCGTAGACGAAGTTCGAGCGCCGGACGCGCTCACCCGCCACCGACGACAGCGCGATGACCGTGCCGTGGCCCTGGACCTTGAGCTTCTCCGACAGCGCCACGCCGACCGACACCGCGGCGGTGTAGTTCACCGTCGCCGCCTCGACCGCCTTCGTGTGGTCCTGCCACAGCTCCTCGGCGTCACCGAGCAGGCCGAACGCGACGACCGCGACGTCGATGTCGCCGCTCTCGAACGCCTTGTCCAGCACGGCGGGGTGTGACGCCAGGTCCTTCGCGTCGAAGTCCACAGTGGACACCTCGGCGCCCTTGTCCTTCAGGCGCTGCGCGGCCGCGTCGAGCCGCGGCGACGGGCGCGCCGCGAGCACGACCCGCAGCGGCTTCTCGGCCAGGTACTGCTCGGCGATCGCCAGCGCGATGTCGGACGTGCCGCCGAGCAGCAGCAGGGACTGGGGGTTGCCAACAGCGTCGATCACAGCTCGAGCCTCCGGCTCATGTCAGAGGCGAAAACGCCTTCGGGGTCAACGGCGGCGCGGACCTTGCGCCACTCTTCGAGGCGCGGGTACATCTTCGCGAACGTCTCGGGCGAGGTGCGCGAGTCCTTCGCGGTGTACAGCCGCCCGCCGAGCTCGAGGACGTCGTCGTCGAGCTCCTGGCAGAACCGGCTGAGCCCGTCCTTGATCGGGAAGTCGACGCAGACCATCCAGCCGGGGTGCGGGAACGACAGCGGCGCCGCGTTGCCCTCACCCATCCGCTTGAACACGTTGAGGAAGGAGACGTGCCCCGACTCGGCGATCTTCTTGACGATCTTGCGCAGCGGCTCGTGCGCGTTCAGCGGCGTCGAGAACTGGTACTGCAGGAAGCCCTTGGAGCCGTAGGCGCGGTTCCACTCGCCGAACATGTCGAGCGGGTGGTAGAAGGCCGTGAGGTTCTGGACGACGCCGCGGGCTTCCTTCGGCGTCTTCCGGTAGTACAGCTCGCCGATGCCGCCGAAGGTCAGCTTGTTGGCCAAGCCGTTCGGGAAGATGTCCGGCAGCGTCGCGAGCTGCGGGGCGTCGAACTTGAGCGGGTTCGCGCGCAGCTTGGGCGGCAGTTCGTCCAGCTTGGCGAGCGAGCCGCGGCCGAAGGCGGCCCGGCCGAGCTTCGAGCCGGTGGAGATCGTGTCGAACCACGCCGACGAGTACGTGTAGTTGTCGTCGGAGCCGTTGCTGACCAGCTCGAGCGTCTCGTCGAGGTTGTTCGTGCGCTCGTTGTCCGCGAGGAAGTACGCGGTCTCGGTCTTGGTCATCCGGATCGTCGCGCGGACGATGACCCCGGTCAGGCCGATGCCCGCCACGGTCGCCCAGAACAGCTCGGCGTCCGGGCCTTCCGGCGTCAACGTGCGGACCTTGCCGTCCGCGGTGACCAGGTCCATCGACACGACGTGGTTGCCGAAGCTGCCCGCGCTGTGGTGGTTCTTGCCGTGGATGTCGTTGGCGATCGCGCCGCCGACCGTCACCTGGCGCGTGCCCGGCAGCACCGGGACCCACAGGCCGTACGGCAGCGCCTCGCGCATCAGCTGGTCGAGGCTCACGCCGGCGTCGAGGTCGACGAGCGCGGAGTCCGGGTCGATCGAGTGGATCCGGTTCAGCGCCGTCATGTCGAGGACGAGGCCACCCGCGTTCTGCGCCGGGTCGCCGTAGGACCGGCCGAGGCCGCGGGCGATGACACCGCGCTCGCCGGCCTGGGTCACGGCACGGGCGATGACCTCGACGTCTTCGGTGCGCAGCACGTCCGCGGTGGTCGGCGCCGTCCGCGCCCAGCCCGTGAGCGTGCGACGCTGTGTCTCGAGTCCTGGGGTCACCCGACCAGGGTAGCCACGCCGAACGACGCCCGGAACGTGACCCTGAAGTGCTCGCTTCTACACTTTGCGCATCAAGGCACAAGCGCCCGCGCGGGTGACCATGACTCAGGCAACGAGGTAATGCAGTGGTGGCGACCGATCCGCAAGCCGACATCGCAGCTGGCCAGCAGCCCTCCATCGGACTGCTCGGGCAGCTCATTCGCTTCGCCCTGATCGGCGGCTTCTGCGCCCTGGTCGACCTGGGCACGTACACGCTGCTGACCCAGGTGGCCGGGATGGCCACTTCACCGTGGGTCGACGTCGCCCGCGCTATCAGTTTCATCGTGGGCACCACCACGGCGTTCTTCCTGAACCGGAAGTTCACCTTCTCCGGCGGGCGCCGGGACGGGAAGGCGCAGATCGGCTCGTTCGTCCTGCTCTACACCGTGACGTTCTTCGTCGCGGTCGGGGTGAACCAGCTCATGCTGCAGGTGCTGCCGGAGTCCGCGTGGCAGCACACGCTGTGCTGGGCCGTGTCGCAGGCGACTGCCACGGTGATCAATTTCGTGATGCTCAAGTGGGTCGTCTTCCGCGAGCCGTCGACTGAGGAGAACTGAGGAACTCAATGCCCGGTAAAACAGCCACCCCGGCGCCGACCACCACAGCCGGCGCGGCCGCCGAGACGCGGTTCACCGAGCACACTCCGCAGGGTCGCCTGACGGCGCAGCGCGGCCTTTACGCCGGTCCGGCGCCGATCGTCAGCAAGGACCTCTACGCCGAGCTCGAATGGGGCTCGGCCGTGCGGGAACGTGCGGTGATCAGCCTCGAGCCCGCTTCCAAGGTGTCGGGCAACACGTACTTCGGCCGGTTCCCGGCCAGCTACTGGCAGCGCTGGACGACCGTCACCGAGGTCTCGGTCGAGGCCGTCGTGACCGGCACCGGCCTGCTGTCGATGGGCGCGTCCGACGTCGAGGGCGAGCCCCGCGTGGTGGCCGCCGAGCAGGTCACCGACGCCAAGCAGCTCAAGGTGGCGCTGACCGGCAACCTGGACAAGTTCTACGACGGTGGCGCGCTCTGGCTCGACCTCGAGACCGAGGGCGGCCAGAACCTGCGCGTCGAGCAGGTCCGCTGGACGGTCGAGGCGCCGGAGACCATCCGCCCGACCGCCGTGACCATCTGCACGATGAACCGCGCCGACGACTGCCTGAAGAACCTGCAGGCCCTCGCCGCGGACGTCTCGTCGCTGGAGACCCTGGACGCGATCTACGTCGCCGACCAGGGCACCGACCTCGTCGAGTCCCGCGACGGCTTCGAGCAGGTCGCCAAGGACCTCGCCGACAAGCTGCACTACATCAAGCAGCCCAACCTCGGCGGCGCCGGCGGTTTCACCCGCGGCCTGTACGAGGTGGCCGGCCACACCGCCACCGAGCACGCGAACGTCCTGTTCATGGACGACGACGTGCTGCTCGAGCCGGACCTGGTGATCCGGATGACGGCGTTCTCCAACCGCGCCGCCAACCCGATCATCGTCGGCGGGCAGATGCTCAACCTGTTCCACCCGAACCAGCTGCACGTCGGCGCCGAGTACGCCCGGCTCAACACGCTCGAGCCCGGCCAGCCGGTCGAGCACTCGCTCACCACCGCCGACTTGCTCGGCGTCGACGAGGAGACGCTGAAGCCGAACCGCCAGGAGCGCCGTCTCGACGCCGGGTACAACGGCTGGTGGTCCTGCCTGATCCCCTACGAGGTCGTGCAGGCCACGGGCTACCCGATGCCGTTCTTCTTCCAGTGGGACGACGCGGAGTACTCCTACCGCGCCCGCGCGCACGGCTTCCCGACCGTCACCCTGCCGGGTGCGGGCGTGTGGCACGCGGACTTCCACATGAAGGACTGGGACGAGTGGCACCGGTACTTCAACCTGCGCAACTCGATCATCACCGCCGCGCTGCACTCGCCGTTCAACCTGAACCTGCTTTCGCGGGTGCTGCTGGCCCAGCTGGTCCGCTACCTGCTCGGCATGCAGTACGGCCTGTCGGCCACGCTGATCAAGGCCGTCGAGGACTTCCTCGAGGGCCCGGAGGTCCTGCGTGACGGCGGTGTCGAGGCGATGAAGGAGATCCGCCGCATCCGTGACGAGTACCCGGAGACCAAGCGCCACAAGGCGACCGAGGTCCCGGGCATCGCGTCCAACGACATCGGCATCATCAACAGCGCGCCGCGGCCCAGCATGCAGCGCCTGGTGCTGATCAAGCGGGTGCTCGACCGGGTCCTCGGCCGCAGCCGCTTCGGGCTCGGCGCGGTGCCGATCGACGAGGCGAACTGGTGGCACATCGCCCTGTTCGACAAGGCGGTCGTCACCGACGCGAACCAGGAAGGCGTCCGCGTCCGCGCCTACGACAAGGTCAAGATGTTCGACCTGGCCAAGCGCGGCGCGAAGGTCGTCCAGCGGCTGCGCAAGGAAGGCGCGGCGGTGCAGGAGCAGTACAAGCGCGCCATGCCGGAGCTGACCTCGCGCGAGAACTGGAAGCGCCTGTACAAGCTCTGAGCTTCCCGTCCGAAGGCCGTCTCACGCTTGCCGTGAGGCGGCCTTCGTGCGTCAGGCGTGCAGCCCGAAGACCCGGCTCTTCCGGTTCAGGTCGTCGATGTACGCGGCCGCCACGTGGGCGAAGTTGATCGCGACCACCGAGTCGTCCTTGGTGGTCACCGTTTCGACCGCGCCGGTCTTCACGAACTGGGCGAGCTTGCCCGCCACGTTTCCGGACTCTTCGGTCGTCAGCGCGAACAGCAGCGGTTCGCCGCCGGTGGCGAGGTGCAGCACGAGTGCGGGTTTCGAGTCAGCCATGCCCCCATCGCAGCAGCGGCGATCTTGCGACGGCAAGCGAGTTCGCTGTGGGCGCAGCATCCGGCTGCGGCGCGGGCGGGCCGTGGACTACCGTTTTGGCCAGGCCAAGCACCCGCGGGGGGAAGACAAGATGCCGCACTCGTTCTCGCTGTCGCTGGCGGCGGTGGACATCCTGCTCGAACAGCTCGGGCTGGGCCGCGCGCCGGCGCCGTTCGAGGTTCCGCACGTCGGCACGACGGTCGAGCAGCGGGCGATGATCCGCGACGCCGTCGTCCGCGACCTGACCGGCCGGGGCCTGTGGAGCCGCGGCCGCCTCGACCCGGACGCCGAGCTGGCGCTCGCCACCTTCGTCCGGGGCAGCGTGGTGATCAACGCGGCCGCCGAGCTGGGCGACCGGCACCTGTTCGCCCGCGTCGCCACCGACGGCCAGTTCGGGGTCCTGGCCCGGCAGGACGAGAACCTGATCGTCTTCGAGGAGGTCCGCCCGACCGGCATCGTGCCGGCGATCGTCGACCTGCTCCCGCTGACCCCCGCCGCGCCCGGCCAGTCGGTGACCATCTCGCGCCCGGCGGCCCAGCCGCGCCAGCGCCGCGACGACGTGTATGACCCCTTCGCGGGTGTCAGCGGCCCGCGCTCGCAGAGCAGCAGCGGCGGCCCGCAGCTGCGGATGATCGAGCGCGTCTTCCAGGAGCCGAAGAAGCGCGTCGGGCAGTTCACGGCCCAGACCCGCGGCGGCACGTTCCCGCCCCTGGCCTGGTTCGACACCCCGTCCGGCCGCTGGCTGATGTCCTCCCGCGCGGCCGCCGACGGCCAGCGCTGGATCACCTACGCCCCGGCCGACAACGCGCGTCTCGCCCAGCAGCTCTACGCGCAGCTCGAAGGTCAGTTCTGAGGGAACCGCACGTCGGGCCGCTGCGTCCCACGTGAAGATCGGTGAACGGCCGTCGCACAGGGTGCCCGGCTAGTAGACTCCCGGGTGCACACGCACGGGTGAAGTGATTCGGGGTGGAACAGCGATGTTGATAGCTGACGGCGGGGGCGGCGGGTCCTTCGCGGACATCATGAACCTCGGTGCCATCCAAGGCGTCACTGCGGAGACCCAGAAGCTGGTCGACGCCGCCAAGAGCGGCGGCTTCAAGATCACCCCCGAAGGTGTGAAGCCGATCCGGGACGCGCTCTCCGACCTGGTCGACGACCTTGAGGTGCTCGGCGACTCGACCCTGGTGCTCAACCAGTCGCCGCAGCTCGGCAACCACCCGTACGGACACACCATCGCCGCGCACGACCAGAAGGGCGCCGCGCAGGCCGAAGGGTCCGCGGGTGTGGTGCTCGGCCAGCTCAAGCAGGTGGCCCAGCAGGCCAACGAGGCACTCGGCCGCGCCGCCGGCCTCTACAGCCAGTCCGAGCTCGCCGCGCTCGACGCGATGAAGCCCAAGTCCTAGGGAATGATGAAACTCCTCGCACGCGTTGTCCTGCCCGTTGCCGCGGGTGCCCTCCTGCTGGTCGGCTGCACGAGCACCGAGAACGGCACACCGTCACCCGCGGGGTCGGCCTCGTCCGCGCCGCCGTCCGGGGAGTCGAGCACCGCGGCGCCGGGAGGCGCCTCGACCGCGTCGCTCGAACCGTGCACCCTGCTGACCGCTTCCGACGTCACCGGCTACGGCTCGTTCAAGGACGCCGACGAGACGACCCTCGGTGGCGCCCGCGTCTGCCGCTACCAGAAGCAGCGCACGGACGCGAGCGAAGAGGGCTTGATCATCGGTGTCGCCATCCGTGACGACGCGGCGCTCGGCTCGACCAACGACACCGGCAGCGGCGTCAAGGACCTGCAGGTCAACGGCCGCAGCGCCAAGGAGGCGCCGAGCCAGGCCCCGCTGGGGTGCACGGTCGCGCTCGGGGTGGGGGACAAGGCACGCGTCGATGTGAACGTGACCGCGGTCAACACCGTCGAAAAGGCCTGCCAGACGGCGGAGGACGTGGCGAACAAGATCGTCGAGCCGAAGCTGCCCAAGGGGTAAGGGGACCCAGATGACGACGCAGAAGCAGCCGCCGCCGATCAAGACGCCGGCGGAAGTTGCGGACATGGCTCCGGCCGACCGGGACGCCTACCTCCAGGCGAAAGCCGAGGCGGGCGTCGACCGGAACGACCCGTTGTTCGGATGGGTCCAGCAGTTCATCGCCCAGGCGCAGGCCAAGAACCAGTCGCAGGAGGTCGGCGACAAGAACGAGGCCGAGGCGACCAAGGGCCGCGATGTCGAGTACGTCCAGGGCCTGAACGCGCCGAACGCCGACTACAAGGGCAGCGACCACACGCAGCTCAAGGCGTACCTGGACAGCAACCTGAACGTCGACCAGGTCTCCGAGGTCTCGACCGCGTACCACGAGGTGCACAAGACCTTCGACAAGTTCGCGACGGCGATGAACTCCGCGGTCAACGCCTCCAAGGGGACTTGGGAAGGCAACGCCGCCGAGAACGCGCAGCAGTACTTCACCAGCCTCGGCAAGTGGTCCGACGCCAACTCGCAGAACGCGAAGCTGGCCTCGGAGACCATCTACGACCAGGGGCAGGCCGCGGCGACGGCCAAGAACTCCATGCCGGCGCCGATTCCCTTCTCCTGGGGTGACGAGTTCAAGAACTGGGCGACGTCGAACCCGTTCAGCCTGCCGGACAACGTCGACAAGTCGCTGCAGAAGCAGAAGGACAGCCAGGCGGCGCACGACGAGGCCGCGGGGGTCATGTCGACCTACGACAAGAACCTCTACGAGGCCGCGTCGAAGCAGCCGGCCTTCGCGCCGCCGCCCAGCTTCAGCACCGGTGGCGGCAGCGGCGACCCCGGCGGCGGGGACAAGAACGGCATCGACGACCACGTCGGCAGCATCAACCCGCCGGGCGGCAACCCGGTGAACACGCCGAGCGGGACGTCCAACAACTTCACCACCGGCAACATCCCCGGCCCGAACATCACGCCGCACATCAGCGGCCCCGGCTCGACCACGGGCACCGGGATCGTGCCGGCCGGCACCACCACGCCGTCCGGCTTCACGCCCGGCTCGGTCCCCGGTGGGTCGACGCCGAACCCGAACCAGTCGTTCGGGGGCATGCCGCCGATGAGCCCGATGCCGATGGGTGGCATGAACATGGGCGGCGACGAGGCCTACAACTCCAAGGTCGGCGGCGGCGGGGGCGGCGCTGGCCGCGGCAGCGGCTTCGGGCCCGGCGGCTCGGGCGGCTCGGGCGCCGGCGGCAGCGCGACGGGCGCGGGCGCCGCGTCGGGCGCGGCCCGGCCGGGCGGCATCGGCGCGGCCGAAGCGGCCGCGGGCCGCGGGATGGGCGGCCTGGGCGCCGGGGGCGCGGCCGGTGGCCGGGGCAGCGGCATGGGTGGCGGCGGCCTGGGCCGCGGCCAGAAGGGCGAGGGTGACGAGGACACGGAGCACTCGCGGCCGACGTACCTGGTCGAGGGTGACCCCGACGAGGTCTTCGGCACCGACCTGCGCACGGCTCCGCCGGTCATCGGCGAATAACGGACAAAAGCGAACGGCCCCGGGAAACCGGGGCCGTTTCGCGTTTGGGCTGGTCGCGGAACCAGTAGCCTTCGCTGCGCGTCGGAGATCGCGGAGGCGAGGATGACACCTGAGGAATGGCTGGCGGGCTTCGAAACGAAGATCGCCGACGTCCGGGAGAAGGCGGAGCAGTTCCGCGCCTGGCTCGAGGCCGCCGGGACGACCGTGGCTTCGCCCGACGGCACGATCCGCGTCGGCGTCGCCCCCAACGGCTCGCTCACCGAGCTGCGGCTGACCGACTCGGCGCTGGCCGGCAAGTCCGGCGCCCAGCTCGCCGAGGAGATCCTCAAGCTCGCGCGCAAGGCCCAGCGCGGGGCCGCGGTGAACGTCGCCGCCGCGTTCGAGCCGCTCGGGGGTGACTCCGAGGCGATGCACATGGTCACCGGGTTCGTGCCGCCGGAGGAGCCCGAGGAGCCGGCCGCGCCCGAGGTGTACCAGGAGCGCCGGCTGTGGCAGCACGAAGAGCCGGAAACCCCGCCGCCGCCACCGGTCCGCCGTCCGCCTCGACCGGCGCGCGACGACGAGGACGACTTCGGGGACAACACGTTCATGCGCCGGGACTGAGGGGACTCCGACTGTGACCACCGCGACCTCGGGCGCCGGCATCGCCGACACCTACGCCGGGCTCGTCGACTCGATCAAGGCCGACTCCGAATCCGAGGGGGAACGGGTCCTCGAGGTGTCGATCAGCGCGGCCGGCGCGGTCGTCGACACCGTCGGCGCCGCGATCGACCCGCTCGGCGCCGTCCTCAACGCCGGCGTCGGCTGGCTGCTCGAGCACATCAGCTTCCTGCGCGAGCCGCTCGACGTGCTGCTCGGCAACCCGGACGAGATCAACACGAACGTCGACCAGCTGAAGTCCGCCGCGGCCGAGATGCACACGCTCGCCCAGGAGCACCGGGACGACCTGCGCAGCGTCGCCGAGTGGACCGGCCAGGCCGCCGACGCCTACCGCGACAGCCTCACGAAGATGGCCGAGGAGCTGGAGTCGCTCGGCAAGACGCTCGACGGGACCGCGGCCGTCGCCGGCATCTCGGGCATGCTCGTCTGCACGCTGCGCGGCATCGTCTTCGGCCTGATCTCGTCGGTGATCGCCGAGCTGATCCGCGACGCGCTGATCGCGGCGGCCTCGGCCGTGTGCACTTTCGGCGGCTCGATCGCGGCGTTCTGCGGGGTCGCGTCGGCGCGTGCCGCGGCGACCGCGTCGAAGATCGCGGGCAAGATCAGCAAGCTCCTCGAGGGCTTCGCGCGGCAGGGCGGCCGGCTGGCCAAGCTGATGGAAGCGATGGAGAAGCTGACCAAGGGCCTCGACCGGTTCTCGACGGTCGGCGGCCTCGCGATGGGCGCGTACCAGGCCGCGAAGCCGTACGACACGCAGCAGCCGGCGGAGGCCTGACATGGTGACGCACCACGCGGACGTCACGCCGCCCCACCACACGACCACGCCCCACCACACGGACACCACTCCGGCGCCGCACGAGACCCCGCGCGAGCGGCCGGCCCGGGAGCCCGAGCCCGCGGCCCCCGGTGGCGGGTACGGGGTGCGGACCGAGGCGCTCGGCACCATGACGGGCAACCTCGAGAACACCCGGGCGAAGGTCGAAGGGGTCGGGCAGACCGTCGCGGCGGCGAAGTTCAGCGACGGGTCGCTGGGCCTCGTCGGCAGCGGCGCGGCCGGGGACCTCAACGGCACGGTGACGGCGGCCGAAGAGCACGTCACACGGGCCGCCAAGGCGGTGCAGGACGCGGGGGAACGCACGAAGGCCGTCAAGGAGCACTACGAGACGGGCGAAGCGAACGCCGCCGAGACGATCAAGGCGGCGGGCAAGCCGGTCGACGCCCCTCCGGCGAAGACAACGGGCGGCGGCGACACCCCGCCACCCCCGGGCTCGAACCCGCCCCCACCGCCGTCCGACGGCGGCGGTGGCGGGATGCACAACAACCAGGGCCACCACGCGACGGACGACGAGCTGCGCGGCCAGTACACCCGCGACTCGATGCAGACCCGCCCGACCTCGACGGACAACCAGATCCGCGACGCGGCCAGCCGGCTGGGCTACGACCCGGACCGCCACCTGGCGTTGACCCTGCAACCGACGGCGAACCTGACTCCCGCGCAGCGGGCGGAGATCGTCGCGGTCCGGGACGAGCTGCACGCGAACCCGGGCGAGATCATGACGAAGGTGGTCAAGCCGGACGTTGGCGAAGACACCTTGGCGAACGCGCCGGCCACACCGACCTTCGATCCGGGCAAGGTCGGTGGCTCGGTTGCGCGCGGGAGCGACACCTCTCAGTACGGGACGCCGCAGGAGTTCCGCGACAAGCTCGCCCTCGACGACAAGGGCGCGGGCTGGACCCCGATCAAGGCAGGTGCCGGCGAGGCGTATCAACTGCGGTTCCCCGCTCTGGGCGACGCCAAGGCGATGGAGATCAGCTACGGCGGCACGGATCCGGGGTCCGCACACGACATGCAGGTGGCGTCCGGTCAAGCGAACCCCCGCGAGTGGCAGCCGCCGTTCCTGGGGACCGGGTACACCGGAGGCGGTGTGCCCGAGTGGCTGCACCGGCCGCTGGGCTACGCGGGTCGTGGTGAGATGTGGCTCGTGCGGGCCGACGGAACCGAAGTGCTCGCCGGGGTCTACCTGGAGAAGAGGGGTTGGTTCGACGTGCGCGGCCGAGGAGGTTCCGGTGTCTGAGACCTACGCGGTTTACCAAGGCACGAGGTACGAGGCCTCCGGCCGGCCGCCGGGCCGGGTGGCGCTCTACGACGGAGATGTCCTGGTCGCCGAGGTGCCGATCGAGGAACTCGACGAGTGGTACACGGTTCGCACCTGGGGCACTTTCCTCGAGCACGAGTTCGAGGTGGCGGGTGAGCGCGACGGCCGCTATTCCCTCTTCATGATGGCCGGCGACGGCAAGTGGGCGGAACGGGTCTGGGCCGAGCCGGAGCGCCACCCCGAGGTGGAGTTCCAGCGGATGGATCGGATGACCTTCGTCGCGGTGGCTCCGAAGCACATGGTCAGCGACATCCGCGAAGAACGCATCGATAGCCTGGGCCCGTGGCGGAAACAGCAGGAAGAGCGTGAATCCCGTGAGTCCTGACGCGCCGGCCGGGCTCCTCGGCAGCACCGTCGTCCAGCTCCCGGTCAAACCGGGGCTCGCCGGGCTCTACCTCGGCAACGTCGTCGTCCCCGGCCGGTTCGAACCGCACCGGGTCCAGGGCTTCGCCGGGCGCGCCGAGGACGTCGCCGAGCTCGACACCGCCGCCATGATCCGGAACTACGGCCTCGCGAAGATCCCCGGCTGGGGCCCGCTCGACGAGCTGTACCTGCTCCGCTTCACCGCCGGCCACACCTTCCCGTTCCGCACCTCCTACGGCTCCACGGACCGTGAGATCGCCGCCGAGCTGGGGATGTCCCGCGTGTACCCGCCGCCGTTCCTCGGCACCGGGTACTTCCCCGGGGTGGACCACCCGCTGCCGGAGTTCGTGCTGCACCTGGTCGAACTTCCCGTCGGCGCCGAGCTTTGGGTGCGCCGAGCGGACAACACCGACGAGCGGCTCGGGCAGTACCACAGCCGGAAGGTCGGCTGGATCCCCGACCGGAAGGACACCTTCGGCGAAGCCGCGTTCTTCCCGCCGCCCGTGCCCCTCCCGCCGCTCGTGCGCCGCGGTTACACCGCCCGGTACCGCGGTGGCGACTTCGACGCCGAGTTCGCGGGTCCGGGGCGGCTGGTCCTGCACCCGCTGCCGGGCGCCCCGGCTCCCGGCGACTTCGGGGAGACCTACGGCTTCCGGATGAAGGCCGTCGACCAGGTCGAGCTCGACGAGCTCACCTTCGTGCGGACGCTGTGCCGGTGGCGCGGTGGGACCTTCGAGATCCTCGGCCGGACCCGGGACACCGCCGACCTGATCCTCGTCGACGAGGACTACCTGCTCGCGCGTGACCTCGGACTGTCCGAAGTGGACTACCGGGTGTGGCGGCGGACCGTGCCCGCCGCCGAGCTCACCGACGTGCGGACCGAAGCCGTTCCGGTGCCGCTGGAAGGGCAGTTTCAGTAGCGGTAGAACTTCTCCGCGCGGCCCTGGCGCACCAGCTTCAGCCACTGCAGGAACGCCTTCGGGTCGCGCTTCACGCCCACGAAGTACAGTCCGAAGCGGACGACCTCCAGCGCGCCGATCTTCCGCATCCCGGGCTGGGACAACAGGTATCCGCGGTTGCGGTAGGTGTAGTAGCGCTTGACCTCGTTCTCCGGGTCCTGCGCGTGGAACTTGCCGCCCAGCATCGGCTTGAACTCGTCGGAGCCGTCCGGGTGCAGGTACTTCGTCTTCAGCGACGTGCCGAACGGCAGCCCCGAGCGGGCCAGCCGCCGGTGCAGCTCGACCTCGTCGCCGCGGAAGAACAGGCGCAGGTCCGGCACGCCGACGACGTCCAAAGTGGACGCGCGGAAGAGCGCGCCGTTCATCAGGGACGCGATGCCGGGCAGGAAGTCGACCCCGAGCTCGGACTGCGACCGCTTCCAGGTCAGGCCGCGGCGCAGCGGGAACGCCAGCTTGTCCGGGGCGTCGATGTTCGACACCACCGGCGAGATCTCGGCCAGGCCCCGCTTCTCCGCTTCCTCCAGCAGGATCGCCAGCACGTTCTCGTCGGCCGGGCGGCCGTCGTCGTCGGCCAGCCAGACCCAGTCCGCGCCCATCGACAGCGCGTGCAGCATGCCGAGCGCGAACCCGCCGGCGCCGCCGAGGTTCCGGTGCGACGGCAGGTACGTGACCGGCAGCGGGTAGTTCTCGACGACCTCGCGGGCCGAGTCGTCCGGCCCGTTGTCGACCACGACGAGGTGGTCGACCGGCCGGGTCTGGGCGGCGATGATCTTCAGCGAGTCCGCGAGCAGCTCGCGCCGGTGCCGCGTGACGACCACGCCGACGACCGCGCCGTCGGGCAGCTGCCGGGTCTCGCTGGTCATCATTCCCCGCCGTTCGTCGTCGCCACCGGCTCGATGCCCAGGCGCTGCAGCGTTTCCTTGCTCATGTCCGCGAACGGGTCGCGGCCCTTGTACCCGGTGAGGACGTCCCGCAGCGAGCCGTGTTGCTTGAGGTGCCCCTCGTCCATCCAGATGGCCGAGTCGCACAGCTCGAACAGGAACTCGTCGGAGTGGCTGGCGAACACCAGGATGCCCGAGCGCTTCACCAGGTCCTTGAGCCGGTCGCGTGCCTTGTTGAGGAACGCCGCGTCGACCGCGCCGATGCCCTCGTCCAGGATCAGGATCTCCGGGTCGATCGAGGTGACGACGCCGAGCGCGAGCCGCACCCGCATGCCCGTGGAGTACGTCCGCAGCGGCATCTGCAGGTAGTCGCCGAGCTCGGTGAACTCCGCGATGTCGTCGACCCGCTTCTCCATCTCCTTGGCCGTCATCCCGAGGAAGAGGCCGCGGATGATGATGTTCTCTTCCCCGGAGATCTCCGGGTCCATGCCGATGCCGAGGTCGAAGACCGGCGCGATCTTGCCGGTGATCCGCGACGAGCCGCGGGTGGGCTCGTAGATCCCGGCGAGCAGCCGCAGCAGCGTGGACTTGCCGGCGCCGTTGTGGCCGACCAGGCCGACGCGGTCGCCCTCGCGGAGGTTGAGGGTCACGTCGTGCAAGGCCTCGATGATCGGCACCTTGGTGTCGGTGCCGATCTTGCCGCCGACCTTGCCGAGGACGCGCTTCTTCATCGACCGCGTCTTCGCGTCGAAGATCGGGAAGTCGACGAACGCGTTGTGGACGTCAATGGAGACCATGTGTCACACCCAATAGGAGACGCGGGCACGGTAATTGCGCATCGCGACGAGCGCGAGCGCCCAGCCGACGATGGTGAGGCAGCCGACCACGATCCAGCTCCCCGCGGAGAACTCCTGCCCCAGCAGCGGTGCGCGGGTCACCTGCATGAAGTGGTACAGCGGGTTCGCCTTGATGACCGGCAGGATCCACTGGATCTCGGACCGCTGCCCGCCCGCCAGCAGCTGGTCGACCGGCCAGACGATCGGCGTGCCGTAGAACAGCAGCTGGATCAGCGAGTTGACGACCTGCGGGATGTCGCGGAAGCGGGTCGAGATGATCCCGAACAGCAGCGCCACCCAACCGGCGTTCAGGGCCAGCAGCAGGAAGCCGGGGATGGCCAGCAGGACGGTCCAGCTGAGGCCCGGGTGGCAGATTCCGCCGGGTGCGCACGTGCCGGTGCTCAGGGAGTACTGGCTGCTGAGGGCGCTGAAGAAGATCGCCACCACGGCCACGTAGACGATCATGTTGTGGGCCAGCAGCAGCGTCTGCCGCCAGACCGTCCGCAGGACGTAGACGCTCAGCGGCGCGGGGAGCTGCTTGATCATCCCCTCGTTGGCGATGAACGTCTCCATGCCCTCGGACAGGCAGCCGCTGATGAAGCCCCAGATGATGAACCCGGTGGAGATGTAGGGCAGGAACACCTCGACGGGCACCTTGAACAGCTGCGAGTACAGCAGGCCGAGCCCGAGCGCGATGACCGCCTGGCTGATGGTGATCCAGAACGGGCCGATCACCGACCGGCGGTACCGCTGCTTGATGTCCTGCCAGCCGAGGTGACCCCACAGCTCGCGGGCGCGGAAACCGGCCTTGATGTCGGCGAAGGCGCGCGAGAACGTCTTGCTGTCCGACGTCGGCGGCGCCGAGGTCGTCACGGGTGAGTCTGCGGCCTGAACCGTGCTGGTGGCATGCACGTGGACGAGGGTACCGATGGGATGCGCGGCGTCCGGCCCACCCCGCCCCTGTGGTAGAGCCCAGGGACCCGCTACGCGGCGGGGTCACTCGTCCGTGCTGGTACTTTCTCCGCTTATGACTGCTGCTCTCGGCGCGGCGAGCTTGATGGTCAACCTGCTCGCGGCCTACGCCGACCGGCCCGACCCGCTTTCGGTGGCCGTGGTCGGGAACCAGCCGCTCCCGCCCGACCCCCAGCGCGCCAAGGCGATCGACGCCTGTGACCTGGTCATCCGGGTCAACGGGTTCGTCGTCGACAAGCCCGGCGAGGAGGTCGTCGGCAGCCGGACGCACGTGGTGGTGTTCAACCGGGCGATCCGCGCGACGCCGTACGTCTTCCAGGACTACCGCAAGCGGCTCTACCTGCTGGTCGAGCCCGGCCGGATGCACTGGGAGCCGGAGGACGTGCCGGGCTGGTGGCCCGCCGACCTCGGCGCGGTCCCGGTGTCGAACCGCGAAGTCGTGCTGCCGCTGTCGGACGCGCTGGGCCTGCCCACGCGCGACGAGCCGACGTGGTCGACCACCGGCACGCTGGCGGCGTGGATCGCGCGGACGTCGTTCCCGACCGCGCAGCTCGTGCTCACCGGGTTCTCGTTCATCGACAACCCGGACCAGACCTCGTGGGAGCACGCCGCGGGCGACTCCTGCATCGTCGGGCCGGAGCACCAGATCGCCGCCGAGGGGCGGCTGCTGGACTCCTGGACCAAGACCGGTGACACCACCCTCCTGCGCTGAACGCGCGTCCCCACCCAGGTAAGGAACTCTCCATGGCAGTGCAGAAGCTGGGCAGAGGCCTGCTCGAGCGGATCGTCCGGGTCGTCGACTTCCGCGTGGACGAGCGCACCCGCGGGCTCGCCGAGCGGGTCAACAACCTCGAGCACGCCACCGCCGACCACCGGCGCCGGCTCGACAACGCCGAGCACAACCTCGAGCAGGCCCGGGGCGATCTGCGCTGGGCCCGCGCCGAGCTCGACCGGCTGATCCCGCACGTGGCCGCGCAGGAAGGCCGCCTGGAGACGCTGCGCGAGTCGATCTCGCTGGTGCCGAACACCGATGCGCCGCAGATCGCCGAAGCGCGCACGCTGATCGAAGAGATCCAGCGCCAGCACGCGCAGATCCGCGTCCGGCTCGCCGGCATCTCCCGCTACGAAGACCGGCTGCGCCGTCTCGAGGACCGCGTCGAAGAGCCGGTCGCCCCGTAGGGTGCGCGCCCGCGAAGCCACCGAGGCGGACGCCGAGCTGCTGCTGGCCTGGCGCAACGACCCGCGCACGCGGGAGTCGTCCCGCTCGACGGCCGTGGTCGGCCTGGCCGAGCACCTGGGCTGGCTGCGCGGGGTGCTGACGGACCCGGAGCGGCTGCTGCTGGTCGTCGAGCACGAGGACGCGCCGGTCGGCACCGTCCGGTTCGACCGGCGTGACGGCGACGGCTGGGAGGTCAGCATCACGCTCGCCCCGGAGAGCCGGGGGCGCGGCCTGTCCGGCGGCGTGCTCGCCGAAGGGGAGCGGGCGCTGCGGGAACGCATCGGCGTGAAGGTCGTGCTGGCCGCCGTGCACCAGGACAACGCGGCGTCGGCGGCCCTGTTCGACCACGCCGGGTACACCGAAGCCGCGCCTGCCGTCGGTGGCTTCCGGCAGCTGCGCAAGACTCTGAGCTGACCTGATCGCTCCACCCCGGGGAGGCACCATGCACGACATCCGGTTCGGCGCGCACCAGATCGGCCCGGGCCACCCGCCGTTCGTGATCGCCGAGATGTCCGGCAACCACAACGGCGACCTGGACCGGGCGCTGGCCATCGTCGACGCCATCGCGGAGACCGGCGCGCACGCGGTCAAGCTGCAGACCTACCGGCCGGACACGATCACCATCGACGTCGACACTCCGGCGTTCCGGATCGGTGACTCGCACTCCCTCTGGGGTGGCGAGAACCTGTACAAACTGTACGAAAAGGCCCACACGCCGTGGGAGTGGCACGCGCCGATCTTCGAGCGCGCCCGGGCCCGCGGCCTGGAGATCTTCTCCAGCCCGTTCGACCCGACGGCCGTCGAGCTGCTGGAGTCGCTGGACGCGCCGGCGTACAAGATCGCGTCGTCGGAGATCGTCGACCTGCCGCTGATCGAGCTGTGCGCGCGCACCGGCAAGCCGCTGGTCATCTCGACCGGCATGGCGAACGTCGCCGAGATCGACGCGGCGGTCCGCACCGCGCGTGAGGCGGGCAACGACCAGCTGATCGTGCTCGGCTGCACGGCGAGCTACCCGGCTTCGCCGTCCGAGAGCAACCTGCGCGGGTTGCCGCTGCTCGCGGGCCTGACGCAGACGCTGGTGGGCCTGTCGGACCACACACCGGGCATCGGGGCGCCGGTCGCGGCCGTCGCGCTGGGCGCGGTGGCCATCGAGAAGCACGTGACGCTCGCCCGCGCGGACGGCGGTGTCGACTCGGAGTTCTCCCTGGAGCCGTCGGAGCTGGCCGCGCTGGTCACCGAGACGCACCGCGCGTGGGAGGCCCTCGGGCAGCCCGTGCTGGGCCCGCGGGAGAGCGAGAAGGAGGGCCTGCGGCTGCGCCGGTCCCTCTACGTCGTCGAGGACGTGCGCGCCGGGGACGAGGTCACCGCGGCGAACGTCCGGTCGATCCGGCCCGCGGGCGGGCTGGCCCCGGCCGAGATCACGGCCGTGGTGGGGCGCACCTTCCGCGTCGACGCCGCGAAGGGCACGCCCCTGACCTGGGACCTCGTCTAGAAGAACGTGCGCACGGCGTCGACGACGCGGTCGACGTCGGCGTCCGTCAGCGACGGGAACAGCGGCAGCGAGAGCTCCTGCTCGTAGTACGCCTCGGCGTTCGGGCAGAGCCCGCGCCGGTACCCGAGGTCCTCGAACACCGGGTGCCAGTACGCCGGGATGTAGTTGACCTGGACGCCGATCCCGACCCCGCGCAGGTGCTCGAACAGCGCCTTGCGGCGGCCTTCGAGGACCCGCAGCGGGTAGAGGTGCCACACCGGATCGGCGCCCGGGCGGCTCGGCGGCGTCGCGACACCGTCGACGTCGGCGAAGGCCGCTGTGTAGCGGGCTTGGATCTCGGCGCGGCGCTTCTTGAACTCCGCGAGCCGCGTGAGCTGGCTGCTGCCGAGCGCGCAGAGGACGTCCGGCAGGCGGTAGTTCAGCCCGAACTCGTGGACTTCCTGGTGCCAGGCGCCTTCGTCCGGGTAGCGCTGCTCGGCGCGGTCGCGGACCAGGCCGTGGTTGCGGAACTTCCGGGCGCGGTCCAGGAGGTTGTCGTCGGGCGTGACGACGGCGCCGCCTTCGGCCGTCGTGAGGTTCTTCGTCGGGAAGAACGAGAACGTCGTGAGGTCGGCGATCGACCCCACCATGCGGCTCTGCCAGGAGCCGCCGACGGAGTGCGCCGCGTCTTCCAGGAGCAGCGCGCCCGCGTTGTGGGCGATTTCGCCGAGGGCGTCCAGCTCGGCCGGGTGGCCGGCGTAGTCGACGGCGGCGACGACCTTCGTTCGGTCGGTGACCGCGGCTTGGGCCGCCTCGACGTCCAGATTTCCGGTGTCCGGTTCGACGTCCGCGAAGACGACCTTCGCGCCGAACAGCGCGGCGGTGGCGGCCGTCGCCACGAACGTCATCGGGCTGGTGACGACCTCGTCGCCCGGCTTGATCCCCGCGGCCGCGTACGCGACGTGCAGGGCGGCCGTGCCCGAGGTGACGGCGACCGCGGGGGTCCCGCCGGTGTGCGCCGCCAGGTCCGTCTCGAACTGCTGGACGGCCGGGCCGGTGGTCAGCCAGTCGCCACGGAGCACGTCGACGACGGCCTGGATGTCCTCGTCGCTGATCGACTGGCGGCCGTAGGGGAGGAAGTCAGCCATACTGCTCGACCAGTTCGCGCAGCTCCTCCGCGTCCAGCCAGAGGTCGTTGGTGTCCGAGCGGTAGGCGAAGCCCTCCGGCATCGGCGTGCCGCCGGCCGGCTCCTGGTAACCCCAGCCCGCCAGGTGCGGCTGCACGACGTAACGGTCCTTGAGCTGGACGGTCCGGCGCGCGTCGTCGGGGGCGATCATCTCTTCGTGCAGCTTCTCGCCCGGGCGGATGCCGACCTCGTGCATCTCGCTGCCCGGCGCGATCGCCTGGGCCAGGTCGACCAGCCGCATGCTCGGGATCCGCGGCACGTACAGCTCACCGCCGTGCATCTGGTCGAACGAGTCGACGACGAACTGCACGGCCTGCGGGAGCGTGATCCAGAAGCGGGTCATGTCCTTGTGCGTGATCGGCAGCGACTCGCCCTTTTCCGCCAGCTTCCGGAAGAACGGGATGACACTGCCGCGCGAGCCCATGACGTTGCCGTAGCGCACCACCGAGAAGCGCGTCACGTGCGCGGCCGCGTAGTGGTTGCCGCTGATGAACATCCGGTCGGCGCACAGCTTCGTGGCGCCGTAGAGGTTGATCGGGCTGGACGCCTTGTCCGTCGACAGCGCGACGACCTTCTTGACGCCGGTGTCGATCGCGGCCTCGATCACGTTCTGCGAGCCCACGACGTTGGTCTGGACGAACTCGAACGGGTTGTACTCACCGGTGTCGACCTGCTTGAGCGCGGCGGCGTGCACGACGTAGTCGACGCCGTGCATGGCGCGCTCGAGCCGGCGGCGGTCGCGGATGTCGCCGATGAACCAGCGCAGGCGCGGGTCGTCGTTGAACAACTGCCGGGCTTCGTACTGCTTCAGCTCGTCGCGGGAGAGCACGACCAGCCGGCTCGGGTTCAGTTCGGCGAGCGCGTGCGCGATGAACGCCTTGCCGAAGGAACCGGTCCCGCCGGTGAGCAGGATGCTGGAGCCATCCAGCTCGGACATCGTTGACCTCCGCGTTTCGGTGACTGTGGCCGTCGGCCATCATGTCACCCATGCGTGCAGCGCCCGTGGTCAACGCCGTCATCCAGGCCCGGTCGTCCTCGACCAGGCTGCCCGGCAAGGTGCTGCGCCCGCTGGCCGGCCGCAGCGTGCTGGGGTGGGTCGTCCGGGCCGCGGCGGCCGCACCCGGCGTCGACCAGGTGGTGGTCGCGACGTCTTCGGACGCCTCCGACGACGCCGTCGCTCTCGAAGCCGCCCGCTGCGGGGCTCTTGTGGTTCGCGGCCCGCTCGACGACGTCCTCGACCGCTTCGGGCTGGCGCTCGCCGAGCACCCGGCCGACGCCGTGATCAGGCTCACCGCCGACTGCCCGCTGCTGGACCCGGCGCTGATCGGCCAGCTCGCGACGCTGTGGCGCGCCCAGCCGTCGCTCGACTACGTGAGCACCACGCTCGTCCGGACGCTGCCGCGCGGTTTCGACGCCGAGCTGGTGCGGGCCGACGTGCTTCTCGAGCAGGTCTCGACGGCGGTCGGCGCGCACCGCGAGCACGTCACGTCGGGCATCTATACGGACCCCTCGCGCTATTCGTGCACCGGGATCGTGGTGAGCCCGGCGGCCGACGACCTGCGGGTGACGTTGGACACCGCGGAGGACTGGGAGCTGCTTTCCGCCGTCGTCGAGGAGCTGGGCGACGGCGTCGGCGACTGGCGGGCCGTGGTCGCGCTGCTGCGGTCGCGGCCGGACCTGGTGGCGCTGAACGCGCACGTCGAGCAGAAGAAGGTCGGCCGGTGAGGCTGCTGCTGCGCGCGGACGCGTCGGCGTCGATCGGCGCCGGGCACGTCGCGCGGATGGTCGCCTACGCCGAGCGGGCGGTGGCGCGCGGGTATTCGGTCGCGTTCGCAGGCGACGTCGAGAACGCGGAGTGGCTCGCTTCGCGCTTCGACGAGCTGGGTGTCGCGCGAGTGCCGTTCGCCGCGGCCGGGTTCGACGCGGTGGTCGTCGACCACTACGGCCTCGGTGACCTGCGTGCGGAAGTGAACGCGGCGGGAGCCGTGCTGGTGTCGATCGAGGACGACGTCTTCGGCCGGCGGCCCGCGGACATCGTCGTGGACTCGGGCTTCGCACCGGGCCCGCGGCCGGACGACGGCTCGGACGTCCTGCTGCGCGGAATCGCGTACGCGCCGCTTCGGGACGCCGTGCGGCGTACGCGCCGGGTCTCTTCCGCGCCGCCGCTGCACGTCACGGTGGCTTTGGGCGGCGGAGCCCAGTGGACGGCGACGGTCGAATTGCTGCTTCGCGCGCTTCGCGACACGGAACTGCCGTTCACGGCGGACGTGCTGGTGCGCGGCGAGCCGGTGGTGCCCGACCTGCGTGCGGACCAGTCGGTCCGGGTCGCGGCGCCGAGCCCCGCGCTGCTGGAGCTGTTCGCGACGACGGACGTCGCGGTGAGCGCGGCGGGCGTGACGTTCGTGGAGCTGTGCTGCCTCGGCGTCCCGACGGCGGCGGTGCGGCTGGTCGACAACCAGGAACCGGGCTACCAGGCCGCTCTGGAACTCGGTCTGGCGGAAGGGCTCGGCCCCGCGGAGACCTTGGCCGAGCGGCTGCCTTCGGTGACGGCGGTGCTGAGGTCGTTGTTGTCCGACGCGGCGCTTCGCGGGCGGCTGTCGACGGCGGCGGCGTCCACAGTGGATGGCCTCGGGGTGGACCGGGTGCTGGATTCCGTCGAATCGAGGACCGGATCTGTCCGCGGTGCTTCCTATCGTTGAGGCATGACGATCACCCCGTTCCGCATCACCGTCCCGCAGGCCCAGCTCGACGACCTCCGCGCCCGCCTGGCGAACACCCGCTGGCCCGACCAGCCGGCCGAGGCGGGCTGGCGGCTCGGGGCGCCGGTGGACTACGTGCGTGAGCTGGCGGAGTACTGGCGCACGGGCTTCGACTGGCGCGCGCAGGAGGAGCGGCTCAACGCGTTCCCGCAGTTCACGACGTCGATCGACGGCACGAACGTCCACTTCCTGCACGTGGTGTCCCCGGAGCCGGACGCGACGCCGGTGCTGCTGACGCACGGCTGGCCGGGCTCGGTGGTGGAGTTCCTGGACGTGATCGGCCCCCTGACGGACCCGCACGCCTACGGCGGCGACCCGGCATCGGCGTTGACGGTGGTGGTGCCGTCGATCCCGGGCTACGGCTTCTCGGGCCCGACCCCGACCCCGGACTGGGGCCCGGACCGCGTGGCGAGGGCATTCGCGACGCTGATGACCGAGCTGGGCTACGAGCGTTTCGGAGCCCACGGCGGCGACTGGGGCGCGATCATCTCCCGCGAACTGGCAGTCCAGTTCCCGACGCGGCTGCTGGGGATCCACGTGACGATGCTGGCGTCGGCGGTGGCCCGGACGCAGGCGGACCTGTCCGGCCTGCCGGACCAGGAGCTCGGCCGCCGTTCTCTGGAGAAGAGCCAGGCGTTCGCGGCGTCCGGAACGGGGTACGCGATGATCCAGGCGACCAAGCCGCAAACGCTTGCGTACGGCCTGCACGACTCCCCGGCGGGCCAGCTGGCCTGGATCGCGGAGAAGTTCCGCTCGTTCTCGAACACCAAGGCGGACCTGATCGACCGCGACGATCTTTTGGCGGACGTGTCGATTTATTGGTTCACGGAGACGGCGAACTCATCGGCGCGCCTGTACGCGGCCCTGACGGGAGGCTGGGGAGCCCCGCCCCCGGCGAACGAGGTCCCGACGGCGGTGGCGGTGTTCCCGGACGACATCGGCCTGCCGATCCGGGAACTGGCGGAGCGAACGGACAAGATCGTCCGCTGGACGGAGTTTTCGAGCGGCGGCCATTTCGCGGCGTTGGAGGAACCGGACGCTTTGATCGGCGACATCCGCGAGTTCTTCGGTGGCTTGCGCTCTTGAGGTTGTGGGCCCGCCTTCTCTGGGCTGGGTTCCAGGGGTTCGCGGGGCTGGCCTGGCTCTTCGTCCTGCGAACCCGCAGCGCCCTCGCCAGGCGGGTTCCGGCGTCGAGTGCGCGGGGCCGGCTCGGCTCCGCCGGCCCTCCGCGGCTCGGCGCGACGTCGTGGGTGACTCATTCATCGCGTCCAGCGACATGAAGGGGCCATTCACGACGCTCCCGGCGGCCCACCTCCTGCGGCCCCCAGGGCCAGGACCCCGACAGCGGCCCCCGCCCTTCCCTTGGGGGGCGTCCCCTGGTCCAGCTTACTGGCGCCCTCGGACAAAACCGCTGAAAAGCGAGTTGTCCACAGCACTTGTCCACATCCCCCTTGGTCTGTGGACAACTTCCCGCGGCAGCCAGCCGAAAGCCCAGCCCGGGGGCCGAAGGCCGCGCCTCCGGGAAACCAGCCAGTAGACGAAGCGGGAAACCTCCGCCGGGAATCCCAGATCGAAAGCCAAGGCCGCCCCTAGCCGAAAGGCGAAGCCCAAACCCCCAAACGCCACGAAGGCCCCCTCCCCGGCCCAAACCGGAAAGAAGGCCTCCACAGCCAAAAGTCAGAGGTACTGCCCAGTCCCCGAGATCCCAGGCCCATGCCCCTCAACCCCACCTGGCCCAGCCGACGGCCCAGCAGGCAACCCCCGCCGCATCTGCTCCAGCTGCACCCGCGCCGCCATCTGCTGGGCGAACAACGCCGTCTGGATCCCGCTGAACAACCCCTCCAGCCACCCGACCAGCTGCGCCTGCGCGATCCGCAGCTCCGCATCCGACGGCGTCGAGTCGTCCGTGAACGGGTGGACCAGCCGCTCCAGCTCGTCCTGCAGCTCCGGCGCCAGCGAAGCCGCCAGCTCCTTCACCGATGTCTGGTGGATCTCGCGGACGCGGTTGCGGGACGCGTCGTCGAGCGGGGCCGCGCGGACCTCCTCGAGGAGCTGCTTGATCATCGTGCCGATCCGCATCACCTTGGCCGGCTCTTCGATGAGGTCGCCGACCGCCTCGGCGTGCTCTGCCTCTTCGGCGGGCAGGGGCGTGCCGTCCGGTCCTACTACCACCACGTGGGGTGAAGATTCGTGGCCGGCGTCACCCGCTGTGCCCGACTTCCGGAAGTTCGGCTCGGTCATGTGCTCCATCCTGGCCTGTGTTCACCACGCTCCGCGACGCCCGCGGGTTGTCCGTCTCCGAGCGTAGCCGCTCCCGGCTTTCCCGGTGGCTCTCCACCCAACCCCGGACGCACGGCGAAACCGCACGTCCGTACGGTGTCCCCATGGCGTTCGACGTCGCTCGTATCCGTGGGCTCTTTCCCGCGCTGGGTGACGGCTGGATTCACTTCGACGGCGCCGCCGGAATGCTGGTCCCGGAACAGGTCGCTTCGGCCGTTTCCACGGCGATGCGCGCCCCGGTGTCCGGGCCGGGCGGAGCGTTTCCGGCCTCACAGCGCGCGGAAAGCATCGTGACCGCGGCCCGCCGGGCCGTGGCCGACCTGGTCGGGGCCGACCCGGCCGCCGTTGTGCTCGGGCCGAGCGCGCCGGTGATGCTGCGCCGGCTCTGTGACGCGCTCGCCGAGCGCTGGACGATCGGCGACGAAGTCGTCGTCTCCCGGCTCGACGAACAAGCCAACCTCGCACCGTGGCAGCGCGCCGCCAAGCGGGTCGGCGCGGTCGTGCGGTGGGGCGAGATCGACATCGAGACCTGCGAGCTGCCCGCGTGGCAGTACGAGCAGCTCGTCTCGGCGCGCACCAAGGCCGTGGCGGTCACGCTCGCGTCCGGGTCCGTCGGCACCCGGCCGGACGTCTCGACGATCATCGAGTTCGCCAAGCGCGTCGGCGCGCTCGTGGTCGTCGACGCGACGTACGCCGCGCCCTTCCTGCCGCTGGACATCAACGCGCTCGGCGCCGACGTCATGGTCGTGTCCGCGCAGGCCTGGGGCGGGCCTTCGGTCGGGGCGCTGGTGTTCCGCGACCCCGAGCTGATCGAACGCATCTCGTCCGTCTCGCTCGACCCGGCCGCGCGCGGGGCGGCGCGGCTCGAGCTGGGCCCGCACGCCTACCCGCTGCTCGCTGGCCTGATCGCGTCGATCGACTACCTCGCGGGTCTCGACGACGCCGCGTCCGGGTCGCGCCGCGAGCGGCTGGTCACCTCGCTCGGCTCGGCGAAGTCGTACCACGCGGGCCTGCTCGCGCAGCTGTCGACGGAACTGCTGTCGTTGCGGCACATAATGGTCATCGGCAACGCGATGCGCCGGATCCCCGCGCTCGCGTTCGCCGTCGCGGGCAAAAAAGCGCCGGAAGTCGCCGAATACCTGGCTTCGCAAGGGTTGTGCGCCTTCGCCGACGACGGGGCGGCCGGCGTCTTCGCGTCACTCGGTGTCGGAGAAGTGGGCGGCGCCGTGCGGATCGGGCTCGCCCACTACTCCAACGTCTTCGAGATCAACCAGCTCGTGCGGGTCCTCGAAGAGCTCCGTTAAGACTTCGCCGTCAGCAGGATCTTCCCGAACACACTGCCCTCTTCGAGGGCGCGGTGTGCGGTCGAGGCCTCGGCCATCGGGACGACCTGGCCGATGATCGGCTTGACCAGACCTTCGGACACCAGCGGCCACAGGCGTTCGCGGACGTCGGTGACGATCGCCGCCTTCTGCTCCAGCGGCCGGAAGCGCAGGCCCGCGGCGAACACCTCGGCCCGCTTGCCGAGCAGCGCGCCGACGTTCAGCTCGCCCTTGACCCCGCCCTGCATGCCGATGATCACGAGCCGCCCGTCCTGCCGCAGCGCGTCGACGTTGCGGGCGAGGTAGGACGCGCCCATGTTGTCGAGGATGACGTCCGCGCCGCCGGTCTCCTTGCGGAGCACCTCGACGAAGTCCTCTTCCTTGTAGTTGATCGTGAGGTCGGCGCCGAGCTGGCGGCAGCTTTCGAGCCGCTCCGCCGAGCCCGCGGTGACCGCGACGGTCGCGCCGAGCGCCTTGCCGACCTGGATCGCGTGGGTGCCGATGCCGCCGGCGCCGCCGTGGATCAGGAACGTCTCGCCCTCGACGAGGTTCGCGTGCATCACGACGTTCGACCAGACCGTGCAGGCCACCTCCGGCAGCCCGGCCGCGGTGATCAGGTCGATCTCACCCGGCACCGGCAGCAGCTGTCCGGCCGGGACGACGACCTTCTGCGCGTAACCGCCGCCGGCGAGCAGCGCGCAGACCTCGTCGCCGACGGACCAGCCTTCGACGCCGTCGCCGAGCTCGGCGACCGTGCCGGAGCACTCGAGGCCGATCGTTTCGCTGGCGCCGGGCGGCGGCGGGTACTGGCCCTTGCGTTGCAGGAGGTCGGCGCGGTTCACGGCGCTCGCGGCCACGTCCAGCAGGACTTCACCGGGGCCGGGACGCGGGTCCGCGACCTCCGTCCACTCGAGAACGTCCGGGTCACCTGGGTCACGGATGGTGATCGCGTACATGTGTCGACTGTATCCCGGCGACCGAAGTTCCCGCCGAATGACGCATTGACGTACTACTCATTCGGAACAAAGGTGAGCAACCATGTCACTCTTCAGAAAGAGATTCCTCCCTCCGGTGGCGCTGGCCGCCGGAGCGACGCTGGTGCTCGGCCTCACCCCGGCCGCCGCAGTGTCTTCTGGGGTCGGACCCCAGACCCCAGGCGGGGGACAAGCCCCCCTGCACCCCCCAACCGCAGTCAACACGGTCCCCGACGGCCCCACCCTCGCCAACCAGCTCGTCAAGAAGGTCGACGTCAACGGCGTCAACCGGCACCTCATCGCCCTGCAGCGGATCGCCGACACCAACGGCGGCACGCGAGCGGCCAGCACCGACGGCCACAAGAAGTCCGCGGAGTACATCGCCACCAAGCTCGAGGCGGCCGGCTTCCAGGTGACCCGCCAGGAGTTCCCGTTCACCTACGCGGAGACCCTGGCCGAGAAGCTCACCGCGGGCGGCGCCAACGTGCCGATCATCGCGATGGAGTACACCCCGTCGACCCCGGTCGGCGGCATCACCGCGCCGCTGTCGGTCGTCGCGGTCGACGACACCAGCGGCTGCGAGGCCACCGACTACACCGCCGACGTCGCCGGCAAGATCGCGCTGATCAAGCGCGGCGGCTGCCCGTTCGCGCAGAAGCAGGCGACGGCCGCGGCCGCGGGCGCGATCGGCGCCATCGTCTACAACAACACCGACGGCGACCTGAACGGGACCCTGGGGGACCCGGCCGACGCGAAGATCCCGACCGGCGGCGTGACCGCGGCCGCGGGCGCGCAGCTCGCGACGCTGGGCGGCCAGTCCGTGACGCTGGAGCTGCGGGCCTTCCAGGAGGCGCGGACCAGCTACAACGTCATCGCCGAGACCAAGACCGGCCGCAAGGACAACGTCGTGATGCTGGGGTCGCACCTCGACAGCGTCCCGGCCGGCCCGGGCATCAACGACAACGGCTCCGGCTCGGCGACCCTGCTCGAGACGGCGCTGCAGCTGGGGAGCAGCCCGAAGGTCAACAACGCCGTGCGCTTCGGCTTCTGGAGCGCCGAGGAGTTCGGCCTGATCGGCTCGACCTACTACGTCGACCAGCTCAGCTTCGAGCAGCAGCTCGACATCGCGCTGTACCTGAACTTCGACATGATCGGCTCGCCGAACGCCGGGTACTTCGCCTACGACGGTGACAACTCCGACGGGGTCGGCGCCGGTGCGGGCCCGTACGGCTCGGCGCAGATCGAGAAGACCTTCGTCGACTTCATGCAGGCCGCGCGGGGCGTGTCCCTGGAGGGCACGGACTTCACCGGGCGTTCGGACTACGGCGAGTTCATCGCGATGGGCATCCCGGCCGGCGGTCTCGACACCGGCGCGGAGGTCCTGAAGACCCCGGCGCAGGCGGCGAAGTGGGGCGGCACGGCCGGCATCGCGTTCGACCCGTGTTACCACCAGGCCTGTGACAACCTCGGCAACATCGACCGCGTCGCGCTGGACCGCAACGCCGACGGTGTCGCCTGGGCCCTCGGCGTCTACGCGACGAGCACCGAGAGCGTCAACGGCGTCAAGCCCGGCAAGTCCAAGACGGCCAAGCAGAAGGCCGCCGAACGCGGTGCGCAGCGGAACTTCTCCGCTCGCGCCGTCGCCGGCGACCCGCACGCGCTGACCGCCTGACCCCAATCGCCCCAAGGCGGCCTTGGGTGCGTCTGACGCACCGAAGGCCGCCTTGGGTGCGTCAGACGCACCGAAGGCCACATTGGGGCGCTCGTCAGCCCAAGTTGCTGGTGCCGAAGGTGTCGCAGCGCGCGGGGTCGCCGGTCTGGAAGCCGGTGGTGAACCACTTCTTGCGCTGGGCGGACGTGCCGTGGGTGAACTTCGAGCGGTCGACCTGGCCGCCGCCGAGCTTCTCCTGGATGTAGTCGTCGCCGATGCGGGACGCGGTGTCCAGCGCCGACGCGACGTCGTCCTGGGTGACGTCGGTGATCAGCGGCTTGCCGCTCTCGGTCGGCGTCGTCGAGGCGTGGTTGGCCCAGACGCCGGCGTAGCAGTCGGCCTGCAGCTCCAGGCGCACCGAGCCGGAGGTCGGGCCGGTGCCGGTGCCCTTCTTCGACGTGCCGAGCAGGTTCTGCACGTGGTGGCCGTACTCGTGGGCCAGCACGTACGCCTCGGTGAAGAGGCCGCCCTGCGCGCCGAAGCGGGTCTTCAGCTCGTCGAAGAACGACAGGTCGATGTAGACGTCGGAGTCGGCCGGGCAGTAGAAGGGCCCGGTGTCCGAAGTGGCGCTGCCGCACCCGGTGCGGACACCGCCGTTGAAGAACTTCGTCGGCGCCTTCTGGTACGTCGAGCCGGAGCGCGCGAACTGCTGCGTCCAGTAGTCCTGCACGGAGTTGACGATCGCGACGATCGCGCAGTCGTGGTTCTTGTTCGCGTCCGCGCCCGTCTTGCACTCGCTGGACAGCTTGGTGTTGTCGACCTGCTGGCCGGAGCCGACGCTGCCGAGCCCGCCGCTCAGGCCGCTGCCGCTGCCCCCGCCGAGGCTCACCCCGCCGAGCTGGGAAAATACGAAGTAGATGATGAGGCCCACGATCCCGAGCCCACCACCGCCGAGCGCCACGCGGCCGCCGATCCCGCCGCCACCACCGCCGCTACCGCGCAGGTCCTGGACTTCGGAAGCGTCCAGGCCGGCGTCATCGTCGAACCTCACGCGCAGATCGTACTGTGCGGTTCGGGACCGGGCCGACCAACGGCGCGGGGGGGGGGGGGGGGGGGGGGGGGGGGGGGGGGGAAAAGGGGGGGGGGGGGGGGGGGGGGGTTTTTGTTTGGGGGGTGG
>NZ_JBVJNO010000022.1:93477-128702 GCF_055583645.1 Amycolatopsis sp. NPDC104587
CGGGAGGGTCGGGGGCGGGGAAAGGGCAAGGCAGGGGGTCGTGGGCAAACCCAAGGAGAGGGTGGGGGGGGGGGGGGGGGGGCGGGACAAACAACGGGCGCGGCCCCGGGCCGCCGCCGTCGCGCTGACGGCCGCAAACCCGGGCCCGGTACCGAGGTTATGTCTTTGGTCGAGCGGTTGGCCGCGATCGGGCCGGCGTTCAGGCGCTGTGGTCACGGCTGCCGAGGCCGCGACCGGATCCAGGCCCGATCGACGCCGAGATGCGTGATCGCATGGAAGCCCGCGCGTAGAGGCTGTTCACAGTCGCGCCCGGCCCGTTCAGATGCCGTTCCGGTCGCGGGGTCACAGCCGGCGGTCAACCGCGAGGATCACCCGCCACGCAACCACCTGACCTCTCCCGGCGGGGGGCCGGGCCGGCACGTCACCGTTGCCGAGCCGCATACCCTGGCCGACCTTCCGCCACAAGCAGAATGCGCCTTTTCCGGCCGAGTCTCAACCTTTTCGTAACCCCACCTTCGGGCGATGTTGCGACGGCATTTTTACCGGCACGCAGTTCGGACTCGGACCGCGCGGTCCCTTGATCACCGTTCTAGGCTGCCTTATGACCGAGGAGCGGCCTGTGCGTTGGTTGAACGAAGCCGAGATGGCGGCTTGGCGCTCCTACATCGTCGCGACCCTCCGGCTGCGCCAGCGGCTGCACCGCGAGCTGGCCGACCGGCACGCGGTGTCGCTGACCGACTACGAGGTGCTCGTCTGCCTGGAGTTCCAGCCCGGGCAGCGGATGCGGATGTCGGAGCTGGCGGTGCTGATGGGCTCGACGAAGAGCCGGCTGTCCCACCAGGTCGGCCGTCTCGAGGACGCGGGGCTCGTCCGGCGCGTCCGCGACCCGGAGGACAAGCGCGGCGTCATCACGGAGCTGGCGGAGGAAGGCAAAGCCCTGCTGCAGACGGCCGCGCCGACCCACCTGGAAGGGGTGCGCGAGCACCTGATCGACCTGCTGAGCCCCGCCGAGCAGGCGACGATCGCCGCGGCGTTCGGGCGGGTGCTGGACCACCTCTCGGAGGTGGAGAACTGAACCCGGGCGCGGCTAGCGCGCGCCCGGGGTTCGAAGCGGTAGCGGTGGGATTCGAACCCACGGAGAGGTTTCCCCCTCGCATGTTTTCAAGACATGTTCCTTCGGCCGCTCGGACACGCTACCTCGCCCCCGAGCGTAGCCGACGGGTCGCGGGGCAACCTGGGCCCGGCCTGGGACGGACCGGATCACGGGCTGCGCCTCGGCAACCTGGCCGGTGTGTTCGGGCTGCTGCTGGTGTCACCGGTGCTGATCGGCGGGTGGGGGTCAAGGCCGCACCGAGACGCAGTCGCGGGTGCTGCCCGGCGAGGTGACCTTCGGCGGGCCCGGGAACCACCGGCCGGCCGTTTCCGCACCGGCCCCGACGGGCGGGTGATGACCAGGGGCGTTCTCGGTCGACCAGCGGACCTCGTCGCCCGTCGGCGTCCGGTACTGACCCGCCACCGGCCGGATCGCCCTCGCCGAGGTTCCGCCGCTCGTCGCCGGCATCGGGTTCGCGGGCTAGCTCCAGCTGAGCGTGAGCGCGGCACCCTGGGCGTGGCCCACCTCGGCGGCTGGGGTCCGGGTCGACGGGTCCAGCGGGTTCGAGCCGAACGCCGCCACCGCCGCCTCGTCCGGGGTGACCAGCGCGACCTCGGCGCCCTTCGCGCGCAGCTCGTCGAGGACCGTCGGGAGCGGTTTCTCCGTCGGTAGCGCGGATTCCAGCCCGAGCGGTGAAACGACCGTGACGCGCGTGAAGCCCGTCGCGTAGTCCGCGTTCTCCGCCGAGCGGACGCCGCCGTCGACGTAGCGGCGGCCCTCGATCGTCACCGGCGGCCAGACACCCGGGACCGCGCAGCTCGCCGCCACCGCGTCGACCAGGGACACACCCGACGCGCGGTCGAACTGCCGCGGCTCGCCGGTTTCGGCGTCCACCGCCACGATCACCAGGCGCTGCTCCGGCCAGTCGTGCACCGGCAGGCGCGCCTCGATCACCGCGCGGCGGTCCGCTTCGGGCACCGTTTCGGCCGCCAGCGCGAGCTTGCCCATCGCGCGGCGCACCTCGGCCGGCGAGCCGGCCCCGGCGAACGCGTCCGCGAAGTCCGCGGCGAACTTCTCGAAGTCGAGGTCCGCCGGGATCTCCGGCGCCTGGCGCGCCGGGTCGGTCTGGCGGGCGAGGAGCTCGTCGAGGGAGACGCCGCAGCTCACCTGCGCCGCGACCGTCGACCCCGCCGACGTCCCGACGAGCAGGTCCGCCCCCGTGAGGTCCTGGCCGTGGCCGGCCAGCCCGGCCAGCAGCCCCGTCGTCCACGCGATCCCGGCGACCCCGCCGCCGCCCAGCACCAAAGCCTGTCCGCTCATGGGGCCAGGATATCGAGCAGGACCGACAGTTTCGGCCGATCAGGCCTGGCGCAGGGCTTTCGCGGCGATCCGCGCCTGCACCTCGGGCCGGCGCAGCGGCGGCACGGTGGCCGGCGGCTGACGGCGTTCGGGCAGCTGCTCCAGCAGCCGCGCGGTGATTTCCGTGATCTCGGCGACCGCGGCTTCGAACGGCTCGCGCGTGGCGTCCGAGAGCGACTGGACGCCGGTCACCTTGCGGACGTACTGGCGGGCCGCGGCCTCGATCTCCTCGCCCGTCGCGGCCGGCTGGAGCCCCCGGAGGGTGGTGATGTTTCGGCACATGCCGCCCAGGGTACGACGCTCCGGACGCTTCGATCACACGGTCGGGTAGGCCGGGCCCCACCTCGTTGACGCCGGATCCCGCGGTTGGGCAGTGTCGGGGAAGTGCCACTCAGACCGCGTCCCTTCCGCTCCGCCCGTCCCGAACCCGGCATCCTCGAAGAAGCACCACCCGAAACCCCGATCCCGGAACAGGCGTGGCCCCGCGTGCGGGCCGACGAGCTGGTCACCCTCGTGGCACACGTCTTCGCCGCCCACGGCTTCCCCGAGGCGCGGGCCCGCATCGCGGCCGAAGCGCTCTGCCACGGCGATCTCACCGGGTCGCCGGAGACCGGGGTCGCCGACCTGACCCGCGTCCACCTGCCGCTGCTGGAAAACGGCCTCGTCGTGCCGCACGCCGAGCCGTTGATGATCGCCGACCGCGGGGCCGCCGCGCTGATCGACTACCGCCGCGCGCCGGGGCTCTGGGCCGTCGGCGACGCGATGGACCGGGCCGTGACGCGGGCCGGGCGCTTCGGCGTCGGGCTCGTTTCGCTGCGCGGGGTCGGGCCGTTCGGCCGGGCCGGCCACCACGCCGCGCGCGCCCTGCCGCACGCGATGATCGGGCTGGTGCTCGCCGCGGGCGGGGAGCCCGGCCAGCCGATGAACCCGCTGGGCATGGCGGCCCCGGGCGGCGCGTACCCCGAGTTCGTCTTCGACATGGACCGGTCCGGCTCCGAAGGCGCCGGGTTGACGCTGCTCGTCGAGGTCCTCGCCGGGGTGCTCTCGGGGGTCGCCGACCACGAGCACGACACCGGCCTGCTGGTGCTGGCGATCGCGCCGACGACGTTGCGCAGCGCGGACGGCTTCTACCGCGCGGCCAGCGCCCTGTTCGGCAGCATGCTCGGCTGGGAGGGCGGGGCGCCGATCCGCTACCCCGGCTGGCGGGAGGCCCAGCACCTCGAGCAGTGCCGGGCGCTCGGCGTGCCGCTGGCGGGGCCGGTGCGCCGCGAGCTCGACGCGCTGGCCACGTCGATCGGCCTGCCGCCGCTGACCAGCGTCGGCTAGCGGACCAGGACGACCTTGCCGCAGTCGGGGCCCACCGCCACCACGTCGCCGTCGGACAGCTGGCGGCCGCGGCGGGTCTCGACCTCGCCGTTGACCAGGACCTCTTCGGCGTCGATCAGGTCCTTCGCGTGGGAGCCGTCTTCGGCGAGGCCGGCCAGCTTGAGGAACTGGCCGAGCCGGATCGGCTCGCCGGTGATGGGTACGTCGACGGGATCACTCATACGCGCATCATGCCCGGGCGGTCGTCTGCCGGTAGAGGGCCTGGACGTCCGTGTCGAAGTAGCTCGAGTAGGACGTGTCGGGGTCGTCGCCGCCGTACTCGAACCCGCCGATGACGCCGATGACCTTGCCGAGGCGGGTCTGCGGGTCGGGCGCGGTGACCCACGGGCCGCCGCTGGTGCCGGTCGGGAAGCCGACGCAGTCCACTTTCAGCTGGTAGGTGTCCTGGCGGCTGGTCGTGTTCTGGCAGACGGCCGGCGTCTCGGAGTCGTCCGGGTAGCCGGTGAGGGTGATGGCCTGCTCGAACTCGCCGCCGGTGGCGAGGGTGTTCGCGCCGACCAGGCTCTCCAGGGTCTTCGTGGCGCCCGCCTGGTGCGCGGTGGCGAAGCCGACGTCGAGGTCCTGGTCCGACGACGCGGCCCAGCCGGGCGCGACCAGCTCGTCGGCCACCGCCCAGTAGCCGAAGGGCGCGACACCGTCGTGGTACCCCGGCGCGAACGTGACGCCGGTGAGGTAGCCGCCGCCTTCGCCGTCGTGGATGCAGTGGGCGGCGGTCAGCAGGACGTCACCCTGCTGGCTGTGCACCACGCTGGCGGTGCAGTAGTGCGAGCCCTCGATGAAGAGCGCGCCGACCGCGGGACTGGACGCCGTGGGCAGGTCGGGCGCCGCCACCGGGGCGGCCTCGACGACCGGGGCGTCCGCGGGTTCCGGCGGCCGGCCGGCGAAGGCCACGACGAACGCCGCCCCGAGCAGCAGGACCGCGGCGACGGTGAGCAGAACGGCGGGCCGCCGCACGTGCATCGCCTCCTCGTCACTCGACCGCCATCACTCTAAGGTGCCGCGGCGAGACGATCAGCACACCCACAGCAAGTTCACAGGCGCTACCATCCGTAACACCTCAGGGAGGGCCGATGAAGCAGTTCGCGGACAAGGTCGTGGTGATCACCGGAGCGGGCTCGGGGATCGGCCGGGCGCTGGCTCTTGAGTTCGCGCGCCGCGGGGCACGGGTAGCCCTCTCCGATGTCAACGCCGCGAACGCGGAGGAGACGGCGAAGCTGGCCGGGGACAAGGCTCGCGCGTACACCTTGGACGTCGCCGACCGCGCCGCCGTGCTCGCGCACGCCGAGGAGGTCGCGGGCGAGTTCGGCGGGGTCAACGTCGTCGTGAACAACGCCGGTGTCGCGCTCGGCGCCACCGTCGAGGAGATGACCTTCGAGGACTACGACTGGCTGATGGGCATCAACCTCGGCGGTGTCGTGAACGGCACGAAGGCGTTCTTGCCGCACTTGGTCGCGTCCGGCGACGGGCACGTGGTGAACATTTCCAGCATCTTCGGCTTCGTCGGCGTGCCGACGCAGAGCGCCTACAACGCGGCGAAGTTCGCGGTGCGGGGATTCACCGAGGCCCTGCGCGAAGAAATGCTGATCGCGCGGCACCCGGTGGGTGTCAGCTGCGTGCATCCCGGTGGGATCAAAACCAACATCGTGCGCAACTCGCGAGGTGGTTCCGGCGACCAGGAGAAGGCCGCACAGGGCTTCGACCGGATCGCGCACACCACGCCGGACAAGGCGGCGCAGACGATCCTGCGCGGGATCGAGCGGAAGTCGGCGCGGATCCTCATCGGGCCGGACGCCTACGTCGTCGACGCCATCCCGCGCGTGCTCGGCTCGGCCTACCAGCGGCCGTTGGCGATGCTCGCGCGCATGGGGATCAAGAAGACGGAAAGCTGAATCGCATTCGGACTACGACTTTCAGGGTGTCCGCACCGGAATAGGCTTCACCCGATGGAGTTGCGTTTCGGACAGGCCCGTCCGAAATGGTCCAGAATGCGTGGGGTCCACGAGCCCCGTACCGGAGGTCCCCGATGCTTCGCACCGCACAGCGCAGTGCGACCCGTTCGTCCGGCGACACCGCGGTGGAGCTGCTGGATCGCACCGGCATCATCGCGGCGAGCCTGCCCCGGCGCCGCCGCACCGACGACGAGCCGGCAGCCGAGCCGATCTACACGCGGTCGCCGGTGTGCGACCAAGACCTGCGGCCCAAGTCGGTGGTGATCCGGCGCCGCGCCCGCACCTGGCTCGGCAGCGGCGCCGCCGTGCTGCTCGTCGCCGTCGGCTGGCTCGGCGGCGGAATGCTCTCCGGCGGGCTGTTCGGCGCGTCGCCGGCCGACGACGTCGCCCAGCTGGACCCGCGCCCCGCCGTCGCGGAGGCACCCGCGCCGCAGGCTCCCCAGGCCCCGGCGGTCACCCCGCCGCCGACCACCGTGTACGTCGCGGTGCCCGCGAAGCCGGCGCCGAAGAACGTTCAGGCGCAGGCGAAACCGCAGCCGAAGAAGAAGTCCTCGGCGGACGCCGAGGCGCGTGCGGACGTGCCGTCGCCCCCGCCGCCGTCGACGACCAACCCGGTGCAGGCCTGGGTCAACGTTGCCGAAAGCATGGTGGAGCAGTACCAGTACCGCTCGGAGACGACGACCACGACTCGACGCTGAAAAACCAATTTCCCATTTTGTTCGTGGGTTGCCAACCAGTCGATCATCTTGTTACCTTCGGTTGTCCGATGGCTGCGGCACACGGCCCGGTCGTCGACTTGCTGACAGGGGAGGAAGCAAGGATGAACAATCGCGCCCTTTTCCGCCGCACCGCCGTGGTCGCCGCCGTCGTGGCCGTGGTGACGACGACCGCCACCGGGGTGGCCGCCGCCAACACCGTCAACGTGCCCTGCACCGACAGCAACGTGCAGGCCTCGGTCATGGCTTCCGAGGTGACGACGTGCTTTTCCGGCACCGGCCCGTCCTGGACCGGGCACCTCTACCGCCCGCAGGCGATCTGGGGCGGCTCGTACACGATCGTCGTGTCCTTCGAAGGGGTGGACGACCCGGCCATCGCCGGACCGCACCAGACGGTGACGATCCCCGCGGGCGCCGCGGCCATCGTCGACGTCCAGCTCCTGCCGGCCTGAGCGGGGACGCCGTGATGAGCAAGCGTTTCACCGTTCGCGCCGCGCCGGGCGTGGCACTGGCCGCCGTGGCCTTGCTGACCGCCACGACGGCGGCCGGCGCCGAAGAGCCGTCCGCTCGGCTCAAGGACAACGACGGCTGCAACCACGACATCTGCATCATCGTCAACGGGACCGGCAACCACATCACCCACGTCGAGGTGCTGGCCAACGACGACGTGCGGAAGATGGGCCAGTTCTACCTGGACATCAAGACGCCCGGGGGATCGGCGCGGAACTACGGCGCGAAGAGCCCCGGTTACGCGGCGGGCTTCATCCCGTACCCCGGCGTCGACTACGACCCGGGCACGCAGTTCTGCGGCGGCGCCTTCGAAGTCGACGGGAGGGACGCGCCCGGCTACCCGTGCGTAACCGCTCCGGTCTGACGCGGTTTCCCGGCGGCGGCCCGGATTCCCGGGTCGCCGCCCTCAGGCGCCGCTCCAGCGGTACTCGTGCTCGGGGCGGCCGGTGGCGCCGTAGCGCAGCCGCATCTGGACGGTCCCGGACTCCGCCAGCGCCGTCAGGTACCGCTGGGCCGTCGCGCGCGCCATGCCGAGCTCGCCGGCGACCTCGGCCGCCGACAGCGGGCGGCCGGCCCGCCGCAGCTGCTCCGAGACGAGCCGGGACGTCGCCGTCGACTGGCCCTTCGGCGCGGACGTGCGGTCCTGGTCGTGCAGCACCCGGTACGCGCGGTCGACGTCGTCCTGGGCCATCGGGCGCTCGGCCGTGAGCACGCCGCGGAAGCGCGCGTACGACGTCAGCCGTTCCGCGAGCTGGCGGGTGGTGAACGGCTTGATCAGGTAGTTCAGCGCGCCGGCCCGGATCGCCGCGGCCACCGACGCGCTGTCGGTCGCCGCGGACAGCACGATCGTGTCCGTCTGCAGCTCCGGCAGCACCGCGAGGCCGGACTCGTCGGGCAGGTAGACGTCGAGCAGCACCAGGTCCGGTGAGAGCTCGCGGACACGCGCGCGGGCCTCGGCGGCGGTGTGCGCGGTGCCGACCACCGCGAAGCCCTCCACCTCCTCGACGAACCCGGCGTGCACCCCGGCGACCCGGAAGTCGTCGTCCACGATGAGCGTGCGGATCATCCGTCCTCCGTCAGCATTCCGGGCAGTTTCGCGACGAACAGGGCGCCGGTCTCGCCGTCGCCGGGGCCGGCCAGCCAGACGTCGCCGCCGCGGGCGCGGGCGGCCTGCCGGGCCAGGGCCAGCCCGATCCCGTGGCCGGGCGCGATCTTCGTCGAGACGCCTTCGTCGAACAACTTCCGCCGCAGGTCCTCCGGCACACCAGATCCACTGTCCACAACGGACAGGTGGAGAGTCGTTCCTTCGGCGAGCAGGGAGATCTCGACGGTCGCCGGCCGCCGCGGGCCCATCCGCGCGGCGTGCAGCGCGTTGTCGACGAGGTTGCCGATGACGGTGTTCGCGGCGATCGGGTCGGTGACCGCCGAGGGCACCCAGGTGTCGTCGGCCAGCTTGAGCGTGAGGCCCTTTTCCTGCGCCTGCTCGGTTTTCGCGACGAGCAGCGCCTGCAGGTACGGATCGGCGACGGCGTCACCGAGCTCGCTCGGCCGCGCGGACGAGGAGTCCGTCAGCGTCTGCAGGTATTCGACGGCTTCGGTGTGGTGGCCGAGCTGGAGCAGCCCGTAGAGCGTGTGCAGCCGGTTCGCGAACTCGTGCCGCTGCGCGCGCAGGCCGTCGGACAGCGCGCGGATGCCGTCGAGCTCGCGGGTGAGCGTGTCGAGGTCGGTGCGGTCGCGGAAGGTCAGCACGCTGCCGATCGGCCGGTCGTCGAGCCGCACCGCGCGCGAGTTGATGACGAGCACGCGGTTTCCGGCCACCGCCAGGAGGTTGTCGACCGGGCGCCCCTCGGCGACGGCCTTGTGCACGCGCGGCGAGAGTTCGAGCTCGGCCATCGCCGCGCCGATCGGGAGCTCGGTGCCGAGCAGGCGTTCGGCTTCGTCGTTGCGCACCGAGACGCGGTTCGCCTCGTCGACGGCGAGCACGCCCTCGCCGATCCCGTGCAGCACGGCTTCGCGTTCGTAGAGCAGTTCGGTGAGTTCGTGCGGTTCCAGGCCGTGCGTGACGCGCCGCAGCCGGCGGTTGAGCAGCGCCGACGCGCCCGCGCCGAGCAGCAGCGCGCCGCCGGCGAACGCCAGGGTCGTCACCAGGAGCTTGTTGAACGCGCCAGTCGGATCCGCCACGTCGAAGCCGACGCTCACCTCGCCGACCACCCGCGTGTGGTCGGGGGTCCAGATCGGGGTCTTGCTGCGGACGGACAGCCCGAGCGTGCCGTTCTGCACGGCGCTGACCTCGTCGAACCCGGCCAGCGCCTGGTCGGCCGAGGTGCTGACCCGCTTGCCGATGTTGCTCGGCGTCGGGTGGGCCAGCCGGATGCTGTTGTCGTCGGTGATCACGACGAACAGGGCGTCGGTCCGGTCCCGCACGGCGAGCGCCCGCTCCTGGAGCGCGCCGCCGGGGATCTTCGCGGCGGTGTCCGCGACCACGACCGGGTCCGTCGCGACGGACTTCGCGATGGCGAGCGCGCGCTGGCCGTACTGGTCGGTGAGGGTGCGGGACAGGAGCGCGCTGACCAGCGCGACGCCGAGCCCGACGACGAGGACGACCACGCCGATCTGCAGCAGCAGCACCTGCCTGCTGAACCGCATCCGCGGGAAGAGCGCCCACTTTGGCATGACCGGGAACATACCCCCAGGTCAAGACCGTGCGCTAAACGAGCAAAACATTCAGAACGCGCAGCTCGCGCGGAGAACGTCGACAAGCTTCACGTCCGCGCCACACGTACTTAACGTCCTCTCCCAACGCGTGACCCCCACCACGTGACGAAGGAGTCACCTCCCCATGGTTCCCCCACTGATCGAACTCACCGGAGCCACCAAACGGTTCCCGAGCGGGTCCGGTTCCGTGCACACGGCCGTCCGCGACCTGACCATGACCGTCCAGCCCGGCGAGTTCGTCGCCGTGGTCGGCCCCACCGGCTGCGGCAAGTCGACGACGCTCTCCCTCGTGTCCGGGCTCCAGCCGCCGTCCGCCGGGCGGGTGCAGGTGAACGGCGAGGACGTGAAGTCCATTCCGGACGGTGTCGGGTACATGTTCCAGACCGACGCCGTGATGCCGTGGCGTTCGGTGCTCGACAACGTCGCCTCGGGCCCGCGCTTCCGCGGCGCGTCGAAGGCCGACGCGCGTGCGCAGGCCGTCGACTGGATCGCCCGCGTCGGGCTCGCCGGGTTCGAGAAGTACTACCCGCACCAGCTTTCCGGCGGGATGCGCAAGCGCGTCGCGCTGGCCCAGACGCTCGTCACCAAGCCGAAGATCATGCTGATGGACGAGCCGTTCTCGGCGCTGGACGTGCAGACCCGCGCGCTGATGCAGGACGAGCTGCTGCGCCTGTGGTCCGGTTCGGGGGCCGCGGTGATCTTCGTGACCCACGACCTCGACGAGGCGATCGCGCTGGCGGACAAGGTCGTCGTGCTGACGACGTCGCCGGCCACCGTGAAGGACGTCTTCGAGATTCCCCTGGAGCGGCCGCGGAAGGTCGAGGACCTGCGGCTCACCGAGGAGTTCCGCAAGCTCTACGCCGACATCTGGGAATCACTGCGCAGTGAGGTCGACAAGGCCCGCGAGAAGGGAGCGTCCCGTGTCGCTTGAGACCCCCGCGGCGGCGCCGCCCACCGCCCTGCCGGTGCTGGAAACCGAGCAGGACATCCTCACGAAGGCGAAGCGGGCGACGTCCCGGCGCAAGCGCAACACCTGGCTGCTGCGGCTGGCGCTGGTGATCGCCTGGCTCGGCAGCTGGGAGCTGACGGCGACCTACTGGATCGACCCGTTCTTCTACTCGAAGCCGTCGCGCATCTGGGAACGGCTGGTCGAGTGGGTCACCGCCGGGACCGACTTCGGCTCCCTCTGGTACCAGCTGTGGGTCACCGTCGAGGAAGCCCTGGTCGGGTTCGCCATCGGCGCAGTGGCCGGTGTCATCTTCGGCGTGATCCTGGGCCGCAGCCGGTACCTGGCCGACGTGCTGGCGCCGTTCATCAAGGCCGCCAACGCCGTGCCGCGCATCGTGCTCGCCTCGCTCTTCGTGATCTGGTTCGGGCTGGGGCTGGCGTCGAAGGTCGCCACGGTCGTCGTGCTGGTGTTCTTCGTGGTGTTCTTCAACGCCTTCACCGGCGCCCGCGAGGTCGACCGCAACCTGATCGACAACGCGCGCATCCTCGGCGCGGGCAAGATGCAGGTGATCAAGGCGATCGTGCTGCCGAGCGCGACGTCGTGGATCCTGTCGTCGCTGCACACCGCGTTCGGCTTCGCGCTGATCGGCGCGGTCGTCGGCGAGTACGCCGGTTCGAAGGCCGGCATCGGCTTCCTCATCTCCAACGCGCAGGGCACGTTCGACTCCGCCGGCATCTACGCCGCGATGATCATCATCACCGTGGTCGCCCTGTTCGCCGAGTGGGGCATCGGGAACCTCGAAAACCGGCTGCTGCGGTGGCGGCCGTCGATGTCCGGCTCCAGCGACCAGACCGTCATCTGAAAGGGAACGAACCGATGAGGATTCGACGCAGTGTCGCCGCGTTCGCCGCGCTGACCGTGGTGGCGGCGATGACCACCGCCTGCCAGGACTCGCGCACCGCTGCGACGGGCGAGGGTGGCAAGCCGAAGGTCACGATCATGGTGGGGGGCCTGGAAAAGGTCATCTACCTGCCCGCGATGCTCACCCAGCAGCTGGGGAACTTCGCCGCCCAGGGCATCGACGTCGAGCTGCAGAGCGAGCAGTCGGGCGCCAACGCCGAGACCGCGCTCGTGGCCGGCCAGGTGCAGGGCGTGGTCGGGTTCTACGACCACACGATCGACCTGCAGGCCAAGGACCAGTGCATCAAGAGCGTGGTGCAGATGGCCAACATCCCGGGTGAGGCCGAAGTCGTCAGCACCGCGCAGGCCGGCCAGATCAAGGGCGCGGCCGACTTCAAGGGCAAGAAGCTGGGCGTGACGTCGCTCGGGTCGTCCACCGACTTCCTGACGAAGGCGCTGGCGGCCAAGGCGGGCGTGGGCGCCGACCAGTACACGCCGGTCAAGGTCGGCGCCGGGCAGACGTTCATCGCGAGCCTGGACAACGGCGGCATCGACGGCGGCATGACGACCGACCCGACCATCGCGCAGCTGACCAACACCGGCAAGGCGAAGGTGCTGTTCGACCTGCGGACGGTCGAAGGCACGAAGGCCGCGCTGGGCGGGCTGTACCCGGCGTCGTCGCTCTACATGGGCTGCGACTTCGTGGACCGGAACAAGGACGCCGTGCAGAAGCTGGCCAACGCGTTCGTGGCCACGTTGAAGTGGATCAGCCAGCACAGCCCGGAGGAGATCGCGGCGAAGATGCCGGCGTCCTACAGCGGCGGTGACAAGGCGCTCTACATCAAGTCCGTCAAGGACAGCATCGGCATGTTCAACGCCGATGGGAAGATGGACGCCGGTGGCGCCAAGAACGCGCTCGAGGTGCTTTCGAGCTTCTCGAAGAACGTGCAGCCGAAGAAGGACTCGATCGACCTGTCGAAGACCTACACGACGGAATTCGTCGACGCGGCCGCGAAGCAGGGCTAGCCGGACCCCGCTCACCTGACCGGGCGGTTGGTGAGTGATATCGACCCGTAAAGGCCTCTTTCCCCCGCGGAGGCCTTTACGGGTCTTTTCGGACAATGGCAAGACCATGCGAAAGTAGCTACCTTCTTTTTCGCGTTGCTTCAACACTTGGGGAACGGTTTTCCCGGTCCCCATCGGTGAACGGAGTCCCGCTATGTCCAGAATCCTTTCGTCGCGCGCTGCCCGTGTGCTCACGGCGGTCGCCGCGGCCGCTGCCGGCCTCGCTGTCTCGGGCACGGCGCACGCCGCGGTCGAGTACGGCTCGCATTTCCACGGCCACCAGTTCTCCGGCGGCAACTGGGGTGGTTACGTCAGCTTCGGCAGCTTCACGACGGCGACGGCGAGCTGGACCGAACCGACCGTGACGTGCCGGTCGAGCAACGACCTCTTCGCGCCGTGGGTCGGCATCGACGGCGACGGATCGTCCACAGTGGAACAGACCGGCGTCGAGACGGACTGCTCCAGCGGGCGTCCGGTGTATTCGGCCTGGTACGAGATGTACCCGGCCGCACCGGTGTACTACAACGTCTCGGTCGGCGCGGGTGACCACATCACCGCGACGGTGACGCGCACCGCCACCAACACCTACCGCCTCGACCTATCCGACACGACCAAGGGCTGGACGAAGACGACCACGAAGTCGCTGACGTCGAAGCACGCGTCGGCGGAGGCGATCATCGAGTCGCCGACCGACTCCTACCCGACCATTTCGGGCGGCATCAATTTCACCGGCGTCAAGTTCAACGGGACGAACCTGGCCTCGACCAGCCCGTCCGCCCTGAACGCCGACGACCGCGGCACCGGCACGTGGATCCCGGGCGCGATCGGCTCTGACGGCCAGAGCTTCACCATCGCGCGCCACTGAGTTGGTCCAAGCGGTCACTTCAGGTTGTTGATCGCCCAGGCGACGACCATCACCGCGAGGATGAGCGAAATGGCCGCCTGCAGCATCATCGTCATCTTCGCCCAGATTCGCAGGGGCATGACGTCGGTGGGGCTGAAGGCGGCCGCGTTCGTGAACGAGAAGTAGAGGTAGTCCAGGTAGGACGGTTCCCAGTCCTGGTGCGCCAGGTCCGGGTCGGCCATCTGCGGGAACTGCAGGTCGGGGTACTGCGCCCGGCCTGCAGCCCGCTTGCCCGGGCCGCCGCGGTCGAACTCCCAGTACCAGAGCGAGAACGCGACGATGTTCGTCCAGTAGACGATCCCGCCGGTGACCAGCACGGCCCCGGCGCGGTCGCCGATGGAGCCGGTCGCGATGCTGTAGACGAGCGTGACGGCGGACCCGGCGTTCACCGCGGTCACCGCCGCGACGAGCAGCAGCGAGATCACCCGCTCGACCGCGCTGAACTCCGTCATCGGACCCGGGTTGACCAGCAGCAAGGCGACCACGAGCAGCGCGGACACGGCGGGCAGCAGCCACTGTGGGTGCAGCGCCATGTCGTCGGGCAGGACGACCTGCAGCACGAGCGTGGCGACGACCACGCCCATGGCGGGCCAGCGCGTCTCCCCGGAGGTCCGCCGGCGCCAGGCGGGAAGTGCCTCTTCAGTCACCAGCCCACGCTAGGTCACCACCCGCACTTTCACGTGAAAGTGCGGGTCCCGAGGTCGCACTTTCACGTGAAAGTGCGGCTTGTCAGCCGGCCGGTGCGGTGGTGACTTCGCCGGGCAGCTTGCGCGCCACGTCCGTCCGCGAGCGCGCGCCGAGCTTCCGCAGCACCTTCGCCACGTGCTGCTCCACCGTCCGCGGTGAGAGGAACAGCCCGTCCGCGATCTCCCGGTTCGTCCGGCCCTCCGCGAGCATCCGCGCCACTTCGCGTTCCCGCGGCGACAGCTCACTCCCGTATCCGCGCCGCCCGCGTTGCGATGGCGCCCAGGCGCCGTGCTCACGCAGCTGGTGACGGCACCGTCCCGCATCCCGCGTCGCGCCCAGCTGCTCGTACGCCTCGGCCGCCGCCGTCAGCTCCTCGACCGCGTCGCGGTTGCCCGCGGCGAGACGGCACATCGCGGCCCGCTCGCGCATGGCCGTCGCCGGGTACGGCATCGGCAGGGTCACGTAACCCGACGCGGCTTCGTCGAACAGCGCGGCCGCCGCGAGGTGCTTGCCGCGTGCCTCCAGCAGCACCGCCCGGCCCGCCACCAGGGCCGCCGTGGCCACCGGCGCGTCGCGGCCTTCGATGCCGCGGGCGAAGGCCTCGACGACGTTGTCCGCCTCCGGCCAGCGCCCGGCCCGCGCGTACGCCTGGGCCGCCGCCGGGACCAGCGCCGCGCCCCAGATCCAGACGCCCTTGCGGCCGGCCGCGGCCACCGCGGTGTCGGCCACCGCACACGCGCCGTCGACGTCGTCGGTCGCGAGCAGCACGGTGATCAGCACCCCGGCCGCCGACAGCACCACCGGGATCGGGCCGCGGTCCGGCGCGTGCACGCTCGCCGCCGTCAGGTGCCGTTGCGCCGCGGCGAACTCGCCGCGCACGGCCGCGAGCCCGCCGAGCACCAGCGACGACTCCATGACGATCGGGCCGAGCTCCGGATAGCTGTCCCGCAGCTGCTCGGCGGCCTCGGCAAGCCCGGACCAGCGCCCGCGCACCCAGTCCAGCCGGACGCGGGTGCCCTGGATCAGGCCGATCGCGTACAACGCGCCCGCGTCGGTCGCGCGCCGGACGCCTTCGGTCACCAGCCGCTCCGCGCGGTCGAGGTACCCGGCCCAGGCCTGCCCGTCGGCGAGGTTGCACCACAACCGGGCGAGCTGGACGCGCTCGGCGACCGTGCCGACGGTGTCGGAAAGCGCTTCGAACTCCGTCCACGCCGAGCCGTCGCCGACGTGCGACGCGGCCGCGATGCGGTCGGCGGTCAGCGCGAGCCGCAGCTCGGGGTCGTCGAGCCGCTCGTACACCTCACCCGCGCGGGCGCGCCAGCCTTCGTGCCACGACAACGGCGTCAGCCCGTCGATCGGCTGGGCGAGCAGCGTGATCCCGCGCGCGGCGAGGTCGGGCCGGTCGGTCAGCTCGCCGATCGCGCGCTCGACCTCCAGCCGGCCGCGGCCGAGCCCGCCGATGGTCCGGACCAGCAGCATGCCGAGGCTCAGCCGGATCGAGCCGCGGACCGACGCCGGCAGCGTCACCTCTTCGAGGACGCGTTCCAGCGTGCCGAGCACGTCCGGGCGGAACCCGCGCAGCGCGACCTGGCTCAGCTTGCCGGCGACCCGCCCGATGTCGGCCTGCGCCGGGCCGGGTTCGGCCAGCACCGACTGCAGGAGGTCGATCGCGCGGGACGTCTCGCCACGGGTGATCGCCTCGTCCGCGGCGGCTTCGGCGTAGTGCCGCCACTGGTCGACGCGGCCGGCGGCGCGCGAGTGCCGGGCCAGCAGCGTGAGCGGCGGGGACGGCAACGCGGCGAGCACGCGGATCGCCTGCGCGTGCAGCAACGCGCGCTCGGGTCCGGTCACCGTGTCGTAGACGGCCTTGCGGGCCAACGGATGCCGGAAGCCGTAACGGCCGTCGCCGACTTCGCCGAGCACGCCGCCGGACAACGCGGCGAGCAGCGCGGTGCGGAGGACGTCGTCGGGCAGCCCGGCCAGCTCGCCGAGCACGGCGGCTTCGGCGCCGACGCCGAGCACCGCGGCCGCCCCGGCCAGCCGCACCGCGGGCTCGGGCAGCGTCGCGAGGCGTTCGGTGACGGCTTCCCGCAGCAGCACCGGGACTTCGAGGTTCTCCAGCAGGCGGTCGGAGAGGACTTCGCCGACCGGCAGCCGCTCGGCCGCCTCCCGCAGCGCCCGGAGGGTTTCCTCGACCACGAACGGGATCCCGGCGGTGCACTCGTGCAGCTTCACCGCGAACTCGTCGGTGACCCGCGGCACGTCGAGGAGGTCGACGGCGAGCCGGCGCACGGCCGCGACGTCGAGCGCGCCCAGCGCGACGCGCGCGGAGTGGACCGCCGGGTCGGTCCGGAAGGGGGCGCCGAGCGGGCCGGGGCGGACGTCGGTGGCGGACCGGTAGGTGGCGACGACCGCCAGCTCCGGCGGCATCGAGCCGGCGAGGAACCGCAGGAGGTCCCGGGTGTCCTCGTCGGCCCACTGCAGGTCGTCGATCAGCACGAGCGCGGGCCCGCACGCCCGCAGCAGCTCCCGCACCGCGCGGAAGACGCGGTGGCGCTCGGCGACCGGGTCGGCCAGCGGCTCGGGCCGCGGGGGAAGCGCTTCCGCCAGCTCCGGCAGCAACGGCCGCAGCACCCCGGCGACCGGGCTGAGCGGACCGAGCGGCTCGTCGCCCACCGCGCGGAGCGCTTCCAGGACGGGTCCGTAGGGAAACGGTTCCCGCAGCGGCTGGCAGGCGCCGGTGAGCACCCGGCTGCCTTCGAACTCCTTGCGGCACCCGATCTCGGCCAGCAACCGCGTGCGGCCCATGCCGGGCTCACCCTCGATCAGCACCGCGGCCGGGCGCCGCCGGAGCACGTCCACGATGGCGTCGAGCTCGGTGTCCCGGCCGGTCAGCCGGGCGGGTCCCGACCGGACGGAGACCGTCGTCGCGCGAGGAGCGGTCAACCACATACGACCTCCTCGACGTACACCGGGGGCTGTGCGCGGGAGCCTAAGCAGCGTTGATCGGTCCGTAAACCATTAACCGAATAGGTGGCCGACACCGCTCTCACACGTCCGCCTACCGGCTGTCACCGGTTTGCCGCGGGATTCACCGGTCTCGGGCCGCGGCGCGGGGGAAACTTCGGCGTTTTGCCCGTTCCGGTCGTGCTTAACGCGTTCAGGGGTGAGCGTCGGCTACCGAAAGTAGTGTCCGGAAACCCTACTTAAGGACCTGTCCGACCGGGTGACAGCCCCCGGTGGGGACCGCTTGGAGCAGGGGATTCGTCCGGAGTGAATGCGTATACCCATTCGCCGGGCGCCCGGATTGCACCGTAACGCCCACTGCGGGGACCCTCACCCGGGGGAGTACCACTGCGTGGCCGGTGCGGAGCCGCGCGTAACCAGCTAGGGAGAAGCATGAAGATCGCGAGACTTCTCGGTGCCGCTGCCACCGCGGTCATGGCGACCGGCGCGCTCACCGCGCTCGCCGTGCCCGCGTCCGGCCAGGACCTGCTGAACCCGGACATCGTGCCCGCCATGCAGCGGGACCTGGGCCTGACCCACGACCAGGTGCTGACGCGGCTGAAGAGCGAGGACGTCGCGAACAAGGTCACCGAAGCCGTCAGCGCGACGCTCGGCGACGCGTTCGGCGGCGCCACCTACAACGCCGCCACGGGCAAGGCGCACATCCAGACGACGAACGCCGCCGAGGTCGCGAAGATCCAAGCGTCCGGGGCCGAGGCGGAGGTCGTGAAGTTCAGCGCCCGCCAGCTCGACTCCACTGTGGACAAGTTCACGGCCCTCGACAGCTCGGCGCCGTACGCGATCACGGGCTGGGGCGTGGACTCCACCACCAACCGCGTCACGCTCTCCGTCCTGTCGGGGCAGCGCGCCGCCGCCGACGCGTTCCTCACGCGGTCCGGTGTGGACAAGTCGTCGGTGACGATTCTCGACGCGGCCGCGAAACCGGCCCTGCACGCCAACATCCGCGGTGGTGACGCCTACTACATCGGCGGCTCGTCGCGGTGCTCGGTCGGGTTCTCGACCACGACCGGCTTCGTCACCGCCGGGCACTGTGGCGCGCTCACCGGCGGCGGCTCGTTGACCGGGTCCAACGGCGCGGCGCTCGGCAGCTGGATCACCTACCGGTTCCCGGGGGTCGACTACGCGGCGGTCCGGACCAACAGCAGCTGGACCCCCGTCGCGCAGATGAACAACGGGACCGCCGTGCGCGGGCAGTCGAACGCGGCGACCGGCACCTCGGTCTGCAAGGCCGGCTCGACCACCGGCTGGACCTGCGGCACGATCGGCGCCAAGAACCAGAGCGTCCGCTACGCCGAAGGCACGGTCAACGGCATGACCGCGACCAACGTCCGCTCGGCGGCCGGTGACTCGGGCGGCGGCTTCATCAGCGGCAACTCGGCGCAGGGCATCCTGTCCGGCGGCAACACGTCCGTGACCTACTTCTACCCGATCGCCGGCGCGCTCTCCGGCACCGGCACCACCCTGAAGACCAGCTGACCCGCGAAACAGCGAAGGGCGGGTTTCGAGTGCCTCCAGCGCACTCGAAACCCGCCCTTGTCCTCGCCGCGGGAATGGGAGGTCGGGGGTCAGACGTTGCTGATCTCCTCGATCAGCCCGTCGACGTCGAAGTGCGCGCTCTCTTCGCCGAGCGGCACCAGTTCGCAGGACGCGTCGAGGAACGACCGGACGTCCTCGACCTCGAGCTCGAACGACGCATAGCCGTCCGGTGACTCGATTTCGAGGGTGAGGAAGTCTTCGTCCTCGGACAGGTCCGGGCGGACCCGGACGTCGCCGAGGCCGGCCGGCTCGTCGAGCCCGGCCACGAGGAGGTCACGCGCGAAGGTCCATTCGATCCACCGGCCGCGCTCGGTCCGGAACGCGACGGTGACCGCGAACGGCTCGTGCGCGTGGTAGGAGAGGCGCGAGAGGACGGGTGTGGTGCTCTCGTTCAGCACCACGAACTGGCTCTGGTGAACTGCGTCGGTGTGCATGGCCCCTCCTGGAGTCCGGTGGCGGTTCGCGCGGCGCGAACTGTTCGGCAAGGAGATGACCAGGGCCGATCGTCATGACGGAGAAACTCTCACGTTCACTTGATCGGTTGCATCCGTCCATTGTGGTGTAACGCCGGGCACATACCCCTTGCGCTCGGCCGGCGACAGGTGGTGACGGCTCGCGCAGCGCGTCCGGCAGCTTTTTCGCAGCACGAGCAGCGCCGGGACGGTTGCCGCGCAGGTCAGGGCCAGTGCGGACCACGTCAGGAGGACAGAGGGACGATTTCCCACGGGGCGAGCAGGGTGAAGGAAACCGCGAAGAGCACCGCGGAGCCGACGGTGATCGCGGTCCGTGCGATCCACTGTGGACCGTGCAGCAGGTCGCGCACGACGATCGGCAGCACCGCGAACTTGCTCGCGCTGGAACAGCTCCAGACTATTGCTGCGACCCGCCCGCGCCCCCGCCTACGGGCCCAGCGGCAGGTTGAGCCCCACTTTCACCCGGTCCATCGCGACGCTCGTGGTGAAGTGCCGGACGTTCGGGTTGTCGAAGAACATCCGTCGCGTGAAGGCCTCGAAGCCGCTCATGTCCGGGCACGTCACGATCAGCACGAAGTCCGCGTTGCCGGTGACGTAGTAACACTGCTGCACGCAGTCGTCGGCGAGGATCTGGCGGCGGAACGCGTCCAGCACCGCGAGGTTCTCGCGCTCCATCTCGACCATGACGACGAAGGTCATGCTCAGCCCGAGCGCCTGCGGGGACAGCACCGCGACCTCGCGCTCGATCACCCCCGCCTCCCGCAGCCGCTTGATCCGCCGTTGCACCGCCGCGGCCGACAACCCGACCTTCGCGCCGATCGTCTCGGCGATCGTGCGGGCGTCCGCCTGGAGGCAGGCGAGGATGGCGATGTCGAGCTGGTCGAGGTCGGGAGTCTGCACCCCAGCAGGCTAACGGGGACCCCCGACGATTTGCCGCGAGTTCGCCGTCGGCTCACTCGGCCGTGACGCCGCTCACTACTCCGTACGAGGGGAAGATGAAACAACTTTCTGAGTGAGCTGGAACACAACTGACCGGTCTACCAGGGGGTAGCCCATACAAGTGGAAGACCAGCCGGACGCTTCGCCAACCCGCCGGCGTGGGGAGGCTCTCCCGTGCCCGCACCTGCCGCCGTGCTGACCGGTCTCGGCTCGTGGTTGCCGACAAAAGTCCTGGACAACCACGAGATCGCCGCCCGGCTCGACACCTCGGACGAGTGGATCCGGACCCGCACGGGCATCCGCGAACGCCGTGTCGGCGGGCCCGGCGAGTCCACTGTGGACCTCGCGGTCGGGGCCGGCCGCCGGGCGCTGGCGTCGGCCGGGACCGGCGCCGACATGGTCGTCCTCGCCACCTCCACGCCCGACCAGCCCTGTCCGGCCAGCGCACCGCAGGTCGCCGCCCGGCTCGGGCTCGGCACGGCCGCGGCGTTCGACGTCAACGCCGTCTGCAGCGGCTTCGTCTACGCGCTGGCGACGGCCGCGGGGTTCATCGCGGGCGGCCTCGCCGAGCGTGTGCTCGTGATCGGCGCCGACACCTTCACCACGCTCATCGACCCCGCCGACCGCACCACCGTGCCGATCTTCGGCGACGGCGCCGGCGCCGTCCTGCTGCGGGCCGGTGACGCCGGCGAGCCCGGCGCTTTCGGGCCGTTCGACCTGCACAGCGAGGGTGAGCACGCCGAGCTGCTGTGGGTCGAGGCCGGCGGCGCGCGCAAGCGGCTCTCCGACGACCCGGGTGACCGCTTCCTCGCGATGCAGGGCACCGCGGTGTTCCGGCACGCCTGCGCGCGCATGGCCGAGTCGTCCCGGACCGTGCTGGAGCGGGCGGGCTGGATGGTCGGCGACGTCGACCGGTTCGTCGGGCACCAGGCGAACATCCGGATCCTGCAGGCGACGGCGAAGCAGCTCGGTATGCCGGCCGACGCCGTGGTCGCCAACATCGACCGCGTCGGCAACACCAGCGCCGCGTCGATCCCGCTCGCGCTGGACGACGCCCGGCGCGACGGCACCCTCACCCCCGGCAACCGGGTCCTGCTCAGCGCGTTCGGCGCGGGCCTGACCTGGGGCTCGACGGTGCTGACCTGGCCGGACCTGGGTCAGCCGGCCTGAGGTTCCGCGGTCCAGGTCGGCGTCGCCGCCTGGCGGCCGCGCAGCTCCAGCTCGCCGTGCTCCACCCAGTGCGCGGCTTCATCGGCCAGGGCCGAGGAGACGACGGCGTCACTCGCGAGGATCCGGGACGGCGTCGCCTTGGCCAGCTCGGTGAGCCGCGCGGCCTCGTTCACCGCGTCGCCGATCACGGTGTACTCGAGCCGGCTGCTGGTGCCCAGCTGCCCGGCGAACACCGGGCCGGTCGAGACGCCGATGCCGAGGTCGAGCTCACCCGCGTCGCGGACCGCGTCCCGGATCGCGCGGGCGGAGGCCAGCGCGACCGTGGGCGCGTCCGCGAGCCGCGTCGGGGCGCCGAAGATGCACAGCGCGGCGTCCCCCTGGAACTTGTTGACCAGCCCGCCGCGCGCGTCGACCGCGGAGACGACGGCCGCGAACAGCCGGTTCAGCTTCCCGACCAGCTCCTCCGGCGGGGTGCGGTAGGCCAGCGCGGTCGAGTCGACGACGTCGACGAACAACGCCGTCACCTCGCGGACGTCGCCGGACAGGGAGGCGCCGTACTCGAGCGCGTGCCGGGCGACCTCGGCGCCGACGTGCCGTCCGAAGAGGTCCCGCATCCGCGCCTGCTCGCGCAGCCCGGACGCGAGCTGGTTCACCGACGTCTGGAGCAGGCCGATCTCGCTGGAGTCGTCGACGTCGACCGCGACGGTGGTGTCGCCGCGCGCGATCCGGTCGAGCGCGACCCGCAGCCGGTGCAGCGGCGCCGCGACCGCCCTGGCCAGCAGCGCGGTGCCGATCGCGCCGACCACCAGGCCGATCACCGACAGCATGACCAGGCTCGCGGTGGGGTTGCCGGCGCCGAGGTCCGGCGGGGTGGCGACGAGCAGCACGCCGACGAACGGGACCCCGCTGGCCAGCGCCCAGGTGACGACCAGCCGGGTCAGCACGGTGACCGGCAGCGAGCCCCGCGGCGGCAGGATCCCGAGCGCGATCGTCATCACCGGCCGCGCCACCCACTCGGCCGCGAGGTAGGTGAGGCCGACGGTGGTGAGGCCGCCGAGCCCGATGACGGTCGCCATGCCGGCGGCGTCCTCACCCGAGCCGAGCACGCCGGCCAGGACGGCGAGCACGAGCGTGCCGATCAGCCAGAGGGTGCCGCTGACCACGGCCATGTCGACCGGCAGCCGCAGCGCGCGTTTCGCCTCGCTTTCCGACGGCGGCCGCCCGAGCACGAACCAGACCGCGGTGCGGCGCTGCAGCCACGCGGTCCACAGCGTCCCGGCGAGCAGCGACACGACGACGATGCCGCCCGCGGTCAGGCCGAGCACCCACCCCCGCTCGCCGACGTCCTTCGGCAGGCCCTGCAGCACCAGCAGCAGCGCGACCACCCCGGAGCCGGCGACACTGGACCCGATGCCGAGCCCGGCGAAGCCCAGGCTGGTGCGCAACACCACCCGGAAGTTCTTCACGGCGATCTTGCGCACGGCGTTGATCGTACGGCCGAAAATCCGTGGCCACCGCCGGTGGCCGGTGGTTACGGTGCGGACCATGGAGCCACCCACCCTTCGGTCCGGGTGGCGGAGCCCCGGCCTGGGCGAAGCCCAGTTTCGTACAGCCGGGAGGAGATCCGGGCTTCGTTCGTCATCTGCACCGCTCCCGCGCCGAAGTCCCGGCTGCGCAGCAACATCTGCGGCTTCTGCACCACGACCCACGGGCTCGCCGACATCACGCTGTTCTCGGGCAGGCGCGCCGGGAAGCTCGGCCGCGAAGGCAACACGCTGGGTATCTACGCCTGCGGGAACCTGGGGTGCAACCAGTACGCGGGGAGCTGAAGTCCGACGTGCCCCAGCCGCACGAGACTCTGACGCTCGAACAGCGTCTCGCGCGCCTGGAGGAGCGGGTGCACAAGTTCGTCGCGCGGGTGCTGGAGTCCCGCTAGAAGCGGTACCGCACGATGTGCGCCATCTTCGCCAGCGGCGGCACGTACTTCACCAGCCGGAGCTGGAACCGGGTGAACGGCCGCAGCCGGGCCATGACCTCCGGCGTCGACCAGTGCGCGGCGTCCAAAGAGGACACCATCGTGAGGCCGTCGCGCTCCAGCTCGTGCGGGTCGTTCACGCCCCAGTGCAGGGTCGCGCCCACGCGGCGCACCGGGGTGTTGAGCTTCTGCGCCTTGATGCCGAGCCGGTTGAAGACGTCGCAGACCAGCTCGCCGGACGGGAACTTCGCGACCAGGCGCCGGATCAGCTCGTGGCCCTTCTCCGGGTCCAGGTACATGGTCAGGCCCTCGGCGACGATCAGCGCCGGCCGGTCGGAGGGAACCTGGTCGAGCCACGCGAAGTCGGTCACCGACGTGCCGATGTTCGTGTGGTGGGGCGCCGGCGCGAAGAGCTTCTCGCGCAGCTCGACGACCTCGGGGTAGTCGACGTCGTACCAGTGCACGGTCTCCGGCGGGGAGAGGCGCTGGAACCGGGTGTCCAAACCGCAGCCCAGGTGCAGCACGATCGCGTCCGGGTGCTTCGCGAGGTAGTCGGCGGCCCACGCGTCGATCGGCTTCGCCCGCAGGACGACGCTCACCGCGCTGTCGCGGGTGATGCCGAGCTGGGCGAAGTCGTAGTCGATCCGGCGGACGGCCTCGTCGGCGGCGTGGTCACCGAGCACGGGGTCGGCCTCGCGGCTGTCGAGCGCGCGGCCGTAGAGCGTGGCCAGCATCGTGGCCTTCTCTTCGGTGAAGTGCACCTTCTCCATCAGCGCTCCTCCGCGGCGAAGTCGTGCGCGTACGTCTTGGCGTCGACCAGGTGCTTGAGGGTCAGCTCGCGGGCCGCGGCCGGGTCGGACCGGCGGATGGCGTCGAGGATCGCGCGGTGCTCGTCGACGGCCTTGCGGATCTGGCCGGGCAGCCGCAGGGCCAGCCGCCGCTCCTCGCCGACCAGGGCGAGCACCGACCGCAGCAGCCCGGCGACGTCGTCGTTGCCGGCGTTCTGCGCGATCACCCGGTGGAACTCGGCGTCGGCGGCGATGACGTGCAGCATGTCGCCGTCCTCGGCCGCCTTCGCCATCTCGTCGACGTTGTCCTCGAGGCGGCTCACGGTCTTCGCGGTGGCGTGCCGGGCGAGCCGTTCGGCGAGGGTCGGCTCGACGGTCGCGCGCAGGTCGAAGAGCTTCTCGACGAGCTGGTCGTGCTCGGTGAACCAGCTGCGCAACGGCTGTTCCTGCTGCTCACGGACGTAGGTGCCGGAGCCGGCGCGGATCCGGACGTAGCCGATCGAGTCGAGCACGCGCAGCGCCTGCCGCAGCGACCCGCGGCTGATGCCGAGGTCCTCGCACAGGACGCGTTCGGCGGGCAGCCGCGAGCCCGGCGGCAGCTTCCCGGAGTCGATCAGCGACCGCAGCCGGTCGACGGTCGCGCTCCAGACCTGCTCGGTGTCCACGGCGTCCATCTTCTCAGCTCCGGAAACTGTCGGGGGTGGCTGTCATGATCACCGGCGTGGACATCTTGGGGGCGTGGGTGCGGGGCTGGGCGGTGTCGCGGGCGACGCCGCCGCCGGTCGAGGAGCCGGACGGCCTCCGCGTCGACGTGGGCCTGCCCGGCCACCGCGTCCGCTACCTGCTGCGGTCACCGTCGGCGGTGCCCGCGCGGGCCCGGACGTGGCGGCGCCGGGCACGTGGCTGAAGACGTGCGGCGCGCGTCCCGCGGTGGTCGAGGGCCTGACGGCGGAGTGGGAGGTGGGGGAGACGGAGTACCTGATGACGCTCGACGGCGTCTGTCCGCCCGCCGAGGTCCCGGCGCCGTACGCGGTGACGGTCAGCGGCGAAGGCCCGGTGTGGGAGGTGGCGGTGACCGCTTCGGGCGAGCCGGCGGCCCGCGGCTGGGTCGCGGTGGATTCGGGGGTGGCGGTGTTCGACCGGATCGTCACGGAACCCGAACACCGGCGCCGCGGCCTCGGCCGCGTGGTGATGCACCGGCTGGGCGCCGCCGCGGGGGCGCGGTCGAGCGTCCTGCTGGCTTCGGCCGCCGGGCGCGGGCTGTACGGCTCGCTGGGCTGGCGGGTGGAGTCCGAGGTCGTCCCCGCGCACGTGCCGGAAGGAGCGCCGTGACCAGACCCTGATGAGCGGGGGACCGGTCCCCGAGTCCCGGCCGTAGCGTTGCCACTCGACGGCCGAGGGGAGCGACGTGACCAACCTGCGCCTTGCCGGGATCGCGGCACTCGGACTCCTGCTTGCCGCATGCGGCGGCACCCAGGAACCGACACCCGCACCGCCACCACCCGCGCCGCCGACCTCGGCAGCGCCGACGACCGCGCGATCCTTGGCGACCGTCCTCGGGGACGCGGAGGTCACCAAGCTGGACGCGATCGGCAGTGTGCTGCTCTCCTGCGTGCCGGACCTGCCCCACTGCTACCACTCCGTGGCCGCCGTGCGGTCGGGCGTCACCGAGGCGCAGGCCAAGATCAAGGCCGATCCCGACGCGTCCCGCTTCACCGCAGCGCTGGAGAAGCTCGACGAAACCGGCAAGCGGGCGGATGTCCTGCAGGGGTGCGAAGCGTGGTTCACCAGCAACGGCGGCGCCGACGGGAAGGGCTGCTCCGCCGCCTTCAACGACGTGCTCGCGCTCTTCGGCGAGTTCCGCGCCCTGATCTAGCCGACGGAAGTGTCTGACCAGACACATCCGCGTCGCGGGAGTGGCCCACCATGCTTAGGCTCCGCACGTGAGCGCTTCATGACGTGGTGGCACGCGGTGATCATCGTGGTCGCCGGGATCTGGGCCGGCACCATCAACGCCGTGGTCGGGTCGGGGACCCTCGTGACCTTTCCCGTCCTGGTCGCGCTGGGGTACCCGCCGGTGACGGCGACGACGTCCAACGCGATCGGGCTCGCGCCCGGCACCCTCAGCGGCGCCTGGGGCTACCGGCACGAGCTCACCGGCTACTGGCGGCAGACCGCCAAGTTCGCCGTCGCGTCGTTCCTCGGCGCCATCGGCGGCACCATCCTGCTGCTGTCGCTGCCGAAGGACGCGTTCGAGGCCGTCGTTCCCGTGCTCGTGGGGCTCGCCGTGATCCTCGTGATCGTGCAGCCGCGCGTCTCGAAGTGGGTCGCGAAGCGCCGCGAGGACAACGGCGAAGAGCACAAAGCCGGGCCGTTGCTGATGTTCTTCATCTTCCTCATCGGCATCTACGGCGGGTACTTCACCGCCGCGCAGGGCGTGATGCTGATGGCCGTCATGGGGATGCTGCTGTCGGAACCACTGCAGAAGCTCAACGGCGTCAAGAACGTCCTCGCCGCCGTCGTCAACGTCGTCGCCGGGGTGATCTACGCGTTCGTCGCGCCGATCAGCTGGCCCGTCGTGCTCTGGCTGGCCGTCGGCTCGACCGCCGGCGGCTTCCTCGGCGCGAAGATCGGCCGGAAGCTGCCGCCGGCGGTGCTGCGCGGCGTGATCGTCGTGATCGGCGTCGCCGCCGTGATCCAGCTGGTGGTCAAGCAGTTCAGCGACTGAACTCCCGCGCGGCGGCCAGGAAGAGGTCGTTCTCGTCGCGGGTCCCGATGGTCACGCGCACGCCGTCACCGGCGAACGGGCGCACCACCAGCTTGCGGTCCAGCGCGTGCTCGGCGAACGGCACCGCCTGGTCCCCGAGCGGCAGCCAGACGAAGTTCGCCTGCGTCTCCGGCACCCGGTACCCGGCGGCGACCAGCTCGTCGCGCACCCGGCCGCGTTCGGCGATGATCTCCTGGCAGCGCGCCAAGAGCTCGTCCGCCGCGTCGAGCGACGCCAGCGCGGCCACCTGCGCGAGCATGTTCACCGAGAAGGCCACGTACACCTGGCGAAGCGCGTCGGCGACCGCTTCCGGCGCGACGGCGTAACCGACGCGAAGGCCCGCGAGCCCGTACGCCTTCGAGAACGTGCGAAGCACCATGACGTTCGGGCGCGTGCGGGTGTACTCGATGCCGTCGGGAACTTCCGGGTCGGTGACGAACTCCTTGTACGCCTCGTCCAGCACGACCAGCACGCGCTGGGGCACCGCGTCCAGGAAGCGCTCGAGCTCGGCGCGGCGGACCGCCGTCCCGGTGGGGTTGTTGGGGTTGCAGACGAAGACGATGCGCGTCCGGTCGGTGATCGCCGCGAGCATCGCGTCGAGGTCGAGCTCCTGGCCTCCGGTGATCGGCACCTTGACGGAGACGGCGTGCGCCACCTGCGTCACGATCGGGTAGGCCTCGAACGACCGCCAGCCGAAGATGACCTCGTCGCCGGGCGCGCACGCGGCCTGGATCGTCTGCTGGCACAGCGAAACCGAGCCGCAGCCGATCGCGACGCGCTCGACCGGCACGTCCAGCTCGCGCGCCAGCCGCTCGCGCAGCAGCTGCGAGCCGGTGTCCGGGTACCGGTTGACACCCGCGGCGGCTTCGGCGATGGCGCGGGCGACGCTCGGCAGCGCACCGCCGGGCACCTCATTGCTCGCCAGCTTGATGGCGCCTTCGATCGTCCGGCCGGGGATGTATTTCGGCAACGATTCGAGATCGGCACGCGGGGACACGGACGACATCTTCGGCGCTCCTCCGGTTGAACGGGACAACCCCGTCACCGTATCTTTTCCGGCCGCCACCACGCGAGCCCCTTCAAACGGTTGCCGGTGCAGTTACCTGCGACACTGGGTTTCTTCCGTTCACCTCGAAGTGATTGAGTGACGCAATGACGTCGACCAGCACCGTGGACTACCAGCGCACCGACGGCCGTGCCCTCCGCCTGACCTTTTCGGAACCCGAGGGCGCGCTACGCGGTGGCCTGGTGGTGCTGCACGAAGCGGACGGCGTCACCGAGGGAGTGAAACTGCTGCTCGCGAGCCTCGCCCTCGAAGGCTGGCTGACCGTCACCCCGCACCTCGAGAACGACCAGCTGACGCAGCAGGACCTCCTCGACGCGACGGACATCACACTCGCCTGGCTCGTCGAACGCGGCGTCCAGGCCGACCTGCTCGGCGTCATGGGCTTCGACCTCGGCGGCACCGCGGCGCTCGTGGTCGCCTCGCACCGCAGGCTCGGGGCCGCCGTCAGCGTCGGCGGGCAGCAGGTCGCGGAGCTGCCGGCGCTGGTCGAGATCGCCGGTCGGCTCACCAGCCCTTGGCTCGGCATGTACGGCGACGCCGGTGACGAGGCCGGCGGCGCCGAGGTGGAGCGGCTGCGCGACGCCGCGGCGTCGGCGAAGGTCGCCACGAACGTCGTCCACTACCCGGGTGCGAACCACCGCTTCGACGCCGACCCCGGCGCGGCCGCCGAGGCCTGGCAGCGCACGCTCAACTGGTTCGACGCGCACCTGCGGTGATGTCGGCGCCCGCCACACCAGAGGCGGGCCGAGTGTCGGTTTCGACCACAGTGACTTCGTGATCCGAGGGATTAGGCTCGGGGCGTGACGCACACCGCCGACGCCCCCGAAGTGCTCTGGCGCCCCGAGCCGAGCCACGTTGCCGACACGAAGATCGAAGCCTTCCGCCAGTGGCTGCGGGCCGAGCGCGGGGTCGAGGTGGACGACTACCGCTCGCTCTGGGAGTTCTCCGTCGACCGCGGCCCGGACTTCTGGCAGGCGGTCGCGGACTTCCTCGGCGTCCGCTGGCACGACCAGCCGGGCGAAGTGCTCGCGGGCGAGATGCCGAACGCCGTCTGGTTCCAGGGCGGCACCCTGAACTACGCCGAGCACGCGCTCACCCCCGGCGTCGCGGGCGCCGCGAAGGGTGACGACGAGACCGCGGTGATCTTCCACCGCGAAGACGGCTTCGCGGACCAGCTGACGTACGGCGAGCTTCGCGCGCAGGTCGCCGCGGCCCGGGCGGCGTTCCTCGAGCTGGGTGTCGGCAAGGGTGACCGGGTGGTCGCGCTGGCCCCGAACTGCCCGCAGACGCTGGTCGCGTTCCTCGCGGCGGCGAGCATCGGCGCGGTCTGGTCGTCGTGCTCACCCGACTTTGGCGTCCGCGCGGTCGCCGACCGGTTCGTCCAGATCGAGCCGAAGCTGTTCTTCGCGGTCAACGCCTACGCGTACAACGGCCGCCAGTTCGACATCCGGACGACGGTCGCCGACCTGCGGGAGAAGCTGCCGTCGCTGGCCGCGACCGTGGTCGTCGAGTACGTCGGCGAGGGCCGGCTCGAGGGTGCGCACGACTGGGCCGAGCTGCTCGCGAAGCACGAGGGCGCGCCGCTGCTGTTCGAGCCCGTCGAGTTCGCGCACCCGCTGTGGGTGCTCTACTCGTCCGGCACCACGGGCCTGCCGAAGGGCATCGTGCACGGCCACGGCGGCATCACGCTGGAGCACCTCAAGGCCCTCGCGCTGCAGACCGACCTCGGGCCCGGCGACCGGTTCTTCTGGTTCAGCACCACCGGCTGGATGATGTGGAACTTCCTCATCTCCGGCCTGCTGGTCGGCACGACGATCGTGCTCTACGACGGCAACCCGGGCTTCCCGGACCTGAACGCGCTCTGGCACTTGGCCGAGCAGCACCGCGTCACCTACTTCGGCACGTCGGCGCCGTACATCCAGAGCTGCCTCAAGAAGGGCATCAAGCCCGCCGAGCGCTACGACCTGACGGCGTTGCGCGCGCTCGGCTCGACCGGCGCCCCGCTGAGCGTCGAAGGTTTCCGGTGGATCGTGAACGAGATCGGCCCGAAGGTGCAGATCTGCTCGGTCTCCGGCGGCACCGACCTGTGCGCGGCGTTCGTCGCGTCCGCGCCCGACGTGCCGGTCTGGCTGGGTGAGCTCTCCTGCCCGGCGCTGGGCGCCGCGGTCACCGCGTTCGACGAGGCCGGCAACGCCGTCGTCGAGCAGGTCGGCGAGCTGGTGATCACGAAGCCGATGCCGTCGATGCCGGTGTTCTTCTGGAACGACCCCGACGGCTCGCGCCTGCGTGAGGCGTACTTCGAGATGTACCCGGGGCTGTGGCGCCACGGCGACTGGATCCGGATCACCGACCGCGGCTCGGCGGTCATCTACGGCCGCAGCGACTCGACGCTCAACCGCGGCGGCGTCCGGATGGGCACGGCGGAGTTCTACCGGGTCGTCGAGGGGTACGACGAGATCGCGGACTCCCTGGTCGTGGACACCTCGGCGGCCGGGAACGAGGACGGTCGGCTGATCTGTTTCGTGGTGCTCGCGGACGGCGTCGAGATCGAAGACATCGAGCCGACGCTGCGGAAGGAGCTCCGCAGCGCCCTGTCACCGCGCCATGTACCCGATCGGTTCGTCGTGGTTTCCGAGATTCCTCGTACCTTGAACGGTAAGAAGTGTGAGGTACCGGTGAAGAAGATCCTCGCCGGTGTGGCTCCCGACCGGGCCGTCAGCCGCGACGCGCTGGCCAACCCGGCGGCGCTGACGCCGTTCGTGGAGCTCGCCGGGGGGTAGACGGGGGAAGCATGATCACCTGCAACGGGTTGCACAGGTGGTGACGGGGACACGCGCGCAGACCACCTGGCGGGTGGCGGGGGCCACCACCGTGGGGGTGATCACCTGGGTGACCCGGCTGGCCGGACTGATGACACTCGTGTCGGTCCTGGTGCCGGCCGGGCGCCGGAACCTGCGCGGGCGCCTGTCGGAGTGGCTGGAGCTGCCGCAGGACGCCACCGTCGCCGCGGCGACGATCGCGCTGGTCACGGGCGTGCTGCTGGTGCTGCTGGCCGCCGGCCTGCGGCGTCGCAAGCGCCGGGCGTGGCAGCTCGCGGTCGGCGCGACGGTGCTCCTCACGGTGTCGCACCTCGGCCTGAGGCACGTTTTCGGCGCCGGGCTGGTGTCGGTCGTGCTGCTGGTGGGCCTGATCGCGAACCGCCGCTACTTCGTCGCGAAACCGGACCCGGTCGTCGGACGCTGGCGCGCGGTGCGCGTGTTCCTGCAGCTGGTGCTGGCCGGGTTCGTGATCAACGTCATCCTGCTGTCCGTGGCGTCCCACGCGGTGCTGGAGCCGCTGAGCTTCCCGGACCGGCTTGCGGAGTCCGCGCTCGCGCTCGTCGGGGCCAGCGGGCCCGCCGTCTTCCACCAGATGTGGCTGGAGGACATGACGGCCGCCGTCGGGCTGCTGTTCGGCCTCGCCGCCGTCCTGGTGTCGGCGTACTTCCTGCTGCGCTCGGCCGAGCCGGCGCCGCGGCTGACCGACGACGAGGTCACACGCCTGCGCAAGCTCCTGGACGAGCACGGCGAGCGTGACTCCCTCGGGTACTTCGCCCTGCGTCGCGACAAGTTCGCGGTGTTCTCCCGCACCGGCAAGGCCGCGGTCACCTACCGCGTGATCGCCGGGGTGGCGCTCTGCTCGGCCGACCCGCTCGGCGACCACGAGGCGTGGCCGGGCGCGATCGAGGAGTACCTGGAGGTCTGCCGCCGCAACGGCTGGGTCCCGGCGGCGATGGGCGTCTCCGAGCTGGGCGCGACGGTCTGGGCCCGGTTCGGCCTGGAGGTGCTGGAGATCGGCGACGAAGCCGTCGTCGACGTCGAGGACTTCACCCTGGACGGCCGCACCATGCGCGGCGTCCGCCAGGCCGCGGCGCGCACCAAGCGCGCGGGGTACAAGGTGCTGGTGCGCCGCACGGAGGACCTGCGACCGGGCGAGCTGGCCGAGCTGGAGGCGCTGGCCGCGAACTGGCGCGGCACGGACACCGAGCGTGGTTTCTCGATGGCGCTGGGGCGCATGGGAGACACGGGATCGGTGCTGGTGACGGCCGAGCAGGGTGGCCGGGTCCGCGGGGTGCTCCAGTTCGTGCCGTGGGGCTCGAAGGGCCTCTCGCTGGACGTCATGCGCCGCGACCGCACGGCCGACAACGGCGTCAACGAGCTGATGATCTCGGAGCTCCTGCTGGCCGCCCGCAGGCACGACGTCGAGCAGGTGTCCCTGAACTTCGCGGCGTTCAGAGCCCTGATGGAACAGGGCCGGCGCATCGGCGCCGGCCCGGTCGCGCGCATGTCCGCGAAGGTGCTCCACTTCTTCTCGCGCTGGATCCAGATCGAGACGCTGTACCGCTTCAACGCCAAGTTCCAGCCGCGCTGGGTGCCGAGGTACCTGGTGTACCCGGGCGTCCGCGAACTCCCGCGCGTCGGCATCGCGACGTTCGAGGCCGAGGGGCTCGGCGGACGATCTCCGCGCCTGCTCAGACTGCTGCGCCGAGCGTGAGGGGGGTGCCTTCGGAGGTGGTCCGGGGGGTGTGTAACCTATCTGAGCAGTGGTCGTTGGGCCCAGGAGGCTTCGCCTAGTCTGGTCTATGGCGCCGCACTGCTAATGCGGTTGGGGGTAACCCCCCCTCCCGGGTTCAAATCCCGGAGCCTCCGCTGGTACCCGGTTCGCCGGGTGCTAGGTTACAACTGAACACGCGCCCGTAGCTCAGCTGGATAGAGCATCTGACTACGGATCAGAAGGTCAGGGGTTCGAATCCCTTCGGGCGCACGTCTGGTTGAGACAGCAGTACCGAGCAGGGCCTCGTTTCCGATGGGAAACGAGGCCCTGCTTGCATTCGCGACAGTCCACTGCGGAACCTGGTCAGCCCACCAGGAAGTGGACCAGGTTCCCGACGCTGTGGATCGCGAAGTAGGCGATGTCGGCGGCTGCGTAAACGATGTCCGAGATACCCATGGTGAGTCCTTCCGTCGGTGTGTCCAAAGGGGTTACCGCGCGGTAATAGGTAAAGCATTGGGCCAAATGGCCTAATTGGCCAGGCTTTAACATTGCTTTACCCCAGTTGGGGGATAAATGACGAACATCACCTGCTGCGGGCGATGAACTGGGTCACAGGAATGCTGCGAATGGTCGCGATCTGTGCTTCAGGTCGGGCTTTCCGCGTCGCGCGGACCCGGCGAAGGGATGCGACGGTGTCTTCCGCGCCCCTTGGTTCGGCTGCTTTGTGTAACTGGACTGGACCAGTCAACTCGCCAATGCCGCAACCGGTCCGGCGCCTTCGGCACTCTCTGTACTCGTGCTTCCATAATTGGTCTGGACCACGTAACGTCTTCGCAAACGGCGCAAATCACCATCTTGGTCCCCCTGGTGCGCGTCGGCCTGTACCTGGCTCAAGGGAGAGTTATGTCCAGAAAGAGATGGCACCTCCTCGGTCTCTTCACCGCGGTCGGCGCGATCGCGATCGGGCTCGTCACCGTGCCGGCGAGTGCCGCCGGTGGTGTCAGCGCGAGCTTCACCAAGGGCTCCGACTGGGGCACCGGCTACGAGGGCAAGTACACGATCGCCAACGGCTCCGGTTCGGCGCTGCCCAGCTGGACGGTCGAGTTCGACCTCCCGTCCGGCGCGAAGATCGCTTCGCTGTGGGACGGCAGCTACACCGCCGCCGGCCAGCACGTCACGGTCAAGAACACCTGGAACGGCAACGTCGGCAACGGCGGCAGCGTCAGCTTCGGCTTCAACGTCTCCTACTCGGGCGCCTACGCCGCCCCCTCCAACTGCCGGCTGAACAGCGGCTCCTGCGACGCCGGCGGTGGCACCCCGACCACCACGCCGACCACCCCGACGCAGCCGACCACCACCCCGACCACGCCCACCACGCCGCCGACGACGACCACCACCACCCCGCCCCCGCCGGGTGGGCTGAAGAACGTCGGCTACTTCGTGCAGTGGGGCGTCTACGGCCGCAACTACCACGTCAAGAACATCGAGACGTCGGGTTCGGCGAACAAGCTGACGCACATCAACTACTCGTTCGGCAACGTCAAGAACGGCCAGTGCACCGCCAACGACGACCCGTACGCCGACTACCAGAAGACCTACGACGCCGCGGGCAGCGTCGACGGTGTCGCCGACACCTGGGACCAGCCGGTCGCGGGCAACTTCAACCAGCTGCGCAAGCTGAAGAAGATGCACCCGGGCCTCAAGGTCATCTGGTCGTTCGGCGGCTGGACGTACTCCGGTGGCTTCGGCCAGGCCGCGCAGAACCCGGCCGCCTTCGCGCAGTCCTGCTACAACCTGCTGAAGGACCCGCGCTGGGCCGACATCTGGGACGGCATCGACATCGACTGGGAGTACCCCAACGCGTGCGGGCTCTCCTGTGACTCCAGCGGCGCCAACTCGTACAAGAACCTGATGTCCGCGCTGCGCTCGAAGTTCGGCTCGTCGTTCCTGGTCACCTCGGCCATCTCGGCGGACGGCAGCAACGGCGGCAAGCTCGACGTCGCCGACTACGCCGGCGCGGCGCCGTACCTCGACTGGTTCAACGTCATGACCTACGACTACTTCGGTGCCTGGGCGCCGCAGGGTCCGACGGCCCCGCACTCGCCGCTGACCAACTTCACCGGCATCCCGACGCCGGGCTTCTACTCCGACGCGGCGATCCAGAAGCTGAAGAGCAAGGGTGTCCCGTCGAGCAAGCTGTTGCTGGGCATCGGCTTCTACGGCCGTGGCTGGACCGGTGTCACGCAGAGCACGCCGGGTGGCACGGCGACCGGCCCCGCGCCGGGCACGTACGAGCAGGGCATCGAGGACTACAAGGTCCTGAAGAACTCTTGCCCGTCGACCGGCACGTTCGCCGGCACCGCGTACGCCAAGTGCGGCAGCAACTGGTGGAGCTACGACACCCCGGGCACCATCGGCGGCAAGATGTCCTACGCCAAGCAGCAGGGTCTCGGCGGCGCCTTCTTCTGGGAGCTGACCGGTGACACGAGCAACGGCGAGCTCATCACCGCCATGAAGAACGGCCTGTCGTGAAGCGCCGGTGGTTGCCCGCACTCGGGCTGGGGGGGGGGGGGGGGGGGGGGGGGGGGGGGGGGGGGGGGGCGGGGGGGGGGAGGGGGGGGGGGGGGGGGGGGGGAGGGGAGGGGGGGGGGGGGGGGGGGGGAGGGGAGGGAGGGGGGAGGGGGACGTTCTTCCCCGGTGTCGCCGCCGGGCCCGACG